>DAJQ01000028.1 GCA_002496395.1 Methanocorpusculaceae archaeon UBA456
GAAATTAACCTGACAGGAGTGGCAGCCACTCTGGATATCCGGTAGAAGGAGACGATCATCCAGAGGATCAGGCACCAGAGGATAATGATGCAGATCAACCCGAGGAAGGGTGACGGTATCCCGAAGAAGAGGAACGACCAGATCCCATTGAAGAAGAGCTGCACAAAGAATATGCCTGTTGCTATCTTCACCTCACGCCGTTCCCATCCTTCCTTTATGATCAGGAAGAGGGAGATACCCATTAGGATATACAGCGTCGTCCATGCCGGTCCAAAGACCCAGCCAGGTGGAGTAAACCATGGCCTCTGAATTGTCTGGTACCATCCCGAGACATTCGTTGCCGTTGCGAAGCTTCCAATCGCACCAGTCAACATTGGCAGAAGGACTGCCCCGATGAGGAGGGCGGCATCCCGGAGTGTTTTCACAGGAGAGTCCATATGAGATGACTTTCCCTCCATGAAGAAAAGCTTTTCATATCCTGCAACGAGCATCTGGCTATGAGATTTTTGTATCTACTCATATCCGGGATCATACTTGCCTCTCTTGTACTTGTATCGGGTTGTGCAACTGATCGCCCGCCACACCAGCTCCGGTTGATGAATCCCCCGTCACCGCGGACTGGGTGCCTGACGGGATCATCGGGTCGGGCGAATACGAGTACTGGCAGGCACTCTCTGACAGCATGGAGATGCACTGGTCAACAACCGGGGATACGATCCAGATCGGACTCGCCGGGAGAGCAGCCGGCTGGGTCGGCATCGGCCTTGGAACCCCCCGGATGATGGCGGGCGTCGATTTTTTCGCCGGGCATGTTGACGGGGAGGATGCCGTTGTATGGGATCTCTTCAGTGAGAACCCCCGCTGCCCGATCCGGATGGATACTGCCATCGGGGGAACCAATGATATCCTCAGATATGGAGGGCAGCAGGTGGATGGCGTAACCACGATCGAGTTTGAGCGGCTCTTTGCAACCGGTGACGAGTATGACTATGAGATCCGGGCTGGAGATCCGATCGCGATCATCTGGGCGCTCTCTGACAGCAACTCGATGACGGTTCCGCACCGTGAACGCGGCTCGACAACAATTATTCTCAGGAGGTAAATGAGATGATTATCGCAGCAATTGCATACACGCCGGTCCTCGGCCTCCCCCTGGTCGTCGTCCTTGGGATCGTCCTCTTCATCTCTCTCTGCATCACCGCATCGATTGCGGTTATGAAACGGAGAGGGGGGCTTCAGAATGTACCATTCACCTGGCATTTTTGGATGGCGCGAATCTCTATTCTCATCGCCCTTCTGCACGGGATCCTGGGCATCTCCGTCTATATCGGGATCTAAGTGGATCCACAGAGAAAATAGGAGAATTGAGCAGAACATCCACTCCCTTCTCAATGAAAGAGGTAGCCCCGCCACCTCTTACAGGAAAAGCCCGTCTGCGAGGATTCTGATCCCGATGATGATCAGGATCACGCCGCCGATGAGCTCGATCCGGTTCCCGAAGTAGCACCCGAATCTCCGGCCTGCCCAGATCCCGGCGATCGATCCGGCGAAGGTCACAACGCCGATCAGAATGACAGCTGGGACAATCTCCACATCCAGCACAGCAAACGTGGCACCGACTGCGAGTGCATCGATTGATGTGGCAATCGCAAGGACGGTGAGGGTAAAGAGGCTTGTAATCCCTGCCTTCCTCTCATCTGCCTCTCCCTGAAATGATTCATAACACATCTTCCCGCCGATAAGGACAAGCAGGATGAAGGCAACCCAGTGATCGAACGTGGCGATCAGGCCGCTGCCTACCTCCCCGACAAGGTATCCGGCGAGTGCCATCCCTCCCTGGAAGAAGCCGAAGAAGAGGGCCGCCCGCACCCCGTAATAGAGAATATTCTTCTTCAGGGTGGCACCGGCAGCAATCGAGACAGCAGATGCATCCATCGCAACAGCGATTGCAATTGCAAGGAGTGTTATTTCATTCACACCATCTGCCTCTGTATCAGATCTGCTTTGTTCGAGCCGGGTTCATCATCAAAAAATTACAGCCCCCTCTTTTCTCCCGGCAATCCTTCATCAACCTTTGGGATCAGGGGGCGGTACACCAGATCGGTATGCCCAAGCGAGACCAGGATCTCGCCTGCTGCATTCCTCACCCTGATATCCGGATCATTCAATGCCTCTTCAAGCGGGCCGACCGAATACCGCTCAAGGCTCCGGAGTGCATCAGTCAATCCTTTCATTACCCCGTTGTCGGTATCCCTGAGCATCCTGATCAGGGGGAGGACAGCAGCCTCACCGATCTCGGCTGCCTTCTTCCACTGGCGGGTGGCGATGAAGTACATCACCCGCTCGTCATCATCTGATGGATGCCAACTGATCCGGTCAAGAGACGCAGCCGCCGACTGCCTGACGAAATGATCCTCATCCACGCAGGCAGAGAGGAGCAGCGGGAGATGCTCTTCACCCTCGAAAGAGCCAAGAGCCTCGGCGGCTGCTGCCCTGACATTGGGGTTTTCATCAGATACCGCCTCTTTGAGGTGCGGGAGTGCCCGCTCATCCCCAAGCTGGCCGAGGGTTCTGACCGCATTCACCCGTGGTACATAGTAGTCTTCAGACAGCAGATCTATAAGGAGCAGAATTGCTGCATCGACGAGGGGACCAGGCTCTTTCAGGGAGCCAAGCTCTTTCCACTGCCCAAGAGCAATCCTGCGTGCAGCATCCTCTGTCTCATCGGCTGCCCCGGCATTCAATCGGTCAAGTGTAAGGGCAACAAAGCGGCGGGATCGGTACGGCAGCGAGAAGAGCCCACCCTTGAGTCCCGGGATGGCAGCAGGCCCGATTGCGACAAGCGTCTCCACCACACGCTCACTCTTCTCTTCATCTATTCTACCAAACAGGCCGACCAGGGATGAGACGGCGGGCTCCCCGACCGAGGCGAGGGCAACGGCTGCGAACCCGGAGACCTCCGGATCATCCCCCTCCAGTAACCCGATCAGAGGCAATACCGCAGGCTCACCGATGGAGGCGAGAACGGTATTCGCAGCAGCCCGCCGCTTCCCATTACCTCCGACGGCGGCAGAGACGAGCGGAGAAAGGGCATCGGGCATACAATCAAGGAGAGCTTCCATTGCACCATCCCGTATCTCCTCATCAGGTGATTCAAGTGCCCTGATCAGTCCGGGGATATCACTCCGCTCTCGCAGTTTCTCAATATTGGGACGTAATATGTCGATGAAACCCATGGATGCCTCGTATTAGTATCTATTCTATGTTCTTCTTTCTATGTCCTTCTATATATGTGGATATTATGATCCGGCCCGTTTTTGCAGGAATAGATGAGATGGAGGGGCAGGAGAGGGGATGAGGAACTATTGAACTCCTGAATTTGAATTGAATACGATGATGGCTGGTATTCTGGTAGCTGCACCAGACTTCCTGAATGTATGATCAAGGGTGGACCAATAACCAGGAGCACCAATAACCGAATGTGAAGGCAAGACGCTAAATGATGCTATCAATAAGGATCAAGAGGCAATTATCGGGTGTCTTCGATCCCGTTTAATCTCTGATAGTACCTGATAGCCTCATTCCGGAGGAGCGGGTCTTCACCATCATTATCCTCGGAATTGAGAATGAAATGAGCAAGGCCATGATCCTCCATAGCCGAATCACTCTCCTTCCATCTCCCGATATCCGGTTTGACACCGACCGGCTCATTCTCTTCTGAAAGTATAGATTGGCGTTTAATCTCACGCATCTCTCTTTGACCTTACTAACGATGGCGTTGGCTCCTATTTATACTGACTCTAATGCAAACCAGATTCTCTCAAACCAAACCACACCCCCACCGCCCCTCTCTCCGTCCGCAGATGCTTCGCAGGGAACGTATGCCGGGCAGCCGCAGATGCAGTGCGGGGAGGGGCGGGAATTCTCCAATGGCTGCCAGAGGAGATACACCCCGATTCTCCGAATCGCCTTTCAGGTTGCTCTGATGAGCAAGGGTTTATCACCTCTGTCAGCCTGATCCAGCCTTACCCCGCCCCCCGATGCCCGCACCGCATATGCTTCAGTCCCTCGTCATGATCCGGGGGATCGGGATCTCTGCTAGATCAAATCCTCATATCCCTATCCACAAAGGCGAAATCGGAAAAGAAACAGTGGATGGAATGGGAGAGGGAGACCAATAACACGAAGTGGGTGTGAAGCGCTCAAATACTCACTTGCGGGGCGAACAGCCCCGCCTGGTGGCCGCCAGGCCGCCCTCACCGGCATCCTGAGGGGGGTTGAGGAGTGCCCCCCCGGAGGATGTTTTGGTGACGGGTTCACTGCAAACCCCTGTCAAACCAGAAGATAATCCGCTCAACCCCCCCTTTCACCGCTTCCCAATCGCCTCCTGAATAATCCCCATCCTGTCGATCTCCCCTTCCTTTCCTGCAAGGACCCGCTCCCCGAATGTGGGGGCATTCCTCTCGTAGAGCACTCCGAGCGGGATTGCCCCCTCACCGGCATAGTTCCACTCACGGATCAGTTGCTCTGCGGAATCACGGTTCGATGGGTTGTGCCCCTCCGGCGTATAGACATGCTCGTCATAGCAGGCATGGGCATCATAGAAACTGGCACAGACCTGGAGTACCTCCACAAATGAGAATCCCTTATGCCGGATGGCACGCTTCAGCACCTCAGCCATTCCTTTCTTGTCCCGCGAATAGGAGCGGGCGATGAAGGTCGCACCTGATGCGAGCATCAGGTCAAGCGGGTTGAAGGGATCCTCATGTGTCCCCTCGGGTGTTGATTTACCGGCAAACCCAGGGGGCGATGTCGGGGTGTACTGGCCCGTTGTCAGCCCATAGACCCGGTTGTCATGGATGATCACCGTGATATCCACGTTCCGCTTTGCCGCGAAGATGAGGTGATCGAGCCCCTCTGCATAGGCATCGCCATCCCCGGCAGAGCAGAGCACCGTCAGCTTCGGGTTTCCGAGATGGATCCCGGTTGCCACCGGGATGCCCCGGCCATGGATTGAATAGAAACTGTTCGTCTGCATATAGTCGGCGATCTTTGCATGGCATCCAATACCGGAGACCACAACCACCTCTTCCGGAAGGAGCCCAAGTCCGGCAAGGACTTCCTTCATCGTATGCTGGATCACAAAATTCCCGCATCCGGGGCACCAGGTGTTCTGGGCCCGGCTGATAAACTCCGCTCCCTTCATTGCATCACCTCCCTCACTTTCTGTTCCAGTTCATCAAGGGAAAACGGCCGTCCGCTCACATTTGCGATCCTTCGATCCGCATTAATCCCAAAACCCCTGAGCAGGGAGTCAAGCTGGCCGGTGGCATTCTCTTCTACCACGATCATTCGCTCAACACCCATCAGGGCATCAATGCACTGTGCAAGTGGGAAGGGTTCGAGGATGATCGGCCGGATCACCCTGAGTGAGAGCCGCTCGCCAATCTCCCGGCAGGCTTCTCCTGTTGATCCAAAGCAGATGAGGGCAATGGGTGCATCCTCTGCGCCATCTACCCTGAGGCAGCCATAGTATGCCATCTCGTTCTCAATCGTTGCCCCTTTCCGGATCAGCTTCACGGCATTTGCAGCAGCATGCCCGGGATCTTCGGTTGTGATCCCAAAATCATCATGGGTATATGAGTTCACCTTCACCACATTGTCGGAAAGTGGTGGAGGATAGAACGGCGAGATCCCATCCGGTGTATTGCAGTAACGATCATAGGTACCACGGGGAGAGCGAACTGACGCAACCGGCATAGGGAACTCCGGATCGATTTCGGTTGATTTCGGATGCTCGCCGAGGTTTTTGTCGGAGAGAACAAACACCGGCACCTGGAACCGCCAGGCGAGATGAACTGCACGGGCAGACCATTCATATGCCTCTTCCGTGGTGCCCGGCGCGATCACAATCCTCGGAAACTCGCCATGGCCTGCATGCAGGACAAAGCTGAGATCCCCCTGAGATGAGTAGGTTGGCATCCCGGTGGAGGGCCCCGGTCGCATCGCCATCACGATCACCACCGGCTGTTCTGCCATCCCGGCAAGCGAGACGCCTTCAGTCATCAGGCAGAAGCCGCCCCCGGATGTCCCGACAGCCACCCGTTTCCCCGCATAGGAGAGGCCGAGCGCCATCGTGATCACCGCAATCTCGTTCTCGGGATGGATCACAAGCAACGGCGTATCCTGAGCCAGATCGGCCATTGTATGCAGGATCGATGACGATGGCGTCATCGGGTAGGAGACATAGGCATCGAGGCCGCCCCGGATCAGCCCGAGTGCAATCGCATCGTTTCCGGTTAACAGCGGAAGAGGATCGTTCTTGCGAATGGGGATCTGCATCCGCTCTTCGCCTGCATGGTATCCCCTGAGGGCAAGCCTGAGATTCTCTTCTGATCGCGGTCCAAATTCCTTCTTCACCGCCTCGCTGAGGATCTCACGGGGGATCCCGGCAGCACGGCAGAGAGCTCCGATCAAAACCGTGTTCCGGGCGATCGGGGATGCTCCTTCCTCTTTGATGATTGTAGTTGCAGGAACCCCGATCCCCTCACCCTTTGCAACATCAGCATCATAGATCAGGACTGCCCCCTCTCCATGCTGCTGCACCGTCTCCTGGTCAAGGGCGCAGACGATATCGGGCTTCCCAGAAACCGCCCCGATCTCATGGTCTGCTCCACGGAGAATCGCATAATTATGCCCTCCCCTGATGAGGGAGGGATAGTCATAGTACATGTAGACATGGTAGCCGAGGAGACCAAGCACCCGGCCGATCAACATTCCTGCCTTGTTGATCCCCTCGCCTGCCTGCCCGCCGATGCAGATCGAATAATCGTTCATTTATTTCACCTTCCCGTACTGCTCCAGTCCGATGATCCGTTCCGGATGCGTATAGACGGTGAACCGGCCTTCGCGTGTGAAACAGATCAGCGTGATGCCGGTCTTCTCTGCCGTTCTGATCCCCTGGTCAGTGGAGGCGGCACGGGAGACGATGATCGGGATGCCGGCATAGGCTGCCTTCTGCACCATCCCCGATGGCTGCCTCCCTGTACAGCCGATCACGCAGTCTGAGAGGGGGAGATTATTCAGGATCGCATGGCCGACGACTTTGTCGACAGAGTTGTGCCGCCCGATATCCTCGCACCGAACCGCAAGCTCTCCTTTGTAAAAGAGGACTGAGGCGTGCAGAGCCCCGGTCTTCAGCCAGGCATCGGAGTCGATTGCACCCCGTACCTCCAGCACCTTCCCCGGGGTGATTCTGGATCCAAAGTGAACCTCAGGTGGCTCTGCCTGATTCGCATACCCACCCGATGATTCAAGTGTTGCCATATATTCTCCCGTCACCGGGGCCTCGACATAGATATTGTCATCAATGACGGTGACCGAATCGATCCGGTCTGCTATCCCCGAACAGATGATAAAGCCCGCCCCGAGTTCACGAAGATGATCGTCGGAGGCGACCATCGTCAGGAGGGGCTTATCATTCAGATGGAGGGTAAAGGTATCTTCGCAGACGATCGCATCATCGATCTCCGAGATCGAACCGTTCTTGTACATGATCCCGGTATGCTGAACAAGGTTCATCCGCCCACCTCCGATCGGACCCAGTCAAGGTATGGCAGGCTCCCCTCCTGAACCGGGATGGCAAGGACTTCGGGAACCTCATAAGAATGGATCGCTTCGATCCGCTGGATGAGATCCCTGCTCCCTTCAGCCGTTGTCTTGCAGATCAGGAGCTCCTCTTCATCGCAGAGCACCTCGCCATCCCATCGGTACACCGATCGCACCGGTGTGATATTCACGCAGGCAGCAAGCTGCTCTTCAATTACTCTTCGGGCAATATCTTCTGCTTCGCCAGTGGGTGCAGTACAGAGTATCAGTACAATATTAGTATGATCCATCTTCGATCATACCAACAGGTGCGGGGTGATGTAAAAAAGATTTGGAACTTCTGCTCACTCACAGGCGTGGCAGTCGCCGCAGGCAGCACACTCCCCCTCACCCCATGGGGAGAGACCCTGCCTCTCACGGTAATTGTTGATCGCTGCATGGATCGCCTCCTCTGCGAGCACCGAACAATGGAGCTTCTGAGGAGGCAGCCCCTCAAGGGCTTCTGCAACCGCTTTATTTGAGATCTCCCACGCCTCTTCAAGGGTTTTTCCGATGATCATCTCGGTCGCCATCGAGGAGGAGGCAACCGCTGCCCCGCACCCGAAGGTCTGGAATGATGCATCCTCGATTCGATTCTCATGGATCTTCAGAAAGATCCGCATGATATCCCCGCATTTCTGGTTCCCGACCTCGCCGATTCCATCGGCGTCTGCGATCTCCCGCTGGTTCCGGGGATTCATGAAATGATCCATTACCTTCTCTGAGTACATCCGAAATCACCTGCTCCTGAGTTCTTTTGGTGTTAATGGCGACATATCCCTGAGACGCTGCACCACCTTCGGGACAATCTCCAGAACATAGTCGATCTCCTCTTCTGTCGTCTCCTCCCCGAGTGTCAGCCTGAGCGATCCGTGGGCAATCTCATGTGGGATGCCGCAGGCAAGGAGGACATGCGAGGGGTCGAGGGAGGCGGATGTGCAGGCGCTCCCGGTTGATGCGGCGATCCCGTGCGCATTCAGGAGAAGGAGTATAGATTCCCCTTCGATATATTCGAAGATGAAGTTGACGTTGTTTGGAAGCCGCTCTTCAGGATGGCCATTCAACCGGCTCGCCGGGATTGCACCAAGCCCGGCAATAAGCTTCATCCTCAGCTTCAGGAGCCGCTTCGTCTTCTCTGGCATCAGGGCAACTGCACGAGTAATGGCGGCCCCGAGCCCGACGATACCGGGAACATTCTCTGTTCCTGCCCGCCTCCTCCTCTCCTGGGCCCCGCCGTGCATGAACGGAGCAATCCGGGTGCCCTTCCTAATATAGAGTGCACCGATGCCTTTTGGTCCCTGAAACTTGTGGGATGAGAGCGAGAGGAGATCGACATTCAGGGCATTCACATCAACCGGGATCTGGCCGACCGCCTGAACCGCATCGGTATGGAAGACGATCTTCTTTGACCTGGCGATTTCACCAATCCGGGCGATCGGCTGGATGGTCCCGATCTCGTTATTAGCGAGCATGATCGTGATCAGGATCGTATCGTCCCGGATTGCAGCCTCGACATCCGCAACCCCCACCCGCCCAAACTCATCGACCGGAAGGTAGGTCACCTCGAATCCTTCCTTTTCGAGTGCCTCGCAGGTATGCAGAACCGCATGATGTTCAATTGCGGATGTGATGATATGCCGCCCTTTCTTTGCATGGGCAGTGGCAACCCCGCGAATCGCCCAGTTGTCAGATTCGGTTCCGCCGGAGGTGAAGTAGATCTGATCCACTCCTGCCCCGATCGCCGCCGCAACCTTTTCCCGTGCCCTCTCTACAGCGGTGCGCGAGGCTGCTGCGATGTCATAGAGCGAAGAAGGGTTTCCGAAATAGTCAGAAAAGTACGGAAACATCGCAGATACGACATCGGGGTGCGTCTTCGTCGTTGCAGCATTATCCAGGTAAATGAGGCGTTTCTCCATCTCCACTCTCCACGTCAGAAGGTATCGTCATTGAATGGTATAACCATTTGTCAAGGGGAAGTATCCGGATTCTCAGTGATTCTTAAGTACCGTAAGATTGAACAGTACCCACAATGTACGCAGACAGACTTGACAACCTACCCCCCTATCTCTTTGCCCGTATAGATGAGATGAAAGAAGCAAAGATCCGCTCAGGTGTCGATGTCATCGATCTCGGCGTTGGCGATCCGGATCTCCCGACACCCCCGCATATTGTCGAGACGCTCTGCACCGCAGCACGTGACCCGGCAACCCACCACTACCCCTCATACCTGGGTCTCTCCACCTACCGCGAAGCAGTTGCCACCTGGTATAAAAACCGGTTCGGTGTCACCGCAGATCCAAAATCTGAAATTATCACGTTGATTGGATCAAAAGAAGGAATCGCCCATGTGCCCGAGGCATTCGTCAACCCCGGCGATGTCGTCCTCGCAACCGATCCCGGGTACCCGGTTTACAAGACCTCCACCCTCTTTGCAGAAGGGATCTGCCACCCCCTCCCCCTCGCCGAGGAGAACAATTTCCTCCCGGATCTCGATGCCATTCCAAAGGATGTCCTGAAAAAGACGAAACTCTTCTTCTTCGGGTACCCAAACAACCCGACCGCAGCAGTTGCCCCGATGAAGTTCTTCGATGAGGTCGTCGGGTTCGCACGAGAACACAATATCGTGGCTGTCCATGATAACGCATACTCGGAGATCACCTTTGACGGGTATGTTGCCCCCTCATTCCTCCAGGCAGATGGCGCCTCCGAGGTCGGGATCGAGATGCACTCACTCTCAAAGACCTATAACATGACCGGCTGGCGGCTTGGGATGGCGGTCGGGAACAGGGAGATCATCGCAGGCCTTGGCCGCGTCAAGACGAATATCGATTCCGGCGCATTTGATGCGGTACAGCTTGCCGGTGTCACCGCACTCACTGGCCCGCAGGACTGTGTTGCCGATGCATGCAGGATCTACCAGGAGCGGCGGGATGTCCTCGTCAAAGGTCTGGGAAGCCTGGGATACGATGTCTCCTCACCAAAAGCCACCTTCTATGTCTGGATGAAGGTCGATGACTCTATGAAATTTGCTGCCCGGCTCCTCGATGAGGCAGGCATCGTCGCCACGCCGGGTATCGGGTTTGGCGCTAGCGGCGAAGGCTATGTCAGGTTCGCAATCACCCGTTCTGTTGAGCGAATTACCGAAGCAGTTGCACGCATGGAGGCGATGCACTGATGACAATGCAGCTCCCCTCTCATCTCTCGATACAGAATGGGCACCTGATGAGCGGCACACAGGATCTCGTTGATCTTGTAGGACGATTTGGCACCCCGCTCTATGTGACAAATGAAGATCAGATCCTCGATAACTTCGAGCGGTACGAATCCGCGTTATCGAGTTGGTACCCCAATGTCCGGCTCCTCTTTGCAGCAAAGGCAAACGGGAATCTTGCAGTTCTCCGGGCGCTTGGACGAGCCGGTGCCGGTGCCGATGTCTTCTCATCAGGCGAACTGATGCTCGCACTCCGTGCCGGAATGAAACCGGAACGGCTCCTCTTCAATGGCAGTTCCAAGACAACAGATGATCTCAGGCTCGCTGTTGAGACGGGGATCCGGGTCTCGGTCGACTCGATCGATGAACTCAACCAGCTCTCCGGAATCGCATCTGAGCAGAAGAAGACAGTCCAGATCGCGTTCCGGGTGAACCCGGCACTTGAGGTTCCCACCCATCCAAAGATTGCAACAGGCCTTGCCACCACAAAGTTCGGGATCCCGGCAGCCGAGATCCTCTCTGCATACCAGGCGGCACTTGACGCACCCTATGTTGTTCCGGTCGGACTCCACTGCCATATCGGATCCCAGATTCTGGATGTCGAACCATTTGCCCGTGCCGCTGCTGTTATGGCGAAGGTGGCAGGCGAGGTGACCAATATCGGTGTCAACCTTGAATTCCTCGATATCGGCGGGGGGCTTGGTGTACCATACCACCGGGAAACCGATGTAGCCCCGACACCGGAAGAGTACGCACAGGCCGTGATGCCCGTCTTCCTTGACGGGATGAAGGAGATTGGGATCTCTCCCGAGTTCTGGGTTGAACCCGGCCGCTGGCTGTTAGCAGAGTCGACCGTGCTCCTGACAAAGATAAACTCGGTGAAACGGGCATACAAGACATTTGCAAATGTCGATGCCGGGTTCAATCTCCTGATCAGGCCCGCAATGTACGATTCATGGCATGAAGTGATCATGGCAAACAAGGCCGATCAAAAGGGAGTGGAAGAGGTGACGATCGCAGGCCCAATCTGTGAGACCGGGGATCTCCTGGCAGCAGATCGCCTTCTGCCTGCACCTGGGGCAGGCGATCTCATCGCCGTCCTCGATTGCGGTGCATACGGGTTTGCCATGTCCTCCCAGTACAATGGAAGGCCCCGGTGCCCTGAGGTGATGGTGAAAGGGGATCGTGCTGAAGTGATCAGGAGAGGGGAGACACTGGATGATCTCTGTGCCACCATGCAGGTCCCGTCGTGGCAGCAGGAATGAGCGTGTACCGTGAGGTTTCATTACGCACTTGTCGATGATATTCTGAAACAGGAAGAGTTTGATCGGCGGATCGAGGAGAAGATCGCATTCCATGGCGGGGCGATCGATGAGACAGCAGCCGCGCTTCTCGTCGTTGAGGAGTTAGGGAGGAGTCACCAGAAGATTCAGGCGATCACAAACTCTCCTTCCCTCGTTTCATTCTTTGGAAAGGTGGTGCAGGTCACCGATCCAAAGGAATTTACCCGTGATGATGGATCCTCGGGATGTGTTGCACGGGTCGAACTGGCTGACAGTACCGGCTCGATCCCTCTTGTCCTCTGGGATGAGATGGCAGCAGGAGTGTCCGAGCTTGAGGAAGGCAGCGTCATTGAGGTGATCGGGAGGCCAAAGAAAGGGCGGATGACCGAGGTGCATGCGCTTGCGGTCAGGGAAACCTCTGTTGAGATCACCATCTCCGATGAGAAGCCCCGGTCGTTTGCGTCCAGTGCCGATATCGATGCCCAAATCCTTATGATTGACTCTCCCCGCACCTTCATCCGGCGGGATGGTGTGGAGGTGATCATCCAGGAAGCGATCATCGGAGATCCATCCGGGTGTGCCCGTTTCGTCACCTGGGAACCCACCCTTCTTGAAGGGATCTCCGAAGGTGTATCTGTCAGAATAACTGGTGCGAAGCGGCGTTCATCAGATAAGGGTGTTGAATATATCGCACAGGATGAGACACGGATCCTTTTGCTGGATGATCCGATTCAGTTCTCCTTCTCGCAGACGCATGAGGTCATGGAGCGGGGGATCTATTCTGTCAGGGGAACGATCACTTCTCTCCATCCTCCCCGCCAGTTTACCACACGGCGGGGTGAGTCATCATGGGTGAGAAACCTCTTCATCGATGGCCCGCTCAGGATTGTGATCTGGGGGGATCGTGCACGCGAACCATTCCTCTGTGGTGAGACGATTGAGATTTACAATGCCTGTGCACGGCTGAACCGGTACGGTGATGTTGAACTCTCGGTCGGGTTTGGGAGCGCCATCCGGGTGGTTCCGGATGAGACAGAAGAGCGGGTGATCGAAGGGGTGATCATCCTTTCCTCTGAGGGAATGGCCCTCTCGGACGGAAAAAATCTCTTTCTGATCGAACCGCCGGATCTCTTGTTTTCCACCCGCTACCGCATCTTTGGCAGGGTCTCAGGGAGACGGCTCGTTGTGGATGAAGCAGAACACATTCCAATTGATCCCGGATCGCTCAGAGAGAGGGCGGCGGCTCTGACTGACCCTTCACTTTCACCCTCCGGGGTCAGGCATTGATAACCTCTCCGCTTGAATATCAGAGTATATCTCAAAGAAGGAAGTGAGAAGATATGCCAGAAATTGCTATTGAAGATGTACCGGGTGTTGGCCCGGCAACCGCTGAACGCCTCCGTGAGGCCGGATACTGCACAGTCGAAAGTATTGCCACCGCTTCACCCGCCGATCTCGCCGAGGCCGCCGAGATTGGCGAGGCGACTGCGAAGAAGATGATCAAGGGTGCTCGCGAGATCGCAGATATTGGTGGATTCAAGACCGGCACCGATGTCCTCATGAGGAGGCAGGAGGTCAGGAAACTCCAGACCTTTGTTCCGGAGTTTGACGAGCTCCTCGGTGGCGGGGTGGAAACCCAGGCAATTACCGAGTTATATGGTGAATTTGGTTCGGGAAAGAGTCAGATTGTACACCAGCTTGCCGTCAACTGCCAGCTCCCCGAGGAGTGCGGCGGTCTTGGTAGCTCCTGTATCTACATCGATACCGAGAATACCTTCAGACCGGAGCGGATCGCCCAGATGGTGGAGGGGCTGGAGGTCGATTGTGAGGTTGGGACAACAGAAGATTTTCTTGCGAATATCCATGTTGCGCGGGCGCATACCTCGGATCACCAGATGCTCCTCATCGATACCGCGCGTGAACTCGCCAATGAAAAGAAGGAGAGCGGCATGCCGATCCGCCTCTTCATCATCGACTCGCTCACGGCACACTTCCGTGCAGAATATGCCGGGCGGGGCACCCTTGCAACACGACAGCAGAAGTTGAACCGCCATATGCATGACCTCTTCAAGCTTGTGGATGAGCATAATGGCGTTGCACTTGTGACAAACCAGGTGATGTCCAACCCCGGTGTCTTCTTTGGGGACCCGACAAAACCGATCGGCGGCAATATCGTCGGTCATTCTGCGACATTCCGGCTGTATCTCAGGAAGAGCAAGGCAGGGAAACGGATTGCACGCCTTGTGGACAGCCCGAACCTTCCTGAAGGCGAAGCGACGTTCATGGTCGAGAAGGCAGGTATCAAGCCGTGCTGAANNGGAACCATAACCGATGATCGCCGGAGAATCAGCACCGGCGCGATTGAGACACTCCGCATCTTTATTGACAGAGGGATCCCGGTGGTGCTCGCATCAGGAAACACCCTCTGTTTTTTGGATTCGGTAGCCAGGATGATAGGAACGGATGGGGCTGTGATCGGGGAGAACGGGGGGGTATTCCAGACCGGATTCGATGGCAGACCTCACATTACCGGCGATCGGTCCTTATGTCTCTATGCATATGATCGTCTCGTCTCTCATTTCAAAGAGCAGGAAATAACGCTTCTTCCCTACAGTATGGAACTGCGTTATGCTGATGTCGCTTTTGCACGCACCGTTCCTGTTGATGAGGTGGTATCTGTCGTTTCTGATCTCCCTATCCGCGTGATCGATACCGGATTTGCAATCCATCTCCAGACTCCGGGAATCTCGAAGGGATCAGCACTTGCAGAACTTGCTTCACTCATCTCGCTCACTCCGGGGGATTTTGTTGCTGTTGGAGATTCTGATAACGATATCGAGATGCTTGAAGCTGCCGGATATGGAATAACGATGGCAAATGGCAGCAAAAAGCTGAAAAAAATAGCTGATCTGGTGACAGATCAGAAGTTTGGTGATGGCTTTTCCGAGGGTCTGCTATCTGCCCTTGAGCGCTTTTCGTGAAGGGTTCATCTGAGCATGTACCGATCAACGACGATATAATCCTTAATATCTTTGACAGCTTCAAACGGGATGAGCATACAATCATCATCAAGTTTGTAATGGGATGTATCAAATCCGGTATCGGGTTTGACGATCAGGTTGATCACCTGCCCGCTCCCCACGTCGATTATGATATTTTTTAACTGTCCGATCACCTTGCCGTCACTACTCATGACCTTCTTCCGCCGGAGCGTACGAGCAAACGCCTTTGTCATAGAAAGATGGTTGGCTGATAACTATATAAACCATTCCTATTTTCCCGAACCGGAGCATTATAGGGTGGGAAAAACCCTGATGATATCTGATTGTGTGAGGATGCCGACAGGTTTTCCGTCGGCAACAACGATCACTCTTCCAATTTCACGCTCTTTAAACCGCCGTATAACTTCATAGAGGCGTGTATATTCAGGAACTAAAATGACATCGTGGGTCATTATGCTCCTCACCGGTGTATCCAGAGACTGACTGGTATCTATTGCACGTGCGATATCGGTCAGGGTGACAATTCCAAGCAGTTCTTCATTCAAAATAACAGGTACGCCATGTATACGGTTTTTTGAGCAGATGGAGACGGCTTCCCGGATTGTCGCATCAGGCAGAAGGCTTATTAAGGGTGAACTCATGTAGCGACGGATCGATTTCTTTGGCAGTGACGTCATCTCCGAGATTGAGATGAGAAGCGCACCCTGGATCTCATCACGGCCAAAGACCTCCCCCCGGATCATCAGCTTATTCACTGGTGTCGGCCCTATCGTGATCTCTTCGCCGATTGTGAAATTGCGGACGCTCCCGACAATTTTTATGAGTGAGTGGCAGAGATCGGGATGGCAGAGGGTCGTGAAGTCGATCTCGGTCACCCGCACACCCGGAATTGGTATTCCGTTCCTGGAGACGGTCACCTCGGCTGCATCATCGGTGGGTTTGATATTCAGTTCCTTATATGCCTGTGCAGTCGGATGATATCCTCCCTTTGGCCCTGGAATCCCGTCTACCAGACCCAGCGCCTTTAATGCCTGCATCTGGTTTCTGACGGTCCCGGGATTTCTCTTAATAATCCCTGCAATATCGTCACCTTTGATGGGATGAGAATGTTGATGATAGAGTGAGATTAATGTTATAAGAATATCTTTCTGGATAAGTGAGAGATCCATAATGATTGATCATACATATCCGGATAAATAGCTTGGGGAAACAGAACCGATGTTTGATACAATACCAACAGTTCCAACCGCAGATGAGATACTCGACCGGAGTTTCCGCCGTGCAGCAAAGAAGATGCGGGATAAGAAAAATAAAGACCGTGCCAATGAGGAATTCGTCATGGCGGTCACTCAGGCAGTTCATGACAAGCTGGTCTCAATTATCCAGTCTTTCCCTGAGTTCGATACCCTGCCTCCATTCTACCGCGATCTCGTTGATATCCTCTATGGGATTGAAGAGATGAGAAAAGCCTTTGGTGGAGTCGGGTGGGCCGCGAAACATACACGGGATATTGGAAAAGATCTCGCACGATCGATGCGGCGCTCTCCCGAGAACCTTGCCCTACGTAAACAGGCAGTGGCACGGATCGCTTCAATCGTCCACCAGATCGATAAGGATCTCAGGTTTTTAAATGACGCACGAAACGTGCTCAGGAAGCTCCCTGTCGTCTCTCCTGATGAGTTTACCATCGTTGTTGCAGGGTACCCGAATGTCGGAAAAAGCTCGTTCATCAGGCTCGTCTCAACGGCAACGCCGCAGGTGGCATCGTACCCCTTCACCACAAAAGGCGTCATCGTCGGTCACCGCGAACTTACCTGGCGGGAACGTGTCCAGTTCATCGACACTCCCGGGATCCTTGATGCGGGTGGGAATCGGGAGCGGAACAAGATTGAGCGGCAGGCGCTCAACGCACTCATCTATGTTGCAGATGTTATCCTCTTCATCATTGATCCAAGCGAACACTGCGGATATGATCTTCCCACCCAGCAACTCCTGCTTGAGGAGGTCCAAAGTTTTGCTCACGTCCCGGTGATCGTCTGTGCGAACAAATCCGATCTGGCACCCTATCCTGGTGTGCTGAATATGTCAACAGTGACCGGGGAGGGGGTTCCCGAGGCTCTTGAAGCAGCCCTTAAAGAACGAACACCCATGACCACTCCGAAACAAGAAGACATCCTGCCAGAAAACCAAGAATAACTCCTCCGTTCAATGGCGGTAGTCCTGCCTGGGGTTTGCCTGAGAAGACCATCATCAGGAGGACTCCAAGGCCGATGAGTGATCCGATCGCAGCGCCGATTGCAGGTATCGGAGACTGGATGAAGGTATATGCCGAGACGACCAGTATCGCGGGCATGATCGCATCCCCCATCCCCATCAGGAAGGTACCCCGCTCTCTCTTTCTCCCCTCAACACCAGGAACAGGAGTGATCTTCTCGTATGATCCGGTGTACCCGAGCTTCTTTGGGATGATAAAGAGGATCGGCATCTTCTGGTCCATCACTCCTTCTGCAAGGGTGATCATGTGCTTTGTCCGATATACCGATAGTGCGTCATAGACTGCAAGCAGAACCAGCAGGATGATCACCGGCAAAATAGCCAGTGACGCACCGAAGATGGCCGCCACTCCTGAGGCAAGGACGATTCCGAGCGAATCGATCACATACCATTTTGGATACTGGTAGAGAAGGATGATTGCGAGGATTGCTGCCACTGCTGCAGCCCCTGCGGCGAAAAAATCTGATTCGATAAAATGGCCGGATATTGCCAGGAATACATAGAAATAAGTGAGCAGGATAGCTCCGCCGATGATCAGGCTGATGAGCTGCTGTTTTGCATATTTGATCAGGAGGAGGAGGACTGCGGTAAATGTGAGGAGAATTGCCAGGAATATGATCGGGTTTGCCATAGAGTCGGGGTCGTCAAATGCGGTCAGCCCAGCATTTTCGACCGGGACTGCAAGGAGCACGCCTCCAATGATAACTGCACAGAGGATGAGTGGCATGCCGATGATGGCGGGGATGTTCTGTCTTTCCATAATATCCTGCTCCGGATAGGTAGCTTAATCATTATGGTTCTTCTTATGGTAAAACATGGATCTTCGTGATTATGTCTGGGATCTGATCCTGATCATCATAATGGTGTCATCCACACTCGTTCTTGTACTCAGGCTCTGGCAGGATCTCACGATTGTACTTGGAGCGACCCTGATGATGCTCTCACTGGGCGGTCTCTTCCTCTCACTCGGGATGAAGATTCGGAGTCTTGAGGAGAATATTATCGCCCGTGAGAGGACGATGCGTGTCAATCTTGAAGAGATATCAGTCAGCCTCAATCGGAAATATGACAGGACCGTTGAACAGCTCGGTGAGATCGTCGACAGCCTGACACGGCGGATGTACCGGTAAAAGAGGTCTCTGAACGTGGGAGTTTCCATTCGCCCTCTGCTAGAAGGATGCAGGCATCCGGTCGGCTTTGCGGATATCCCCGGAGTTGCGGCAATAGATGCAAACAACGCACTCTACCAGTTTCTCTCGATAATCAGGCAGGCAGATGGAACCCCCCTGCAGGACACGCAGGGGCGGGTTACCTCACACCTCTCAGGTCTCCTCTTCAGGACCGCACACTTTCTCGAGAACGGTATAATGCCCCTGTACATCTTTGATGGCTCACCACCCGTGTTTAAAGCTCGCACCATTGCCGGAAGGCGCGGCATCCGCCAGGCCGGTGAAGAGAGGTGGGCAGAAGCCTTAGAACGCGGGGATACCGACGGAGCATACCGCGCGGCGATGCAGTCCACCAGGGTGGATGGTGCCATTCTTTCGAGTGGAAAGCGGCTTCTGGATGCACTCGGGGTACCCTGGATGGTCGCCCCATCCGAAGGTGAGGCGCAGTCTGCTCATTTCGTCAACAGCGGAATTGCTACCTATTCAGTCTCCCAGGATTACGATTCCCTCCTCTTTGGTGCCTCCGTGCTGATCCGGAACCTGACCGTATCCGGGAAACGGCGGATCGGGGGGCGGCAGGTAACGGTATCTCCAGAGCGGATCTCTCTCTCGGAATTTCTTGATACGCTTGGAATCACCCGCGAGCAGCTCATCCGGATAGGGATTCTTATCGGAACAGACTTTAACGAAGGAATCCACGGAATCGGTCCGAAGAAGGCATTGAAGATCGTCCGTGACGGACGTTTCTCCGGGGTGATGGAAGAGAAAGCACCGGATACCGATCCGGAACCGATTATGGAGTTTTTCCTCTCTCCTCCGGTCATTGATGAGTATCAGCCGGAATGGAAACCGCCAGATTCCGATTCTCTTATGAAGATCCTCTGTGATGAGTACGGGTTCTCACCAGAACGGATTCGGCCGGTACTTGAACGGATAGATGGACCGCAGAAAGGACAACAATCCGGGCAGATGCGGCTTGATGCCTGGGGATGAGAAGGTGATGGAGCTCTGTTATGTATTCCGATGGGTTTCCTGATCAGATGAATGGATCAAAGCGGCCTTTTATTATCGGGGTTGCCGGGGACAGCGGATCGGGGAAGACAACATTTACGAAGATCATCAGCATCGTCCTCGGTCCCTCCCGGGTATCGACAATAACACTTGATGACTATCACCGGTATGATCGAAAGGAACGGGCAGATCTCTCTATTACTCCGCTTCATCCTGATGCAAACCGGTTTGACCGGCTTTCATCGGATATCGCTGCCCTGAAAAGGGGTGAGACGATACAGAAGCCGGTGTATAACCATACAGACGGCACCTTTGATCCCGATACCCCCTTCAGCCCGAAACAGATCATCATCCTCGAAGGGCTTCACCCACTCTTCACAGAGGAGCTCCGGGAGATGATCGATCTCTCCATCTTTGTTGATCCGGTCCCGGATGTCAAGTACGCCTGGAAGATACGGCGTGATGTGGGGGAGCGTGGCCATAGCCGTGAGGCGGTTCTTGAGGAGATCCGCATTAGAGAGCCGGATTATGAAAAGTATGTGGCCTTCCAGAGGCAGTATGCCGATTATGTGATCAGGATTGAGGAGAGCCGGGCAGCACCGGATCAGGAGCCCCCGGTCTATTCTGTCTCCCTGCTTCAGGCTGATCCGTCCTTCTGCCTTCTGGAAGTCCCTTTTACCCTGGATCTCTCGAGGATCCTCCCGCTTGCAGACGGCCCATTTGGGATTGGGGGTGGCATCGTTGAGCTGGATGGCAGGAGCCGTGTATCACTGACGCTGGATGGGTATCTCCCCTATGGGTTTGCCCGTTCCCTTGAGGAGAGTATTGAGGCGCAGACAGAGATCTGTGCCCTTCCCTTCTTCCCGGGAAAACAGGTCTCAGCCACAGATGTGATCGCCCTGTTGATCGCATGGCAGATTATCTGCCGCCAGAGTACAGTACACCAGACTCCAGGTTGAACAGTGCGGTAATTCAGAGTACATCTTTTTAACAGAGCACAGGTAATCACTGATGTGATATGGATCGGACCGAGCATTTTACGATCATCGCCCGTGATATCGGGGCAATCCTCCAGTTTCTGGCTCTTGCCTCAGCGATTCCATTGATCATTTCGGTCATCTATTCTGAATGGCATGTCTTCATTCCAATGGCCCTTGTCCCCTTTACTTTCTTTATACTGGGGAGTTTTTTACGGACACTCCCTCATTCAAATAAACAGGCCCGGCTCTCGGTTGCTCTCAGCGCTGTTGCGATGATCTGGATCATCTCCTCCCTGATAGGGGCAATTCCCTTCTATATCGTCTGTGGAATGCCCTATATCGACTGTGTCTTTGAAGCGATGTCAGGATGGACTACAACCGGCCTGACGATGGCATCCGGTCTTGACGACTTCCCAAAAACTATCCTCTTCTGGCGATCCTTCATGCAGTGGCTCGGTGGGATGGGAATCGTTGCTTTTACAGTGTCGATGGTGAACAGATCAGGGCTTGTCCAGAAGGAGCTCTACCGTTCGGAAGCACGGTCTGAGGCCCTTATGCCGAGTGTCGTCGACACCGCAGTTCAGATGTGGAAGATCTATGGCATCCTGACACTTGCAGGGATTGGCCTTGTATTACTCTCCGGGGTGGAGCTCTGGGATGCAGTGAACCTTACACTGGTTGCGATTGCAACCGGCGGCTTTACCATGTATGACGGCGGGATCGCCCACTACAACAATCCTTTCATGGAACTCACCCTCATTCCGATCATGATTGCGGGAGCACTTCCCTTCAAGCTCTACTTCATGCTCTATGCAAAACGGATCTTTGCCTTCTTCCGCGATCTCCAGCCATTTTTATTGTTTTCAATCATTGCCTCCGGGATACTGGTTGTCACCTATGATCTGAGCAGGATTGGCTCGCTCCCAATCTCCGATGTCCTCCGGCAGAGTGTCTTCATGACGGTCTCTGCGGCAACAAGCACCGGTTTCCAGAATACCGATCCCTCGCTCTGGCCGCATGCGACGATCCTCTTCCTTGCCGCCCTGATGGTGATCGGCGGATCAACAGGGAGTACTGCCGGGGGTATCAAACTGGGCCGGGCTATCATCTGTTATGAAGGGCTTGTCTGGTGGTTCAGGCGGATCTTCATATCGGGACGGGCGGTTATCCCGTTTCGGCATGAAGGGCGGAGTATACCGAAGATGATCGCAGAGTACGAGGTCTCAAAGAATATGCTCGTCATCGTCCTCTATCTCGTCATCATCTTCGCCAGTACCATCCTGATCCTCCAGTTTGAAGGACCCGGATATGACTCAAGTCATGTGATCTTTGACGTGATCACTGCAACCTGCAACAATGGCATCTCCACAGGGCATATCTCCCCTGATATTTCAGATGGGGGAAAGATTTTATTTATTCTTCTGATGTGGCTTGGAAGGCTGGAGGGGATCCCGATTGTGGTACTGATTGTTGGTGTTGCGAGAGGGTTTGATCGTGCCTGATCTTTTTTCAATCAGGGTGAAGTTATCACAACTTCTTTAGTTCACAAACTCCAATATCAGAGTGATGAGACAGATTGCCCTCTATGGAAAGGGTGGTATTGGAAAATCAACAACCTCGGCAAACCTTTCGGCGGCATGGGCTGACAAAGGGCTGGATGTGCTTCAGATCGGCTGCGATCCAAAACATGACAGTACCAGGATGCTGATGAATGGCCGCGTTATCCCGACCGTTCTTGACCTGATCAGAGAGCATAAGACGGATCTGATCGTCTCCGATGTCATATATTCGGGGTATTCCGGAGTTCGATGTGTCGAAGCAGGAGGCCCGGAACCCGGAATCGGCTGTGCCGGGCGTGGCATCATCGCAACCTTCCAGCTCCTTGAGAAGCTCGGTGCGCTGAGAGGGGATCTGATCGTCTATGATGTCCTGGGTGATGTTGTCTGCGGTGGGTTTGCGATGCCGATGCGGGAAGGATATGCAGAAGAGGTCTATCTCGTCACTTCGGGAGAGCTGATGAGCCTGTATGCGGCAAACAATATTGCAAAAGCGATCTCCCGTCTCAGTGCGAACAAACGAAGCAAAGTCAGGCTTGCCGGAGTGATCGGCAATGGGAAGAATATCGAAAGCGAAGAGGAGCTCGTATCTGAGTTTGCGGATGCAATCGAGTCCAGGATGATTGCGTTCATTCCCCGGTCAAAAACCGTAACACAGGCGGAACTGAATAAGAAGACCGTTATTGAGTATGCTCCGTTTTCATCCCAGGCTGAGGTCTATCGGGGCTGTGCAGAGGCCATTCTTCTGAATACGGAATTCTCAATTCCGACACCACTATCAATTGATGATCTTGAATCGCTCGCCTACCGATATCTCAAGGAGTGAGGGCTGCACCTTAACCGGCGTCCTCTCGGTCACCGGTTTTCTGGAAGATGCAGTGACTGTGATCCATGGACCCGCAGGGTGTACTCACCATAACGCATCACTCCTGCATGCCTCACTTGCTGAGATCGATGAGGTGCAGATCCCCTGCCTGATCTCAAGCAATATCCTTGAAGAGGAGGTGATATTTGGTGGTGAACAAGCACTGCTGCATGCGCTGGAAGTTGCAGAGGCACGGAATCCCTCTCTCATCTGCGTTGTCTCTACCTGTATTGCCGATACGATCGGCGATGATTGCACCGCTCTCTGCCGCCAGAAGAGGGGAATGCCGGTTATTCATATTCCGGGCGCGGGTTTTCTCGGCGGCGGGTTTTCGGAGGGGATCAAAAACGCCCTTACATCCCTTCTCACCCTTGCAGCACCACAAGACGAGTCTCATGATGCCGGAATCCTGATTGTCGGGGAGAAGAATCTCGAATACGAGGCAGAAGATAACTTTCAGGAGATCAACCGCCTCCTCTCCCTCCTTGATCTGGCTCCCGGCATCAGGTTTGTCAGGAAGGTGCCTGTCTCCGACTGTCAATGCGTCGGCTCAGCACCGGTGGCAATCCTGCGGGAGCCATCCCTTCAGCCGGTCGGATCTATCTTACACACCCGCTTTGGAACACCGGTCATCCCCGGCTTTCCGGTTGGTACAGATGGTACACTAGGTTTTCTTCAGCAACTTGGGGAGTATACCGGAGTCGATCCCGTCTCAGCACTCCGGGATGAAGAAGGGCTGATCAATGATCTCTATGGCAGCTTTGATGATCTCCGGTGCACATCCGTTCGTCTGAATACTGTGGGTGCAGATCCGGAAACCATTGCGGCTGCAGAATCTGCACTCCGAAACCTTCAGATGAATGAGGCGCCAGGTGGTCATATCCTTCCTCTGCCATATGATCCCCCGGTTGGGATTGCCGGAACCAGACGAATGCTCAACTCATGGAGGAGGAGTCTTTCCCGTGCCTGAATGTACAAACCCCATCTGGCCTTGTGCCCTTACCGGTGCCGTATCGTTCCTTGCAGGATTTAGCGATCTTGCGGTTGTGATTCATGGCTCAAGTGGCTGTTATTATTACCCAAAATCGCTGATTAAAGCACCTCTCCATGGCTCTTTCATCCTGCATGATGAGGTGATCTTTGGAACCGGCGCCCGCCTCCGGTCAGTTGTCTCGGAGATTGTTGGGGGTGGGGCCGCTCGTGTCGCGATCGTCAACTCCTGTGTTCCTGCGCTGATGGGTGAGGATCTTGCCTCGGAACTGGACGATCTTCCTGTTCTCATCGTTGATTCCCCGGGTTTTCGAGGGGATGCCGAAGCCGGGTTTACATTAGCAGCTGAGACGCTCCTGAAGGAGGCAGAGATTACTGCGACTGGGGTGAATATTGATGGTATCTGCCTCCTCGATCCCTTCTGGCGTGGGAATATGCATGAATCAAAACGAATTCTTGCGATGGCCGGGATTCCGGTTGGAGCAGTTCTCTCAAATGACCGGCTATCATCGCTCTCGAAAGCCGCGCCGGTGACATTGACGGCAAACCCGGATTATGAGGCTCCGCTTGGGCGTTCCGGCGGATCACTGCTTGGCCTCTCTTCCCTGAAACACACTCTGATAGATGTAGCTGATACCATCCCCGGTGCCGATTTGGCTCCGGTGCTGGAGGAGTGCGAACTGGCTGAAGAGATGGTCGTCGCCGCCTGTGAGAAGTACCTCAGGAGAAATGATCCGCCTGTTGCCGCAATCTGTGCACAGTCGGGGTATGCAGCATTCTTTGCCGATCTTCTTGTGCGGTATCTTGGGGCAGCGCAGCCTCTTATTCTTCCAAGGAATGCAACCGGGTCTCCGGCAGTCACCGACTACGATCAGATCAGGTCAGCTCTCTGTCAGGATGCATATGATCTGGTGATTGGATCGTCTTATGAAGCACGTATCCTGCCGGATGCAGCATTTGCCGGTATTACTCCACCAAACCGCGGTCATGTCATGCTGGGGAGCCGTCCCCTTGCGGGGATTGAGGGTAGTCTTTATGCAGTGGAGTTGATCCTGAATGCAGTTATGGATCAGAGGAAGAAAAGCCGGCAGATTCCAGTGAAATAGAATAAAAAAGGTTTGTGTGGGGCAAAGCCCCTTATGATCAGGTTTTACCCGTTGATCCAGTAATTGACCTTGTCGGGGTTAGCCGTGATCCAGGCACGGGCTGCCTCTCTATCAGGGACACCCTCTTCGATGCTGGTCATGACCTCTGCAATGTCAACAGCGCTCCACTGGAAGCGCTCAAGGATCGCGTATGCCTCGGGATCATCTGTTTTCAGGCCGCTGCGTGCCACAGTTACGATGTCCTCTGCCTCGCCATACACACCTTTTGGATCGTCAAGGAACTTCAGGTCGAACCTGCCAAACTTCCAGTGCGGTGCCCATCCGGTGACGACAATCCATTCCTCATTATTATATGCTGAACGGAGTTCGGCTGCCATTCCGGCACTGCTGGATGCAACAAGCTCATAATCAAGGCCGTATTCGATGATTGCATCTTCGGTTGCCTGCATAATGCCTGCACCGGGCTCGATACCGATGATCTTTCCATCAAACTGGTCTGCGACATTGTTCATCTCCTCGATAGAGTCGATGGTCACATACTGCGGAACAACAAGGCCGATACGGGCATCTCCGGGGATATTATCCTGAACATAATCGAGCCGGTCACCATATTCTTCCCAGTACATGCTGTGGGTATGGGGGAGCCATGCGGTTGTTGTGAAGTCGATATCACCGCGGGCAAGTCCTGCATAGAGCGGACCTGCATCCACTGCGACAAGAGTGACTTTGTAGCCTGCTTCTTCAAAGACTTCCTGCATCACATGGGTACTGGCGATGGCACAGTCCCAGGTAACGTAGCCGATTGAGATCTCCTTCTGCGGTTCAGTTGTTTCACCAACACATCCTGCTGCAAGGAGTGCTGTGCAGAGCATTAACCCTGCAAAAAGTGAGATAAACAGTTTCTTAGTAATCATTCATTCACCATCCATTTTAATTGTTTGAAATCCAACTAAATTTTTTAGAGAGACAAGTTGAACTTTTGTGGTTAATCCATAAAAAGAGTTGTTGGTTATACTTATATACTATGATGGATCGGAGTCCATATCTTCATTCTTGTGCCTTCTCAGTCTTGATCAGCCCCTGGGTGATCCGATCAAGGATGATGGCGATGATCACAATCGCAAGCCCTGCCTCAAAGCCCATTGCTATATTCACCCGCTGGATACCGACAAGCACCTGGTACCCAAGTCCACCTGCCCCGATCATCGATGCGATAACGACCATCGAGAGGGCGAGCATGATACACTGGTTGACGCCGGCCATGATCGTCGGCATCGCAACCGGCAGCTGCACCTTGATCAGCTTCTGCCGGGGCGTTGCGCCGAAGGCATCTGATACTTCAATAAGCTCAACTGGGATCTGTCTGATACCTAGGTTGGTCAGGCGGATTGCAGGTGGCATTGCAAAGACGACGGTTGCTATCATGCCCGGCACATTGCCAAGGCTGAAGAAGATGACCGCAGGAATCAGGTACACAAATGATGGCATCGTCTGCATGAAGTCAAGGAGCACCCGTATCACGGCATTGATAGAGTCATTGTTTGCCGCAAGGATGCCAAGCGGTATCCCGATCAACAGGGCGATGATCGTTGACGCTATGACAAGTGCAAGCGTCATCATCGCATGGCTCCAGAGCTGGAGGTTCCAGATAAGGAGCAGTCCTGCAATGCTCAGGAGCGAGAGGCGGAGATCCCTCCTTGTGACCAGATAGATGAGTATGCCAAAGAGTGGTATCATTACAAGGGGCGGGAGAAAACTCAGGATATCCTGGAAGCCGTTTAAGAGGAATCGCAGAAGAGCGGTGATCCCATCCAGCAGCCAGCCGAGGTTCGTTTCGATCCAGTCGACTATATCGGATACAAACTGTCCGATTGGGATTTTTGGAAGATCGATGGTATAACTAAGCGACAATTGGTTCACTCTCCTTACGTGCTAATGCTGAGAGAACCGATCCTCTCACGATGATCCCTTTCAGTTTGCCGTCCTGATCGATAACCGGGAGCGGATATTTACTATCGGCAATGATCGGGATAATATCGCCAAGCGGGGTTGAGAGATCGATTTTGGTCAGATCATTGATAATGATCTTCTCGAGAGTTGTATGATCGTTTTTGACAGCCTCGACAACATCGTCGATTTGGACAATTCCTTTCAGCAGGCGGTGCTGGGTCACCACAAAGAGGCTTGAGATACCATACTCCTTCATCAGGCGTGCAGCAAGACGCGGCCCACTCTTACATGAAATGACCGGATCGGCCTTCTTCATGACATCCTGTGCGGTCAGTACCCTGGTCATATCAACATCGGCAACGAACCGCTCGACGTACTCGTTACTTGGATTCATCAGGATCTCCTCAGATGTTCCGACCTGGATGATCTCTCCATCTTTCATCAGTGCAATCCGGGATCCAAGCTTCAGTGCTTCGTCGAGATCATGGGTGACAAAGATGATCGTCTTATTCAGTCTCTCCTGAAGTTCGATCAGCTCATCCTGCATATCTCTCCGGATCAATGGATCAAGTGCACTGAATGCCTCGTCCATCAGCAGGATCTCGGCATCGCTTGCAAGTGCGCGGGCAAGCCCCACCCGTTGCTTCATTCCTCCCGAGAGTTGATCGGGCATGCTCTGCTCATATCCGGCAAGTCCGACCAGGTTCAACGCCTCTGTCGCTTTTCTATGTCGCTCTTCGAGATCGATCCCCTGGATCTCAAGGCCAAATGCAACATTATCGAGAACGGTTCTATGAGGGAGAAGGGCAAAATTCTGGAAGATCATTCCGGCCTTTTTCCTCCGGAAATCCCTGATTTCATCATCACTCATCGTTACAATATCATTTCCATTTATTTCGATACTCCCCGCAGTCGGGTCGATGAGCCGGTTCAAACACCGGAGAAGAGTGGATTTTCCGCATCCTGAA
This sequence comes from Methanocorpusculaceae archaeon UBA456, assembly GCA_002496395.1. Taxonomy (GTDB): domain Archaea; phylum Halobacteriota; class Methanomicrobia; order Methanomicrobiales; family Methanocorpusculaceae; genus Methanocalculus. The sequence goes on from DAJQ01000028.1 coordinate 28,013, forward strand.
AGTCCCATCAGAACAAATATTTCACCCCTGAATACCTGAAAAGAGATGTTATTCAGTCCGACGGTCTGCCCTGTCTTTTCAAGAATTTCGTTCTTTGTCTTCCCTTCTTTGAGCATATTGAGTGCCCGCTCCGGTTTGCTTCCAAATATTTTTGAGAGGTTTTGTACTTTAATTAAGATTTCTGGTTCGTACTCATCTTCCATCAGACACCTCCAGTGACTGGAAAAAATTTCTACATCTCTCTCATTATTTACACACCATGAATCAATGGATAATATATCTTATCCTTGATATCTTGCAGAATGATTCAATCATTCTGTTCTAGTAACCTTGCCAAAAGCCCTATTAACTGTTTGGGGTTTTCATATACACAATAATTATTGATTCATAATAAAATTTAATTAAATTGCCCCCTGTCCTGAGAAGAAACCTCAATCAGATGATCAGATTGACAAACGCTTTACCCTTTTAAGAACAATATATAATCCATAATGGCACCACAGAGAAAGACATCACGGGAGAAGAAACAGGCTGATCCCATCAACTGGACGAAAGTGGGGGCAATTTCAATCGCCGTCCTCTTCGCCGTCATGATGGCAGCATCGCTCCTTGGAACGGCATGGATTGGCGGGATGAGGACTGTTCAGCCCGGAGATCTGGTTGTAATTGATTATACTGTCTATAATGAGAATGATATCCCGGTTCTCACAACTCAGGAGATGATCGCGTCAAAGGCGGATCATTTTGTCTACCTGTCTGGTCCGATTGAGGTTTCAGCAGGATATAGCTTATCTGATGATATTATCGCGATTCCTGACCGCTATAATAGTGTTGCTCCATTTGCGCTCTTCAGAACTGAGTTCCAGGAGATCACCTCGGCTCCTATCGGATACAAGGAACGTGATCGGATCACCGTCCCCTTTTCCTTCGAAAGCAGAGACGCACCTCTGGAGAGAGAGCTGACTGCCGAACAAATTACTGAAATGGGATATGAATTTGATGAACTTTTAGTTGGTGAAATGATTGTCCTTGGGTTTGCTGACTCGCCGCAGATCACATTAGATGATGTGGAACCTGACATCAAGTTGCGATTTGCATTCATCAAAGAGAAGACCGATGAGACGGTGCTCGTCAGGTATGGATACTCCTATGCTGTCGTCACCATCAACTCGGTAACAGCAATCTCCTAGATCCAATACCTTTTTTTATCTCAAATTCCCAGAATCTCCATCATGTCAGTGAAGATTCTTTCCTTTTATCAGGATGGGTGTATGGGGTGCCTTGAGCAGGAGCCGATCAATGCGGAAGTTGAATCGACTTTCCCGGTCTCGATCGAATCAATAAATGCAAAAGAAGACCCGGATTCTATCAGTATCTACGGGTTGAGAGTAACGCCAACAACAGTCATCCTTGTTGATGATTCTGTGGTGGAGAAGGTGGAGGGTGTCCTTCACCTGGAGGAGTTCTCCGCTCTCCTGAAAAAGTACTTATGATCGTTCGCCATAGACCCGCTTGATAAAACGAGCTTCAGCATATGATCCGGGCTTTCGAACGACGGCGCCGTCACGTAGTTTGATCCGGGTAACGCGGAACTGGCGGCCTCCGACAGATGAAATCTCTCCGATAGTATAGACCGTCTCTCCATCCACCTTTTCGTACAGGGGGTAGGTGACTGCCCCTTTGTGGAGGGAGGCACGGATGATCACCGAATCGATCACCCGTGTCCAGATGCAGGTGATATCACGTGTATTGGCTCTCATTCTGCGCGCAGCCCCGAGCTCGACCCCGGTCACCTCCACACCGAAGATATCGTCCCCCACATCCGCAACATACGTATTGCCGACCTCGACAATCTCGTCATCGGTCAGTTCGATCGTTCCCTGCCTGGATTCTCCTTCACTGCTGATGATCGCCCGTATCTCAATTACTTGTGGTATTTTTATTGCAGATCGGTGTATATGGTTGCATTCGGAGCATTGAACTGTGGCGGGCTCACCGTCACGAAGGATCTCATGTTCGGTCTCTTCCCCACAGACCGGACATTTTACTGATATCGACATACTCTATTAGATTGTGTGCAGACATCATAAACAATGGAGATCAAAGAAGTGATCACCTGCCATGGGCACGCGCATGTCAGGGGCAGTCACAAAACCACATTTGAGATCACCTGCGAGGACGAACTCTCTCCTCAGGGCGATTGTATCATCGGGGTCTGCTCAGATAAAGGGGCGGCCGATCTTGCGGATAATTTCTGTTCACTCCTTGCAGATGAGAGGGCTATACTGACAACCTGTCTCCAGGCGGGGGGAATTTCGTGTGAGATCCGATCCCGTGGCTCCTCGCAGATGACATTCGATCATCCGACTGATCTCGTCTGGCGGAGGAGTGAGTTTGTCTGTGGGCGCACAATTGGAATTGGCTCGGATCATGTTGCACGGACACTCCCACGTGAACTGATCAATCTCCTCTCTGGTGGGGCGGATATGGTCGTCATCATGACTGTATGCCGCGAGGAGTGATCGGCTCACTCTTCGGTGATCTCGAGTATGCGGAGTTCGGCCTGTGTCAGATACTGCTCACATTTTTTTATCAGGTCGATTCCGTCTTTATAGAGCCGGACACTCTCATCAAGCGGAGTATCCGGATCTTCAAGTTTTCGCGCTATTTCACGGAGCCGTGTTACCATCTCTTCATAGGTCTCTGTCATGGTGCACCTCTGTTATTGTTGCGTCCATCTCGCCATCATGGAGGTAGATCGTCACCGGATCACCTGGTTTTAGTCCCACAACCGACCGGATCATCTCTCCCTGTGAAAAGAGGAGTGCATATCCTCTTCTGAGCGGTTCCCTGAGATCTGCGGCCCGGATCTCTGCCGCGTACCGGGCGAGATCACTTCGCTCCTTTATGAGGCGACTGTTCATCGCCCGGCAGAGTCTCTCACGCAGTTCATCTGATGCCTGTTTCATATCACTGATCTGCCGCTCGATCCTCCTGCTCTGTATCCGAAACCGGATCTCTTCGAGGTCACGACCGAACTTCTCCAGCCGGTCGAGCAGGCAATTTTGCAGTGCTATTCGTGTTTCAGCATGCTCCCTCAAAAGGGTGATCCGATCAGGTACAATAAGTTCTGCTGCCGCCGAGGGTGTCGGCGCACGCAGATCGCTTGCAAGATCGGCAAGTGTCACATCAACTTCGTGTCCGATAGCGGAGACGACAGGGGTTCTGCATGCGGCAATCGCCCGGATCACATCCGGATGATTAAACGCAAAGAGATCTTCAAAACTTCCTCCGCCGCGTGCAACGATGATCACATCCACATGCCCGTCAATGTGCCGGATTGCTTCGGCGATATCCAGGTGCGCATGCTCCCCCTGCACCTGGGTCGGCGATAGGATTAGATCGAGGGGAAACCGCCGTGAGAGGATATTTCTTATGTCCTGAAGCACTGCTCCGGTTTTGGACGTGACGACGCCGACACGAAGGGGATACTGTGGAATCGATTTTTTTGTTTCAGCTGCAAAACAGCCCTCGGCTGAAAGCTCACGTTTCCACCGCTCCAGAAGGATGAATTTTTCCCCGGCACCTGCATGGATTAAACTCTCTCCGATGAACTGGGTCTTGCCATAGGGTGGATAGAAGTCAACATACCCATGCACAATCACATCCATTCCATTCTCGGGAGGAGGTGATACCCGGAGTGCTGAGCGTCTCCAGATGACGCAGTCGATTGCGGCATCCCCATTGGAATTCTTCTCAGAGAGGGTGAAGTACATGTGTCCTGATGAATGCAGACGGTAGTTTGTCACCTCTCCCCTGACCGAAATGCCGCGAAGCAGAGGGGTGTCAAGCTCTTCCCTGATGATCCGGGTGAGATCCTGCACGGTAATAACCTCATGATCGCCTGTTCCCAGGGTTGCCTGTTCTTCACCGGGCATAGGAATCTATTTGTGGCAGGATGAGAAGAAACTGCGTATGCTGCGAACCGGTGTGTCAAGCATGTTCTTTCATGAATACAGCCTGGAATCGATCTTTTCTGCCATTCTTCGGGCAGGGCTTGATACGGTTGAGTTCTGGCTTGAAACACCATCTTTCTGGACAACCGGCAGGGATAATGCTGAACTGAAAAGGGTTCTTTATGATTATCCTTCCCTCTCTCCAGTCACCGTCCATGCCCCCACCCTCGATCTGAATCCGGTTTCAATTAACCCGGAGGTAGCCGCTGTATCGGTTGATGCCGTCTGCTCGGCAATTTTGACAGCAGATGAGATCCAGGCAGAGGTGATCACCATTCACCCCGGCAGAAGAACTGCAAAACGTCCTCCAAGCAGGGCGGATCTGCACCGGTTTGCGATCTATATGGAGGCAGTGGAGGCAGCATCACGTGGCCTCTCTGTAGCGGTTGCCATCGAAAATATGGAACCGAGAATTAACAGCCTCATGTCAACACCAGAGGCGATACGGGATGTACTGGATGAGTACTCTCATCTCTTCTTCACCTTTGATTATGCGCATGCCAGCATTGGAGAGGGTGGGCTGGCCCGTGAGTACATCAGGTTGAATTCCGATCGGATCAGAAATGTTCATGCGAGTTCCGGATCCCCGGAGCGGATGCATGGACCTCTTGCCGGATCGGATACAATGGGTGAATTAACCTCTCTTCTCTCATCTTTTGGTTATAATGGCCCCGTTATCTTTGAGATCGAGGATCTGGGATTTTCCACACGGCTCAGCTATGAAGAGAAGTGCGCCCTCCTTGCCATGGAAGTGGATGCCTTCTGGAAAGCATGGCATAAAGGAGTAGATTTATCATTACAGACTTCAATTGATTGATAGATACGAATCGCCTATGAACGATAATTTCTCTCAGAGTACTGGAATGGAGTGAGTGCAGAATGGCGGCTGATGCACTTCACTTCACCCTCTTTTTCATCTGCCTCTTTTTCTCAGGTTTCTTCTCGGGATCAGAAGTGGCCCTGATTGCAATCACCCGGGCAAAAGTCCGGACACTCATTACTGAAGGTACAAAGAGTGCATTAGCCCTTGCGAGGCTGAAAGAGAATACCGATCATCTTCTGATCACCATCCTGATCGGGAACAATATTGTCAATGTCTCGGCAGCGACGCTTGCCACAGCAATTGCAATTGATTACTTCGGCGATGCGGGGGTTGGGATTGCCACCGGAGTTGTCGTTATCCTTATGCTCATCATCGGCGAGATAGGGCCAAAGACCTATGCCTCAAAGCGGGTCGATGCATTTGCCCTTTTTGTCGCCCGCCCGATCCTTCTCCTTGAGAAGATCCTCTTCCCGATCCTCTGGTTCTATGATCGGATCAGGAAAGTGAGCACGACAGATGAGGATCTCCAGCTTCAGCATGGTGTCACTGAGGAGGAGATCAAGGAATGGATCGATGTCGGGGAAGAGAGCGGTGCCATTGAAGAGAATGAGCGTGCCATGCTCCATTCTGTCTTTCGATTCGGCGATACGGTGGCACGCGAAGTGATGACCCCCCGGCCGGATGTGGTGATGATCTCAGACTCGACAAGCCTGGATGAGGCATTGGATCTCTTCCACGAGACCGGTTTCTCCCGCCTGCCCGTTTATCATGGCGAGGCTGAAAATATCATCGGCATCCTGAATGTGAAGGATGTCTTCCGGGCAATCCACAGCGGTGTCCCTGATGTTTTAATCCCTGACATGATTCACGAGGTCTATTTTGTTCCCGAATCAAAGAAGATCGATGATCTCTTAAAAGAACTCCAGTTCAAACAGTCGCATCTTGCGATCATCCTCGATGAATACGGGGTCTTCTCAGGGGTGGTTTCAATCGAGGATATCCTCGAAGAGCTTGTGGGTGATATCCTGGATGAGTTTGATGTCGAGGAGGATGAGATTCAGGATATGGGCAATGGTGTCTATCTCATTGATGCGCAGGCATGGGTTGAGGATATCAACAATTCCCTCCCTGTTCCTCTCCCCCTTGAGCCGGATAATTTTGAGACGGTCGGCGGCCTTGTCTTCACCAGGCTTGGGAGAATTCCTCATATCGGTGAATCCATCATCATCCCTGAGGTGAACGGGCGGCTCACGGTTACCCAGATGAGGGGACGGCAGATTCTCAAGGTCAAGCTCACGCTCGAAACTGTTCCGGAGAACTGATCAGTATTATCGGTAGTGCCCTCCCATATATTTCCATGAAACGCATCGTCATGCTTGCTTCCGGCCGTGGCTCCAACTTCCTGGCGGTCGCCTCCGCAATAACGCGAGGGATGATTCATGGGCGATGTGTGGGGTTGATCGTCGATCGTAGAGGGACACTGGCGGCTGTCCGCGCAGAAGAGTGTGGGATCCCGGTTTTTCTCGTCGATTATCCCGGCTTCTCTGGAAAATCTGAGTACGAAGAGGAACTAACGAGAACGCTCGGCTCCCTAGCACCGGATCTGATCGTCCTTGCAGGGTACATGAAGATCCTGGGATCAGCCATTATCAGGGACTATGCAGGTCGGATCATCAATATCCATCCCTCGCTTCTTCCCTCATTTCCGGGTCTTGATGCGCAGGGGCAGGCACTTGAATATGGGGTGAAGATCTCCGGCTGCACCGTTCACTTTGTCGATGAGGGGACAGATAGTGGACCGGTGATCCTCCAGAGAGCAGTTCCTGTCCTGGATGATGATGATCCAAAAAGCCTCGCTGAGCGGATCCTTCATGAAGAGCATATCGCCCTCCCCGCGGCTGTTTCGCTCTTCTGCGAGGATCGCCTCCGGATCCTTGGGAGGACAGTGATCCGGCTGGATTCAGATTTCCAGGAAGGGAGATCCGGGAGCACCTGAGATGGGAGAAAAAAACCGTTTTGGGAATGGAAAGAAGATCGCCCGTGAGCGGATCGAAATTCTCTTTGAGAATGCAGCAGAATGGGCCGGGGATGATGAGGAGAGCTCCCGTCGTTGTATCCAAATTGCAAAGAGGATTGCAATGAAACAGAGGATACGTATCCCGAAGCGATACCGCCGTCTCTTCTGTTCACAGTGCCATACTATCCTGAGACCGGGTATAAACTCAAGGGTCAGGATTCAGCATGGTAGGGTCATTCTGACGTGTCTTGAATGTGGTCAAAGAAAACGTTATCCGGTGGTGAAGCTCCATGCCAACAAAGTATGATACATCAGGAATCCAGACATTAAAGCCGACGATTTGGGTGGGAAAACACGGAGTGACGCCGGAGGTTGCCGGTGAGATCCGTGCCCAGCTTGAGGTGAGAGAAATGATTAAGATCAAATGGCTGAAAAATGCTCCAATGGATCCCCTCGCAGTGGTGGATGGAACCGGGGGTGTGGTGGTCACAACCCGCGGCCGGACAATGGTCATTGCAAAGAAACGTGGGTAGGCGATATCTGCCCTGCTTCTTCTTTTCATCCAGAAATTTATATCAGCTGATCCACCCTATACGTAAAGACTGTTAGTGAACCACAACAGTGAGGAATAGAACATGACTACAGTATTTGATATCCCGGCAGAAATCCTCATCAGGAAGGTTGCAGAGGAACTCAAGGGCAAACCCGAGATCCAGGCACCCTCATGGGCAGAGTATGTCAAGACGGGAGTTCATAAGCAGATGCCACCGGAGAACACCGACTGGTGGCATATCCGTGCAGCAGCAGTGCTGCGCCGTGTCTATGTTGATGGACCGGTTGGAGTGGAGAGAATGAGATCAATCTATGGCGGTGCCCAGAACAGGGGTTCCCGCCCATCCCGGTTCAGAAAGGGGAGCGGCTCGATTGCGCGGAAACTTTTTCAGCAGCTCGAAGCAGCCGGTCTCCTTGAGAAGGCAACAGGAGGCCGAAAGGTCTCGCCAGCCGGTCGTTCATTCCTGGATAACGTTGCATACAGCCTCAAAGCCGAGGTTGCAGAAGCAGCACCGGGAATTGAGAAGTATTGAGGTGATGTGTACATGGGAGACGATGAGTTATCTGAACTCCGGCAACGGCGGCTTGCCCAGATGCAGCAACAGCAGCAGGCAGAACAGCACGAGGCCCAGCGCCAGCAACAGATTGACCAACAGGTTCAGATGGTGTTGATGCAGGTTCTTGAGCCAGAAGCACGTGAGCGATTAAACACAATCAAGCTCACAAAACCTGACTTTGCACGAGCCGTCGAGCAGCAGCTTGTTATGCTCGCTCAGCAGGGTCGACTCTCACGTACGACAAAAATCACTGATACACAGCTCAAAGAGCTCCTCAAACAACTGGTACCGCAAAAAAAGGACTTTAATATCCGAAGGGTATGATGAAGGTCGGAATGCTCTATAGTGGTGGAAAAGACAGTTCTCTTGCTGCCATCCTGCTCTCGCGGGATTATACTGTAGAGCTGAACACGTTCGTATTCAATCCCGATCGGGAGGTTCCTAAAGTCGCGGCGGCGGCAGAGGCTCTGGGTATGCCCTGGAAAAAGAGAACCTTTGCGTCAGGTTTCATTGATGAGGCCATTGGAGTACTTGTACGGTGTGGGTATCCAAATGAGGCAATCAATGAGATTCACCGACGGTCCCTCTGTGCGCTTGCACAGGAGTATGAGGTGGTCGCCGATGGTACCCGGTTCATGGATCGGGTACCTATGCTGAACCCGTCTGAGGTGCAGAGCTTTGAAGACAGGATGGGGGTTTCCTATATACGCCCCCTTCTTGGATTTGGAAGGCGTGAGATAACACGCCTTGTGGATCGGATGCTCACCGTTGTCTATGGTGAGACTCCTAAGATAGAAAATGGTGATTATGAAGCTGAGATCCGTGAGGAGATGACCCTGCGTGGCATTGACTGGAACGGAATCTTCCCTGAGAATCACCAGCAATCTCTCGTCACCGGGAGAAGATAGATCAGGTTGGTGAATACCAATGAGCAAACTGACAAAAGGTCGAAAGATACGAATGGCGAAAGCCACCCAGCAGAACCGTAGGGTTCCGCAGTGGGTCATGATCAAAACGAAACGTGCAGTTGTATCGCATCCAAAGCGGCGCAGCTGGAGACGTAGCAGTCTGAAGGTGTGAGCAATGGTCGAGGCAGAGAAGGAACAGATCTACATCATCCCGCTTCGGGATACAAAACGCGCTCCCAAATGGAAGCGTGCAAAGGTTGCTGTTAAGGATGTCCGCACATACCTGCAGAAGCATATGAAGAGTGACGATGTCAAACTTGACCGGACTATCAACGAGAAGATCTGGGAATGCGGGAGTCAGAAACCTCCTTCAAAGATCCGCGTCCGTGCGATAAAATTCTCGGACGGTCAGGTCCAGGCAGAACTTGCCGGGGAGTGAAATGAACTATACCCTGTCCCTCAATGGCGATCCAAATATCGGGGTTTTTGCCCGGGCATTTGAGGAGTTTGCGATTGTTCCCGAAACGGTTCCGGATGAGTTTGCCAATACTATCGCGCAACTTCTGGATGTTGAGATCGTCCGGATGTTCCTGCAGGGATCATCCATCATCGGATCGCTCATCACCGGCAACAGCCGGGGTATGGTGGTCTCCGGTCTGGTAGGGAGTGAGGAGCAGAGGCGGCTTGAGGAGTACGGGGAAGTGCTGCTCATGGATGAGACGATGAATGCCGCTGGCAATTGTATGCTGGTCAATGATGAGTTCGCCCTCGTTCACCCGGAGATGCCTGCCAGGCTGATCGACCGGATCGGTGATTTCCTCAAGGTTCCGGTTGAGCGGATGCAGATCGCGCAAATTCCAACCGTTGGAATGGCCGCTGTTGCAACAAATAAAGGTGTTCTTCTCTCTCCGCGGGCAACCCCACAGGAGATCGAACGGGTTGAGTCTCTCACCTCGCTTCCGGTCGGCTGTGGATCGGTCAACATGGGTTCGAATCTGGTTGGGGCAGGTGTTCTTGCAAACTCGAAAGGGTTCATTGCAGGCAGTGAGACGACCGGTTTTGAACTCGGACGGATGGAAGATGTATTTGGATTACTACGGTGAGCTGAATGGAGTTACCAGAATTTGAAATTACGGGTCTGATGAAGATTGGTGATGGATGGAAACCATACACCAAGGTGATTTCAGCACCAAACGAAGCACAGGCGAGAGAGCGGATCTATACTCTCATGGGAAGTAAACACCGCATCGAGAGAAGATTAATCAAAATTGAGAGCATAAAGAGTGTCAATGGCGAGTAAAGAAAGTACTCCGACACCTGAAGAGGAGTTTCAGGCACTCCAGATGTACCTGAATGAGTTTAATCAACAGATTGAACTCTTTTCCCGGCAGTTCCAGTTTATCGAACAGGCGAGGATGGAGATGATCACCTCTATTGAAACCCTCAGAGGACTGAAAGATACAACAGATGCTGTATCACTCCTCCCATTGGGTGGGGGCGCTGCCATCCTAGCAAAGGTGATCGATCCTGATTCGGTCCTCGTCTCTATCGGATCTGATATTACTGTCAGAAAGACAAATGACGAGACGATCTCCTTTATGGAAGAGCGGATCACCGAGATGGAAGCCCAGGGAAAACGTCTTGCCGAGACGATTCAGAAGCTCCAGGCTCAGGCGGCAGAGGTTGGCGGACGCCTTGAACAGCTGTACCAGGCTGGTCAGGGACAACCTACCGGCCGGAGCTGATGCCGGAGTATGTTTGAAGGCTTAAAAGGCAAATTACGGGATGTTCGGTCGCGATTCGGCGCTTCTATCGAGAAGCATATCGAAGAGTCACCGGCTGTCCCCTCTCCTTCACCGGAGATTCATCCCGGGGAAGACTCTTTTCCTCAGGGAGAGACTATACCGGAGGATCGCCAGACTGGTGATTTGTTCCGGAAAGGGATTGGAGAGTCCAATCCTGATACAAAACCCGTGAAGGATAGTTTTTTTTCGAAAGTCAAAACTCTCGTCACGGAACGGGAGTTTATTCTGACTGAAAAGGATCTCTCAGAACCACTCTTTGAACTGGAGATGATCCTTCTTGAGTCGGATGTTGCACTCTCGGTTACCGATGCGATCATTGCCCATATGAGGAGTTCACTTGTCGGGAATCACAGGAAGATCCGGCAGGATCCTGACGAGATTGTGACTGCCGCTCTGAAGAATGCACTCCGTGAGGTGCTCGGCGAAGGGCTTGATCTTCCTGCCTTCATCCGTTCGCATGACAGGCCTGTGAAGATCCTCTTCACGGGCGTCAATGGTACCGGAAAGACAACCTCAATTGCAAAAGTAGCTGCATATCTTAGAAAAGAAGGATTTTCCGTTGTCATTGGAGCTGGCGATACCTATCGTGCCGGTGCCATCGAACAGATCCGCGTCCATGCTGAACGGCTTGGAATACGGCTAATCCACCACCAGGAGGGGGCAGATCCCTCAGCCGTCCTCTTTGATACCGTCGAGTATGCACGTGCACATTCTGTGGATGTTGTCCTCGCTGATACCGCTGGCAGGTTCCATAACCGTGCGAACCTGATGAGCCAGCTCGAGAAGATCCGGCGTATATTTAAGCCGGATCTCATTCTGTATGTGGATGAAGCAACCGCAGGAAATGATGCGGTTGTCAGGGCCGCGGAGTTTGAAAAGACGATCGGAGCGGACGGCGTTATGCTGACAAAGGTGGATATGGATAAGAAGGGTGGATCGGCCATCTCTATCGCCTATACCATCGGAAAACCCCTTGTCTTTCTGGGTGTCGGCCAGGAGTACGAGGATATCGTACTCTTCACGCCCGATCTGATCATACATGAGATTTTAGGGGAAGATGCCTGATGCTTGATTCACTCTCCAACTCACTGAAGGATGCTGTAAAGAAACTTGCAGGAAAAGCTGTCGTTGACCGTGCAGCAGTTGATGAGCTCATCCGTGATCTCCAGCGTGCCCTTATCCAGGCAGATGTAAACGTCAAGCTCGTGATGGCGCTCTCGCAATCCATCAAGGCCCGTGCACTTGAAGAAGAGCCTCCCAAGGGGATGGGAGTCCGGGATCATGTCCTCCGGATCGTCTACCAGGAACTCGTCTCAATGATGGGGCCGGAGACAGAAGTCTCACTCAGGCCCCAGACGATCCTGATGGCGGGCCTTCAGGGTTCAGGGAAGACGACCACGACCGGAAAACTCTGCCGGTACTTCCAGCGAAAAGGGTTGAAAGTCGGTGCTATCTGCTGTGATAACTTCAGGCCCGGCGCATTTGCCCAGCTCCAGACCCTCTGCCAGAGGATCAATGTACCGGTCTTTGGTGATCCACAAGAGAAAGATGCCCTGAAGATCGTCACAGAGGGGATGGCTGCCCTTCGTGATGTCGAGGTGGTCATCGTTGATACTGCCGGAAGGCATGCCCTTGAGGATGATCTCATCGAAGAGATCATGCAGATCAATGCAATCGTCAAACCCAGTCACCGCTGGCTTGTCATCGATGCTGCACTCGGCCAGGGTGCACGCGATCAGGCACGGAGGTTCCATGAGGCAATCGGGATCGATGGCGTTGTCATCACGAAGATGGATGGTACTGCCAAAGGTGGTGGTGCCCTCTCAGCTGTTGCCGAGACGAATTCGAGTATCGTCTTTATCGGCTCAGGCGAGACGATCGATGATCTCGAGCGGTTCGATCCAAACGGCTTCATCTCCCGGATGCTTGGAATGGGGGATCTAAAAGCCCTCGTTGAGCGTGCAGAGGAAGTGATGGAAGGGGACGATCTCGATGTCAATGCGATGATGAAGGGGAAGTTCACCCTAAAGGATATGTACAAACAGCTTGAAGCGCTGAATAAAATGGGTCCCCTGAAGCAGGTTCTCTCCATGCTCCCGCTTGGCGGAATGAATGTTCCAAACGAGGTCTATGATGTCACCTCTGTCAAGATGGAACGCTACCGGATCATGATGGATTCGATGACGGATGCAGAGATGGATGACCCCTCGCTGCTTGGCACATCACGAATACACCGGATCGCCATAGGATCGGGTTCCTCGGTTGATGATGTCCGTGAACTGATAAAATACTATAAGATGATGCAGCGTGCCCTGAAAGGTTTCAAAGGTGGCGGCCGTTTCTCAATGAACCGAATGATGAAGCAGTTTGGTGGCGGGGATAAGCTGGTATAATCGCTCTCAATGGGATTCTTATCCTCTCTGAACAATTTTCTCAAAGGCTCCTTTTGTAAGCCTTCCCTTCTTTGAAATAACCTTTCTCTTCGGCATTTTTGTCAGGTGTGCAACAAGGACAACACTCTCTTCAAAGAGTTCAAGACCTCCTTCCTCAAAATCATTGAGATCAATGGTGATGGCAGAAAGAGAATCCGGTAGTCTCCGTGAACAGGGTGCGAGAAGGAGGTCTCCTGATTCTTCTGAAAGCACAATGGCGGGCCTGACTTTTGGTGTGTCGCCCGGATAGAAGGAGAATGGTGCCAGAACAACATCTCTCTTTTTGTAGGTACTCATGGGATCTCTCCTCTCTGTCATGGGTATAAGGCCGTTCTGCTTTATTCCGTTTCTATTAAGCTGGTGTACATCCATATAGATATGTAATTGTCCCGATATGAGACGAGATTCCTCCGGGATACCATATGGAGCCTGTTATGAGACGATTTGCTATCCTTGGCCATCGCGCTGTCACCGATCCCGGTTTTTCCCTCAATGATATGCCCGGCAGTGCAGGAAGAATGGATGTCCTCTGCCGCTGTGTCAATTCCTGTTTCTTTCTTTCACATGATCTGAGGCGGGATGTGGAGTGTTACCTTATCCTGAAAGGCGGGCCCGAGACAACGATCCTCTTCAAGGGGGAGACTGTCCGATCGCTCAATCCAGATGAACGAAGTGCCGGTGCCCTGATCAAAAAAGCACTCGGAAAGACCTGCGGATCGGAGTTTATTGAATCATCTCCCGGTGTTTTCATCAGGCGCGGGGGGCTTGAAAGGCTGTTGTCTGAATATCCCTTCGCAGTCCTTGATGAATCGGGCGATGATATCCGGGCGGTTTCGTCCCTGCCGGCCAACCTTCTCCTCTCTGACCACCAGAACTTCACTGAAGAGGAAGAGGTACTGACAGCTGATCTCCCGCGACTCTCGGTAGGTCCGCAGGTGCTCCATGCCGATCATACCATCACGATCTATCTAAATGAAGCTGACCGGAGGTCAGCATGAGCGAATTACTTCCACTTGTCGGGGCAATCCTCGAATACGGGCCGATCTGCGATCACTGCCTCGGCAGGCTCTTTGCAAAACGATCATTTGGACTCTCCAATGCAGAACGTGGGCATGCCCTCCGTGTTGCCCATGCACTGGATGCGAACCAGATTTTTGCTCCCTATGAGGAGGGAACCTGTTTTGTCTGTTCTGATCTCTTCAGGGAGATCGATCTCTGGGCCGGGCGTGTCGCCGAGGCCATTACCGATATCGATCATGAAACCTTTGTGATCGGAACCCGCGTTCCCCCGATGATGGCAGAGTCAGAGGAGATGCTCTGGAGTGATTTCTCTCTCACTGATCCCGAACCCCTGAAATCCGAGATGAACCGTGAGGTGGGAAAGGCGGTTGGTAGTCTCACCGGGAAGCGGGGTGATCCAAAGAACCCCGAGGTGACGGTGATCTTAAATATTGCTGAAGAAGCAGTCGAGGTGCAGATCGCCCCGGTCTTCTTTTATGGGAGATATAAAAAACTGGAACGGGGGATCCCCCAGACCCACTGGGACTGCCGCGCATGCCATGGTGCCGGGTGTGATGCCTGTGGCGGAACCGGCAAACAGTACCCCGATTCGGTGGAGGAGCTGATTGGCCTGCCGGCACGTGGGCTTTTTGGGGCAGACGGCTTCATCCTCCATGGTGCAGGGCGCGAGGATATCGATGCACTCATGATCGGTACCGGCCGCCCATTCATCATGGAGATGCTTGTTCCCCGCCAGCGGAAGGTGGACCTTCCCGCACTTGAGTCTGCTATCAATACGTCCGCCGCTGGCAGGGTCGAAGTGGCCCTTTCCAGCTGGAGTAGCAGACGTGAGGTGGAAACCCTTAAATCGCACAAGGCTCATAAAACATACAGGATTCTGGTCGATATTGAAGGCCATACTTCCCTGGATCTGGTCGAAAAAGCTCTGGAAACCCTGAATGGAGCGGTGATTCATCAACGCACCCCTCAGCGTGTATCCCATCGGAGAGCAGATCTCATCAGGAAACGTACGGTCGTCGATATCGGGTGTCTTGGGGTTGAGGACGGTCAATATCTGATCCAGGTGGTCGGTGAGGCAGGACTCTACATCAAAGAACTCATATCAGGGGATAATGGGAGAACAACGCCCAGTTTCTCAGAGATCCTCGGCAACCCTGCACGGGTCAGGACACTTGATGTCATATCAGTGGAGGGTATGCCGGAGCATGGAGAGGAGTAATCATGGCACTACATAACGGTCCACGGAAAAAGACTCGATATAAGTTTAAGAAAGCACTCAGAGCACGTGGTCTCCCACCGGTCACCTCGGTTATTCAGGACTTCGAGATGGGGCAGAAGGTTCACATTGTTGTGGAGCCAAGCATTCAGAAAGGTATGCCACACCGGAGATTCCATGGAAAGACGGCAACGGTCATCGGATCACGGGGACGTGCCTGGGTTCTTGAGGTTCCGGACGGAAATGCGGTAAAGGTCGTCATTGCGAAACCGCAACATCTAAAAGCACAGAAATATTAAATAGACTATATCTGGTGATTGACATGAAAGTAAAGGCATTTGTTAGCGAAGAAAGGGTCACCCTTCCAGAGATCCGGGAGGATCTTCTCAGGATCGAGGCAGCCCGCCTCGAAGCCGGGAAGGAGCTGTCTTACGAGCTGAGGAAGAGCATTGAACATGTCAACCACCTCTCAAAGCTCTCCTCTGAAGTATCGAGAGAACTTCTTGATGAACTGCTCGCGCTTGAGAAGATGAAACCGGAGATTGCATACCGGATCGTGAATCTGATCCCCCGGAACAGGGACGAACTCCGTGCAATCTATGCAAAAGAACGGTTTACCCTAACTCCTGAAGAGCTGGATGCAATCCTCGATCTGATTTCAGCTCGAATATAGGTGATGTGAGTATGAGAGCAGAGAAGAAAGAGAATCAAGCGCTAGCGATTGATGTACTTCAGCATGGGCATGCGGATGATCCGCGCCCAATTCTCAAGCGCGAGCCTATTGTTCTGGCAGTGGGTGTGAATCAGTTCAAACTTCTTGAGATCATTCCAAAGATCCCGGATATCCAGATTCATGAACTGCTCTATATCGGGGATGGTGAGCGGCCGAAGGTCGAGCGTGTGAAACGCAGGCTGAAGTACGATGAACTGACTGCGACTGCAAAGCTGGAACTGCCCTATGCAATTGAGAAGATTGTCAACCAGAACGAGGATCGGTTTGTTGAGTTCTTTAACAAATCGGTTCCAATCAGCCTGAAGCTGCATATGCTCCATCTCCTTCCCGGGGTCGGGAAGAAGATCCTCACCGAGATACTGGAAGCCCGGCATCGAAGTCCCTTTACCAGCTTTGAGGATATCCTCGTCCATCGCTTTGCGTTCTTCTTCAAGNNGCAGTTCCACATCCGGAACGGATGATTGCTGATCGGATTCTGGAAGAGCTGATGGATCAGGATGTCAAATATCATCTCTTCACATCACGATGAGGGCACGGCACGATCAACATTTTTTGAGTGACAGTTCTGCCATTGTGCGAATAGCAGATGCAGTTCCCATTGCAGGAAGGCGTGTTCTTGAGATTGGCCCTGGAAAGGGGGTGCTCACAGAAGCACTCCTTGACCGTGGTGCAACGGTTCTTGCAGTGGAGATCGATTCTACACTCGTTGATCATCTCAGGGATCGTTTCTCAGCTGAGATCGAACGGGGAGATCTGATTCTCATCCATGGGGATGCCACCCGGTGTACTCTGCCCGCATTTGACATTGTTATCTCCAATCTTCCCTACTCTGCATCATCCCCGATCACATTCCGGCTGCTTGAGATCGGTTTTGAGGTGGCAGTACTTATGTACCAGTGGGAGTTTGCACGCAAGATGATGACTCCGGCAGGAAATCCTGATACAAGCCGTTTATCGGTGATGGTGCAGACCTATGCGAAGGTCAAACCTCTCCTGGAACTTCCTCCTGAAGCATTCTCGCCCCCACCTGAGGTCTGGTCGATGGTGGTGAAGATCATACCGGTTGACCCGGTAGTTGAAATTTCTGACCGGAAGGTGTATGCTGATCTCGTCCGCGCTCTCTTCTCCCAGAGGAGAAAGAAGATCAGGAACTGCTTAAAGAGTGCTGCTGGTGTCTTTGGGAGAGAGCGGATAGATTCTCTGATCGCATCCCTTGATGAAGAGACACTCTCCCGGAGGCCCGAGAACCTCCCTCTTGAGCGGTTTGCAGAGCTTGCCAATGCCCTCTCTGTTGAGTAATCAGGAGGAGTGATGTCTCTTCCACCTCCCGAAGTCTACTCCCCTGCCGAAGATACGTTTCTCCTCCTGAATGCAGGCCTCAGGATCATATCTCCGGGAGATCGGGTGCTTGAGATTGGAACCGGGAGCGGTGAGATCGCATCTGCACTTATGAATGCCGGGGCACGGGTTACTGCAACTGATATGAATCCCATTGCTGCCTCATATGCCCATAGCCGTGGAGTGCCGGTGATCCGGTGTGATCTCTTCGCGGGCATTCGCGGGACCTTTGATCTGATCCTCTTCAATCCCCCGTACCTGCCGACAGCACCTGAAGATCGGATCGATGACTGGTTTGAACTGGCACTTGATGGCGGAGCGGATGGCAGGGAGACGATACAGCGGTTTCTTGCGGATGCTCCTGCATTTCTCTCAAAAAATGGCAGACTCCTCCTCCTGATCTCTTCTCTCACCGGGATCTCCGAGGTCTCGAAACTCTTTGCTGATGTCGGGATGATCACGTTTGTTATCTCGGAAGAGTCTCATGAAGGAGAGAAGCTTATTGTCCTCCTCGGGATGAAGGATCTCTGCCGGGTTTAGGATTGTTCTGCCGGGCAGAACCGGCAGAGGGCATAGGGTACATCATCCTCCTTCTCTCTCACCGGGCAGCAGATGACGCCACCTTTTTGCTCCACTCGCATCCCACCCGGAAACGGGGTGCCGATTGGATGAGCGGATTCCCCCATGACAAAGATGAGGAAACAGGAGAGGAGATAGTAGAGGAGCCTTCCCATCGGGGTCATATGGGCCTCGCCGGATCGGTCCGGTGAGAGGCATGCCTCCTCCATCATCCGGCAGAAGGTTGCGAAGAGGGCAGGATCAGGGATCTCTCCGGGAAGCGTATCGATTCTCCCCTCCCGTTCCATCAGGAGGATCCGGTGGTGTGTTCCAAATACCTGTTCATGAGCAGATGCTGCATATGCCTCCCGGTAGGGCGGGGGCAGTCTCTCGATCTCGTGCCTGAGTGCGCCTGCAATCTTCATCAGGTCATAGGGGGTGTAGCGGTGGATTTCGTATGCAATCTGGCGGGCAAGGCGTGATCTCGTTCCAGACGTCCGGAGTGCAGAGGCGACCCTCCTGATCTCCTCTTCTGCCTCATCCGGGCCCATTTCCAGCCGTGATCGTGTCATATCGCTCTTTTCCTCCGATTACATTTGGATTACAACAACTGTTGCATGCCGTCATTATTCAATTGTAGTGATGAGGTATGGTATCTATGATCCGTAGAAGAGTATATATGGACAAATTGTAAATGTCATTTACAATATGTCCACACCTATTGGATTCATCAACCCCATGATCAGGCGGGATGCAGAAGAGAAGGTCCGTGAACTTGCCCGTGGGTTTCCAGCCGTATCGGTGATCGGTCCGCGCCATTCTGGTAAGACGACCCTCGTACGGACGGTATTTCCAGATTTACCTTATGTATTACTGGAAGATCCCGATACCCGTTCATTTGCAGAGGAGGATCCACGAGGCTTTCTCTCACACTATGAAGAATCCGGAGCAATTCTCGATGAGGTCCAGCGGGTACCAGAGCTCTTCTCCTATCTTCAGGGCGTCCTTGACAGGAATGCAGGACCGGGCCAGTTCATCCTGAGTGGCTCCCAGAACTTCCTTATGATGGAAAAGATATCGCAGTCCCTTGCAGGGAGGGTTGGGATCATCAAACTGCTCCCGCTCTCGATGCGGGAGCTTGCCAAAGCCGGCATTGTACCGGATCGCTATGAGAATCTCCTCTTTGACGGATTATTTCCACGCCCCTACAGCAGCAACATTCATCCGGGAGACTTCTATTCGTCATATATCCAGACGTACATCGAACGTGATCTCCGTCTCCTGAAGCAGGTGCAGAACCTCTCGACATTCCAGACATTTATGAAGATGTGTGCGTATCGGTCAGGGCAGGTGATCAACTACTCTTCACTCGCAGATGACTGTGGTATCACACATAACACGGCAAAAGAATGGCTCTCCCTTCTTGAGACATCGCTCCTCATCATCCTGGTACGACCTCACCATAAGAACTTCAATAAACGGCTTGTAAAGATGCCAAAACTCTATTTCACTGATCCGGGACTTGCAGCCCATCTGGCAGGGATACAATCTGCGGATGATATCATGTACCATCCGCTGAAAGGCGGTCTCTTTGAGACGTTGATCATTACGGAATTATTAAAATTCAGGCTGAATCGGGGCAGGGAATCCAGTCTCTACTATTGGCGGGATAAGCTTGGGCATGAGATTGACTGTATCATCGAATATGCAGGGCAGACTCCAATCCCGGTTGAGATCAAATCTGGGAGAACAGCAAGCGCCGATTATTTCAAGGAGATTACCTACTGGAATTCTCTCTCTGGTAATACGCCGGAACAATCATTTGTGGTCTATGGGGGGGATCAAACCCAGCAACGATCAAAAGGACAGCTGATCAGCTATTCTGATCTGCATCCTCTCTTCAGGTTCCTTGAGTAGATGCGATAATGAGAAGGATATTTTGATGTCCGCGCATCGCCTCCGGCAGTTGATCGTATCCATTCGAATGTACCTTTACAAAATGCTCCTAACGAAGATTCACCTCTTCTCAGTCCTTCAGATACATCTCTCTTTTCCAGGGAAAAACCGCAATCTCACCCGGTCATACAAACTATCCTATATTAAAAAGATCCATATGTATAGCTATGGCCAACGGAATGACTGTTGCTGAGAAGATATTCTCATCGAAGTGCGGCAGGACGATTAGAGCGGGTGACGTGGTCATGGCAGGCATTGACGCTGCGATGATCCATGATATCACCGGCCCTCTTGCCATCACCCAGTTCTGGGAGATGGGGGGGGAGCGTGTCTTCGATCCAGAGAAGATTATTCTTCTCTTTGATCACCAGATTCCTGCCGACTCCATTCCGGCGGCAAAGAACCACGTAATGATGCGTGCGTTTGCTGAAGAGCAGGGGATCAAAAACTATGATCTCCGTGAGGGTGTCTGCCACCAGGTTGCTCTGGAGAAGGGACGTGTCGCCCCTGGCGACATCGTTGTCGGCAGTGATTCGCATACCTGTATGTATGGGGCGGTCGGGGCATTTGCCACCGGAATCGGCTCAACCGATATGGGTTTTGCCCTGAAGTATGGAGCCCTCTACTTCCGGGTGCCGGAGACGATCCGGGTGGATGCTTTCGGAACATTCGGCAAACGGGTCGGCCCAAAGGATCTGATCCTCAGAATGGCCGGTGATATAGGTGCGGATGGCGCCACCTACCGGGCACTTGAGTTTGGGGGATCGGCATTCACCTCCATGAATATGGCAGGAAGGATGACCTGCGCCAACATGGCGATCGAGATGGGCGGAAAAGCCGGGATTGTTCCGCCTGATGCGGTCACGATGGAATATCTCAAGGATCGGGGCTCATTTGATCCCATTGATATCGCTCCTGATTCCGATGCCACCTATCTTGAAAAACGGGGATATGATGTCTCTGATCTCTCCCCGCAGGTGGCAATCCCCCATAATGTCGATAATGTCGCACCTGTTGAGGAGGTTGCCGGGCGGAAAGTAGATCAGGTCTTCATCGGCTCCTGCACAAACGGGCGGTTTGAGGATATGCAGGAGGCAGCAGAAGTTCTGGGGAACGAGAGCTTCTCTGAGAAGCTCAGGGTGATCATCATCCCGGCATCCCGTGACGAGTACCTCAAGACCCTCAGGGCCGGCTTAATCGAGCGGTTTGTTGAGGCCGGAGCACTTGTTGAAGCACCCTGTTGCGGACCGTGTATGGGCGGGGCATTCGGGCTCCTTGCTCCGGGCGAAGTCTCGCTCTCCACCTCAAACCGGAACTTCCGTGGGAGGCAGGGGAGTGCCGAGGCAGAGGTATACCTCTGTTCACCGGCAACTGCTGCTGCAAGTGCATTGTACGGCGAGATCACCGATCCGAGGGAGGTGTAGTCGATGCGTGTCTGGAAGTTTGGAAATGATATTGATACCGATGCGATCATACCGGGTCGGTTTTTAACGATCTATGATGAGAAAGAGCTTGCAACCCATGCATTTGAGGGAACCCGCGATGAATTCTCAAAGATGGCAAAAGAAGGCGATATCATCGTTGCAGGCAGGAACTTTGGCTGCGGTTCATCACGCGAACATGCCCCGCTTGCAATCCGCGGTGCCGGGGTTCGGGTGATCATTGCAGAATCGTTTGCCAGAATTTTTTACAGAAATGCGATCAACACCGGCCTTCTGCCGGTAACGTCGTCAGCAGCAAAAGAGATTCAGGACGGAGCAGTCATCTCTGTCGATACTGCGGAAGGCTACATAGAATCAGATGGGAAGCGGTATCCGATCGATCCGGTTCCCGCTTTCCTCCTTGAGATCATCAGGGCAGGCGGACTTGTAGAATATGCACGGGCACACCCGGAGGTAAAGACATGCACAGAATAGCGGCAATCGGAGGAGATGGGATTGGTCCTGAGATCATTGATGCAGGCAGGGCCGTCCTTGATGCAGCGGGCGAGAAATACAACTTTGATATCGAATGGGTTGATTTTGATATCGGGTCAGAGCGTTACCTCAGAACCGGCGAACTCCTCACCGAAGAGGATATTGCAGGGCTTGAAGCCTGTGACTCGATCTACTTCGGTGCAATCGGCGACGACCGCGTGAAGCCTGGGATCATCGAGAAAGGCATCCTCCTTGCACTCCGGTTCCATTTCGATCAGTTTATCAACCTCCGCCCGATCCAGCTCCTGCACGGTGTCCAGACACCGCTTGCAAACAAGACGCCTGATGATATCAACTTCCTTGTGGTCCGCGAGAATACCGAGGACTTCTATGTCGGGATCGGATCCCGGTTCAAGGGTTCAGAGAAGACGAGCCTTGAAGTGATCAGAAACCTATATTCCATCAAATTCGGGATCGATGTCGAGAGCGATGCCGAGGAGATTGCCTACCAGATCGGCTTAATCAGCCGTGAAGGTGCAGAGCGGGTGATCCGATATGCATTTGAGCGGGCAGCGGACCGGGGGAAGAAGTGCTCGTCAGTTGATAAGGCAAATGTCCTCTCGGATATCTACGGGCTCTGGCGTGAGGTCTATACCGACGTCTCAAAGGGATATCCGGATGTTGAGACCGAGTTCACTTTTGTTGATGCGGTGACGATGTGGTTTGTCAAGAATCCCGAATGGTTTGACGTGGTTGTCACCCCGAATATGTTTGGGGATATCATCACCGATCTCGGCGCAATGATCCAGGGTGGTCTTGGGCTTGCACCCGGTGGAAACATCAACCCTGATGGGATCTCGATGTTTGAGCCGATCCACGGTTCTGCACCCAAATACAAGGGCATGAATATTGCAAACCCCCTTGCGACCATCTGGGCGGGTTCTCTTCTCCTGGATTCGCTTGGCGAGAGAGAGGCGGCCAATGCTGTCTTAAAAGGGATCGAGTCCTCTATTGTGGCAGGGCATGTCACAAAAGATATGGGTGGTTCCCAGTCGACGAGCAGTGTCGGCGACTGGATAGCTGGCAAAATCAGGTCCGGCGAGTAAGCAGAACGAAGGCGAGTCCGAGCAGGATGCCGGAGATCACAATGAATGGTGATCCGGCACTCTGCTCCGGTGCTGTCGGGAGTGGTGCGGCCGGAACCTGTGTTGGCTGGGCAGGCACCGGATCAGGTGCGGTTCCATCCGGGACAAGGGTGGCTGAAACGCTGCTTGTCTTTCCTGAATCAACTGCAACGAGCTCGGAATATGACTGGTAACCCTCTTTTTGAAGATTGATCAGGTGAAGACCAAGATCTGCCCGTGAGATGATGTAGGACCCCGCGTCATCTGTTGTGCCGACGAAGTTCTGGTTCTGGAAAACACTGGTGCCTGGATCTGAGGTGATGACAATACTACCATAGTCCCGGAACTGTGTTCCTGTGCGTGCCAGCACAGCATTTAGTCTGATTGTTTCATCCGGCAGGATATACGCAACCCCGTTATATGTCTGGAAATTTGTTTTCTTCAGCTGGAATCTCGTCATGCCTGCACGAAGGTCGGTGACGGTGAGTGGGGTATAGCCGCGAAAGACATTGGTGATATAGACCTCGGCACCATCAGGCTCTGAGGTGATCTGTAGGGTTCCGGTCAGCTCTGCTGTGGCAGGCGAAATACAGAGGGCAAGGCAGACAAGCCCTCCAAGAATCAGGATAGAAGTCCGGATCTGCATAGCATGCTATGATCGTCCTGTGATCTAGATAAACGTTCGTCCCGCGGGGTACCTGACTGCCATTGCTTCATCTGTCCGGAGAACTGTTCCTCCGGAGAGTGCGAAGGCCTGTCTGAGGTATCTCAGTTGTCTGGTATCAGGGGGAGTGTCTCCGGTTGAAAGAGTAATCTGTACGGCGTCTTCATCTCTCTTCTCTATGGTAATTGTCATCTCATCAGCGCCACAGGCAGCATACCGGGTGATCAGAGTGAGGGCGGCACGTTCAAACCTGATTGGATCCATGATGGCGCTGAGGTTTTCATCAGTGGTGCAGACAGTGACCGATCCCTCGTTCACGACCTGTACCTGCCCCATCCGGAGTGCAAGAGCGGCAGCAAAATCATCGTCCGAGGCAGATTCAAGCAACTGATCTGCCTGGCGTGGATCAAATGAATCGATAACTTTCCGGCAGAGTGCTGTGGGATTACAGTCTTTCAGGGTTGCAAGAGGCCGAAATCCACGGAAAAGGGTCATATAATCGTTGATCAGCTCGTCAAGGTGATCGATGAGCCAGGGTTCGATCACAATGCCAAGGCCTCCCCGATCGATGAGCCGTTCAAGTTTTCCTGCGATATTTGCGGCGTTCAGTGCAAGCAGGATCGGCTGATGGGCACCTCGCCGGTATTCCTCGGCAAAACTGTTGTATCTGGCCAGGAGATCATCGACAGCTGCTCCATCGAGAACTGATGAGATCTCTCCGGCAGAGTCCCCTTCCTCCAGCTCGTCCAGCATATGTGATACAAACGTGATCCTGCCGGAGATGATCGTGAGGTTTTCGTCGATCTCCGCCATCAGATCCTCTGCAAAGAGTGCGGTCTCCTTCATCCTCCCAGGTGTCTGGGTCTCGATCCCGCTGAGTTTCTCAACCTGCCGGAGAACGAGATCAATGCTCCTGATCGCATCTGCGGCCGGGATCGGATTTCCATGGCCCGAATAACAGACTGTTATATCCTCGGAGGAAATCATCTGTCTGAGCCCGTTGAGGGAATGAAGCAGATCGTCACGTGAATAACCGACGAGCCCGGCAATGCCGGGAGAACCTGCAAAGAGTGTATCTCCGATGAAGAGGCTCTCCCCAATCCTGTAACAGATACTTTCCGGGCTGTGTCCGGGCGTATGATAGGCGGTGATCAAAAGGCCGCCTGGGAGTGTTATTGTCTCTTCAGGAAGGCCGTATCTCCCGGCTTCCTGGTTTTCGGAGAAGAGAGGGTTGCCAAGGAGTGTCGGGTACAATCTCTTCCCAAGAAGTGTTGCCTGGGTGACCCCGTAATCTTCTGTTTTCAGGGCATGTACTCCGGATACATGTGAGTAGGCAATGTCTGCAAACGACGAGAGTCCGGGGTGGCTGACGAGCGAATGGCAGTGATCCATATGGGTGTGGGTCAGGAATATGCCACTTAACTGCCGGTTATGGGGGAGATCTGAGATGACAGAGAGGATTCTATCTGCCTGCTCCGTGATGGCGCCGGGATCAATGAGGATCAGATCGTCTTCTGATCCGATGAGATAGGAGTTTGATGAGAGGATATCGATCTTCCTGATCATCGGGAAGAAGGAGAGATCTTCATCCCCCGCGAAAGGGCTCCACCCCTGTGTCTGCATATATCACCGAAGATGCGCAATTGCATCATCTACGGTCTTCTCGATGGTAAAAATTGAGGTAAACCCGGTCAGCCGGAATATCTTCTCGACATCTGTTCTGAGGCCGCAGAGGATCACATGGCGGCCAGATCCCTTCAGTTCCTTCTCGATAACAAGGAGTATGCGAAGCCCCCCGCTGCTGATATACTCAAGGCCGGAACAGTTCACAATGACGTTCCCTTCCTGTTCCTCTGCGAAGGTTCTGAGGATCTTCTCTGCTTCAGGTGCGGTTTTTGAATCGATTCTTCCAAAAACATCAGCGAAACTGACACCCCCGGTTTCTGCTCGTGTGATCTCCATCATTATTATCCACGCTCTGTATCTGATAGGAGTTGAAAGGTAAAAACATTATATTCTTTTTAAGCGTGGGATGAGAAATGGTGAAGTGTGTGGATGGAGAAAGCAACGTGTATCAGGTAAAAAAGGATCCCTGTGCAAAAGGATCGGCGAGTGCCGAATTCTCATCATGGAGGGGATTTTGTATCGTATCCAGAAGGGAGAGGAGGTCGCGTCCCCGGTATGGTTTTGGAAGGACTGCACAGAAACCATGCTCCCGGTATGCTGACATAACCGGATCATCCGAGTATCCGGAGGAGACTATGGCCTTAATAGAAGGGTCTTCCCGATACAGGATGGCCATCGCCTCTCTCCCGCCCATTCCCCCCGGTATGGTAAGATCCATTATGACAACGTCGAATGATTCTCCATTCTTTTTCGCCTCTCTGTAGAGGCAAATCGCCTTATCACCGTCTGTTGCAGTTGTAACTTTATATCCTTGTTGCGTCAGTATCACCGATGCGATATCAAGGATCGCCTCATCATCGTCCATGATCAGAATTGACTGATCTCTTCCACAGGGGATTGTCAACTCACATGTCCGGCATGAAAGAGCTTTTTTCGAGGCCGGAAGGTAAATCGAGAATGTGGAGCCGATACCGGGCTGTGATACGACATCAATTGTCCCGCCATGTTTTTTGATAATGGAGAGGCATGATGCAAGTCCAAGCCCGTTCCCGTTCTGTTTTGTAGTGAAGTACGGGTCAAAGATTCTGGTGAGATTATTCTGTGAGATCCCACACCCCTGATCCTGTACCGAGATACAGAGATAGTCTCCCGGAATACAGGTTCCCATATCATCTTCGATTGTGCAATTCTTTGCATTCACTGTGATGATACCGCCATCCGGCATAGCCTGATTGGCATTTATGACGAGATTGCTGATCACCTGGCCGATCTGGCCGCAGTCGACGTCAGCTGTCCAGAGGTCAGGTTCGATCAAAATCTCTGCTCGCGAGGCTGTACCCTGGAGTACAAAGAGGCTCGTCTCTTTAATGAGATCGCGAATATCAGCAGTCTCCTTCACTGGTGATCCGCCTTTTGCAAATGTAACAAGCTGTCTGGTCATATCGCGTGCACGCAGTGCTGCCGTTTCCGCACGCTCGATCCGATCAATTGCTGCGGGATTATCTGTTATCTCCATCCGTGCTATCATCAGGTTCCCGGTAATCGCTGTGAGGATATTGTTAAAGTCGTGAGCTATCCCTCCGGCCAGAAGACCAATCGACTCCAGCTTCTCTATCCTAATCATCTCATCCTCGTGACGTCTCCGCTCTCCTATGTCCCGGATGACACATACGCTTCCAATTGCAGCACCCTTGCAATCCCGAATCGGAGCCGCTGAAAATTCAATCGGGAATATAAGGGAATCTGCCTTTTCCAGATACAGATCCCGTGAGATCATGATCGGAGCATTTTTTGCGATTGCCTCTGATGCCAGTTCATCTGCATATAGTGTATCTCCATCTCCTCCCTGCATCGGGAAGACAAGACTGATATCCATCCCGATCAGATCGTCCTTTGATCTGCCGATCAGATCTGCTGCGGGTTTATTAATAAGAATGATTCGTGACTGGTTATCGGTTGCAATCACCCCGTCGGTGATCGAAGATAATGTGACAGAAAGCCGTTCTCTCTCAGCAGCACCCGCCTGCTCAGCTGATCTCCGTCTCTCTATCTCGGATGTCAGATTTACATTGATGAGTGAGAGTTCTGTTGTTCGTTCCCTCACAAGATCCTCAAGATGATTCTGGTACCTGGCGAGTTCTTCTTCCGCAACTCTTTTCTCTGTAATATCTCTTGCAATCCCGAATAAGCCGCTTATCCTTCCCTCTGAATATCTTGGCTGTATATGGAGGTCCAGAACCAGCTCCTTTCCGGTTTTTGTTGTGATCCTTGTTTCAAATGACTGGTTGTTCATTGTGTTTGTGTGAACTGGCTGAGCCTCATCTGATGTCTGATCTGAGATGTCAGGAAAGAATTCTGACATCTCCCTTCCGATGAGTTCTGTTTTTGTGTATCCGGTAAGGGTTTCGGCCATCCTGTTTGTGCTTGTGATCCTTCCGCTCGTATCTGTGGTAAAGAAGATGTCATGGGCATCATTGAAGAGATGGCGGAAACGTTCTTCACTCTGCTTCAGAAGGATCTGTGATCTCTCAAGCGAGTCGAGCATCTTATTTACTCCTGATGCTACCTGGGCTATCTCATCATCCCCGGTAAAATCGATCCGGGATGAGACAGATCTCCCCTCACGAATCAATCGAATCCCTGTTTGAAGCCTGCCCAAGGGATCGAGTACCATCCTCTCCATTATGCCCATAGTGACGGCTCCACTGATGATCCCAAGGATCACAAGTGCGAGGAGTGAGAACTGGATCGCAGACTGGCCGTTCTGAAAAATATCACGGGGCATCTCAACTTTCATGATTAACGCCGGGTTTCCGTACAGATCAGACAGGATTGTATAGCCTGCTACGGTATTCTCATCAACTGGGTTCACAATCTCTGATTGATCCGAAATCAGAAACGACTGAACCTGCCGGATATCATCCGGATTATTGTGGTGGTGGCTTTCATAGACTGATAACCGGAGATCTGTCTGCTGGGAGAGAAGTCCCATCTCCGCCTCATCGAGATATCGTCCGACAATGATTGTACCAGATGGTTCTTCCTGTCCGCTTCGAATGATCGGACGTGTTGCAATCAGCATCGGACCTGATCCGAGCACAAGCATTCCATTCTCAGCAGTGATATCCTTCTCTGCCAACTGGGAGATGAGACTTCGGGGAGTCGGCATTACATGGCCATAATCCAGATTGATATATTTGTGGTTGATTATCTCTTTCTCATGATCGACGAAGAGGATGATGTTTATATTTGATCCGGTAAATTTTTTATCGGGAAATGCCGATTGGAAATATACATGATCACGGGTTTCTAAGAAGGTATTTGTCTCTTCAGCACTCGCCCAGGTATATGCTATCGCATCCAGTTTTCTAATCTCACCTGCTATTGCATTCTCTGCACGCTCGATATTCTGGTGCATTGCATTCTCTTCAAGTTTGGAGAAACCCTCCATGACGATCATCTGGGAGCAGATGAAGAGGATGCAGGTCATGACGAGACAGGAGATGGCAATTGCGCCGAGTGTTTTCAATCTCAGCGAACCGGGTAGCATTCGTTTACATTTTATTTTGTATCTGTTCAAATCAAGGGTGATCAAGGGACTGTTCCTCTTCTCTTCAGACAGAGTACTCTCATCTGACATCACCCTGTTTCTTGTCCTGGTACTGCATCAGAACTTGTGTTTGAGATTATTGATGCCATCGGATTTTTTGGTTTTCCTGATTTCAATAGAGATCTCTATTGTTGTCAGAATCTCAGTTGAGAGAACCTATGCCGGTTCGTGAGTATGGTACTGACTGACCGGGGCAGGAGAGATACCCTCTTCCCGGGAGGTGAGGCGTACGTATGATGGAGCGGAATCAAAAAGTTCTCATTGGTGTTTTTTTTCTTGTTGTAGGTGTATTGTCAATCTACTTAGGCGGAGCAATATTTGGATTGGGAGGGACAGGACAACCCGACTCGTCGGTGGAATACACGAGCCACCAGAAGGTTATCACAATTGCCGGATCAACGACCGTGCAACCTGTCTCTGAAATTCTTGCAACAATCTATTCAAGGTCAAATCCCGGCGTTCTGATCACTGTTGAGGGTGGTGGATCCACAACAGGGGTTGAGCGGGCAGGATCTGGGGATGTCTCTATTGGTGCATCATCCCGCCCGATCAAGGATACTGAGCGATTGACGTATCCATCCCTTGTTATTCATAAGATTGGAGGCTCTGGTGTTGTTCTGATCGCCAGCAGAGATTATCCTCATGATACAATGACCTTTGAAGAACTTCAGGCGCTGTATAATGACGAGGATGATGATCTCTCTGTGTTTTCCAGTCTTCGTGATATCAGCTATGTTGTGCAAAGGAGCGATCACTCGGGAACAGAAGAGGTCTTTGCAAGCTGGCTCTTTCCGGGAGCAAAGACAGTTGACTCTTCGCTTTCAGCGTCTGATCGAAATGCCAAAGGTATGATCGTTCAGATGGCTGCTGAGGGGAATGCAGGCGTCTTAAAAGCAGTCAAAGAACAATCCGGTGCTGTTGGTTTCGTGGATTTTGGATATGTCGAACATGATCCCGGCGTGAAAATTCTTCGGATTTATGATATGGGTAGTACTGTTGCTGTCCCGGAGCACTCCTCGGAAATACGTCTGGCAATACTAAATGAACTGAAAGGTGATCCCCTGGATGATGATCTAAGGTATATTCCTGCTCTTACCCGGGAATTGCTCTACCTGACAGACGGAACCCCGGATAGTGAGGTTGGATCGTTTATTCGATTCGCACAATCTGCGGAAGCACGGCGTTACTTTAATGAAATAGGATACTTCTCGATGAACGAGATTGATGAAATTATGGGGTGAATGATGGAGTCGACAGAGATATTAGTTGTTGAAGATGATCCGGTTGTCTCACAGGTGCTTTCCGGCACACTCAGTTCATTTGGTTATTCGGTATGCGGGCATGCACGATCAGGGGACGAAGCTATTCTACAGGTTATCGCGACCAATCCCGATCTCGTGATGATGGATATCGGCCTTGAGGGGATCTGTGATGGTATCGTTGCTGCAACGTATATCCACCAGTTCTTCTCGGTTCCTGTTGTCTTCTGCACCGGGCAGTCGGTTGGTGATTCAATTGAACGGGCAAAGGCGGCACAACCTTTTGGTTACCTCGCTAAACCCTTTTCCGATCAGGAATTATATGGAACCATTGAGATAGCACTGAATTCGCATGCCCTCTTCATGAAGCGGTTTGGCATCCGGGGATGCAAACTTGATACCCTCTTATCACTTGATACCGGCATTCTTTTCCTGAATAATGATGGAAGGGTGCTCTTCAGCAACCCCTCTGCCGAATATCTTACCGGCTGTTCTCACAGCGATGTATTCTTCCGGCATATTAACGATATTATGGATTGCGAACCTGTTGTCTCGATGATGGATGATGAAATCTCTCTCTGGAGCTGTATTACAGAAACAAGTATGATAGATCTGATTGGAACCTGCACTGATCTGACCCTCAGGATCGCTGGCGGGAGGAAACGCCACGTTCGACTACAGGCAATGAGGAAAAGAGATTATCGTGGGGCGATTATAGGGTATATCATAAAACTGGATGAGATGATCACTATGCCTGCCAGGGCTGAGAAGCGGGTTCCCGCAGGTATTGTGCAGTAATAGAAAACTATATTATGTATTGATCCCTAACTAAAGGTTAGCCACACACAGTGTGGCACAGGAGGGATAGACTATGGTATGGGAAAGACGACGATACCCATTTGGTTCGATTGGACAGGAGATCGATGAGATGATGGCTGAGATGGAGGCACGCTTCCAGGATCTCTTCTCGGGAAGCCGGAACCTCCTGCCCGAAGCAGGCGGGGTGGCGGGTCTCGGGATTACCGATCGCTTCATGCCCGCCATCCGGGGCGAATTCAGGGTCGATGTCAGCGACCATGATAACGAGATTGTGATCGTTGCGGATCTCCCGGGATGTGAGAAGGAGAATGTCAGCATCCAGCTTATTGACCCACAGACGCTTGAGATCGCAACCCGGCAGAGTTCCGAGAAGAAAGATGAGCAGGAGAATTATTACATGCGGGAGAGGATGTATGGATCGATGCGCCGCCTGGTCCGCCTCCCGGTCGATGTCACCGAAGATGGTGCACAGGCCTCCTTCAAAAACGGCGTCCTTGAGGTGCACCTGAAGAAGACCGAGATACCTATGGTACGCTCAATTCAGATTGAATAAGCATCCTGAAGACTAGAGCTGCAGAGTGTCTGCGAGATGGGTGAATTGAAGAACCCACAGACATACCTCTCATTCAAGAGCAATTCAAAAAGAGAGCCGCATACAGAAGCAAGCGCTTTAGCAGATCCAAACCCCGCCGAATCGGGATGTGGGGAGGAAACTCTCCCCACCTCCCCATAATTGACGGGAATGCGTGATCTCATATAGTTCTCAGATCAGACATATATGTATCAGATTTATTCATCATCCTATAATGACCAGAATATGAGAATATTCAAGTAAAGATGTTTTTGTGGGTGTTTTGTGCAGAAGAATGAGCCAATAGACAAGAAAAAGGTTCATGACTACATGACCTACGATGTCGTCTCCGTGAAAGCAGACGGCATGATCAAGGATGTTATTGATCATATCCGTTCGACCCAGCACGATGGTTTTCCGGTTCTTCGCGGAAATAAGGTCGTCGGCTATATTTCGGCACGCGATATCATCGGGTTACACCCATCTACCCGGATTGAACAGATCATGTCCCGACACTTAATCGTTGCCGATCCCGATATGCCGATAACTGATGCTGCCCGTGTCATCTTCCGCTCAGGTATTCAGAAGCTGCCGGTCGTCAATGAGCAGAATGAGCTGGTCGGGATCATCTCAAATGCGGATGTGATCAGATCCCAGATCGAGCATGTATCTCCCGGAAAAGTCTACAACTTCATGTCGACGTTGAAGAAGCTCTATGGGATCGAACCGATCCTTGAGCGGGGCAATGTTCCGGTTGACCGGCTCCGGCCGACACAGGGAAAGATCTTTCAGGATGAGCTCGAAGGGCGGATATATGAGATCAAAAAAGGGCTCGCAGAGCCGGTTATCGTCGTGAAAAGGAGTGGGAAATGGATCCTGGTCGATGGCCACCACCGGGCCATTGCAGCAAAACGGCTTGGCATAAAGATCCTTGATGCCTATATCATCGTGATTGATGACGATATCGAACTTGGACTTGAACGGACCGCAGAGAGCATGAAACTGTACTCACTCGATGATGTCAGGGTGATGGATTATGCACGCCATCCACTGGTTGCTATCACGCATCGTCTGGTTCCGCACGACTGAACCACCCACCATCACACCTTTTGGTTTCTTCTTCTCTCAATCGAAAAAGGGTGGGGTAATGGTGCCAAAAATAGACTCAGACGTTATGATCCATCCCATGTCGTATCAAATGCATCATTGAGGACATACTCTTTCACGATGTCACCATCGGGTATGACAACCTCCGGCCAGAGCCGGGTACGCGAATGGATGACGATGGTATCTCCAAGTCTCGCCCGTGGCCCAATCACCGTGTCATGTTCGATCGAGCAGTTTTCGCCAATGCGTACTTCATTATCGATGATACTCCCGCTGACAGTGGAGCCAGCCCCGACTGACACCCCTGAATAGAGTGAGGAGGAGAAGATCTTTGCCCTGTTCCTGATACTGCAATGATCCCCAATCGATGTGTAGGGGCCGATGATCACGTCTTCCCCAATTGACACTCCTTTTCCGATGGATACCGGCCCGATGACGCGGGATCGCGGCCCGAGGGTGATCGAATCCCCAAACCTGACAGGGCCGGTTATCTGGGCATCCTCAATATTCAGGTTGCCCTGTATCGTCGTGATCCCAACATCATTCAGCTTCCATCTCTCGGCCTGCCGGAGCATCGAGGGAGATCCGACATCCGTCCAGTTCCCTCTGGCAAGCCATCCTTTCAATTGATATCCTCTCTTCATCAGGTCGGGGAAGAGATTGCGGGCAAAATCATATTTGGTTTTTTCTGGAATATACTCGAAAATCTCTGGATTACAGACGTACATTCCGGTACTGGCAAGGTTTGAGAAGACCTCTCCGGGCCCTGGTTTCTCCTTGAACCGCTGGATGGTGAAGGTTGCATCGAGTTCGGCGATCCCATACTCGCAGGGGTCATCAATGCTGATCAGACCAATCGATGCGATTGCATTCATCTTCTTATGTTCCCGGTAAAATTCGAGGAGATTGATATCGGTGACATGATCCCCCCCGACGACCAGAAATGGCATGCCATCAAGATACTCCTGCGCATTTTTTACCGATCCGGCCGTTCCCAGTTTTGTCTTCTCCTCGACATAGGTGATCTCTGCTGAGAAGAGTGAACCATCGCCGAGCACCTCTTTAATCCGATCGCCAAGATATCCAAGCGTGATGACTATGTCGGTGAATCCGAGATTGGCGAGGTGCACCACAAGGTGCTGGATGGAGGGGATTCCTCCTATTGGTATACAGGGCTTTGGCCGCTCAAACGTCAGCGGACGGAGGCGTGTCCCTTCACCCCCGCACATGATGCAGACTTTCATGGTAAGGAGATATAACCCCTATCAATTAAATGACATTGATCTGCTCTCCGGATACCCTTATCACTCTTCAGCATGAGAGAAACAGTATGGGTTCTGAGTTCACCTGCACCCTCTGCGGCAGATGTTGCAATGGTTTTGGAAGGTATATTACGATTAACCAGAAGATCGGGGGCGCATACGGGGTCACCCTCTCCCTCACAAAAGAATCCTTCATGGCGGTTCTCGATCCGGGCAGATCAGATCTCTTCTCTGATACTTCATATCAGAATGAGCATCCTCATGCCTGCCCGTTCCTCAGGAGAGAATCTGAAGAGAAGGTCATCTGCACCATTTATCAGTCACGCCCTCGTTTCTGCCGGGACTATCTCTGCTGTACGGGGAAGGTGATCCGTCAGGACGCCCTCTGCGGCGAGATGAAGGGGAGGCGCGATCTGAAAACCGATGATCCTGACCTCAGGGAGAAATGGATGCGCCTGAAGGAGCGGTATGGTGGTGCGGCTGATCCGGATTGGAAGGAGGAGGTCAGAAAGACTTTGACAGCATCAGGATATGAGGTGTTCTTCTATGAATGAAGAAGGGATGCGGATACTGGAGGTGAAGGGGGGGAAAGTACCCTGCCTCCCGGAGAAGTCGGTGACCCTTGACAGGTGTCGCTTCTGTGCCCATTCGCGCTATTTCGAGGTGAATGGCATACGAATGCCCTCACCTGCACGGGCATACTGCTCACGGAGCGGTGCATGCGATGAGGTGGATCTGAAAGCGGTCACACGGGTATGGTGCGATGATCTGGCTGGCGAAGGGTATCGGAGTATCATGTCGATCATCAGCTGATCTCAGATCAGAGCCCCTTCCAGAACTCCCACCATCGCCTGCCCGATTCCGGAGCTGGCGGCAGATCCCTCTGCCATTTCAGATCGAGGATATGATGGACAACCCGGATCTCCTTTTTGAGATCCACAACAGCATCTGTCAGGCTCTCCAGTGAGCGTTTGATCGCCTTCACCTCCTCAAAGCTCCTCTCGCGTGGCACCGGAACAAATGCACCGTCTTCAGTATATTTCTCAACACCCGCCTCAATAAGCCTCAGAATAGCCTCATTCCTCTCGATCCTCTTTTCGGTTGCGAACTGTTCAATCTGGTGTGCCAGATCGTTCTCAAGGGTAAATGAGATCCGCATACTCATATGATAACCTCCTCAATCTGCCTGTCAATTCTCTCTTTTTTGCCCGGGAACAACCGGGGCCGCAAGCTCAACAATCCGATTCATATCGAGATGATCCTCCAGATGACGGGCAAGATGGTCATAGGGATCAGTTCTCTCCTCTTCGGTATAAATCAGCCCCTTCTTCCCGTAGAGGTACTGGAGCAGGGCGGCAACAGCAGATGCATTCTGGAAGAGACCGTGGAGATAGGTTCCAAAGACCAATCCGTCGTCTGATGCTGAACCTTCGCCATCGAATGCTTCGGTTCCCCTGGTGCTGATCGTCTCGCCCATATGGATCTCATATCCGTTCACCTCTCCCATTGCGCTGAGGATCGGCCCGACCGGTCTGGCCTGCCGTGTCACCCGGATCGTCGTCTTCTGGTATGCCGAGAATGATGTCTCCACCGGCAGAAGATTCAGTCCATCATAGATTGCCTCATCACTGGATTCGATGCCCTTGTCATGGATCTTCTCCCCGAGCATCTGGTACCCCCCACAGATGCCAATCACCGGGATTCCCCGTTCCTGTGCTTTTCGTATCGCATCGTCTGTCCCGGTTCTCCTGAGATGGAGGAGATCCTCGACGGTATTTTTTGTCCCCGGTATGATGATGCAGTCATAGGTATCGAGCGGATCACCCGGGCGGACATAGGTGACAGACGTGGATCGTTCAAGTGCTTCAAAATCAGTGAAGTTTGCTATCCGTGGCAGGTGGATGATTCCGATCCGGATCGGAGATGACGATGCGCGTTTATCTGAGAGCGAGAGCGAATCCTCACTTGGGAGATCAAGGTCGGTATAGGGAACAACACCCAGAACGGGTACTGAACAGATCTCCTGAATAAGATCGATTCCTGATGCAAAGATCTCGGGATCCCCCCTGAATTTATTGACGATCACCCCGGCAACGAGGGAACGAACGTTTGGGGGAAGCAGACTGATCGTCCCATAGAGCTGGGCAAAGACTCCTCCCCGTTCGATATCTGCTACAAGGATGATTGGTATCCTAAGCCTTTCTGCAAGCCGTATGTTGGCAATATCACGATCATAGAGGTTCAGCTCAGCTGCACCGCCCGCCCCTTCACAGATGACACATCCGGTCTCTGCCATAAGATCCTGGTATGCAGAGACTGCCACCTCAAGAAGCGCGTCAGTCTCCTTGTAATAGTCACGTATCGGGAGGTCACGATAAGGTTTTCCAAGGACGATCACCTGTGAGATGCTGTCGGCTTTTGGTTTTAAGAGGATCGGGTTCATTTCAGCGACCGGATCACGGTATGCTGCAATTGCCTGCATCGCCTGGGCAATACCTATTTCGCTGCCATCTGCTGTGACATAGGAGTTGAGGCTCATATTCTGCGCCTTAAACGGTGCGACTGTATATCCGCGATTGAAGAGCGCACGGCATAACCCGGCAACAGTGACACTTTTTCCGACATGGGAGGCGGTTCCAAGCACCAGAAGCGACATGGTTCATACGTACTCTCTCCGTGGAGATAAAAAGGGACATTATGATCTTCTTCGATCTCGCACATTCTCCCTCTTTCCAGCGCATACAATAAATAGAGATGAACGTCCAGTACTGGTTAATGAACAGTGGCATCTGCCCAAAATGTGGCCTTCCGAAAGAACTGTGTATCTGCGAAGAGGTCGCTAAGGAACAGCAGAGAATTCTTGTGAAGATCAACCGGAGACGGTATGGGAAAGAAGTGACCGTTGTAGACGGTCTCGATCCCTATGAGATCGATCTTGAAGATCTCTCCAAGTTCTTAAAGAGCAAACTTGCTTGCGGAGGAACCGTTAAAGGAAATACCATCGAGTTGCAGGGGAATCACCGTGACCGCGTGAAAGACCTGCTCTCGCAGAAGGGGTATAAAATTGACAATATAAATTAAGGTACCTCCCTCCTTCTTCTCTCTATTCTCCGTTTTTTTCTATTTACTTTAGATGGCGAGCCGGAAGACCAGCCAGCCGATAATGACCATCATGGCTGAGTATTTCAGTCCTGCCAGTGCTCTCCCCTCACCCATCTTGCCTGCGACAAGCCCCGAGAAGAATCCTTGCAGGATGACTGCATGCGAGAAGATCCTCTTGTAAAATTCGATATCGATCGATGACATAAATCCTGAACCAGCACCGGATGCCTCTGCTGCCCTGCCTGCTTCTGCCATTGTCCCAAGAAAGGTGCTGGTCAGAATGCCGATGACGAACATGTAGACGAAGAAGGAGATGATGATGATCACAATATAAATGAACATATTGTTTAACCGATCGGTCTTCAGGGTGACGAACTCGTACGTGTCGATTGCTGCTGCACGGAGGACATTTGAGATATCTCCTCCTGCCCTGCTCGCTTTTGCGATCAGATCCACACTCCGGGTCGCAAGCGGTGTCTGTATTCTCTCACCAAACCGGAGCATCGCCGGAACAAATGGAACGTTCCATGACATCTCCTGATCGAGGCGACGGATATGGGGAGTTAATGCACCATATTCTGCGCGGGCGACAAGGGCAACGGCCCCGGGAAGCGTCATCCCGGATTCATTCATCCCTGCGAGATCCCGGAAGAAGTTCGGGAGTGCCGCCTCCAGATTTCTCTGCCGACGATCATCAAAGAAATCGAGGAGGGCAAGTGGGGTGATGATCAGGAGCGTTGTGACGATCAGGATATCATCAATGATGGTCGTTCCAAGAACAAAAGTCAGTCCGAACTGCCGATAGACAATGATGAACCAGATGAAGGCAATGACGAGCGAAAGGGGAATTGTCAAATAGAGTGAATGGATGGGATTTTTGATCAGTGATCGAACCGGATGCCGGATAAAACCCGAAAATCCCCTCTCTTTTTTACTGCGCCTCTCGATCGAATCGTGGATGATTCTGTCGGCATCAATGTCTGCTTCCTGTGCCTGCCTTTTCCACCTCATCTCAGACCTCAGGAGTCATGGAATCGATCATCACCAGGAACATCAGGCTTCCAAACGGCATGATCAGGTAGATGATCACATAGAGGAAGATCGGATCCCCTCCCCCGGAGAGCATCGACATCACCGATTGCAGAATGACGAGAAAGAGTGTTCCTGCAACGAGGGCAGTGACATAGGATTCGGATATCAGCCCCAGTGTGTCAAGAAACGCCTTCTGTTGCTGCTGGTTCTCAATAGCATACTGGTTTGCCTTCAGTTTAAAGTACTCTGTCAGGTTGCTGCCGCTTGATATTGCCCCCATTGCTCCCTGCAGGAACTCTTTTAGCCGGTCACTTGGGGTGATTGTTGAGACGACCCGTAATGCGTCGATCAGATCCCGCCCGAATACATCGATCTCACGGGCAATATATCTGGCTTCAGCGGCACTCTCGCCATAGACAGGTGATTCGCCAAGAAGGCGGAAGATCTCAGCGGGGGTGATACCGGCAGTGGACATGGCGGTAATATAATTTATCGCATGCGGAAGGCTGGCGTCTATCTTCCTCTTCCTCTCACCTGCCATTATGGGGGGGTACATCAGGAAGAGAAAGTACGTCGATCCGGATACGACCATCAGGGTTAGGAGCGTGATTGCAATGGTCCCGGCGATCAGGAGCAGATCCGCGTACTCATAGACGACAATGGGGAGCGATCCGCTGTAGGTGATCATGTGCGGAATCTTAAAAATATAGCTCGTGACTCCGGCAACTGCGGCGGCCAGAACTCCGGCAATTGCCGAGGTTATAGTAGCTGTTGCAAGATAGGCCTCAAATGGCACCTTGTGGCGGGCGGAGATGAGACTTCCCTGCAGTTCGATGTACCTCTCTTTCTTCTTTCGCATCCTTTCTCCGAGGAGGTTGAAGCAGAAGAGTTCAAACCTGTTCATAGAGTTCCCCTCTCACGCGGGCGATCACATCATCGGGGTTTCTGAAGTACTCCATTAAAATGGCAGAAACATCCTTATAATGCCGTATTTTCCGAATTCTCATCCATTCAAGAACCTCCTGTCTCCGTTTCAGCTCCTCCTGGATTCTCTCGTCATCCCATCCACGCTCCTCCATGATATCCTCCAGGATATAGGATTTTCCGGAATAGGAGATCTCATCTGTTGAGGGTTTCCACCTGAAGACCTCATTGGTGATCAGTTCGTTTGTCCGTGGATCGATATCGAGGATCTCAATAATCTGCTTGTTTCTTCGGATCCTCTGCCCCCCAACCCGTGCCTGCACCTGGATCGAGACGAGATCGAGTGCCGATAGCATATTTCGGGGTACATTCATCGGCGGGTTCTCAAGCCGGTGCACCACACTCGACACCGAATCCGCATGGGTGGTGGAGTACGTGATATGGCCGGTACTCATCGCCTGGAAGAGTGTCAGTGCCTCTCGTCCACGTACCTCACCGACGAGAAGGTATTCGGGACGCTGCCTGAGAGCGGCTCTCAGAAGTTCATAGAGATCGATCTCGCCACGCCCCCCGGTATCAAAGGAGTCGCGGGTGACACTTGGGATCCAGTTGGCATGGGGGAGCTTCAGCTCACGGGTGTCTTCGAGGGTGATGATCTTTGCCAGTGGCGGCATAAAGAGGGAGATTGCATTCAGCGAGGTGGTCTTCCCGGATGCTGTTCCTCCTGCAAAGATGCATGACTTGCCGCTCTCAACGGCGAGCCAGAGAAATGCGATCGAAAGGGGGGAGAAGGTCTTCCATTCGATGAGGTCGGTCGGGGTGATCGGCTCATCACGGAACTTCCGTATGGTAAATGTCGATCCATGCGCAGTCACCTCGGTGCCAAGAGTCATCTGGATACGGGATCCATCCGACATTGTTGCATCCAGAATCGGCTCCGCAATCGAGATGTATTTTCCTGCTCTCTGGGCAAGTTTTGTCACAAATGAATCAAGATCAACAGAACTGGTATAGCAGAGCGTCGTCTTAATCGACTCATACCTGGTATGATAGACGAAGATCGGCGACTTCAGCCCGTCACAGGAGATATCCTCGATGAACGGATCATGCATAATCGGATCGATCAGTCCATCCCCGATAAACTCACAATCCATCCGGTAATGGATCTTCTCCTCTTCGACAGGGCTGAGGCTGAGATCAAAGTCTTCTATGATCCTGCGGCTGGCCTGCCTGAGCAGTTTCCGTGTCTCTTCCCTTGAGAGACCGCGGGTACTGATATCCAGGGTCTCAAACAGCCGGTTCTTAATCTCGTTGTATAATGCATCTTCCCCTTCTGTCAGCAGGGGCTCTATCACCTGGTAGGTGTATTCATGGGAGAGGACATCGTAGAGGATTCTGATGTATGCATACGGGGGATGTACCGGGTAAAGTTCAACCTCCTCGACACCGGGCGGGGGTGTATATGTCAGATCAAGTAATGGGCCGTGGGTATCCGGGTGATACTCCTCCCTGATACGTTTCTTTGGCGAGAGTCTCTGGAGGATGGAGGGTTTTTTCGATCCTTTCTCCTCCAAAACAAGCTCCTCTTTCTCAGATGGCTTCTCTTGTACGATCGTGTCTGAACTGAGGAGCTGTTTCCTGTCGATCACCACCTCCTGGAGCGGGATCGGATGAGGTGGTTTATGGTGGAGCTCTCCGGTTCCCTGATCGTCTGTACCACCCCCCTCTCCCGGATCATCATCTGGACGAGGCCACAGAGGTGGTGTTTTCTCTTCGGGGATCGGGGAGGTCTCCTCCTCAGTCAGGGGATGGATCTTCCCATCCTCGTGAGTTGCCGCGATCAGTTCTTCAACCAGGTCCTCAAGATCATCATCAGCACCGGGCTGTTTGCCCCCCTCTTCCGGCTTCTGCCTCTTCTTCAGGAAAGAGAAGATAGAGCTGCTTTGTTCATCCGTCTCCTCGTGTGGGATCAGTTCTTCTCCGGTTGTCTCTTCCTGTATGGTACTGTGGTCTGTATCAACTTCAGGTTCCCTTGTATGGGACAGTGCTGTTGCGCCATACTGATCTCTCCTGGTTCGCAGGTCCCATTGTTTCCCAATCTCTTTGAGGGGATCAGCGCTCTCATCCAGACTGTCGTCTCCTCCTGGTGTTCTGCCAGTCTCTCCCCCCCCGCTCTCCGGAGTTTGGGGTAGTAGCCATCCGGGCACAGCCTGATCGTGTTGTAGCTCTTCCTGCCCTGCCTTCGCCTCCGGTCTTTTGTTCCGTTGGATGAATGAGAAGAACCGATCCCGTATTCGTCTCTTCATCATGCAGCTCCATCAATTGGTAGTGTAATCTCCATATCGCCACCAGGATAGCTGAAGGTCGCTCTCCCAATCACTCGGATTCCCTTTCGCAACCGGCATTCGTACTCCCCCTTCAGGAGCCGAAACGATGCCTTTTGATTCTGATCGAGTGTGTCTGTTCCGCATATGCGCCCATCGCTCCAGAGCTCGATCTTAAGGGGCATAGGCGTTCTCTGGTCATATGCTGCCCTGATCGTAAGCCTGCCGACTCCAGAGGTTTCTGCTGGCATGCTGCCTTCACTCCTGCTCTTCACTGCTGCATGTGCATATAACCGTTCAGGGTGATAGATACGCGCACAACTGGCGAGGTCTTCAGCCTCTGCGACAGATAGAGGCGATGCGGTGTAGATGTATTTTGTCGGAAGCCTGAGCACCGCAATATCTCCATAGATCGTTCCTGCGTCATCAGCATATTCAGCACCTGCGGGATCCCCGGAGACGAAGATGACGTGTGCCCGCACCCCGTCAACTCCGATGCAGGAGAGTGTGCCGGAAAATTTCCCTTGTACAGCTTTCAAAATGCAGTCTGCCAGTGTTCCTGATCTCTTTTTTGATTCATCTGTATCGGGCATCTTTTGTTTTCCTGCACTCATATGTCTCTCCATTTTGACCATCTCTCATGAATCGGACGGGATCATACACAGAGTACCAGAGAATCTATGCCATGCCATATATAATCTATCAGCCAGAATAGTTCTTTCATGATATCGTACCTGGCCATCCCCTTTCTTCTGGTGGCATTGACCTTTCTCTATGGATCTCTTCTGGATATCCGCGACCGCCGGGTACCATTTCGAACCTGGTATCCGATGGTCCTTCTCTCCCTTCCGTTCACAGGGTATGTCTATTATCTCCTCTTCCTTGGAGATCTCCATTGGTTTTTGATTATTGCCCTGACAACGCTTGTCTTCTCCGGTGTGATGTACGCGATTGCATATTTTGGCCTCTTCGGTGGTGCAGATGCCTGGGGTCTTATTTTTATCGCCCTCCTGATACCTCTCTTTCCATTTGAACCGCTCCTTGGGTATCCGCCAGTTCCAATCTTTGCCTTCAGTGTCCTCGCAAATGCTCTTATCCTGAACCTCTTTATTCCGGTTTTTCTCTTTCTCTATAATCTGGTGAAAGGGAACAGGGCCCCGCTTCTGTACAGGTTCATTGGTTTTCCGGTTCAATCTGAGAATATTCGATCGGTCTTTGGCTTTGTAATCGAGGATTTTGAAGATACAACGGATGGTTTGCAGCGTCGGTTTATCCCATTTGCCGAGGCGATCAGCAGGATGACACGGGATGACCGTGTGTATACGCGTGACCTCCGGGAGCACCCGGATGAGTTTCAGAAAGAGCTTACCCTCTATGGAAAGGCAGGTTCTGTCTGGATATCGTATGGTGTTCCGTTCTTCATTCCGATAACTGCCGGGCTGATCGTTTCATGCCTCATTGGTGATATACTCTTTACCCTGATGATGGCGCTTATGGGGGTCTGACTGGTATGATTGAACTACACTATCAGAACGGGCTCATTCCGGTTGTTGTACAGGATGCGGAGACACGCGAGGTGCTGATGGTTGCCTGGGCAGATGAAGAAGCCGTCTCCCTCACACAAAAGACCGGTTATGCCCATTATTACAGCAGAAGCAGGAAGAAGATCTGGAAGAAGGGTGAGGAGAGCGGCCATCTCCAGCATGTACTTGAGATTCGGACAGATTGTGATGCAGACACGCTCCTCTATCTCGTCTCACAATCCGGTGCTGCCTGCCACCTCGGGTACCGATCCTGCTTCTTCAGGACACTTGATGGAGATGTTCTCTTCGATCGTATGGTTGACCCGGAGACGATATACAAATAATACCTGCATCCGGCAACCCCCGGTTTTTCGGGATGGTCTGTTTTCCGGGTGGGTCACCTGCACGGATGCGATTGAACGATAGGATTGTGGGGTTTCTATCTCTCTCTCTCTTCAGGCGAGTATCCGCTTCTTTTCCTGTCTGGCAGAGGGCGCACGATATTTATATCCTAGTATCTCTTACGTTATGATGTACGAAGAAAATAGAATCGCAGAGTCTGACGTGGATCCCGTGTCAGACGTATACGATAAGAGCGGTGATCCGGGATCTTCCATATCGGAACGTATATGAATAATGGCATCTATTGGGGCGATATAATACAAAAAGGCTGATTATTGTCGTTCATGAGAATAATCAGCATATTCTCACTCCGATAACCATACCGAAGAGATCAAAATGGTAGAATTTTTATGAAACTGGTACCA
Organism: Methanocorpusculaceae archaeon UBA456; assembly: GCA_002496395.1. Classification (GTDB taxonomy): domain Archaea; phylum Halobacteriota; class Methanomicrobia; order Methanomicrobiales; family Methanocorpusculaceae; genus Methanocalculus. The sequence goes on from DAJQ01000028.1 coordinate 71,574, forward strand.
GATACGAGCGTTGTCATTGATGGGCGCATTACCTCAATGATACAGAACGGCGAATGCAAAGGTGCAACAATAATCATCCCTGAAGCTGTTTTCGCGGAACTTGAGGCACAGGCAAACCATGGCCGGGAGATCGGGTTCTCCGGACTGACAGAGATCCAGGAACTCTGCCGCATGCGGGATGAAGGGTTGATCGAGCTCAAATTCGTAGGTGAACGGCCCCGGCTTGAACAGGTGAAGCTGGCAAGCGGCGGTGAGATCGATTCGATGATCCGGAATGCCGCAATCGAATATGATGCCTCCTTTATGACCTCCGATATCGTTCAGGCCGAGGTTGCACGGGCAAAGGGAATCCCGGTCATCTTCATGAAGGCACAACAGGAGAACTTCACGCCGCTTGGTATCGATCATTTCTTTGATGAAAATACTGTTGCGGTCTATCTCAAGGAGCGGGTGGCTCCGTATGCCAAGAAAGGTCGCCTGAAGGAGATGAGGATCGAGCAGATTCGCGACTCCCCGATGACCGAGTATGAACTCCGGAAGCTTGCACAGGAGATCCTTGAACGTGCCAAACGCCACCCGGATGGGTTTATTGAGATCGAGAAGAAAGGGGTAACGGTTGTACAGATTGGATCGCTTCGGATCGCAATCACCCGCCGCCCGTTCTCAGATGGGATGGAGATCACCGTTATCCGTCCGATTGCGGATGTGTCTCTTGAGGATTACAGCAAGTCTGATGAGATCAAGCAGTCGATCATCAGCGAGCGGGCCGGAACACTTATCGTCGGCCCTCCAGGATCAGGCAAATCGACACTTGCCCAATCCATCGCTATCTTCCTTGCAGATTGTAACTTTGTTGTGAAGACGATGGAGACCCCACGTGATCTTCAGGTGCCGGATCATATCACCCAATATACCGCGCTTGATGGAAATATGGCCCAGACAGCAGAACTTCTCAGTCTCGTCAGGCCCGATTTCGTTGTCTTTGATGAGATACGAAAGCCTGAAGATTTCCAAATCTACGCGGATCTCCATCTCTCCGGAATCGGCATGATTGGGGTTCTTCATGCACACAAAGTACAGGATGCACTCCAGCGTCTCCTCTCACGTATTGACGTCTGTATTCTTCCCCAGGTGATCCCCTCGATAATCTTCGTCTCCGAAGGTGAGATTGAGCAGGTCTATTCACTCACTCTCACCATCGATCGCCCATCTGCACTATCCAGACAGGGAATGGATTGTATTCCATCTCCGGTTGTCAAGGTGGCAGATAGTGAGACTGGTCTTGTGGTAGTTGAGATATTCCGGTATGGCGGTGAGACGATAGTGTATCCGATTAACCAGCCGGTAACGGCACCACAGAGTCCTCATAATCCCATCTCACCAGAGGTTCCGGAAGATGCTCCTACCCCTGATGCCCAGAATATGTGGCAGGAGATTGAAAAGGAGATCCAAAAAGAGATTGGCAGGTTCACCGAAGGTCCGGTTGATGTCAGAATGATCTCTGACACAAAAGCATCTGTCTATATTGAAGATCGTGATATCCCGGCTTCAATTGGGAAAGGCGGTAAGAATATCGCTTCTATTGTGAATAAGGTTGGTGTCGGCATTGATATCCGCTCGCGGACCGAGCTGGATTCAACCCACCCGACTAAAACCATCGAAGAGCCAACTATTCCGTCTCAACCTACAGGCGGGGTGATGATCAGAACAGATAAAAAATACCTGATCCTTGCCTGCCCAGAACATGCAAGCAAGATCGTTGACGTCTTCTCCGGTAAAGAATACCTCTTTACCGGGACTGTCGAGGAGAGCGGGGAGATTCTTCTTGCCAGAAACAACACTATTGCCCAGGAGATGCTCAGGCGGGATGCTGAGGGTGAAAAGATAACGGTTCGTCCGGTGGAGTAGTATTCAGATGAGGGGTGTTTTATCGTGGGTGATTGCGAACTGAAGCTGTCTGAGTCGGATGTTGAAGAAGAATGGAAGAATGCATTCCATTCCAATCCATCGGTGAAGGAGAAATGCTATATCAATGTCGCATATCCGTATCCGAGCGGAGCGATGCATGTCGGTCATGGCAGAACCTATATTGTGCCGGATGTTATTGCCAGGTTCTGGAGGATGAGAGGACGGCAGGTTCTCTATCCAATGGCATTCCATGTCACGGGATCACCTGTGATTGGGATCTCAAAACGGATTGCACGAGGCGATGAAAAGACGCTCTCACTATACCGTGATCTCTACAAAGTGCCTCAGGATGTCATCGAACGGTTCTCTGATCCCCTGGCGATCGTCGATCATTTTTCAAATGAGTACGAGCGGGTGATGCGGCGACTCGGTCTCTCGATCGACTGGCGCCGGAGGTTTACCACAATCCTCCCCCAGTACTCAAAATTCATCGAATGGCAGTACCATCACTTAAATGGTCAGGGCAGGGTTGTCAGAGGGGAACATCCCGTCAAATACTGTCCGCAGTGCGATAATCCGGTCGGTGATCATGACCTCCTTGAAGGAGATAAGGCGGAGATCGTCAAATTCATCTTCGTCAATTTCGAATCAGACGGCTTCCTGATCCCCTGTGCGACACTCCGCCCGGAGACGATCTACGGGGTGACCAATCTCTGGATCAACCCGGATGTCAGGTACGTAAAAGCGGATGTCGATGGCACAGTCTGGCTCCTCTCACAGGAGGCAGCTGATAAGCTTGCCCTCCAGAAACATGACGTTTCAATCGTCGGCGAGGTAGACGGGGCGGATCTCATCGGTTCATCTGTCTCTCATCCCCTATGTGGAGATGTCCGGATTCTTCCGGCAGGATTTGTGGATCCGGATATGGGATCCGGCATCGTGATGAGCGTTCCGGCACATGCACCCTTTGACTATATCGCCCTCTCCGATCTCCAGAAGAAAGGGGAGTACACGGATATTGAACCGGTATCGCTGATACAGGTTGATGGATATGGCGAGATTCCGGCGAAAGAGGCGGTGATNNGATCCGGCATGGGATCGTCGATCAGTTCGATCCGAAGATGGACGAGGTGACCCAGGAGGTCTATTCTGCTGAGTTCTCACGCGGAAAACTCCTTGCACGATGTGGGGAGCATGAAGGAAAACCTGTCCGTGTTGCACGTGAGGACGTTGGCGTTATCATGGAGGCGGATTTTGGCTCGATCTGGTTCTATGACTTCGACCAGCAACCGGTCATCTGCCGGTGCGGAAGCCGTGCCTATGTCAGGATCCTTGATGACCAGTGGTTCCTTGCCTATAGCGATCCAGAATGGAAACAGCAGGTGCATGACCAGATAGAGAAGATCACACTTGTTCCCCCTGAGGTACGGGCAGAGTTTGATCGTACTGTTGACTGGCTGAAGGACTGGGCATGCACCCGCCGTGTCGGGCTTGGCACACGGGTTCCCTGGGATCCGAAATGGCTCTTTGAACCGCTCTCCGACTCAACCGTCTATATGGCATACTATACGATCGCCCACCGGATCAGCGAAATACCTGCAGAATCCCTCAATCCCGAGGTATTCGACTATATCTTCCTTGGAAGAGGAGAGCCTGAAGGCATTGACCGGGCGGTACTTGACGAACTGAGATCCGAGTTCCTGTACTGGTACCCCTACAACTACCGGTTCTCTGCAAAAGATCTCATCTCAAACCACCTCACCTTCCAGCTCTTTCACCACCGTGCCATCTTCCCCGATGAACTCCAGCCAAAAGGAATGGTCGTCTTCGGGATGGGGCTTCTGGATGGGGCGAAGATGTCATCATCAAAAGGAAATGTCTTCCTCCTGGAAGATGCCGCAGAGGAGTTTGGCGCGGATACGGTTCGTATGTTTCTGGTCGGATCAGCCGAGCCCTGGCAGGATTTTGACTGGAGAAATGAGCTGGTATCATCAATACGAAAACAGATCGAACGGTTCATCACCTATGTTACCGAGTCAAAGGATGCAACCGGCACTCATGATGTCGATGCATGGCTCTCATCCCGCCTCCAGCGCCGGATCGCCCGGATGACCGAGGCACTTGAGCTCTTCCAGACAAGGCAGGCTCTCCAGGAGGCGTACTTTGGGATCGAGTCCGATCTGAAATGGTACCGCCGCCGCCTGCCCGCTGGATCAGGCGGAGGGGCAGTGCTCCGTGATGTCGCAGATGCCTGGATCAGGCTCCTTGCACCGGTGATTCCCTTCACCTGCGAATCGCTCTGGCGTGAGAATGGGCAACAGGGACTTGTCTCCTATGCAGCATGGCCGGTTCCTGATCAGAGCCGGATCAAGCCTGAAATCGAGCTTGCAGAAGAGCTGATCTCCCGCACCATCGAGGATATCGAGTCAATTATGAAAATTCTTCCGGTAAAAGCAGAAAAACTTACCCTGCTGATTGCACCCGGATGGAAGAACGAAGTCTTCAGGCGGGTTGCAGCAGCTGAAGACCGGAGATCGGTGACAAAAGAGCTGATGAAGGACGAATCGATGAGAAAGCGTGGGAAAGAGGCGGTAAATGCAGTTCAACAGGTGATGAAGCTGATCCACAGCCTCCCCCCGGCCCTTGTTGAGGATATCTCTTCATTGGCGCCTGATGAGCATGCAATCTTCTCACAGGCGGCGTCTTTCATCGAAAAAGAGTTCTCGGTGAAGGTGGAAATTCTGCATGCTGAGTCGAGTGACCACGGAAAAGCGGGGATGGCACTCCCCTTCAAGCCTGCAATAGTGATAGAGTAAAACAATTCACTCTTCTTTTGGTTTTGCCCGCTTCACCCGTTCTTTTGTTGAAAAGCCGGTGAGAAGATCGAGGTACTGCCGGAATCTCTTATTGGTGTCGAGAATATCCTCATCAGCTGCTGTGATATCTGATTCCGTATCAACAAACGCCGTCTTATTCTTCTCTCCCGGCCAGACCTCAAGCCTTTTTATTGCTTTATAGGAGATGAGGTAATGCCCGTCTTTTTCTTCTGGTTCAACACCGAAGATCTCCACAAACCCCTTTGCCATCCGTTCTACAAGGTCTTTTGTCTGCCCTCTTTTGACTGGATATTCCTGCATAGTATTAATGTAGGTGGGGCGTCTATGTAATTTTAATGTCCAATGAAACAAGTGATCTGAAGATCATCTCAAGCGGTCTTATGGAGAAGGGAGCGGTTGTGATGATGGGGTTCCCCGGATCAGGGCTTGTCGGGAGTATCGCCCTGCAGTACCTGGTGGATCAGATGGAATTCACTCATATCGGTGATATAACCAGCAGGTTCTTCCCCCCGATGTCAATGATGCAGAATGGGGTTATTCATGCAGCGGTTCGGATCTATGAGATGGAAGGATATGCCGCACTTGTTGCTGATATTCCCATTCACCCTGCAATCTGTTATGAAGTGGCAAATGGTATCCTCGACTGGTTAGAAGACTATGATGTGAAAGAGATCGTCACCATCGCGGGTATTGTGACCAATGAGACGGAAAAGAGGGTTTTTGGTGTGGCAAGCGATGAGGAGGCCATTTCGAAGATATCGGATCATACGATCATCCTCCCGATGGGCAGTATCTCCGGGATCGCATCAAGTCTTTTAACCGAATGCAAACTACGGAAGATCCCCTGTATCGGCCTTCTTGGAGAAACGGTGAATAATCCCGATCCGCGGGCGGCCGTCTCTGCGATCAATGTATTGAATGACCTCTACTCCTTAAATCTGGATACCGGGCCATTGCTTGAACAGGCAGAGGAGATCGAGATGACGATGCAGCGGCTCGCTGAGGAAGTACAGGGATCGGAGGTGCCGCAACAGAAGAAGGAAAACCTTCCGATGTACGGGTGATTGCGATGAAGGTAGCAGCATTAACAGGCATATCTCCACAGGTGATAGCAGATCTCAAACTTGGCAAACCACGTACCATCGAACTCCAGAGTGCCCACAATATTATCACCCTGGCAGAAGTACAGCCTGGTGATCCGATCTTCCTCACATCAGTTGCCCCTGAAGATCTCTCTCCAGGGGATTCCGGCATCATTCTCGAGGTGCAGATGATAGCTATCTCTATGAAACGGCTGATCGAATATTCACATGCCAGCTTCTTTGAGGAGCGTGAGCGGACCTCGGCACGTGTCCAGCTGAGGTACTGTGGGACATCGATTGTAAAAGAAGTGAATGAAGTCGGGTGTTGCAAGGCAGCGCACGTGGATGTGGTGAAGTGCACCTGTTTCCACGCGGTCTGATCCATCTTATTTTTTCAGCTGATGAATACAGAACCCGACATTCTCCCCGAACCTATGGATGGTATCCATCCCTTCGATATCATCCCGTACCTCGCCTTTCTCTTTTCCAAAGGCAATGTTCCAGTAGGTGGATCCGCAGACGATCATATCATTGATCAGGTAGAACATCAGGAGCTCCTGGATGGTTGCGGTATGACCGCCTCTCCGTGCAACAGCAATTGGTCCTCCGACCATCCGCGAGAGGAACTGGTCGTTTGCTCGTGAGACCATCCCGATCCTCTGGAGTGCCGACATCAGCTCCCCACGGGCGGTTCCGAAGTAGACCGGCGTTCCGACGATTAAGCCGTCTGCTGATCTGATTCTGTCGATCATCTCGTTGACGCCGTCATCAATTGCGCACTTTCCTGTCTCTTTGCAGGAATAACAGGCGATACAGGATGCAATCTGTTTTCCCCTGAGGGTGATATCCTCTGTCCCGACCCCTTCTGCATGGAGTGCCTTTTTGCATTCTTCAAGTGCACATTCGGTATTTCCCCCTGCCCGGGGGCTTGCGTTTATGAGTACGACTCGTGGCATGATGCTCTTCTGGTTGGCCCGGCAGATAAAAAAGATTATTCAGAGGTGAGCCAGTCATAGAGGAATACTGCGATGAGTGCCCCTGCAATTGGCCCTATGATATAAATCGGGAAGAATTCCCAGAAGTTCTGCCCTCCAAGGAGGGTATTTCCGAGGTACGGACCGAAGGTACGTGCCGGATTCAATGATGACCCGGCGATGTTGCCGGTTGTTGTGATGATACCGGCGACGGTAAGACCGATGATAAGCCCTGCAAACCCTTCCGGCGCCCGTTTATCAACTGCCACCCCCATGATGACGAGCATCAGAAGGAATGTGCCTATCGCTTCAACGAGGATCGCCTCAGTGTAGGAGATCCCATGGAATGGGGCGGTTGCTCCGAGTCCTCCGATAAGAACTGCATCCGGGCCGGTGCACCCGAAGAAGAGGATGCTTGCGAGTGCGGCTCCGATCAGCTGGGCGATGATATAGGGGCCGACATCGGATGTCGGGAACCTCTTTGTTGCCCAGAGGGCGATCGTGACGGCCGGGTTGATATGTGCCCCGGAGATCCTGCCGAGTGCATAGATCGCACCAGCAATGGCAATACCGAAGGCAAGGCCGATGGCAAGCCAGTCCGCAAGCCCTCCGAAGTACCCGATTCCGATATTGAAATCGGTGAGTGGTTCTTCGCCAGCAGAGAGCATCAGGGTAACAGTTGCCGCTCCCGCTCCGAAAAAGACGAGGAGGAAGGTTCCAATGAGCTCAGCCACACACCGTTTAGCAAGTGATGTTGTCAATCACATACACCTCCGATCAGGTATGGAATGCCTCATAGCAGGGAGGGCAGAGGATCCTTGGAATGTTCTGCTTCAGCTTCTTTGCCGGGAAGGGATATCCCCCCTCCCAATTCTCTAACTCCTCCCTTTTTGCATGCTCCATACAGACTCCCATGCCGCAGACGATACAGATCGCGACCGCATCGCTGTCTTTTCCCTTTTCTGCGCAGATATAGCATTTCATATGCATCACCTCCGGTTTATACCGCGTCACGGTATTCACAGTACTGATGCCTGAAGTCGACGAGGCATGCGACTGCACAGTCTTTGCATGCCCTGACCGGGGCAGCAGGTATCTCCTTGTGAAGTGCAATGATGTTTGTCATCATCGTTGCAGTCACCGGCTCACTTGTTAAGAGGCACGGGTAATCTGAGAGCCTCATCAGTGCAGATGCCCTGACTGTTATGGCACAGGCAGGGTATGCATACCACTGCGGGTTCATCAGGATCTCGTTCTCGTGAATCGGGGAGAGATCGACCTCACATCCGGCGACAATCGGTTTGAGGAGATCATCAGATCCCGCTTTTGCCCTCCGTGCCCGGTCAAGGATCTTCCATCCCCGGTAGATCATATCCATGAAGTCGCAGTTGTGCAGCTCGGCAGCTGCTCCCCGGGTCGGTTTCAGCTGAACGAAGTTATGGAACCGCTTGGTGAGGAGATCCACGATCATCGGGGCATTGAATCCGTCAAGTTCCAGGATATACTCGGTGGCACAGGCGGATGCACCGGTGACGACAGAGAGAATATCGTACTCACTCTTCAGCTTTGGAACAGCAGCGTCGAGCGTCTTCTCCATAACACCGGTCACCGCCTCGATTGTTGCCATGACTACATCGTCCTTGCACATGTTGAAGGTGGACTGAGCAATGTGGTGGGCGATATCGCCGACACAGTATGCCGGGATGGTGACAATATTTCCATAATGCACCCCGTCATCCACAGCTTTCTTCACAGCAGGTGTTATGAGGCGGCGGTACTCGTCCATGTACTTTCTGACATCAAAGGATGAGTGCCCTGCCCCGTCCATCAGTTCTGCCTGGGCGGCAACCGGGGTCTTATAGATCTTCTGAACCTGCTGAACCTCCTTCTTCGATGCATCAGCAAGTGTATCTCCTTCTTCAACCCGTGTTGCGAAGACCTCGCCGATACCATAGGATGTGTTCATTCCCCAGGATTTTGAGGCAAGTATTGTCTGCTTGTGATCTACTGGAATATTTGTCTTCTTCAGGATCTGGTTCACGACGTTGCTTGTGCTCCCCGGGATCATGGCGAAATCGACAACACAGGTTGGTCCATAGAACCCGGCATATCTTCGGGCAGATTCCCGTCCGATCAGCGCATCAGATTTTCCAATCTGGGTGACGAAAGTATCAAGGCTCTTTTTGAACTTCGGATCTTCATCACAGAGGATCTCAAGGACGACCGGGGTCTGGTAGTGTTCGACAAAGGGATCGTCTTCAGGCCGGATGGTCTTTGTCAAGCCTTTCAGTGCAGTGAAGTGTGCAGTGACTGAGGTCTTATGCAGGTCAATCACCGCAGCACTCTGGCCGGAAGCGGCTTTCATCTTTTTGACTGCGTCCACATATGGCTGTGCATCGTCAAGGGCGAACGCCGTCCCACGCTTCTTTTTAATCGTTTCAACATCTGCCCGCTGGGCAGCCATCGCTTCTGCGATGATCTTCTTGTAGAGCTCAGACATGTATAACACCTCTCAGATCGGGCGTCTGCCCGATGAATCGGACTATGATCGCATATGGTTATAATAGTATCGTTATATGCTCTCTTCGTTATGTATTAAAAATTAGTATGGAGTTATATTTTTTTACGATTCTTTACTGGTATTCTGCAAGATGGAGGCGGTGCTCTCAAAGAGAACTGGTGAGAAAACTCATATAAGCTTGAATCCATATAGTACTGTACTTGTTTCAGGGTTGTATGTACTATTTCCTGTTGCTCAGTCGGGATGGAGTACCAATATGGAGAATCCGTAGTGCAGATGTTTCCAGGATGAAGATGGTCAGGTAGAGATATGGCGGCAAATCAGATTCTTATCGTTGAAGATGATCCGATGATCGTTGAGATGCTCGCTGTTATGCTCAGGAAACTTGGGTATGGCGTCTCGGGTATTGCCACATCAGCAGATGAGGCGATCATGCAGGCGATCCAGGGCACCCCCGATCTCGTCCTGATGGATATCGGGCTTGAAGGGAGGGCAAACGGGATTGCTGCTGCAACGATCATCTACCAGTTCTTCTCAATACCTATTGTCTTCTGCACAGCCCATTATGGGAGTGATACGCTCAACCAGGCAAAGCAGGCCCAGCCATTTGGTTATATCACAAAACCTTTCAATGAACGCGATCTCTTCAGCGTCATCGAGATTGCCCTCAATAATTATCTCTCAACACGACCCATGGGAACAGATGCCAGACAATTCAAGGAACTGCTTCATATTGATGCCGGAGTGATCTTCCTTGACACAGGAGGACGCGTCCTCTTCATGAATCCCTATGCGGAACATATCACCGCGATCACCCATAAGCAGGGTTTCTATCATAGTGTCGACAAGGTCATCAACAACTTTGAGATGGCCTCAAAATCCCAGAAACAATACCCATCTCTCTGGGATGCAGTCAGGGAGAGTGTGGTGATTGGAACCGGCCACGATATCATCATCACAACACGGAAAGGAAAGAGGAAGGCAGTCCATCTTAAAGTGATGGTGAGGAAGAATAACCGGAATGAGATTGTCGGCTATATCCTCAAGCTTGATGAGAATATCGGGAAGAGCCGCACCCTGAATCGTTATTGATCCTTTTCCCCTTATTTGTGATCTTCTTCTGTGTCTTCATCTCTCATAGAAGAACTCTCTTATGGCCGTTTTTTATCAATGATCTCTTCCTGAGGGGATATCCTCCCCTCAATCAGTTGGCGATCACCGGACTTGCATTCTCATCGAATGGGTTCTTCCTCATCGCCAGTGAGAAGAGATATGGATAGTGTAACTTCAGGTAGCGCATATATTCAACCCACTCAGGGGTGAGCATATCATAGACACGCCTGATGTCGACTGCGAGATGTGCACGATCCGTTTCAGGAAGGCTGGTGATATCATCCCTGCTCTCCAGTTCTTCTGAGAGATGGAAGACAGCACGGAGTGTCTCGGTGAACGTGGCATGTTCCAGCAGAACCGGATTCTCGAGCAGGCGGAGCAGAAAGTCACGGTGCTGATTGAGAAAACTCCGGAGATCCTGCAGATCGATCCGCTGAATCATGACCGTCTGCTCTGTTCCCTGGAGATGATCCTTAATTTGATCGAATTCTGTATCGGTCCATGAATCCCTGATAAGGAGTTCTCCCCGGAGTTGATCGAGATGTGGGTCTGCATCTGAGAACTGCTTTAAAAGTGTTGATCCAACTTCCGAGAAGAAGAGGCCAATGACCATATTCATCTTCTGGAGTCTTTCTCTCTTTGAACGGACTGCGAGCATCTGGTTTAAGATGAGTGTCACGAGGAGGACATTCACCGGCAGAAAGCCGAGCGCATTGAAGATATAGGTGAGAGTATTGCTTCCACCCTCATCTCCGATGATCATATACTTCAGCCCGTAGATGAGCGCTGTCGAACAGAGGAGTGCTATTCCGAGTTTTGTCTCCCATTTGACTCGCATTGTACCTGCACCTTGCAGATCAATGGATGATTGCGGCAGAGAAAAAATGTACTGTCCGTTCAGGTGATGATGAGGAACCAGGCAAGAAAGACCAGACTCTGGAGAATCGTCACCGGGATACCAAATCTCAGGAACTCCATGAAGGTGATGGTTGCACCCCTCTTTTCTGCGTTCTGGATAATGATGATATTGCTTGCAGCACCCAGTATTGTCAGGTTTCCCGCAATGGTGCTCCCCGCGGCAAGTGCAAGGAACGCTGTATCACCTGCACCCGCCTCAAGGAGCATCGGGATGAGCAGCGCAACGAAGGGGACGTTTGAGACGATCTGGCTCATCACCAGGCTCCCGGAGATGAGAAGCGGGATCGAGAGGATCTGATCTGGATGAACTGCCGACTGGATCGCTCCACCTGCAAAGACTGCTGCCATCAGGATGAAGAGGGCGATGAAAAAGATTAGTGTTGAATAGTCGACCTTTCTCAGTATCAGAAGCCGCTGGCGGGAGAGGATGAGGAGTGGTATGGATGCGATGAGCGCTATCCCTGCGAGTCCCGGCCATGGATCGTAGCCAAGCGATACAAGCATAACTCTCAACAGAATCAGGAGAATGAGGAGTGCTAGCGAAAGCCTGCAGAGGGCTGCCATCTGCGGATCATGGATCCCCGCCTCGGGCATGACCGGTGAGAGAGTCTCTGGAATGTTCGGGATCATACGTAGTATGACAGCATAGAGGATCAAACCGGAGATGAGTGTCGGAACTGCAAGATACAGGGGAAAGGTGAGAAACGGGTTTGCCATCCCGCTTGAGATGGCAATGAGAAGGTTCTGGGGATTTCCGATCGGGCTTACTATGCTCCCTGTTGTGATTGCGCCTGCAAGTGCGAGGAGGAAGATCCGATCCGGGATGTTGCAGGTGCGTGCAAGGATCAGGGCAATCGGGGTTCCGATGATTGCAAGCGTATCATTCATCAGAAGAGCCGAGAATGCTCCCATGACAAAGATAAAGAGGAAGATACATCCTTGTGCCGTTCTCTGGGATGAAAAAATCCTTGTTGCGGTATGAGCGAGGTAGCCACTCTCTTCCATCGCAACACCGATGAGAAAGACCCCAAAGAGGAAGAGGATAATATCGAAATTGATCGCATGCAAGGCCGCAACCGGCCCGATAGCGCCTGTCAGGAGTGCAGCGGTGGCTCCACCGAGCATGATGCTCCAGATGGGCAGCCTCACCCTTCCTATCTGGCGGCAGGCGATTGCCACCATCACTGCTGCGAGAATGAGAGTAGCGTTGTCCGTGATCAGGATTGCGCTGCATGATTATGAAGAATTGCCTCTTCGATCAGATCTCCGAAAGCGTCAAATAGATGATGACCCTATTCTGGCATATGAAATATATCCAGTACCTTCTGATGGCAGTCCTCCTGACTGCTGCACTCTGTATTGCAGGGTGCACAGAGACGCCGGGCGAGGTTGTACCTGTTGCACCTGCCGAACTGACACAGGCTCCTGCAGAAACGTCCACCGGTTGGTCTCTGACCCCGGGCCCGCTTGGAACGATGCCAGCTGGAAAAGAAGTTTCAGCCACAGCAAGAAAGGATCCACTGAGTAATGAAATCACTGTTCAGTTTGATGGGGGGAGAGGAATGACCTTTATCACACAGATTCAGGCTATCCTGTACTCCGCAGAGGGAAGAGTTGAGGAACAATATATCGAACGCCCCCTTTCCTTGGGTAAATCTGTCACATTTCAGGGAACCAGAGGTGCTCCTGATCGGGTGAAGATCATTGCATATTATAACACCGGGGAGGTAGTGGTGGTCAGTGACAAGCTTTATCAGAGAGAAGATGAATATGCAAAATAATCTCACTCTCTTCTTTTCCACCTGATCAGCACTCCGTCATCCATCTGCCCAACGTGATCGAGGGTGAGCCCTGGGAAGAGTGATTCATCAATAAATCCTTTTCCGTCGGCAAGAGTCGGGGCAGTCTTTCCACCGATGATCATCGATCCGATATAGATATTCAGTTCATCAAAGAGACCCTGGCTTACAAATGACCAGATCACGGTGCCCCCACCTTCAATCATCAGAGTGGCGATTCCCTTCTTTTGTAACTCCTGTACGAAAGAGTGGATATTGACAGAATCCTCTCCGCAGATGATGACTTCAGCATACTCTTGTAGTGCCATCACACGTCTGGGATCGGCTTTTTCAGATACCGCAATGATCCGTTTCCCCTCACCTTTCCTCAGGATATCTGCTGTTAGCGGAGTCTTTGCATCTGAGTCAAGGACAATCCTCACCGGGTTCTCATCTGCTCTCCTCATTTTCCGCTCTTCACGGAGAAACGGCGATTTGACTGTCAGTGACGGATCATCGGACAGCACCGTTCCGATACCGACAAGAATGGCATCACACGCAGCCCGCATCTGATCGACACGGGAAAAATCGTCGGCACCTGATATCCGGACCTGGCGCCGCTCCCGTGTCGAGAGTTTTCCATCAGCACTCATAGCAGCGTTGATGATGATATATGGTCGCATATGGAAGATGGGTTTATAGATGATGGCTGATATAGGCTTGGGGTTCAATTGTTGAAGGGGTGTATTTTTCACCCTATCCGGCAAACCATGATCTCATGGGAAACCTGACAGTTGCAGCGATAGCACCACCTGATGTATTGCGTGAACTTGGAAAGAAGGGCACCTCATCGGATATCACCTTTTATAATCTGAAACGTGATCTGGATACGGTCACGCTCGTTGAGCCATCCAGGTATCCCGAACGGCTCGCTTCGCTCTTCTTCTCAGTCTCAATGGCAAAGGCCGCAATCCTTGTTATCGACGAGATTACACCGCAGCTTGGGGAATGCATTCTGATGCTGGATTCCGCAGGTGTTTCGGAGGGGTACATCATACTCCGGAACTATCTCGGGCAGGATCAGGTTACGCCACTCTTTGCCGGCACTCTTCTTGAGAGATATCAGTTCTGTGAAGAGAACTGGATTGAGCTGAAGGAGATCCTCCTGAAACGTGCTGCTCTTGTGGTATCGGATGAACCCCCGGCAGGCTCGATGCCGCATGGCACAATGGCTATCGATCATCATTTCAATGTGAAGGGGATCGGAACGGTTGTCCTTGGGGGCGTCGTTGATGGCTGCCTCAGAAAACACGATCAGCTGAAGGCACTTCCCGGTGAGAAACCTGCACAGCTCCGATCTATTCAGAAGCATGATGACGACTCGGTATATGCGGTCAAAGATGATCGGGTCGGCCTTGCCCTGAAGAATATCGAGGCTGATGATCTGGATCGCGGGTTTGTGTTGACGACGAATCCCTCTGTTCTGGTCACTGATGAGATACATGCCGATGCCTCCCTTGTCAAATACTGGCCCTCCCCGATTCACGAGGGAATGGTACTCTACTCAGGCCACTGGATGCAGTTCATCTCCGGCAAGGTGACTGCAGTTTTGGATGCGGGAGATTTCCGCCATCCTACTCTGACGATCACTCTGGATAAACCGCTTGTATACCTCCCCGGTGACAGGGTGGTACTCCATTATCTCGAAGGTGGCAAACTCCGGATTGTAGGTTCCCTCAAACTTGCCTGAATGCGCGTTTCGGGGTTTTTTTAGGGTTAAATGAGAAGAAATTATAAATGCTTCGGAAGATCAATATATAATATTATGGGAGATACCACAACCTTTTCTTCTTTTGGAAAAGGTGAGCACTCATCGTCATTTATCAGATTATGGGTCTTTTTAGCCCTGACGGTGACCGCATATCTCATCACCTATCATGGTGTGCAGCATGGTATCCATGATGTCTATCCTGCCCTTTTTCTGCTTCCGATAGTCTTTACTCCATTCCTTTTCCCCAGGCGTGAGACGATCATTGCGGTTGCCATTGCGCTTGGCTATTTTGCACTGGTCTTTTCACTTGCCGGGAACGATGCGGCGATCATCTATGCATCGGCGGTTAATTTCACCCTCTTTATTGCATTTGGTGTCTTTGTTGCGGTTGTTGCGGATCATGTCCGGGTGAAGGTAGGGCGCTATTCTACGATGCTTGAATGTTCGGAATCATGTACCCTGATTGTGGATAGAAAGAGACGGACGATCATGGATGCCAATCCTCTCTCTGTCAACCTGCTGGTCTCCAATCCGTCTTCATTATTTGGAAAAGAATTGCAACAGCTCTGGCAGAACCCCGAAAGGGCAGATTATATCCTTGATGAAATAGAGAGGGCCGGATCTATATCTGACCATGAAGAAGTACTCGTTGGAAGGGATGGTACCCCCCATGTCTTCAGGCTTTCAGGATCAATTCTCGATGATGATGCACTATTGATCTCTGCTGTTGATATTACGCCATTGAAGAATGCAGAGAATGCATACCAGAAAACCCGGATCGAATACAAAGAGACACTTGACTCGATAGATGATCCGATCCTTGTCATCAGTCCGGATCATCATATTCTCCTGAATAACCAGACAGCCTTTCGGTATGCTCAGAAGATTTTGGAAGTCCCTGATATTGTTGGTAAACCCATTCTGGATTTCTTCCCCTGTTTGAAGATTCTCTCGGATACGTATATTCATGATATGGTATTCTCCAAAGAACAGCCGATCAAGCGGGATATCCTGTATGAAGAATCCGGCGTTGAGACGTGGTTCTCAATTCATATCAACCCGATTAAGCGGGAGCAGGGGAGTGGATCAGCGATTGTGATGATCCACGACATCACCGAGAAGAAGAAGAACGAGGCTTTATGGAAGAAATCCGAGTCGGCACACCGGACAATCTTTGAAAATGCCGGTGCCGGTATCCTCATCATTGATGAAACCGGCTCCATTCATTCGGTCAATGATGAGTTCTGCACATTGACGGGATATGAGAAAGAGGAGCTTCAGGGCAGGCCGCTTGTTCAGCTCCTCTTCCCCGAGAAGGACCATCCGATCATTCAGACATGCATCAGCACAGATGCCGGGAATGAGTCCCCTGAGGAGTATGAGGTCACAATCATCGATGCGCAGGGTGAAGAACGCAACTGCATGCTCCTGACCGCGCTTATTCCCGATACAAGCCACAGGGTTGTATCCATCATCGACATCACTGAAGAACAGCGAATGCTCGATATGATGCTCGAACAGGAGGCAAATTATCTTCAGCTGATACGCCATGCTCCTGTTGGAATCTTCACCTATGGAAATGGGGTGATACAGTTCGTCAATCCTTCATTCTGTCAGATAACCGGATATCTGGAGGAAGAGCTTCTGGGTGAGCCGGTCTCAAAAATATTCCCCGATTATGAGCAGATTCTGGAGAGGGAAAAAAAGGCAGAGGTTGTCTTCTCACGAAAAAGCGGCGGGGAATCTCCCGGCACCATCTGGCTCAGGCCATTTACCTCAGATGGCGAGGCGATCGATCTCGGAATCCTGATTGACACCTCCATGCAGAAGCAGCTTGAAGAGAACCTCAGGAGTGAGATAGAACGGAGATCTGACTTTGTTATGGTTGCCTCCCATGAACTCAGGACCCCGCTCCAGCCGGTGGTCGGCTATATTGGTCTTCTGCTTTCTGATCCGGATTCTTTCAGCCTGATGCCGGATGTGGTGGATCTCCTGACACTCTGCCAGAAACATATCGATCATGAGCGCAGAATTATCGATCGGATGATCGCTCTCTCACTTGTTGACTCCGGGAAGATCATGCCTCATATCGAGGAGATAGCACTCTGGAATATGATCGAGGAGATAATTCTTGAGTATCATTGTCGAAATGATGCGGACGTAAAGAATGATGTCCCGCCATCTGTCACAATCAAGGGAGACCCCGATCTCCTCTACCATGTCTTCAACAGCATCATCAGCAATGCGGTGAGGTACAATGAACCTCCCCGTGAAGTCTCTGTGCAGTATGAAGCCGACGAAAATAACCATTATATACGAATCATCGATAATGGTATCGGGATCGATCCGGCCTCTCTTGAAAATATATTCAAACCCTTCCATATAGCCGATCTCCAAATGTTAAAGAGAGAGTATAATCGTCTGGGGCTTGGACTCTCGATTGCACAACGGTATGTTCAGGTTCATGGCGGTGAGATCACCGTCTCAAGTGTTCCGGGGAAGGGGAGTATTTTTACCATACGAATACCCATGAGGATAGTAATATGACGAAGACGGTGATGGTGGTTGATGATGATATCCCAAACCTTACGGTGATGGGACTTCTCCTGAAGAAACTCGGGTATGTCGCAGTTACCCATAATAATGGATGGGATGCGATTGCGGCTATTAAGGAAGAGATGCCTGATCTTGTCCTTCTTGATCTGATGATGACGCCGATTGACGGATGGCAGTTTCTCGATGAGATCAAAAAAGAAGGTATTGCTGGTCTTCCAGTAATGCTCTTTACTGCAAAATACATCAGGGATGAGGAGATCGAGCCCTATAAAAACGAGATCACCCTCATTCTCCAGAAACCTGTCTCCTTCAAGGAGCTCGAAGCGACCCTGGGCGAGTTCTTCAGCTCCCGGTCATAGACGGAAAACCAGACTCCACCACCCTCATTTTGGAATAAGCTTTTTTTGTTATTGTTATAAGGCGCCTCTTCCCCGTGTCAATTCATAACGGCTATATATGATCTTTGACGTAATCTTTATATCATGAACGCTAAGGTGTGTGCCGCTCTCGTTGCGGCAGTTGTATTGTCCTTGTTTGCGGCCGGTTGCATGGGTGGGGAAACCCCCGCCCCCTCAGACCGACCACTCTACATTGTTGGTATTGATGGTGATTACAAGCCATTCAGCTATATCGAGGCTGATGGCTCTGCTGCCGGATTCGATGTTGAGTCTATCCAGTGGATTGCAGAAGAGATGGGCTTTGATGTGAAGATCCAGCCGATGGCCTGGGACGGCATCATCACCAGCCTTGTCACGGGGAAGATCGATATGGTCTATTCAGGCATGACGATCACCCCGGAGCGGCAGGAGCGTGTCAGCTTCTCACAACCCTACTGGATTGTAAACCAGGCAGTTGCCGCACGTGCAGACTCCGAGATGACCATTGAGGATGTGCTTGCAGGTAAGGTTGTTATGGGTGCTCAGCGTGGCAGTACTGCGGCAGATTATATCCAGACAAATCTGGTTGATACGGGTCTCCTCGCTGAAAATGACTTCAAACAATATACAGGCTTCTCGCTTGCAGTACAGGATCTTGAGAACGAGCGTGTTGATGCAGTGATGTTCGATGTCCCGGTCGTGAATGAATTTATCCAGTCGAATGGTCTCCGGAAGGTCGGTCTCGTTATGACGGATGAAGAGTATGGTGTTGCAATCAGGAAGGAAGATACCGAGCTCCTTGCCACCATCAACGAAGGTATCACCCGGCTTCAGGCATCACCAAAATGGGATGAACTGAAGCAGAAGTATGGTCTTGAGTAACTGGTTCTGGATCAATTATCCCTACCAAAAACTCATTTCCCCTACCTTTTTCTGATCACGGAGACAATACTTCAGGTACGTATCTGCTTTCTATTGTTTGCAGCCTGTCTCTCTGTGGTGATCCTGTTTGAGCATCCTTTCCCCGGCCATTGTTGAATCCCTCCCCTACCTCCTTTCAGGTGTCTTCACCACTCTCGGGCTTGTGATCCTTGCCCTTGGCCTTGGGCTTGTGATGGGGATTCCAATGGCGCTCATTCAGGTGTATGGTCCTGCCCCTCTCCAGTACTGTGTCCGCACCTACATCTGGATCTTCCGCGGTCTCCCAATTCTTGTCCTTCTCTTCCTCTTTTACTTCGGGATATTCCCCCTGCTTGCACCTGATATAGCTGCATTCTGGATTGCGGCTGTTGTCCTTGGATTTCGAACCGCAGCATATCAGTCGGAGATATTCCGGGGTGCGATCCTCTCGATCAGCGAGGGACAGATGCTGGCGGCACGTTCGCTTGGGATGTCCAGATTCTATGCGATCAGGACGGTCATACTTCCCCAGGCACTGAGACGGGCGCTCCCCGGCTGGACGAACGAATACCCGATCCTTCTTACTGACTCATCAGTCTGTTATGCGATCGGAGTGGCCGAGCTGTTGACGAGGGGTAACCAGATCGTGGCACGAATCGGGGATCCGATGACGGTCTATGTTATCGTTGCGATTCTTTTCATCCTCTTAAATTATGGCGGACAGTGGATCTTCGGCAGGATAGAGAACCGATATAAAATTCCAGGATATGGGCATGGTGATGCATAAGATGACCGATGGAGAGATCATCCTCAGGGTGGAAGATATCCACAAGTGCTATGGCGAGACCGAGGTGTTGAAGGGCGTCTCCTTTGATGTCCGCCGTGGCGAGACGAAGGTCTTCATAGGTCCTTCAGGAACAGGAAAGAGCACCCTCCTCAGGTGCATCAATCAGTTGACAATACCGGATAGCGGATCGATCTGGCTCAATGATGAAGAAGTGACCCATGCGGGTCCACTGATCAACCACTTCCGCCAGAAGATAGGGATGGTCTTCCAGAACTTCAACCTCTTCGATCACTTAACAGCAATCGGTAATGTCGAGATTGCCCTCATCCGGGTGAAAGGGATGAGCAAAGCCGATGCCCGGAAAAAGGCGCTTGAAGAACTCGGCCAGGTGGGTCTTCTGGATAAGGCGAACGCCTATCCGGCAGAACTCTCTGGTGGGCAGGCGCAGCGCCTCTCAATTGCACGAGCACTCGCGATGGACCCTGAGGTGATCCTCTTTGATGAACCGACTTCTTCTCTTGATCCCGAGCTGACACGTGAGGTGCTTGAGGTGATGAAACGGCTTGCACGGGCGGGGATGACGATGCTTGTCGTGACGCATGAGATGGGTTTTGCACTCTCGGTTGCAAATGAGATCCTCTTCATGGAGCATGGAAAGATTGTTGAGAAGGGATCACCATCTGAAATCCAGACGAGCCCGACATTTGCACGGACACGGATGTTTCTTGGAACATTTCAGGATGATTGATGAAGAAAGATGATTGACCTCCAGTTTGATTTTGCGATCCTGTTGCCACCCCTCTACCAGGGCGCGCTGATGACATTTGCCCTAATCCTGGTATCTGCACCATTTGGTTTTCTGAATGGAATCGGCATTGCACTTGGAAGGACCTATGGAAACTGGCTTGTCTCCAGGCTCTGTCACGGGTATGTCCTCTTCTTCAAAGGATGCCCGCTCCTTCTCCTCCTCTTCATCATCTACTTTGGTCTCCCGTCTCTTGGGATCACCTTCACCGCATTTACCTCAGCGGTGATCGGCTTCATCCTCTGTAATGGCGCATACAACTCCGAGTATATCCGTGGAGGAATCCAGTCGGTATCCTCGGGGCAGATGACTGCCGCCCTTTCTCTTGGGATGTCAAGGGTGCAGGCGATCCGAAGTATCATACTCCCGCAGGCATTGCGAAAGTCACTTCCCGGACTCTCAAATGAGTTCATCTACCTGATCAAGTACTCGTCCCTGGCATACATGATCACGGTTGTCGAGATCACCGGCGCAGGCAATATTATTGCAGCAAAGTATTTTGCCTTCTTTGAGATCTTCATTCTGATCGGTATCTTCTATCTTGCCCTTGTGACAGTTGCAGGACGGGTTATTGCGAGTATAGAGAAGAAGATTGCAATCCCCGGGTTCGGTGGAGTATAATTATTCATCTTCCACTCCTGCAAAGAAGACCATCCTGGGTGGCCGCCTGAGGACTGCCCCGCAACGGGGGCAGACTGCCGTATCCCTGCATGCGGGGCTGCAGGTTGCACAGGTATCAAGCACAACAAAGATATTCTCACAGTGGGGGCAGAGCCAGTCTTCCATCCTCACTCCTCCTTACCGAGTGTCTTCATGACAAGCAGGGTGATGTCATCGGATTGTGGGTTGTCGCCTGCAAATGCACTGATGTCCTCGATGATTGAGGTGATGATCCCGGCTGCCGTCTTGCCCTGAATTGTTGTGAGCACTGTTTCAAGCCGCTCCTCACCATAGAGCTCGTCGTCTGCGTTCTCGGCTTCAGTGACTCCATCCGTATAGAGGACGAGGAGATCGTCTTCATGCAGGGGTATCTCAACTGTTTCAAGTTCGATATCTTCAATGACACCAAGGGCAATCCCTTCTGCTTTCAGGAGCGTGATCGAATGATCGTTACCACGCAGGAAGACCGGGGGGTTGTGTCCGGCGTTGACATAGGTGAGCGTCTTCTTGTTTGCATCCAGGATTGCATAGAAGAGGGTGACGAACATGCTCGTCTTTGAATCTTCACAGATCAGCCTGTTTGCCTGCTTTATTGCCACGGCGGGGGATGGTTCGTCTGCCGTACTCGCCCGGACAAGGGTCCGTGAGAGTGCCATAAAGAGGGCGGCAGAGACACCTTTCCCCGAGACATCTGCAATAACAAGGCCAAAACGCCCATCCCCGAGTGGGATGAAGTCATAGAAGTCCCCCCCGACAAAGAGGGCGGGGATGCTCTTTGCGGCAAGGTCGAAACCCTTGATGATCGGTGCCCGGTCCGGGAGGAAGCTCTCCTGGATGCTGTGTGCGATCTCCAGCTCGCGTGAGAGCCGCTCCCGCTCAGCGGTCGTCTTCTCCAGATCGGCCATCATCGCGCTGAGATCATCTGCCATCTTATTGAAGTTGGCGGCAAGTTCCCCAAACTCATCATCTGTTCCGGTCTCGACACGGTATGCCAGATCCCCGCGTCCGATGGCATCTGCTCCTTCGCCAAGCCGCTTCAGGGGGCGGGTGATCGCCTGCGAGAAGAGTGCGGATCCAAGAACGGCGGCCCCGATGAGGATAACCATGGCAATGATAAAGAGATGCATTGAACGGGTGATCTGCTGGTCGATCTGATCGGTAGTCTCTGCCGTCTGCTGGCTGAGCTTCTCTCCGGTTAACGTTGCGGGTTCGATGACCGTTTCGACCGGCATCACGATGGCAATGCTCCAGCCTGTCGTCTTCACCGGGGCATATGCGACGAAGACATCATTTCTATCGAGCGAGATCCTGCTGATACCGGTCTCCCCCCGAACCATCTTCTGAGCGACATATTTGATCTCACGGTTTGGTGCTTCAAGAAGATTTTCATTGGTGAACGACTCGTCCCAGAGCTGATCCTCGGCGGTGAGTCCGGGGCGCGTGATGATATGTCCATCGGATCCGATGAGCATGCCATATCCTTCTCCACCAAATGAGGTATCGAGGATCATCTGGTTGATCGTTTCGATGGTGACATCCGCACCGATAACCCAGTCCCGTGTTGAATCGGGAATCCGGTATGAGCAGGTGACGGTGAGGCCCGTTTTCCCTGCATCGACATAGGGACGTGACCAGACAATCCCATCCTGGTTGAGTGCGTTTTGGTACCATTCCCGGCTCCTCGGATCAAATTCCGGTGGCAGATCATCTGCGTACGGGTACAATCTGAAGATCCCGGAGCCAGTCCCGATATAGATCCAGGTGATGTCGGTATGTGCGGTCTGCGCAGGGATCATGATCCTCTCAAGGGTTACAAGCTCCCTCCGCTCCACATCATCAGGGTGGGCGTCGGGCGCGATCACCTCTTTTGTCCTGCTCATTGGGAGAGAGATGGTATCTGGTTGTATATCCTCTGCATAGATGGCAACGGTTCGGATCGCCTTTTCAGTATCTTCAAAATAGAGGGAGGTGTATTCTGATCGATCGACTGCCATTCTGAGGAGGTACTCTTCGGCATCCTCGATGAGTGCCGCAGTGCTCTCTTCAACCGCCTGGCTGCCGAGTTTCTCGCTCTGCTCGATTGCGGTTCCGCCGAGGGCGGTGATCGCCGAGGATGCTATGCCCCCGGCGATGAGGAGAGATATAACTGAAATGGCAAGGAATGCCAGAAGAATCTTTGTCCTGACAGCCATCGGGGGGATCGGCAGGTTCATCCTCATAGAGTCATCTGGATGGAATATAAGTGCTTTCTTCACAGTACACTGAATTTATCATCTTCAGATACCACTTCTCTTTGCTATGGGTTCCAGTATCTATGACGAGTCACTCCTCTTCCACGAACAACACAGGGGGAAGATCGAGGTGCGTGGCAAGGTACCAGTGAAGAATCGGCATGATCTGAGTGTTGCCTATACTCCCGGTGTTGCCGAGGTGGCCCGGAAGATAGCTGCCGACCCGGAGTCTGCGTACCGGTATACGCTGAAGGCAAATACCGTGGCTGTTGTCAGCGACGGATCAGCGGTCCTTGGCCTTGGGGATGTCGGGGGCTTGCGGCAATTCCGGTCATGGAGGGAAAGGCACTTCTCTTTAAGGATTTTGCAGGGATTGATACGTTTCCAATCTGTTTTGCATCAAAGGATGTTGATCTCATGGCGCATATCAGAAATATCGCTCCGGTATTCGGCGGGATCAACCTGGAGGATATCGCCGCTCCCCGGTGTTTTGCGATTGAAGCTGCCCTCCAGGATATTGGTATCCCGTGATGCATGATGATCAGCATGGGACTGCGGTTATTGTGCTCGCCGCACTGATCAATGCATGAAGGGTGCAGAAGAAGAGCCTTGCCGAACTCAGGATCGTGATCAGCGGTGCCGGTGCGGCAGGTATCGCCATCGCCCGCCTTCTCAAATGTGTCGGCGTGAGCGATTGCACCTGTATCTCGGTTCGGGATATCATCGTCTGCGATCGGCAGGGGATCATCCACCGGGGGCGGCGTGATATCCTCTCGATCCCTCATAAGTATCTCATCGCCCATGAGACGAACGAAGAGAACCGAACAGGGGGGCTTGCCGAGGCTCTCGTTGGTGCCGATGCCTTCANNGGCGTATCCGGCCCCGCTCTCGTCACGCAGGAGATGGTCAGGTCGATGGGAAGGCATCCGATCATCTTTGCGATGGCAAATCCTGTGCCTGAGATCATGCCTGAAGAGGCAAAGGCAGCGGGTGCGGGGATCATCGGAACCGGCAGGAGCGATTATCATAATCAGATCAACAATGTCCTTGCATTCCCGGGGATCTTCCGTGGGGCGCTGGATGTGCGTGCGACACGTATCACCGACGAGATGAAGATCGCAGCTGCCCATGCCATTGCAGCATATATTCCGCACCCCACAAAGGAGTACATCCTCCCCTCGGTCATCGATCGCGGGGTAAGCCGGGCGGTGGCAGCGGCTGTTGCAGAAGCCTGGACGCTCTCCTGTACCAGGGAGGCTTTTATCTGATTGAGCCCATCTTACCTATAGCATGAATGCCGGTGATAAGAAGTTCCCGCTCTATCTTCTGCTGCTGGTGGCAGTCTTCCTCATTGGTTCGGTTGGCCTTGCCCACCTTGAAGGACTCTCGTTCTTTGATGCCGTCTACTTCATCATTGTAACGGTGGCAACAGTCGGGTATGGCGATATCGTTCCGGTGACAGATGGCGGCAGGTTCCTGGTGATGGTGCTGATCCTTGCCGGGGTGGGGACATTCCTGACGGTTGTTGCCTATATAATCGAGCTGATGATTGCACGAAACGATCTCAGATCCAGGCAGAGGAAGGTCCGTATGATCATCGGGGTCTTCTTCTCTGAGGTTGGTGTGCCGATGATTCATCTCTTCCAACCGGGTATCCCCTCCCTTCCGGCAGGGGCTGAGGATCTCCTTGTGCGGGATGGCTGGGACAAAAAAAAGTTCACTGCGGCACGGAAACGCATCTCAGGCAGGTCTTTTGGGGTCGATCTGATGAAGATCGATCGGATCGCCCTCTGGCAGCTCCTTGCAGAGAAGCGTGGCTTTACGATCCAGCTCCTCCAGCATCCGATGCTCTTTGATGATGAGCCCTTCTCGGAGATGATCACCGCGATATCGCATCTTCAGGAGGAACTCTCGGCACGGCGGAATCTGATGGATCTCTCGCAGACAGATGCTGCACATCTGTCACGCGACTGTGATCGTGTGCTTCGCCTGCTGGTGATAGGATGGCTCGATCATATGCAATACTTACAAAGCCATTACCCGTATCTCTTCTCGCTCTCAGTCAGGACAAATCCTTTTGATCCTGAGGCGTCTGCTGAGATTGACTGATCAGATCAGGGTTATTCCGATAGGCGTTCTTTGGGATAATAATCTCAAACCGTGCACCCTCCTGAAAGGTGCCGGTTTCGCTGATTGTCATACCTGTAATCGAGAGTATCTCGCGGATCAGGTAGAGCCCAAGCCCCATCTTGCTTCCCCGGATATGCGAGAAGATCCGCTCTTTCATATCATCTGGAATACCGACTCCATCATCTTCAACAATCAGCACCCCGTATTCTCCATCCTGGCGAAACGAGATTGTTATTCTGGTTGCCTTCTCCCCGTGAATAATGGTATTATGGAAGAGATTTGAGAAGACTTTCAGGAGGAGCGGGTCAGCATAGATCTCAAGATCGCCGGTATGTACCTCAAGCATACTCTCCGAAAGGCCAATCTCCATCTCAGCCCATCGTGCTGTCGATTCAACATGCTGCCATGTGGGTTCCTGGGTTCCGAGATTCTGATAGTCGGCTGTGAAGGTGATCTGCCTCTCTATCGTCCTCACAGCTTCGGTGAGTTTCTCCATGTATCTTCGGATCTCCGGATCACCGGGAAGTTCTTCTTCTATGATGGAGCCATAGCCGAGAATGGAGGTGATCTGATTTAAGATATCATGCCTCGTGATCGAGGAGAGGAGATTGAGTTTTTTATTTGCCACTTCAAGACTCTGGCGTGCCCTGTATACGTCCGTTATATTCCTGATGAAGATGGTGGTGCCGATCGGTGTCCCTTTTCTGCTGGCAAATGGTTGTGTTCGCACCTCGAATATCTCGTCTCCATCATCACGATGGATGAGGTGCGATCCTTCCATATCATGGATCCCCCACCGTTCCATGATGATCGTTCCATCTGTTCCTTCAATTTCGTCGAAGGTACTGCCAACAACGATTGTTGCAGCACGATTCATATCAACCACCCGATTGTTCTGATCAAGGACGATTAAACCGTCATTCATCGTTTCGATGACCGTCTTCCGTGCAAGTGGGACGATCGTGAAGAGGCCGAGGTTCGTATTGCCGCTGATAATGAAGAGGGAGGCCGTTATTATGAGCGCAAACGGCGTAAGATCAACGCCGGGGAACGGGTCGAGGCGGAAGAGGTACAGAAGATTGAAAAGGATGGGGACGATGATTCCAATAAAAAAGAGGAATAGCTGTTCGCGCACACGGGGCGTGCTTGCGGTGTACCGGTAGATCAGGATACAGATGGAGCAGACAATCAGGAAGTATGAGTACAGGGTAAGCAGCGGGTAGATCGGGCCGTTTCGTCGATCGCTCTACTCTCTTCTGCCAGCTCTATCATGGGGTTGCTGCTGATACAATAAAGATGATTTTTTATCAAATAATTTTGATGGTGAGATAGATATATATTCCGGGTGTGTCAAGGGGGGAAGTGGTGAAGACAATTGACCTGTACTGCATATGCCCACCTGGAACCTGCAAAGGTTAGAAAGATTGAACAGCTTGAAGAAGAACTCGGGGTTATCCTCCTCGCCCATGAGAAGCTGACGCCTGTTGCCTCACTTTCAGCAGGGGATCTGGAGCAGCTCCGTGCAATTGAAAAGAAGATGGGTGTCGTGCTCGTTGCGTATGCATAACCTGCATGTATACCCCCTCTGTGATGGGGGAGATTGCCCCCCCCCACAGAGCCAATGACTGTGTCTCTTCAGCAACTCAGTCGGTGAGATGCCGGTCTGCAGGAGGGCGGGTGTACCCGCCTGCATTGAATGGGGTATTACCGGTAGTAGATCCTGAGCGTTCCTTCTGTGGAGAGGCGCTTCTGCTGGCCATATGGCTCAATGACAAACGCGATCCCCTCATCTGCATCTGCTTCAACTGCTCCATCGGAGATTCCCGTGTAAGATTCGATATATGTGATGGTACTCCGGTCAAAGGAGGGGTTATCATCCCATGCCCTCGTATATGCATGAGCCTGGTCGAGTGTCATGAACCGGATGGTCACCGGGGCATCTGTCCTGACTTCAACCTTCAGGTGTTTCTGCATGATGGTATTTACCTGGGGTACGATCTGGGAATAGCCGCTTTCAGGGGAGAGCTGCTCTTCACGCCAGAATATCCAGCTGCCAGCAGATGCCGGTGTGGATTGGGGTGTCCCGGAATCAACCGGCGTCTCCCCGCTGATGGTCTGTGTTGCTTCACCGACTTCAGATAAGGCATCGCCAATCGTATCTTCAACACTTCCCATGATCGAATCAGAATCAAGGATAACTCCGGTCGGATCCGTTGCACAACCGGCAAAGAAGATGGCTGCAATAAGGATTACACCTATAGTAATCTCGGATACTTTCATATCTTCCAAAAAGCACTGATTATTTAAATAGCTAGCGACATGCCATTCTCCTCTGAATTGGAAGATGTGTTTTCCCTCGGTGGATGATTCGCAGTTGATGGCTGCCCGATCTGACTGCCAGATGACAGGTTTTAACTCTTGTCATGAATTATACACTATGAAATACCCGGGAATCGGATGCCTTTTACTCATCGCTCTTCTCCTGCTCAGCTCGGCAGGGTGTAGTGAAAGAACGGGATCTCGGGGTGAGCCTGACCAGATTGATGTGATATCATCCGTTGATCAGGAAAAAAGCGCCCCTCTCTTTATCGATGGATTTGAAGGCGGCCAGGCCTACAGGACATCATCCGGCACCTTCCTGGTGCTGGATCTCAGTACATCACGGACTCAGATGGGGCGGCAGTACGGTGGCCTTGCCGGGGAAGATCTCCGGACCTTTCACGACAGGATTGTGGCGGATATCACCGGGCGGGGTGTTGCCGGGGACTATCAACTGGCGACAGCACAAGGGTTGTATGACGGCTATCCACCGTCTTTACAGGAGTTGCTTCAGGGTATGATCCAGATATCCGGGCTTACCATGGATGAGGTGCTGGTTGTCAATGCCGGGATGCTTCTCCTGACCGACGCAATCCTCGCGGAACGGCGCCGGGTCTGCCTGACGATGCCCCGGCAGGGTGCAGCGGGATTGGCGTCTGGAATGGATACACTGAGGATGGCACACTTGTCTTTGGCCGGAACTGGGATATCAATCGGGATGTGATGAAGGAGTATATGGAGTTCCTTTCTGTTGTTGTGCTCCACCCGGATGACAGCTACTCGTATGCCAATATCCATCCGCTTGGAAATGTCTATCTTGAGACCGATATGAACGAGTACGGTCTCTTCATCGAACTGAATAATGGAGTCCACTCTGACCCGACTGAACATATGGATTGGCAGGATACCTCATCGGTGCTGTTGATGTTTTGAGGGAATGCCGTGATGTTGAAGAAGCGGTGCTGATGCTGAAGGCTATCCCGGCGGATCTTTCGTTCATTCTCCAGATTGCAGATCCTGCGGAAGCCATTTCACTTGAGCGGGGAACCTTCGATGCCAGGGTGCGGGATCCGGATGACGAGGCCCTCGTGATCGCAGTGAACCATTTCATTCCACCCTATCCGCCGGAATGGAGCAGATGGGTTCAGCCGCCACGGCCTCATGAAGACGATCCGAGATACAGCAATATGCTCCGGCTTGCACAGTCACCGGCGTATATGGGCCATTTCACTCCGGAACTGATGCAGGATTATCTGATGGTCCCAACAGATGATGGCGGCGGATACCACAATGAAACGGTCTACCCGGTTATTGCAGTCCCGGAGACACGTACCATCTGGCTGCATGCCTGTGAGTATGCGGACTGGGAAGAGGTGCCTCTGGCATCCCTTCTTGGATAATTTTTTACAGCGGTAACAGGTAGATTCATCCTCTCAGGGGAGAAGTGGAGTATATCTGAGTCTTTGTATGCTCTGGTTCTTCTTCGCACTCGGGGGTGCAGTCTCCCAGGCAGTCTATGCCGGCATGGTGAAACGTCTGCTCACAGAGAAGCAGATCTACCCACTGGCAGGTTTTTCCTTCCTCTTTGCCTCGATCTTTCTCTCTGGTGTCGTCCTTATTCTGGGTGTTCCGGCAATCGGCCCGGGTCTTGTTCCGGCAGTCCTTGGAACGGTTGCGATCAACATCATCGCCACAACCCTGCTTTTCCGGGCACTCACCAAAAGTGATCTCTGCCTCTGCATCCCGATGCTTGCATTCACCCCGGTCTTTCTTCTGGCAACATCGTTTCTGATCCTGGGTGAGGTTCCGACCATTGCCGGTGCCATCGGGATGCTGCTTGTTGCATCGGGTGCCTATCTTCTCCACCTTGATTTCGATGTACAGGGATCAGCTGCGCTCGCAACACCATTTCAGCGGCTCTTCAGGGATAGAGGGGTGCAGTCGATGCTCGGTGTTGCATTCCTCTTCTCAATCTCGGTGAACTTTGACAAGCAGGTTGTCGAGAACTCGGATCCCTTCTTCGGATCGGTCTTCGTCTTCCTCCTGCTTGCTCTTGCGTTTCTCTCTCTTTCGGCTCTTCACAGGAGAGATGAGAGGAGTTCTAAATCAGCGCCATCCTCTCTTCTCTTCCTCGCCTATCCGGCAGTCGGGCTTGTCCTTGCATCTGAGATCGTCATGATCAACTTCGCCTACACAATGGCAATTGTTCCCTATGTGATCAGCATCAAGCGGCTCGCAATTGTATTCTCGGTGCTCTTTGGGCTCCTGATCTTTCACGAACGGTTCAGCTGGGGCCGAGTACTGGGGGCGATCATCATGGTCGCCGGTGCCGGGATGATCCCGGTCCTGGGATAAGTCGTGGAAAAAAGTGTTATCGTGGAGATTGATGTTTTAGGGGTCTGGTTGCCTTCCTGCGCAGATCAGAGCCAGAGAAAGCCCCGTCAGAGTGGCAATAACGCCAAATCCTGGTGCACCAGGTGTCTTTGGAACGTCCGCATCTACTGGTGCAGGGGGGATGGGAGAAGGAATTCCAGTGGATGGAGCCGGGATTATCTGTGCCTCTTCCAGGAGCAGGAAACGCGTCTGCGTCTGCTGGCCGGTCTCTACCGACTCAATGGTAACCAGGTACTCATCCGGGGTGAAGCTGGATGAGTCAAAGGTAAATGACCAGGTATTTCTGCCTCCCTCTTCGATGACGGTCGCCATACCGGAGGTTCCGGAGAATCCTGATGGTCTCTCCTTGGCTGTTGGTTGGAATGAGAGGGAGACAATCGTGATGATCAGTTCATTCCCGGCAGCCAGGTTCGTCGTGCCGGAGATTTCGATCATCTCTCCCCTTGTGTATGTATCCATTTGAGTGCCACTGTCAGCTGCTGAGCCCGTGGATGCCAGGAAGAGGCAGATGATCATAAGGATGAGCGCAGATCTTCTTAGTATGCGTGTCTTTTGGTATAGTACTGGTGATGTCATCTCTGATCCAGTCTCTCTCTGCCCGCTTAAAAAAAGTTTGGGTGATTTGGGGGTTTATTAGTATCGATTCATCCCGATCCGGCCACCTCACATACCGGTGGCAGCATCGTCCAGCACAACATCGATCCGGTACGTGTTCAGATCAACCGGTTCGGAGATCGTAATATTCGCCCCCTCTCTGCAACGATCACTTTTCGTAGTACGTACGAGCAGTGATGTGAGAAAAAGGATGAGGATGATATGTGTGGGTGTCAGGTAACTTTGCTTCCAGCATGAAGGTATCCTTGTTATCCGAAGTGTGTCAGATCTTTTGCTTCCATCCAGCCCTGCTCTGGCACCGTCAGCACAAAACGAGCGCCTCTTCCCGCCTCTCCGTTTTCTATGAGCGTGATTCCTGTTACCGACGCGATATCCTTGGCAAATGCCAGGCCAAAACCGGTGTTTTTGCCATACCCGTATCTGAAGATCAGCTCTTTTTCATTCTCCGGGATGCCGCACCCATCATCTTCAATGGTGATCTGGAGGCTCCCATCATCCTGCTTATTGGTTGAGATGGTGATTGTTTTGATGGTGTCACCGTGCCGGATGGCATTCTCCAGCAGGTTGTATATCACTTTGACAAAGAGGCGATCAGCATAGATTCCCACTGGATCAATCTGCTGGCTGATCGTGATCTTCTCTGCCCGAATATCCTCCAGAGCCTGAGCGATAAGGAGCAGGAGTGGCTGCCACCCGGGATCATATGCTCCGATCTCCTGGTATTCACGGGAGAAATCTAGATGGCTGATGATGGTATCGACCGTCAGGCTTGCCTGGCTGAGATAACGCTCTTTCTTCTCAGGATTATCTTCTTTTTTGAGCAGTTCAAGATAGCCGGAAAGGGCAGTTACCTGGTTTGCAATATCGTGGCGGGTGAGCCGTGTAAGCCAGTTGACCTTCTCGTTTGCAACCCTGAGTGCTGTTTCTGCCGCCTTTCTTTCAGTAATATCCCGTATGATAAGAACGCAGCCCGCCTGCTCGCCATCCGGAGAATAGACACGCGATGCTGCGATGCTGATTGCTTTTCCCCTGATATTTTCAGGATGTGCCTCAAGATCCCTGATCCTTTCCCCCTGCTCCTCGTGCTCTTGAATGGTTGCACAGATCTCTTCAGGGAGGATTATTCTGATGTTCTTTCCCGGCAGGCTCCCGTCTGCTACCTCAAAGATCTCCTCTGATGCTGTATTTGCCGAGATGATCCGGCCATCCGTATCAACCAGCAGCAGCCCATCCGGCATCGTTGCGATGATGTCCGGGCCCGCAGTCTCAGGATTCAGGGTGAAGAGGCCGTATCTCACGATTGCAACGGTGATACAGAGTGAGAAGATGGAGATTCCGATGAAGATGAAGTTCGGGGCAGTAATACCAAGCAGAGGAAGCAAGACTCCGGAGATTATGCCAAAGCCGATGGCAGAAAAGAAACCGGCACAGACGAGGCGGTACTGGCGCCGAACATTTCCTTGTGGTGCCCTGAACCAGGCAGAGGCGATCAGGTATACTGCCCAGATCATCACGAGTATAACAAAGAGTACAGAGGCGATGTAATAGGGCCCGGATAGTTGCGGCTGGTAGACCCATCGTGCTCCATCACTGACAACGGTATAGAGTGTGTCGCTGAAGCTTCCCAGTAATGAGAAGATAAAAGCGGGCAGATAAAGGATAGCAAGGAGGGAGGGCATGTTTCTCCTCTCCGATAGCGGGTTTCTGGTGAATGCCAGGATGAAATGGGCGGCAAAGACTGCGAGGATCGGCCAGAATGCGCTTATCCTCAGCCAGAACAATACTCCTTCATAACTTGTTGACTGCCAGATGAAGAACTCCCCGATCGCCCAGTATGTTGCCGTTGCCATTGCCGCCAGGAAGATGATGCTGGTCTTCGTTCCCGGATTTTTTGCATACACGTAAACCCCAAGACCGAAGGTGATGAAAGCAGAGATCAGGCAGGAGTAGATCAGGAGTGTTTCGAGGATCATGCAGAACTCCGGTATGAGATTAACCTCACGGCTGGACGATGGGGTAGTGCCGGAACAGTAACTGGTTATTCACAATGTTTATTATCATTCCGCATCAGAGGAAAAAAGCATATGCCTTTTGGGAGAATTGTTGTCTATCTCTTTGCTTTCATCGTGATCTTTGTTCTCTTTCTGTCTGCCGGGTACCTTGCCCAGGCCGATCATGAGGAGCGATCCGGCAATCTGATTGTTCCATCTCCTGTGCCGGAAGTCAGGGCCAGCATTCAGCCGATCGGCTGCTGGTACCACCGTGGATCTGATCCGCTGCTCGGGCCATTTGAGGAGAGACTTGATCTGATGAGCATCGGCACCTTCAGGAGCGAGATTGTTGCTCCTGCGTTCGCAGAAGAACCGATCATCATAAGGGGTTTCTGGCGGCGGGGAGATGCTGCTTCCATCGGGCTCTATGTTAACGACCTCATGATCAATGAGATCCGGTATGATCCAAATGAACAGGTCTTTGTCAATACCGAGGGGTACCGGTATGCCCATATTGGCAACCGGGATACTCTTGAGAGGATGCGGGTGATACTGCTCTCTTCCCTGCCTGACCGGTGACTGGTACCCGGCAGGTATTCTACCCGCTTCACGGTGTTTGTTTCCTGTATCCTCAATGGAGAGAGGTGAAATTTCTGTTATTTAAATCATGACAACATATATTATCTATTACTTCAGTCTTTACATCTAAAGAAGGAGGTTTTGGATCATCCTCTCGGAGAAACCAGATTTATCAGGTATTTCATACCGATGGCTGCAGATTGGGGTAATCTTCCTGATCATCATTATTGTGACGGGTGTGATCCTCTATGTGAACTACTCCGGTTCACGCAGTATGCATGAAGAGCATACTGATACTCTTCAGGAGAATACTGAGTATGCCCTGATCCAGTCTATCTCTCTTGTTGATCAGGGCCTGATCCTCTTCGATCATTCACTTAATTATCGCCTTTATGAACCAATGGAGCTCTTTCTTTCTGCATACGAGGAGAGTGGAGGCGATCCATCTGCAATCGATCTCGATGCATTGCAGAGCCATCTTGGTGCCGGATATGATCTGTATATCATTAATGAGGCAGGTGTTGTGGAGTATACGACCTTTGCCCCTGATCATGGGCTGGACTTCTCAGTGTATTCCTCGTTCTTTGAGAAGCTCACCCGGATTAGGGAAGGTGATGAGTTCGCATCGGAGCGGATCACTGCTGGTTATGGTGGCACTGAGACACGGAAGTTCGTCTATCATCCCACGCCGGATCACCGGTATATCCTTGAGATCAGTTACTTTGATGATGAGATCGGGTTGATGCGGGGGGATCTCAAATACACAGAAGCTGCCGGCAAGATCAAGGAGATGAACCCGTTCCTCACCTCCGTGAGTTTATACAACACCCTTGGGGAGGAGATTGGAAACAAGGACTCCGGACTGCATGAAGACGAACGACGAATCATTGCAGAGGTGTATCAATCTGAAAAAAACCATGAGATATTTGATCCGGTAACCGGAACAATCACCAGGTACCTTTTTATTGATCTCACCCATGAGATGAATCCGAAGGAGATGAATCTTGTTGCGAAACTGGTTTATACCACCGCCCCTATAGAGGACAGGCTCCAGACGATCCTCCATTCCCATCTCTTTATCGGCGCATTCGCACTGATCATCGGAGGAACTCTTGCCTTCTCAACCACGATGTACTTTACCCGGCCAATCCAGGACTTAATGGAAGATACCGAGGCCATCAGGGATGGTAATCTGGCTCACCCCGTCCGTATATCCAAACTCCCCGAACTCAGGAGTTTCTCCCTCTCCCTCCAGGAGATGGTCACGAGGCTCCAGAATATGATGATCAGCCTGCAGGAGTCAGAGGATCGGTACCGGACGGTTGTAGAGGATCAGACTGAGCTGATCTGCAGGTTTCAACCGGATTCAACGATTAACTTTGCGAATAAGGCATTCTGCAACTATTTCAGCCTCGATTGTGATGATATCGTCGGCAGACAATTTGCCCCAACCATTCACCCGGACGATTTTGAGATTTATACCCGATCGTACTCATCCCTCTCTGAAGATGAACCGGTCCATACCGTGGATCACCGGGTAATCCTGCCCGATGGCAGTATCCGGTGGCAGCGCTGGAATCTCCGGGCGTTCTTTGATGATACCGGAAAAATAATCGAGTACCAGGCGGTTGGCCGGGATAATACCGATACAAAGCTTGCTGAACACGCCCTTCAGGAGAGTGAGGAGCGGTATCGTTTCATCGCTGAAAATACAGCTGATACGATCTGGATTGCAGATCTGGAGTTAAACCTGAAGTATATCAGTCCCTCAGTTCATACGTTGAAAGGCTTTACGGTTGAAGAGGCACTCTCCCAGTCTGTAGAGGAGTCGCTGACTCCGCGATCCCTGGAAGAGGTGCGGGTTCTCTTTGAGAAGGAGATGGCATATGAAGCAACAGGAGAGGCCGATCCGGACAGAACTGTCATCTTTGTTACCGAGGAGTATACGAAGGATGGAGGCATCCTCTGGTTTGAAACAACTGTGAAGCTGATGAGGGATCCAGATGGCAACCCGGTTGGCCTGATTGGAACCTCACGTGATATCACCGAGAAGAAGCGGGCTGAAGAGGCATGGGAGGAGGCGTTTGCCCAGATTGAAGAGAATATCTACCAGGCTTCTATCTTAAACGACCAGATCCGAAATCCGATGGCGGTGATTATGGGACTTGCCGATCTTGAAGGCGGGGAGAGGATGGAGAAGATCATCAACGAGGTGAAGAAGATCGATGAGATCATCAGACAGCTTGACCGTGGGGTTCTTGAATCCGAGTCGATACGGGCATTTATGAGAAAACGATATGAAAAGGATCGCTATGGATATCGCGAGGATGAGGATGAAGAGCTGACATGATCCTCACCATTTTTTGGGATACACTCAAATGATCCCGGATCAATACATGCTATTCTGTGCCTGATCTGCGAGAGGCGTGCTCCCCTCTTCTCATGGGCGGTAATTCCCGTTGCAATCTCCTCTTCAAAAGGTTTGAATAATGGCACAATCTCCTCAGAAAAAACATCCGTGATACCATATCGTCTCCCTGATGCGTCTGATATCTCCCTGATTTCTGAAACAACGTTTTCCAGGGCGAAGAAGAGATCCGCACCAAAGGTGTCTGTCTGCGTATCCTTATTGATCCGCTGCTCCCATGAATCGTGCTCCCTGAGGGATTCCTCTTCCCGCCCATCTTCTCTGCTCTCAAGAGGAGAAGCTTGATTCTCTTCTCCCCGGAATTCACGGGTGATGATCTGATCTGCATGGGTTTTATTACCATTTCTCTCTCCCGGTAATGCCGAGATCAGTGCCCTGACGATCATGGTGAGGGAGACGGCCCAGCGGGTATTCCGGTACTGCTCCTCCTCATCCGGATCGGGTTTGAAGAGTTCATCGGAACAGGCATCAAAAAAAGAGAGATATGCAGGAAGAGCAGCATGCAGATCGCGATTCCCTGAGATGATCTGCCGTATTGTGGCTGTCCCCTGTTCCATGTTACTGGTGTACCTTGCATGGTACGAGTGATCTCTGCTCTCTTCTGCAGTCATGATAAAGACAAAGATCTCCCGCAGTCCGGACAACGTCATCCTGATCGGCTTTGCTGGTGCACCTTTTTCATTCAGGATCGGATCCAGCCTGTCGAGATACCCCTCATCAACCATCTGCCTCACAATACGGTGGACATATGCATGGTCAAGGCCGAGATTTTTTGCGATATCATAGACGGTTCCACTCCTGTCAGGTTAAT
>DAJQ01000043.1 GCA_002496395.1 Methanocorpusculaceae archaeon UBA456
TTAGCCGTGGGAGTATGTCAGCACCACTCTTTTCAATTCAACGAATAGTGCAGAGATTTTTCTCTGCACACTCGACCATCAGCGGGTAGTAATTACGGACATACTCTTTTACCATCCGGCGTGCGGAAAAAACCGGCGGTATGGTCTTCATGGACTCCTTCATCATCGCCACCCATCCATTGGGAATGCCATCCATTGACCGTGTATAATAGAGCGGTGCTATCTCACTCTCAATGAGCCGGTAGAGCTCGTCTGCATCCTGTGAAGTCCGATCCCCCTTCACATCCCCGGATCCAAACACCCACCCGTTTCTGCCATTATATCCCTCACACCACCAGCCGTCAAGGATGCTACAGTTTAAGACACCATTCATCGCTGCTTTCATCCCACTCGTGCCCGAGGCTTCCAGGGGCGGAAGCGGGGTGTTGAGCCAGAGATCAACTCCATGAACCATATATTGTGCAATCTGCTCGCCATAATTTTCAATGACGGCAATCCTCCCGGCCATCTCTGGTTTTTCAGCAAGCTGGTAGATCCGCTGGAGTATCTTCTTTCCCTCTGTATCATCGGGATGCGCTTTCCCGGCAAATACAATCTGGACAGGGTACCAGGGATTATTCAGGATACTGGCAAGGCGCGATGTATCATGCAGGAGGAGATCTGCTCGTTTATAGGTCGAGAAACGGCGGGCAAACCCGATCGTCAGAACGCTCGGGTTGAGCAGCGTCCCTTCTGCCACCAGATTCTCAGGCAGTTCAAGCCCCTCAGCCCACTTTCTCCGTTTATATTCCCGTATCCTGTTGAAAAGCTTCATTTTTAGCCAGACATGCAGATACCATAGCTCTTTATCGGGGATCTCATCGATCACCTCCCAGATCTCCCTGTTATCATGCTCATGCTGCCAGTGCGGACAGATGCGGGTGAAATAGCCATTGAGGAGCATCTCCATCCTTGGATTGAGCCAGGTGGGAAGATGAACCCCGTTCGTAATCGCGTCAATCGGTATCTCATCATCACCCTTATCCGGCCAGCATGATCGCCACATATCCCGTGTCACCTCGGCATGCCGCTTTGATACTGCATTATGGAACCTGGAGAGACGAAGTGCAAGGGCAGTCATATTAAAGCCCTCATTCACACGGGACGGATGTCTTCCAAGCGATAAAAATTCATCCCGGGTGATCCCAAGTGCCCGGATGTAGTGGCCAAGGTGGCGTTCGATAAGGACGGGATCGTAGATATCATGTCCTGCAGGAACCGGCGTATGGGTGGTGAAGATCGTAAGCCCACGGATCTTCTCAAAAGCGTCATGTACAGGTATGCCTTCCTCCACATATTCCCGTGCAAGTTCAAGGAGAGCAAATGCCGAGTGTCCCTCATTCAGATGAATTCCTGAAAAGGATATTCCAAGCATCCTGAGGACATGGCGGCCACCAATGCCAAGAACAATCTGCTGGAGCAGTCGCATCTCACGGTTGCCTGTATAGAGATGCGAAGAGATATTTCGTCTCTTGGGATCATTCTTCGGTATATCGGTATCAAGAAGATAGAGCGGAACCCTCCCGACATCGACCTTCCAGACAGCTACATGGATCGGTGGATCGATGTCAGGGACCTGAACTATCAGGTGCCTCCCGTTTTTATCCCTGACCCGTTTGATCGGTGTGAGATCACGGTTTAAGGGGAGGGTGATCTCCTCCTGCCATCCATCAACACGGATATGCTGATGAAGGTATCCCTGTGAGTACATAAACCCAATCCCGACAACCGGCACATTCAGGTCCGAACACTCCTTCAGGTGATCGCCTGCAAGAAAGCCAAGGCCACCGGCATAGAAGGGAAGTGAATGGTGAAGGCCGTACTCGGCGGAGAAGTACGCGATATTGAACGGGCCTTTCTGGTAATGTTCCCCGAACCAGCCCTGCCTCTGCCGCATATAGGATCCAAGCCTCGCCATAATGATGTCATATTCACGGAGATACCGGGGATTTTTACTTGCGGCTTCAAGATACCGGTATGGGATCTCCCTGAGCATGCGGACAGGATTATGCACGCTCTCACGCCATGCCTCCCGGTTCAGCTGTTTAAAGAGCACCCTGGCCTCGGGGTGCCAGCTCCACCAGAGGTTATAGGCAAGTTCGCCCAGCCCGGAAATTCGATCCGGAAGAGTGAAGAGCCGCTCACCAGTCAATTCACCATGGATCATCAGCCATCTATTGATTGATTCAAGTACTTATGTGATCGTACACATCCTCTCATTCCAGACGCCCATATATTTCAGTATACTGGCGCAGGCGTATGGCGGCCTCTTCAGCAGGCCAGTCCTTATGAAGACGCCAGAGCCAGTTCCCTTTTTCTGTTCCGGGACGGTTCATGCGCGCCTCTGATCCAAGGTTCAGGAGATCCTGGATCGGAATAACTGCATACCTGGCAACTGACGAGAATGCAAGCCTGATGAAGAGATCTGACACCTCATCTTTTCCAATATCCCTGCCTGCATACCGGTTGAGATATGAACGCTCGCCTGCGGTTGCATCATTCAAAAACCAGCCTTTCACCGGAGGGTTGTCATGGGTGCCGGTATAGACAACCGCATTCTCCGGATAGTTGAACGGAAGATGAGGATTATCTGTACCTCCTCCAAAAGCAAATTGGAGAACTCTCATCCCCGGGATGCCCGCCCGCTCCATCAGGGTACGGACTGGTTGATCGATCAGCCCGAGATCCTCGGCAATCAGATTATCACCCTTATATCTCTTCCTGATGGCATCAATGAGCGCTTCTCCGGGAGCGGACATCCATCGGCCACCTACAGCAGTCCGACGCTCATTTGGTATTGCCCAGTATGCCGAGAGCCCCCGGAAATGATCGATTCGCACCAGATCGTAAAGGGAGAGCGCCCGCCCAATCCTGGAGAGCCACCATGAAAATCCATCTTCCTGGTGTTCTTCCCAGCGGTAGAGGGGATTGCCCCATCGTTGCCCGGTTCTGCTGAAGTAATCGGGGGGGACACCTGCGACATCGGTCGGTGTGCCATCGGCATCCAGGCAGAAGAGGTGTTGATGTGCCCACACATCCGCGCTGTCGTGAGTCGGGTAGATGGGCATATCTCCGAGGATCGAAATCCCATCTGCCCCGGCATGGGATCGAAGCGCCTCCCATTGCCTCGCAAAGAACCACTGGATCACCTCTATCTCCCGGATTTTATTCCCATACCGCTCTTCTGCCTCCCTGAGAGAGGCACTGTCCCTGATACGATACGGGCGATCCCAACAGGTCCATGGAGCCCCGTTATGGCGCTCTTTCAGGATGCAGAAGATGGCATAATCAGGCAGCCATTCCTTGTTTCTGGCGGAAAAATCGTCTACTTCCTCCCGAAGACCCTCTCTCAAAACCCGTTCCACTGCACGCCCAAAGAGGAATTTCCGAACTTCTCCTGCTTCAGAATAGCGTACCTGATCAATTGGCAGTTCAGCCTGCCTGCATTCCTCCCGGGTCAGGAGGCCGGACTCTGCAAGTGCAGCCGGGCTGATCAGGAGCGGGTTTCCTGCAAAAGAGGAGTTTGCATAGTACGGCGAACCATCAGGACCAACCGGGTGGAGGGGCAGAACCTGCCAGATTCCCTGGCGGGCGCTCCTGAGGAGATCAATAAAGCCGGTCGCAGCAGGGCCGAAGTCACCGATCCCATGTGATGAAGGGAGAGCAGATACCGGGAGGAGAACGCCTCCTTTCCGGCGGGAGTTCATATCTTCACCCCAAGGAACCGCCCGATCTCCTCTATCTGTTCGGGAAGCGAATGGAACCGGCGATCTCCGGGTTTTCCATTCCTCACCGGCATGTATGCATCCCTCAATTGAATAAAAGCGTTCTGCGCCTCCCAGAGAGACGGGCAGAGGGAGAGGGCTGTTATTATATTCAGAATCCCGAGTACAGATGCCATAATGGAGGCATCTCCGGGAGTGCCCAGGAGAGACTGAAGAAGAACACAGAGACGGGATCCCGCTAACAATGAGATCTTTTTCTCCTCGGGAGGGATTGCAAACCGCTGCATTGCATCGGCAATGCGTGACATCTCCACCGGATCGGGGTATTCACTCTCGAGGACAATAATAAGATCCCGGTTGAGAATATGCCCTACAGGAACAGCTATTGCAGCAGGGATTGGCATTTCAAGCATGTGCATCGCCTCCATCAATGGAAGATATCTGCTATAAATATCCTGAAATGAATCTTCAATCCTCCCGATGCTGTTTTTCAGGATCAGGCTTACTATCGTACGGGCTTCATCGCGGAGGAGATCGGTACCGCGGATGCAACCCTCACCAAACCAGCGCGTGAGCTCATCATAGAATGAAGATGCTGGATCATGCCATGCAGCACATACCGCATCGCGAATCTCAAAAAACGCCTTCTCGCCTGTATATGGCGCAACACCTGCCAGGAGATTCGGGCCGCCGGGATATGCCGCAGCATAGATGAATTCCTTTGATTCGCATGTCAGGAGTGACTGGACTCTGGCAGCCCCGACAGCAATCCGGCGCCGCTCCTCCTTTTCCAGACAATCCCGGAACCGTGTGACTCTGTAGATTGCATGGGTGCTTGTATCGGGATAGGGACAGAAGAGCGATGTGAGTGCATACTGGCCGCAGACTTTTCTCAGATCTGTTACATGCGGGACAACCCGGCTCTGCCAGACCGAGGCGCCATCGGAATAGCCGGTGGCATTTGATTTCGCCCCGGCGAGGATCTCAAGAAGATCGTCTTCCGGATCGTCACCACCTGTTGAACGATAGAGCTGAAGTGCCCGTGCCGCATACCACATCACCTGTACCGCCTCTATTCCGGAGATATCATCAAAGAACCAACCGCAGCTGGTATACATCAGCATCAGATTTCGTTGCATCTCAAGGAGTTCGAGCAGAAGAACCTGTTCTTCGCGATCAAGTGAGTGGGAGGCGTGTTTTTCAAAGAATGACTCCCTCACCCTGTGGCTCCGATCATTGATGGGCCGGATGTAATCATTCCTTGCAGCCCATGGATCTATGAGGAGCGGGGATGCACTTTTTTCATAATGAATACCGGCACGATCACGGAGGAGATCAAATGCACGGCGAAGATACATTCTCCACTCAAGTGACCAGCCGGGATGTGCGCCTGTTGAACAGGTGCATCCACCCTTCCAGCGGGAAAGTGAATGCGGGCAGCTCCAGGCGGTATTCTCCCTGATCTCTATCTCCTGAAGAGGCGGATGCGTGGAGAGATATTCGCCATAGACAGTCAGGTGTACTCCCTCATCCCTGAGCCTTGAGAGACAGTATGCAAGCGCCATCTCGCCAAAACGGAAGTGATGCCCATAGGTTTCCCCGTCAATTGCGAAGTGGACAAGCTGATCCTCTTCCCTTCCATCAAATGACCCTGCAAGACGGGCAGAAAACCAGTGGCCATCCACAAGAAGGTTGCCAAATGCCACCTCATGGGCAATTCCGACATCATTGAGGAAAACGGCGATCTCCTGCCCTTCCCCCAGATCCACCCGGTAGGGCACCTTTGGATCGATCCATCCGCCCGGAAGAGAGTTCCATGTGCCGTCCTGAGCTCGCACCCTGCTGATCTGGTGGGGCTCCAGGATAACAAACCGGATTCCTTCAGCTGCCATGATACCAAGCGTCTCCAGATCGACAGCCATTTCCGGGAGCCACATCCCCTCAGGCTCCCTCCCGAACCGGTTAAGAAAGTCCGCTATCCCCCAGCGGACCTGGGTTTTTTTATCGCGCTCATTTGCAAGCGGCATGATCATGTGATTGTAGCATTGGGCGATCGCGGGACCATGACCCCTGAAACGGTTCGATCCGATCCGGTCAGCTTCAATGAATGCAAGATAGGTATTTGGTTGATTATCCTCAAGCCATGAAAGGAGTGTCGGGCCTGCATTATAGCTGATCATGGAATAATTATTCACTATGCTCGTGATCAGGCCAT
Source organism: Methanocorpusculaceae archaeon UBA456 (assembly GCA_002496395.1). Classification (GTDB taxonomy): domain Archaea; phylum Halobacteriota; class Methanomicrobia; order Methanomicrobiales; family Methanocorpusculaceae; genus Methanocalculus. Next base: position 5,980 of record DAJQ01000043.1, read on the forward strand.
CTTCATCGAGAATTCTGGCAGCGGAGTTTGGCGCATAGCATTCGGCGGTGATCCGCTCGTTCCAGTCATGGTACGGGTACGCCGAATCCTGGACCTCGATCTTCTCAAACCAGGGGTTCTCGCGGGGAGGCTGATAGAAATGACCGTGGATACAGACAAAACGGCTCATGATCCACCTCTCTGTGGCCTGAGGATGACAGCTCCAAGCGGCGGGAGTGTCAGGGAGAGGGAACAGGGGAAGCCATGCCATGGGTACGTATCTGCCATCACAAAACCGTTGTTACCACAGTTGCTCCCGCCATAGCAGCTGGAATCGGTGTTTATAAGCTCCTCCCAGAGACCTCCTTCCGGCACGCCGATCCGATATCCATGCCGGGGAACCGGTGTAAAATTGCATATACAGGCAACCGGGAATTCGCCATCTGTTCTCCTGAGATAGGCAATCACGCTCTGTTCCCAATCACCGTGATCGATCCATGAGAATCCTTCTCTTCTGTCATCAGCACGATGAAGCGAGGGTTCACTCCTGTAGAGATGGTTGAGATCTGCAACTAATGTTCTGACACCCCTGTGCATGTCACCAGAGAGCAGGTGCCAGTCGAGGCTTGATTCGTGATCCCATTCACTCCACTGGGCAAATTCATCTCCCATGAAGAGGAGCTTTCGACCCGGATGGGTGTACAAATATCCATAGAGAAGCCGGAGATTAGCAAACTGCTGCCACCAGTCGCCGGGCATCTTTCCGATCAGCGACCCCTTGCCATAGACCACTTCATCATGGGAGAGCGGAAGGAGATAGTTTTCAGTGAATGCATAGATGATCGAGAAGGTCAGATTATCATGATGATGTTGCCGGTGGATCGGGTCTCGCTTCATGTACTGAAGCGTATCATGCATCCATCCCATATTCCATTTCAGGCCAAACCCAAGACCCCCTGCAAAGGTCGGGCGGGTGACCATCGGCCATGCCGTTGACTCTTCTGCGATCACCTGAACATCAGGAAACGCGGCATAAACAGTCTCATTTAGCAATCGCAGGAACCGGATTGCCTCCAGATTCTCCTTACCGCCGTACCTGTTCGGCACCCATTCGCCTGAAGGCCGTGCATAGTCAAGGTAGAGCATCGAGGCAACCCCATCCACCCTCAGGCCATCTGCATGATAACGATCAAGCCAGAAACAGGCACTGGAGAGGAGGAAGGAGCGAACCTCGTTCCGACCGTAATTAAAGATACAGCTCTGCCATTCCGGGTGGAACCCCTGTTTCGGGTCGGCGTGTTCATAACAGTGCGACCCGTCAAAGAGAGCAAGCGCATGAGAATCCGAGGGGAAATGAGAGGGTACCCAGTCCAGGATGACACCAATGCCGTTCTGGTGAAGGTGATCGATCAGGTACATCAGATCCTCAGGCGAACCATATCGGGCCGTGGGTGCGAAGTATCCGGTTGTCTGGTATCCCCACGATCCATAGAACGGGTGTTCCATTAAGGGAAGGAACTCGACATGAGTAAACCCCATCTCATGGATATATTCGGAGAGGAGTGGAGCCATCTCCCGGTACCCGAGCATCCTCCCGCCATCTTCGGGGACACGCCGCCACGATCCGATATGGAGTTCATAGATCGATAGGGGGGCATCAAGAGCATTTGTGGAGATGCGCTCCTCCATCCATGCCCGATCTCCCCAGTCATAGGAGAGGGAGGCGATCCTGGAGGCAGTCTTCGGAGGCTCTTCCCACTGGAACGCGAAAGGATCGCCTTTGAAGAGTACCTTCCCGGATGATGTTTCTATTGCATACTTGTAGAGCGAGCCGATCCCAATCTCATCAACTGACCCCTCCCAGATCCCCGAGCTGTCCCAGCGAGGGCAGAGGGGATCAATTCCGGGGGTCCAGTTATTCTGATCTGTTATAACAGATACGCTCCGGGCTTCGGGAGCCCATACTGAGAAGTGCACCCCGTCCCGTGAGGGATGCGAGCCCAGGCACTCGTAGATGCGGGCATGTGATCCCTCCTTAAAGAGGTAGATATCATAATCGGTCAGGTTTCTCCCATCCATGACCATAGTCCCCCAGGATCAGCATAGTGGAGGCTTAAGCACCTTCACATATACATGATTGAGCTTCTCTGTCACCCTCTTCCAGTTAAACTGGTCCATCACCTTCTGCCTGCCTGCAATCCCCATTGATATGAGGAGATCCGGATTGTTGAGCGAGTAGCAGATCGCCCATGCAATCGGCTCAGGTGCCGGGGGTACCTTGATCCCATCGACAAGGTTCTCGATGTTCATCGAGAGTCCGCCCACATCAGATGCAACCACCCCTTTGCCGGCACTCCATGCCTCTGTGAGCACGAGCCCGAAGGGTTCGTTCCTGCTCGGGATGGCGATAAGGTCAGCCGCATTCAGGAGTTCGAGATGCTCGGGATCAGAGACATAGCCGGTAAATTGTACCGGAAGGCCACGGGATCGTTCCTGCAGGCCAGGCAGCATATCACCTTTGCCTGCGAAGATGAACCTGACATCCTCCCTCCTGGCAAGCACGTGCGGGATTGCATCAAGCAGGATATCGGGTCCTTTCTGCCATCCGATACGCCCGACAAAGAGAACGAGAGGGGCAAGTTTATGGATTCCGTACCGCCTCTTGATGAGCCCGGGGGAGACATCCAGCATGTAGAGAGACGGATCTGTTCCATTTGGGATGATAGATATCTTCCAATCAGGAACATCATAGAGCCACATAAGTTCTACTTTCATCACCTTTGAGACAGTTATGATCTCGCGGGCAAGTGAGGCCATCGAATGTTCGATCCCGGATATCTCGATGAATTCTTTCCATCCACCAAAAGAGCCCCCATTTCTTCCATATTCTGTTGAATGGAACGTGAGAACAGTTCCCCGGTCCTGGAACTGCCGGAGCGTCTGGTAAAAATGCCAGTCATGGAAATGGAGCAGGTCAAAGGGAGGGTCGTCAAACTCGAGGAACCGTTCGATTGCCTCTTCGCTCATCTCCCTGCAATGGGAGAGAATATCGATCTGGTGTGGGGAGAGGCAGTGGAAGTGTACGCCATTCCTTGTAAAATCCTCTTTTCCTCGGGTAAAGTAATGAATCTCATGCGTCTTCGCCAGCTCTTCGGCAAGATATGTTGCAGCCGGGGCGAGCCCGCCAACCTTCTCCGTATAGACGGATTCCCAGGCAAAGAAAGCTATTTTAAGCGACTCCATAGAAACCGAACCCTCTCTATAACTGCTTTCTGTATATCCTCACGAGTCGTCAGTGGATGGATCGCGTCGGCAAGCTTTTCGTCCTGGATCACATCCCGTACCCAGTGTTCAAAATCCAGGCGTTCGCAATGGTGGAGAATGCATTCATCGGTTGCCACATTGAGAAGTTTGACGAACTCTTCCAGTGAATGGGCAGAGAAGCCCTCCCTGTGATGTGGGCTGCAGAAGTGGAATGCAAGATGTGGGGGAGTGCAGCGAAGAATGCGGGCAGCGGTCTTTGCCCTGACAAAACCGATCTGATCCCCTTCAAATCTGCAAAGAGCCGCGATATAATCAGAAAAGTACCGGTATGCATCCGCCTGTGTCCGGTAGTCTGTCAGCATCCCGCATGATCCTGATGTTGTTGCCATCTGCGAGAAGTGATCACGTGCCTGGAAACGCCGGAGGGTTGTTTTGTCCGGAACCCACCGCCCCGCAGCCTTGAGAGCCTCAAGAGCCGTGCATTGCATCATATTGACCGGCCATGTAACCGATGCGCTTTCGATCTGTTCATCCGGGATCTGATCCGGTGAAATGGCCTGTGCGGCCGCCTCCGAAGGCAGGATACTGCGGACACCAGTATCATGGAATGCTGCGGGCAATCCTTCAAGAAATACGAATATACCTGTTTCTGGGTGGAAGCGGCCACCAAAAACCTCCATATCGACAAGGATGTGGGCGATACCCTCCCTGATTTCGGAGAGCCAGCCGGCATAAGTGCAAGGAGAGAGGGGATGATGCACCCAGTCCACCTCTCCGTACCGAAGGGCGATATCATCCGAAAGTTCGCAGTGCCTGATTAAAACAGGCATCCCACCAGCCTGATAGCTCTTCAGGGGATTTATAAAGGGAGTGTTTTTCCCAAACACATCGGTATAGACAGCGGAGATGCCCATGTTCCGTGCTGCTGTGATCACAGACCAGTTGAATATCGAATCGGTTGCAACCAGTATCGCCGGCCTTTGTCCGGAAAAGTCCTTCATCGCTCTTTGGTGCATCTCAACCTGGTGCTGGTACTCCTCAACCTCCCCGAAGAGAGCCACTACAGAACAATAGTACGATTCGGTCAGGAGTTCTGCCTGCCTGTGACTGGCGGCATCCCGGAGTAGATCGCAAAGATCCGGCTCAGATCCCTCCAGGTATTCAAGGAGGACAGCCGACAACAGCAGACCGCAGCTGAAGCCTTCATCCATCATCCGGATCAGGCATTCTGTTGCCGGGATATAACAGGAACGCGAGAGGTGTCGGATCCGTCTCTCTTCATCAGGGGAAGGGAATGAAGAGGGATCTTGTTCACCTGTCTTCACCCCCGAAACATTAAGGGAATCCACCCGCTGCTGATGGCGAAGAACAAAGCTCATGCAGACCTGTGGAACGCCTGAGACCTCACCGGGCATGAGGAGAGATAAGGGGGAGTGAGTATATATAGTATTTTATAGGAAGAATCAGCCAAATACATCCTTCAGATACGCTATTGAAGGCAGGATCATATCCGGTTTGACCCCCGAATCTTCAAGCATGCGATCAGAATACTTGCCGGTTTTTACCAGCACGCCAACAAGCCCTGCGTTCTGTGCACCCCCCACATCTGTTCTGATATCATCCCCGATCATCGCGGTCTTCTCCGGCTCCACACCCATCATGGCAGATGCGGAGAGGAAGGTATCAGCTGAGGGCTTCCCCATCACCAATGCGGTTTTTCCGGTGGCGTACTCTAGTGCCGCAACAAACGGTCCTGCTGCAAGGGTGAGGCCGTCTTCAGCCATCCAGTACCGGTCCCGCTCAAGGGCGATGAGGAGGGCGCCATCGTTAATCTCCCGGAACGCTTCATTCAGCACGCTGAAGGTGAAGCCCGATCCGGCATCCCCTATGATCACGGCTTCTGCACCATCCTGCACCTCGGTGATGCCCGCCTCAGAAAATTCGGATCGTGCCGCATCGGTCATCAGGAGGCGGCATGCGCTGATCCCCTGCTCTTCAAGGAGCCGGAGGGCAGAAACGACCGGTGTGGTGATCTGATCTGCGGGTATGCTGAACCCGGCCTGATTGAGCCGTTCTGCAATCTGCTGCCTGCTCCGCTGGGTCGAGTTCGAGACGAAACGGTGAGGAATCCCCTGATCTTCAATCCATTGGATCGCCTCGGCTGCGCCGGGGATCGGCACTCCACCGATTGCAAGCACCCCGTCAATATCGATGAGAAGTGCTTTTATGAACACAAACTGCCCTCCATGCCTGTCTGTTCGCGGAAATATATGGGACCCGGCATAAAGATACTCGTCCCTCTTCTGCAATAAGCAGTTTGCCGGTTCACTTTCACGCTCCGCTCAAGGGATTTATCTCAGATCACCCGGATGAGTACATATGGGACGATCTGCGGGTGCCTTTCTGGATGCAGGTACATTCTGGCGGCAGAGGATCAGTGCCGCACCCGGGTATTCCGTCATCGAACACGACAACCGGTTCAGGGCACATATCGCACGATCCCCGGTCTTCGCATCTGCATACCAGAGATGCATGGTTGATCGCGATGCACTCCTCCGGACCTATGCGGGATCTGACCTTGCTGATATCTGCGAGGGAACCGAGGTGGAGACAGATGAGGGGATCTGTCTCAGGATCACTGAAGAGCAGGGACATCAGCTGTTCCCCCTTCATCCGGCAGAAGCAGAACGCCACCTGATCAGAAGGCTCAGGCTGGTACCCGGTATCGGGCCCGCCACCGAGCAGCTGCTTATCAGGAAGGGGTGCAGGACGATCCGCGATCTCAGGTACATAAGGCGGTTTCAGAAAGATGCAGAGGGCGTTCTTCGTATCATTGAAAGCAATGACTATAGAGCCATTACCACTTTGATCGCAGCGCGGATGGGCAGGACACATCCCGATATCATCATGGCATCGGCCTTCTCACCAGAGGAGAGGTTCTGTTTTCTGGATATCGAGACCCTTGGCGTCTTCTCCCGGCCGGTCTTTCTGATCGGATCGGCTGAGATCAGGGGCGGCCGGATCTGCTTCCACCAGTTCCTCGCCCGCGATATCGACGAGGAGCTTCCTGCACTCCTCGCCTGGAGAGATTCGGTGCCAGAGGATGCAACCGTCATCAGTTATAACGGGAGATCTTTTGATCTGCCGTACCTGGCAGACCGGTTCGCCTATTATGGGATCGACCACGAGATTGCCAGAGACCAGATCGATCTCCTCCATATCACCCGGAGGATGCACAGGAGTACACTCTCCGACTGCCGCCTCGGCACGGTCGAAGAGGAGCTGCTCGGGATAGAGAGGGGATCTGATCTTCCGGGGGCACTGGTTCCCGAATTCTATGACATCTATAGGAGAACAAAGAATCCGGGCCCCCTTCTTCCGGTGCTGAAACATAACCGGCAGGATGTCCTCTCGCTCATCGAACTCCTCCGCTCGTACCGTGAGATGACAGGGTGATTTCATCCCCGCTCCTCCGGTCCTTTCGGGAACGGTACGGGTACCCGGATGATGCACTCTTCATCAAAACGCTGCCGGGCCGGGAAGCACGGCATGCGGAGATTCCAAATCGGCTCCATCCACGCCTGAAGGAGTATCTTGCCGGATCGGGGATCAGACCGTATATCCACCAGGCCCGGGCATATGAAGCACTCGCTGATGGAGAGGATATCATCCTTGCCACACCAACCGCATCAGGCAAGACCCTCGCATTTGCCCTCCCGATCATCGACCGCCTCCTCACCGATCCGGATGCCCGTGCCCTGCTGCTCTACCCCACAAAGGCACTTGCCCGCGACCAGCTCAGGGCATTCCAGGAGATCGATTCGGCAACAGGTGCGGGGATGCGGCCCGCGGTCTATGATGGCGATACCCCGCGCGATGCCCGCCCCGGCATCAGGGCACGGTCGCGGATCATCATCTCGAATATGCATGAGATACACCATATCCTCCCCTGGCGGCGACAGTGGGCCGATTTCTTTGCAGGGCTCTCCTTCATCGTAATCGACGAGGCGCACCGGTACCGGGGTGTCTTTGGATCTCATATCGCCCTTTTGATCAGGCGTCTTCTGCGTGTCCTCGCATTCTATGATGCAGATCCCGCATTCATCCTGGCAACAGCGACACTCGGCAATCCCGAAGAGTTCGGGGAACAGCTCACCGGGAGAGCCTGCCGACTCATCGCCGAGGACGGATCCCCGCAGAATGAGCGGACAGTCGTCTTCTATAACCCCTATGCCCGCGACCCGACAGCATCTCTCGTCTCCGAGACGACCGATCTCTTCTCTGCCTCAATCCGGCACGGGTACCAGACGATCTGCTTTTCACCGTCACGGCGGCTTGCCGAGGTGATCGCACTGAGGGCACGGGAGGAGTTTCCGGCAGAATCATGTCAGGAGACGATGATCTGTGCCTACCGTGCCGGATATCTCCCCGATGAACGGCGGGAGATCGAGTCTGCAATAAAAGACGGTGATATAAAGGGCATCGTATCGACAAATGCCCTCGAGCTCGGCGTGGATATCGGCACCCTCGACTCGGTGGTGATGGCAGGATATCCCGGCACCACCCTCTCCTTCTGGCAGCAGGCGGGCCGTGCCGGAAGGAGCGGGAGGGAGAGTATCGTTGCCATGGTTGCCCGGTATGATCCGATTGACCAGTACTACATGCACCATCCGGATCTCTTCTTCGAGACTGCATACGAGCATGCGGCTATCGACTGCAGAAACCCGATCGCCCTCTCAGGGCATCTCCTCTGTGCGGCAGCCGAGGTGCCGATACGCGATTCCGACTGCCGGTATTTCGGACCAGAGATGAAGGAGTATCTCGCCGCCCTCATGGAACAGAAGATCCTGACACAGACAGGGAAGGGAATCGTCTATGCCGGATCATCGCGGGCATCGGAACTCGTCTCCCTCTCGGGTTCGGCATCGGGCGGATACCGGATCACCCATAACGGCCGGCTGATCGAGACGATGGATGATTCACAGGCATATCGCGAGGCATATCCGGGTGCGATCATCCTCCACCAGGGTGAGAGCTACATCGTCAGATCCATGAACCGGGAGGATCGCCAGATCCGGGTTGAGGCGATCAATGTCGATTACCATACCCGCCCCCTGATGAGAAAGACAGTCGAGGTCGACACAATTCTTGAGAGTAGTGAATATGGAGGCTTCACCATCTCATCTGCCGGGGTGACCGTCACCGAAGAGCTCTATGGCTATCGTATCGTCAGATATGACCGGGTGATCGGATCTGCCGACCTTGATGCCCCGCCATTCTCCTTCCCGACACAGGGGCTTGTGATCGGAGTTGATGATGATCTGCTGGCAGGTGGAGGCATTGATGACCCCGATGGCGCCCTCCATGCAGCCGAACACGCCCTGATTGCGGCGATGCCGGGTGTTGTCATCTGTGACCGCCACGATATAGGCGGCATCTCAACTGCCTTCCATCCGGCAGCGGAGGGGCCTGCGATCATCATTTATGATGGCTATATCGGGGGAGCCGGGCTCTCTGCAAAGGCATATGAGCTGGTCTTCCGGGTCGCCTCGCTTGCAGAAGCGATGGTCCGCGAGTGCCGGTGCATAGACGGCTGCCCCGCCTGCATCTTCTCGCCAAAGTGCGGAAACGATAATCAGCCGCTTGACAAAGCCGGGGCTGCTGCGCTGCTCCGAGCCCTGCGGGACGCTATTGAAAGCACCAGATCCGATGAATTCATTACCCAATAATGTAAATACTTTTTAACATTCTGGTGTATCATGCAGGCGATCAGGGCAGAGAACCTCTCCAAATTCTTTGATGGACGGGCGGTTCTGGACAATGTATCATTCTCTGTTGAGAAGGGAGAGATATTTGGGTATCTCGGCCCAAACGGGGCAGGAAAGACGACGACGATCAACCTCTTCCTCGGCCTCCTCACCCCGGATAGCGGGAGAGCTACGGTGAACGGTGTCGATCTGGGTTCAGATGATGAGGCGAGGCGACGGATCGGAGTACTCTTTGAGAATAACGGGTTTTCCGAACGGCAGAGTGCATACGAAAATCTCAGGTACTATGGCAGGCTCTATGGGATGGAGGATCCCGATGGCAGGGTGGATGAACTGCTCGGGATGATCGGCATGGCCGACCGTGCATATGATCCCGTCGGCACATTTTCCACCGGCATGAAACGGAAACTCGGGATAGCACGGGCAATCCTCCACAAACCCGAGGTGCTCTTCCTTGATGAGCCATCATCCGGCCTCGATCCGGATGCCCAGCGGATGGTGCGTGACCTGATCCTCTCCCTCTCAGCAACCGGGGGAATGACCGTCTTCATCAACTCCCACCATCTCGATGAGGTGCAGCGGATCTGCACCCGTGTTGCGATCCTTGCGGGGGGGCGTATCCGGGCAGAGGATTCCATTGCCCGGCTCACTGCCTCAGGAAACGAGTCGTCGATCTGGATCGCCTTTGAGGGAGGGAGAGTGCCAGAAGATGCTCTTCTCTCACTCCGGTCGCTCCCGGGGATAGCAGGAACCGAGCTGGAGGGAGAGGGGATCATCTGCACCCTGACAGGCGATGCAAAGGCACCCGATCTCATCTCCGCCCTGGTTGCGGCAGGGTACCGGATCGAGGAGGTCAAGAAGCGATCTGCAAACCTTGAAGAGATCTATCTCAGGTATGTCCACACGGGAGAGGATGCTTCATGAACGAACTGCGTACAATCGCACGGAAGGAGTTTTTTCAGGCGATCACCAACAAAGGGGTCCTGATTGCGGCATTCATCTTCGCCATCTGGTTCCCGGTCTTCACCACCCTTGGTATTCTGGCAGGCATCTCCGGCGATCCCGGCACAGCTCTTGCAGGCCATCTTGCAAGCCTCTCGGTGGTGCTTGCAATCTTCATGGGGTACCTCTTCTCTGCAGATGCCTTCTTCCGGGAGAAGAAGGACGGGACGATCCTGACCCTTCTGTGTGCCCCGGTCTCCCTCAGACAGATCTGGGAGGGCAAAGTCCTCGGCGTCGCAACAGCTGCATATGGGATGACCATCCTCTCGGTTCTGATCACCGTGGCGGTCGCCTTTGCCTTCTCGCCTGTGGGGATCACCCTCCCCTGGCTTCTGCTGGTGCATCTGGCAATCATCCTCCCGATCTATGCTGCCGCATCAGCAGGCATCATCGGAGCCGCACAGCTTTATCTGGGGATGCGGGAGAACCAGTTCCTCGGGATGGGCTTTGTCTTCCTCTTCATCTTCCTGATATTCGGGCTCCAGACATTCATCTCACCTGAAGGCGGGGTCACAGTCCAGACCGAACTCTTCTTTTTCGTTCTCGGACTCGTTCTGCTTCTTATTGGAAGAAGATGGGCGGGAAGACTCTCGAAGGAGCGGATTGTCAGGACGATAGCGTAAAAGAGAGAATCTTCTCCAAATTTCTTATCTCCGGGATTTTCCTGCATTCTTAGGAACGTGGGATTGATCCCCGTGAGAGACCCCGATGCAACAACCGTATCATCAGGAGTGAGGGAAGCAGGTGCGGCGCGGGTATCGGGGGGCGGGACAGGCGAAAATCAGGCTGACAGAGCTGATAAACCCTTGCTCATCAGAGCAACCTGAAAGGCGATTCGTCAGAATCGGGGCTTATCTGCTTCTGGCAGCCCAAGAAGCACCCCCGCCACTCCCGCGCTGCATCTGTGGATACCCAAACCCTCATCCCCTTGCGGAGCATGTGCGGACGGGAACAGGGGTGGTGGGGAGTTTGGGATATACCACATACGCAATATTGCAGTATTTGATATGAATAGCCTTCAGAAATATGGAAAAGAACCAATAAAGAAAGGAGAGGAGGGATCCTTACTCTTCCCGCACCCTGCTCTCCACGGTCATGAAGATCGGGCCACGGAGATCGATCTTCTTCCGGTTATCGGTGACGAAACGCATCGCATGATCGGCTATTTTGATATTCACGTCTGAGGGGAGTTTTGCCATCTTCACCTGCACGGTTGTTCCTTCGCCGCACCGGGCCGCCTCCTCGATCCTGGCAGCCGCAAGGAGTGCAACGGTGTCGATGAACCGGATTCCTGTGGGGGTGCCGTTTGCCCTGATATTTGCAAACTTCTCGGTGTCGGGCACCCCGAGGATCGCCCCCTCATGGATGAAGACCTCGTTTCCGCAGGCAGGGCCAAGGAGCTTCGAGTTCTCTTCCGTCTCAATGACGCTGACATCGAGTGCAGTACCTGCGATCTCGCCGGACCAGACGGGGAATGAGCAGGGGGATGGTACTGCCGCATGTTCTGTAGCAACCGCTGCGATCGCCTTTGCAAGGATGCGGCCTGTCTCGGTTGACGGCTCTTCGCGGACCGAGACAGCCCTCACAAGATCATGGTCTGAAAGGACAGGAGGATAGAACTGGCCGAAACTGAGCTTCCTGACATCATCGGCATTGTGGATGATCATCGCGAGCCGTTCGACGCCGAGGCCGAGGTTCATCACCGGGATACCGACCCCGTATTCGCCGAGAGCGGATGGCGAATAGATCCCAAAGGTCGCCACCTCCACCCAGTCATGGACCGGGTGGCGGGCATAGACCTCGGTCTGGGTGCCGGGCATGTAGTACTTTGACCGCTTCTCATCAGGCCGGAACTCAAAGTCGGTGAACCCGAAGGCAGAGAGGAGACCTTCTGCAACCGCCATCCCCTCATCAAGGGTGACATCCTCGCCTGCGATGATACAGGATGCCGAATGGTAGCTCATCAGCCGGGTTGCCCCCTCCTCCTGTTCACGCCGGAAACACCGGTCGATCGAGAACATCCGTATCGGGTGGGGATGACGCATCCAGCATTCCCCAAGCGACATGAACCAGCCGGAGGTCATATGTGAGCGGAGGGTGGATCGGGATGACTCCGGTGCGAGCTCCCGGAACTCGGGGAAGACCGCATCAAGGATATGGACAACGATCGCATCATCGATCCCAAGCACCACCGAGAGTTCATGCGTGAGATCGTCGCCATCAAAGTCGCCCTTCTTATACCGATGCAGGCAGGTACGGAGCGCCTCTTCCATCTGCGCATCAATGGGTTTTCCGGTGATCGCCTCAATACCCTCGATCTGTTTCCGTGCGATCCCGACATTTGGCCGTGGCAGGCCGCCGAGATAGAAGACGCGATCCAGAACCGCCATCGCCTCTGGCCCAAACTGCCGGTACACCTCCTGTTCCTCGATGATTACCGGGTTCATCGCCTCATCAAAGCCCATTGCAAGGTATGCCTGCCTGAGCTTCTGGATGGTATCAAAGACCGGGTGCGGCCGGGCCCGCCGGTACGTGTACCGGGGGTACTGCCGGGAAACCGGCGGGGTGGAGAGCACCGTTGGCCCGTCATGCCATGCCCCTTCAAAATCCTCTTTCGAGCGTTTCCTGAACTCTTCTGCATCAAATCTCATAGATCCTCCTCAAGACAGACAACCCGGGAGACCGGACTCTCGTCCCGTATCCGGTACCCTGCCGATTCCGCTATCTTCTCCGCAAAGGAGCGGACATAGGCATGCTCAGGCATCTGATCCATTGATAATCTGCTTCGACTGTATCCAAGATACATATATCCTTTGACCTCTACAAAGTCCGGATGGGCATCTGCGATGATCCGCCCATATGCCTCAGGCGAATGGTCATTCAATCCCTTCACAAGCGTCACCCGGACAGCAGATCTCCGGGACGAAAGGAGTGAGAGGCTTTGGAGCACCTGTTCCCAGTAATCCCCCTTCGGGCGGCAGAGCATCGTATACGTATCCTCATCCGGCGCATCGAGCGAGATGTAGAGCTGTGTCGGATAGAGTTTCTCCACCACCTCGGGCCGGGTACCGTTTGAGACAACAAAGACCGTATACCCGTTCTCCTTGAAGAGATCAACAAGCTCGGGAAGCTGCGAATAGCAGGTCGGCTCACCGGAGAGCGAGATCGCGACCTGGTTCGGCTCTTCCGAAGCCGCCTGCCACCGCTCGGGGGTTACATCCTTATGAGGCTTGTATCCGGCAAGCCCTTTTTTATGGAGTTTTTGCGCACCCGAGACGATCGCTTCAGGTGTCAGTTCAATCTCGTTCTCCACCTCATGCTCCATGGAACGCCAGCAGAAGAGGCACCGCTGGTTGCAGCGGAGTGTCGGGGTCATCTGGATGCACCGGTGGCTCTCAATGCCGTAGAACTGGTGCTTGTAACACATATCCCCGCCGCGGAGTGCACGCTTGCTCCACATGCAGGGTTTTACCGCGGCAGATGAATCCGGAGAGAAGAAGAGGTATCCCTGCTTCCGCAGGGCATCACATGCTTTCGAGCGCATCGATACCAAGGGTCTGCAGGGCTTCCCTGAGGGTGTTCCGTGTTGCGTCAACCAGCGCAAGCCGGGCATCACGGCTCTTCCCTTCGGCTTTCAAGACCGGAACAAACCGGTAGAAGGTATTGAAGAGATCCGCACAATCCCGGACATAGGTGGCGAGGAGATGGGGTCGGAGATCCGAGACAACAGAATCGAGTACTGCCGGGAACCGGGCAAGAGCCTTTGCAAGCGCGATCTCATGGGGATCCTCATACTCATAGACTTCAGCAAAGTCTCCTGCCTTTGCCAGGATCGAACATGCCCGTGCATGGGCATACTGGATATAGGGAGCACTCTGCCGTTCGAAATCAAGTGCCTGCTTCCAGTCAAAGACGGTGCTCTTCTCAGGCGAGACCCGGACGATATCATACCGGATGGCGCCAACGGCAACGGATCTCGCGATCGCCTGCCGTTCTTCTTCCGTGAGCTCAGGCCTCCGTTTCGTCACCTCCTCAAATGCCCTGATGGTGACCTCTTCGATCAGCTCGTCTGCTGAGATGAACTTCCCTGCACGGGTGCTCATCGCCCCTTCCGGCAGGGAGACAAACTCGAAATGCAGGATCTCCGGAGCCCGCTCACCCATCAGCCTGAGTGTCGAGGAGAGCTGGGCTCCGATCAGCTTGTGATCGGCTCCCAGGACATCGATGACCCGGTCATAGTTTGCATTCTTCCAGGCATGGTACGCAAGATCGCGTGCGGCATAGACGCTTGTCCCATCGGCACGCCTGAGGATGTACTTCTTCTCGATCCCGTATGCTGAAAGGTTCACCGAGAAGAGTTCGCCATCATCTTCTGCCTCATCCATGCGCGAGAGGATTTCGAGCACACGGTGCATATCCCCGATCCTGACAAAGGTGCTTTCGCGGACATACCGATCATGCACCACATTCAGATCAGTGAGAGTCTTCTTTATTCCGTCGACACAGGTATCGACCGCCTGCCGGAACTCCTGCTCTGCATCCCGCTCACCACGCTCGATCTCCTGCATCAGTCGCTCGATCTCACGGTTGATCGACTCGTCCTTCTCGATCTCGCGGTTTGCCTGGATATAGACACGGGCAATGAAATGATCGCCCTTCTCGCCGTCATTCCTGACAATACCAAGTGTCTGAAGACCCCAGACCACGATGGCGATCTGGCGCCCCATATCATTCACGTAGTACTGCACCTCAAGCGGGTAGCCGGCTTTCCGAAACGTCCGTGCAAGCGTGTCGCCGATGATAGTATTCCTGATATGACCGACATGGAGGGGGCCGTTTGGGTTTGCACTGGTATGCTCAATCATGACCCGCTCATGCCGTTTTGGAAGCGAACCATACCCGGACTTCCGTGCCTTTTCAACCGACTTTCTGATATAATCCCTGCCAAAGGTGAAGTTCAGGTACGGCCCGACCGCAGCAACCGAGATGCCATCCATCTCCGGGTGGGTTTTCAGCTTCTCCAGAAGATCCTGTGCGATGAGAACAGGTGCCTTCTTCTCTTTTTTGGCGCAGGCAAACGCAATCGTGGATGCGACATCCGCATGATCGCCCCCATCAACAAGGAGAGGATCCTCCTCCCCTGTGCATGCTGTCAGCACACGCCCAATCAGCTCAACTGTTTCAAGATACATTATAACCCCGTCCGGTACCGCAGGATCGCAGCAATTCCGCCAAACGCATTATAGAGCATGGCACCTTCCTCAAAATCATCAGAGATGATCTCAACTTTTGTGCTGCTCTGGTCGGCGAGGGTCGTCAGCTCATCAATAATATCCGTTTCATCCTCAAGGAAGAGGGGAGAGGTGCATTTCGGGCAGTTGCCAAAGTCGATATCCGAGATCTTCTTCCCCGGTTCAACCTGGATTGTCCGCTCCTCGCTATGATTACATGCACCACATCGAATCAGCAGACGAACCTCACGGAGCCTGGTTGACAGGAGAAGGATATCAACAGACCCGGCTTCGAGATTCTTCCTGATACTCGCCTCACCATATGCTGCAAGGCCGTCATCCTTCGTGAGCTCCTTGAAGAACTTTGACATGATATTCTTCTCCTTCATCAGGTCAATACCCTTCAGGGCATCGGCGGCGGCATCGACGAGTTCTGCAAGTCCGCTCTCGTTTGTGTAGGCGACATCAAAGAGGCCGATCATCCGCTTCCTCACCTCATGGTGGAGATAGTCCCCATCAGCAAACTCCTCCTTCGTAGGAGTCGGCCCGCCGATGAGGAGCCCCTTGAAACGATTGAAGAAATCCTTCTCGGCAAGGAACGTCTCGCTCGCACGCTCCCCGATCTTCTTATAAAATTCATTGATTGCGATCAGCCGAAGGCGCTCAAAACGAGCTGCTGACTGACCACCTTTCCGCTGTTTTCCCGGAACTGTCGAGGTCGTCCCGTTGATCGGCTCGATCCGGTTGCCCCGGAGAAAACCCCAGTATGCCTCACGGCGATCGAGGACAAGCAGGCCATAGACAAACTTCTCCTCAAGCATCTGCCTGAGGGGCTCAAGTTCGAAGTTCGAACTGCATCGGTACATATAGGTGCCAAGCGGCTCGGGCGGCTCAACGATGATCGTCTCGAAGGTGCTCTTGTCCCCCCCGATATTGACCGCACCTGAGAAGACTGCCATCCCATTCGGCGGCGGGTTTTTATAATTCTTCAATCGTGAAAGAATCGAAGAGAGGGCACTCTGGACATTCGTCTTCGTCTGCTTGCTCTTGATGTTGGCACACTGCCCGAACTCATCGCGGAGCTGGGCGGTTACATCCGATATCTGCTTATCAGGAGGGATATAAAGGGAGATCAACTCGGTTCCGCTCCCCTCTTTCTCCTCGAGGCGTTCGAGCATCTTCTTGAACTCGTATCGTCGGCGTGCCTCATCCTTCTCGGTCAGTGCTGTTTCGGCCATGGGGGGTTGTCACCAGTAAAATGGGTAATTATTGTTCTTCTGCTCAAATAAAGGTGATTATCTCAGGATCTCTCCTGAATACACCGGAATAACAGAGCTATCGTCTTTGCATCGATGATCCTCCCGTCACGGGCCATCATCTCCGCCTCCTTCAGGGGAAGGCGGACGACCTCGATCACCTCATCCTCATCCGGCTCAAAGTCCGCTGCCGGACTGAGATTTCGTGCCTCATAGAGATGAATCACCTCGTCGGTAAACCCGGGGGTGGTCATGATGAGACCGCGGGGGATGAGCAGATCTGAACGCATCCGCGTCTCCTCGATCAGTTCCCGCGATGCTGTCTCTTCGGGCAGCTCGCCATCCTCCATCGTCCCGGCAGGGACTTCATAGATATAATCCGAAATGGCAGGGCGGAACTGCCGGATCAGGTAGCAGTCGTCGCCATCGCAGGGGAGCATCGCGACAGCTCCGCCGGGGTGGACGACGATCGTCTCTTTGCTCCTGCCATTTGGGAGGTCGACGGTTCTCAGTTCAACTGAGAGACGCCTGCCCTGGTAGATGATCGTCAAGGAACCCTCCGGTAGAGGATCGGATCGGATCTGCCGACGGCACGAAACGCCTCCAGCCGAAAGTGGCAGGATGAGCAGGTGCCGCAGGCGAGATCATCGTTCTGGTAGCATGACCAGGTCTCTTCATAGGGGACAGCGAGATCAAAACCCACCTTCAGGATCTCCGCCTTGTTCATTCCGACAAACGGTGCCATCAGCGCAATCGGCTTCTCTGACATCGTCCCGATGTCGATGACCGACTGGAATGCCTCGATAAATTCCGGCCTGCAATCGGGGTACCCGATATAGTCTCCTGCCTGCACACCGATGAAGATGGCATCGCCTCCCCTCGCCTCGCAGAAGCTGGTGGCGATCGCAAGCAGATTTGCATTCCTGAAGGGAACATAGGTATTCGGGCGCTCTTCGGGAGAGTCCTCAAATCTTTCCACCTCGATCTTTGGATCTGTCAGGCTGCTTGCCCCAAAGGCTTTGAAATAGTCAAGTGAGATGACAACCGGAGGTTCTGCACCAAGCAGTCCGGCAATCCTCTGCGCGCACCGAAGCTCCCGTGATTGTGTCCGCTGGCCATAGGTGATGTGGAGCGGGAGGAGATCATATCCCATATTCTTTGCATAGTAGGCGAGGGTGGCCGAGTCCATCCCGCCTGAGAGGAGACATACTGCTTTCATTTATTGCACCCCGATCTGCTTATGAAGCTGAAGCTGGAGACGGACGGGAAGATTCCATTCCATCACCACCTCTGCAATTCTTGTGTAATCCGATCCATGGACAGGCGAGATATAGATCTCACCCCTGATCGGAATGGATCGGATCTGCTCATAGGCAAAGTCCAGATCCGCCTCATCTGCCACGACACATTTGACCGAGTCTGTGGCCCTGATATCAGCAAGAAGACGGAGATCACTCTGCTCACCGGATGAGGGGCATTTGACATCCATGCAGATGGAGGCATATGGCTGAACCTGCCCAAAGGGAATGGTTCCATTCGTCTCGATATCGATTATATATCCATTTGAAGAGAGATCCCGTAAGAGAGGAAGCAGCTCATGCTGCCGGAGGAGCGGCTCGCCACCCGTCACACAGAGATACCGGATCCCGGTTTCTTCTATCCGACGCAGAATATCATCTGTTGTGAGATCTTCACCTGCATCCGGATTCCGCGCATCCGGGGTATCGCACCAGCGGCAGTTGAGATTGCATCCGGCGAGCCTGAGGAAACAGCAGCGGAGCCCTTGGTTTCTCCCTTCGCCCTGAAGACTTGGAAAGATCTCAAAGACCTGCATATTTAGCGTTCAACCTCTGAATAGCAGCCATCAGACTCCCAGACACGCACCTTTGCAACCCGGCAGTCAAGCCCCATCGAGCGGCAGGCTTCATCAATCATATCAGCAATCTCAACAGTCAGGAGTTCGCTTGTCGGATCTCCCCGCGTGGTGACAACATCCTGGAACTGCGAGAGGCATTCCACCATTGGATCATCTGCGTTGAGGATCACCTGGTGATCATAGCATTCAACCAGCTTTNNCAATCAGGATCTGCGTTCCTGCATCCACATTCCCCTCAAGCCAGACCTCGGTGCGCCATCGGTGGCCATGGAGACGGGCGCATTTCCCGTCATAATTGAGGAGACGGTGGCTTGCATCGAAGTGGACCTCCTTATATATGCGGACTGACATGTTGTTATCCATTAGAGAAGAGAACGTATAAGGTTATTATTAGAGACCACTCATGAATGTAGGAACGAGTGGCTTGCGGATAGTATAATAAAACACTTCCGCGCAATATGTATTCCAGATTCTGGAGTATCCACCGGATCAAAAACCAGAAAATAGAGGTTTATACATGGGACAGGGAAAATTTGCAGCGAGAAAACTCCAGCGCGACTCAAAGAAGTTCCGCTGGAGCGATTCCAAATATGCACGACGTGCACTTGAACTGAAACTGAAGGCCGACCCGCTGAAGGGATCGCCCCAGGGACGTGGCATTGTCCTCGAAAAGGTCGGTGTTGAGGCAAAACAGCCAAACTCTGCCATCAGGAAATGCGTCCGTGTGCAGCTGATCAAGAACGGCCGTCAGGTGACCGCATTTGCAGTCGGCGACGGTGCAATCAACTTCATCGATGAACACGATGAAGTGACGATTGAGGGAATCGGCGGACGTATGGGACGTTCCATGGGAGATATCCCGGGGGTTCGGTTCGTCGTGACCGCAGTGAACAATGTATGTCTCCACGAACTTGTCATGGGACGCAAGGAGAAGGCGCGCAGGTGAGTATGATGACCGAGGAAGCACAGAGTACACAGAAAGCAGTCCTTCTCTTCAACAAGTGGGATCCATCAGAAGTCGTCATCAATGATCCCGGCCTTGAGCGGTACGTGAGTTTCAAGACGATGGCCGTTCCGCACAGCTGTGGACGGCTCACCCAGCAGCAGTTCACCAAATCCTCAATGGCAATCGTCGAGCGGCTGATCAACCGCCTGATGCAGGTCGAGCACAACACCGGAAAGAAACAGCTCTGCACCAGGATTGTGATGGATGCATTCGATATCATCCACACAAAGACCAAGCAGAACCCAATCCAGGTCCTCGTCGATGCAGTCGCCAACGCAGGACCCCGTGAAGAGACGGTCAGGCTGAAGTACGGTGGTATCAATGTGCCAAAGTCCGTCGACACCGCACCAATCCGAAGGGTAAACACCGCGATGAAATATATCGCAACCGGTGTCTGGAAAGGATCCCATAAAAAGAAACGCTCTGCAGCTCAGGTGCTTGCCGATGAGCTTATCGCCGCATCGAAAGGCGACTCGAAATGTTTCTCTGTCGGTAAGAAGGAAGAAGTCGAGCGGATTGCAAAATCCGCCCGCTAATCAATACTTTTTTTGGTGAATTATGTCACGCGGCAAAAAGATGGTGGAGAAAGTCTCGGAGCTGATGGACAAGCCCGAATTTATCCGTAACATTGGTATCGTTGCACACATCGACCATGGGAAGACCACATTCTCTGACAATCTCCTCTCGGGAGCAGGGATGATCTCAGAAGAGCTCTCAGGCAGACAGCTCTTCATGGACTCCGATGAGGAAGAGCAGGCTCGTGGAATTACTATCGATGCATCAAACGTCTCGATGGTTCACGAATACGGCGGGAATGAGTACCTGATCAACATGATCGACACCCCCGGACACGTCGACTTCGGTGGCGACGTCACCCGTGCAATGCGCGCAGTCGATGGCGCCATCGTCCTCGTCGATGCAGTCGAAGGTCCAATGCCCCAGACCGAGACCGTTCTTCGGCAGGCACTGAAAGAGGGTGTCAGGCCGGTACTCTTCATCAACAAGGTCGACCGCCTCATCAACGAGCTGAAGGTCGACCCGCAGGAGATGATGATCCGTCTTGGCCGTGTCATCGACAAGGTCAACAAGCTGATCAAAGGGATGAACGAGAAGATGTACACCGAAGGCGGATGGAAACTCGATGCCTCAATCGGCACTGTCGCCTTCGGATCTGCTCTCTATAACTGGGCAGTCTCGATCCCATACATGCAGAAGAGCGGCATCTCCTTCAAGGAAGTCATCGACAAGTGCAATGCCGGTGACATGAAAACGCTTGCAAAGTCAAGCCCGCTTCACGAAGTAATCCTTGATATCGTTGTCAAGCACCTTCCAAACCCAATCGACGCACAGAAACGGCGTATCCCGATCATCTGGCATGGTGACAAGGAATCTGCGGAAGGAAAAGCAATGCTCACCTGCGACCCGAAAGGCGCTGTTGCCATGATGGTCACCGACATCTCCTTTGATCCCCATGCAGGCGAAGTCGCAACCGGCCGTCTCTTCTCAGGAAAACTAAGCCGCGGAATGGAACTGTATGTTGTGGGAACAGCAGGCAAACCAAACCGCCTCCAGCAGGTCGGTATCTTCATGGGCCCAAGCCGTGTTGAGGTGGAACAGATCGTCGGAGGCAACATCGCGGCTGTGACCGGCTTAAAAGACGCAATTGTCGGATCAACGGTCACCTCCAGCAGAGAGATGACACCCTTTGAGTCCCTGAAACACTACTCAGAACCGGTCATGACCGTTGCAGTCGAAGCAAAGAATATGAAGGATCTGCCAAAACTCGTTGAAGTGCTTCGTCAGGTCGCCAAGGAAGACCCGACAATCCGTGTCAACATCAATGAGGAGACCGGTGAGCACTTAATCGCCGGTATGGGAGAGCTGCACCTTGAGGTTATCACCGGCCGTATCCGCCGTGACAAGAACGTCGACATTGTGACGTCTGAGCCGATCGTCGTCTACCGTGAGACAGTGACCACAAAAGCAGGGCCTGTTGAAGGGAAGTCACCAAATCGCCACAACCGGTTCTATATCGAGGTTGAGCCCCTTGACCAGGCTATCGTTGATGCCATCCAGAACGGCGATGTCTCGATGAACATGAACCAGATCGAACGGCGTGATGTACTCGTCGGCCTTGGCATGGATAAGGATGAGGCGAAGAATGTCAAGGACATCTATAACACAAATGTCTTCCTTGACATGACGAAGGGTATCCAGTACCTCAACGAGACGATGGAACTGGTCCTTGATGGTCTTCACGAAGCCCTTGATGGCGGCCCGCTCGCAGACGAGCAGGTGCAGAACCTCAAGATCCGGCTGATGGATGTGAAGCTCCACGAAGATGCAATCCACCGTGGCCCTGCACAGGTGATCCCGGCAGTGAGAGCTGCTGTGAAAGCTGCATGCTTAATGGCAAATGACCAGCTCCTTGAGCCTGTCCAGAAGATCCAGATCACCGTCCCGCAGGACCAGATGGGAGCGGCAATCTCCCAGATCCAGGGACGTCGCGGACAGCTCACCACCACCGACTCAGAAGGCGACCAGATTGTGGTCAACGGCATGGCACCGGTTGCGGAACTCTTCGGGTTCGCAGGCGATCTCAGGTCGGCAACCGAAGGACGTGCAATGTGGAGCACCGAGTTTGCCGGATTCCAGCTGGTTCCAGCAAGCCTTGTCAAAGACGTTGTTATGGGCATCCGGAAGCGGAAAGGTCTGAAAGAACAGATCCCAACACCAGGCGACTACCTCGCATAAGAGGGATCACCTCCACCCTGTCCTTTTTTTAACTCGTGCCCTTTATCACCAGAGCGACATTTATCTATCTCTTCCGCATAGTGATTGAGTATGGCAATCGACTGGTATGATGAATTTGTTGATCTGAGCTATACCCCCGCAGAGGACGATATCGTCTGTCTCTTCTCCTGCACTCCGGCATCCGGGATCAGTATAAAGGAAGCGGCAGGCAGGATTGCTTCAGAGAGTTCAACCGGCACATGGACAACCCTCTATTCCCTCCCGCCGAGGATGAGGGATCTTCAGGCAACCGCCTTTGAGATAGACGGACCGTGCCTGAAGATCGCCTACCCTATCGGGCTCTGGGAAGAAGGGAATGCCGTCCAGCTCTTAAGTGGAATCGCCGGGAATATCTTTGGGATGAAGGCGGTCGACCAGCTCAGGCTGATCGATGCAACACTGCCTCAGGCATATCTACGAAACTTCAATGGCCCGCATTTCGGCAATGACGGGATCAGGAAGATGATGAGAATCCAGGGCCGCCCGCTGACCGGAGCTGTTCCAAAACCAAAGATAGGGTTTTCAGCAGCCGAGCATGCCGAGATCGGTTTTGAAACATGGATGGGGGGATTTGACTTCGTCAAGGATGACGAGAATCTCACCTCCACCTCCTTCAACCGGTTCGATGACCGGGTGGCCGCCCTCACAGAAAAAAGGGATAAAGCCGAGCAGATCACAGGTGAGAAGAAGTCCGCCTTCATCAACATCACCGCAGATACAGAGACGATGAAGCAACGGGCGGATCTGCTTGCAGCGCATGGATGGAACTATGCGATGATCGATGTTGTCGTCGCCGGATATGCAGCTGTCATGACGCTCCGTGACTACTGCTCAGATCTCGGTCTTGCTATCCATGCCCACCGGGCAATGCATGCGGCATTTGACCGCGATCCCCGTCACGGGATCACAATGCAGTTCCTCGCCAAGATGATGCGGCTGATCGGGGTTTCGCAGATCCATACCGGAACCGCAGTCGGAAAGCTTGTCGGAACCCCTCAGGAGGCAAAAGTTCTTGCCGATTTCCTGCGGGAGGAGAAGGTGCAGGCTGTTCCCGGAATGGCGCTTGACCAGAACTGGGGCCACATAAAAAGTGCCTTCCCGGTCTCATCCGGCGGACTGCACCCCGGTCTTGTTCCCGATGTGATGGAGATCTATGGCAACGAACTCGTCCTCCTCGTATCCGGTGGCATTCACGGTCACCCGGACGGGACCCGTGCCGGGGCAGCGGCCACCATGCAGGCGATTGAGGCATGGCAGGAGGGCATTTCACTTGAAGAGAAGGCTCAGAAGGCGCCAGAGCTCGCACGTGCACTTGAGAAATGGGGCGCCTACAAGCCAATATAAAAAAATTATACCTGGGTTCCCTCTCTGTTGGGATCCGGAACGCCCATCCTCTTTCTGAGTGCAAGCCCCACTGCCAGGAGATAGATTCCAAAGAGAAGGGCGATTCCGGCAAGAATATACATCAGGATCCCGATGATTGCTTCTGGTGCAATGAGTGTCATGAACGCGACAATGAGAGAGAGGATACCAACAACAAGCCGGAGATAAAAACCCTCAGCTTAAACAGCGTCTTTTTGA
>DAJQ01000019.1:0-135445 GCA_002496395.1 Methanocorpusculaceae archaeon UBA456
CTATGTATCATATGATACATATGGATACTATGTATCTTGTCAGCCGTATACTTTAAGAATGCGGTCACACCTGTGGCGAAAAGTATTTGCAGCCTGCCCCTCCACCACCCTGCCACCATCTTTTTCCTGCGGGACACCAATCATACGATCTGAATGTCCCTCAATCCCTCGCAGGAGAAGGCCGTCACCGGCAGCGGCTTCCAGCTCGTACTCGCCGGGCCCGGATCCGGCAAGACGAAGGTGATCATCGAGAAGATCATCCATCTGCTTGATCAGGGTATACCCCCTCAGAATATCCTTGCACTCACCTTCTCCGAAAAAGCCGCATCCGAGATGAGTGAGCGAATTGAAGCCCTACGGCCGCACCTGGATCTCGACATCCACACCTTCCACTCCTTCTGCCTGGACATGCTCCGGGAGAATATGCTCACGAGCGGAATCTCGATCTCAGGCGGGATTGTCAGCCGGACGAATGTACTCATCTGGGGACTGCGGAATATCGATTCATTTGGTTTTGAGTATATTCAGATCGGAAACAACTCTTCAGATATCATCACGGCGATCATTGATGGGATCAGCGCATTCCGTGACGAGCTGATCACGCCCGCGATGCTTGAAGAGTACCTGGAGAGAAAACGGGACACTGAGGTATCAGACGAGGAACAGGACTATCTCAATAAGCTCGCCGACCTGCTGAAGGTGTATCGAGCCTATGAGCAGTACAAGCAGGACGAGCACCTCATCGACTTCGATGACATGATCCACGGAGCAGTGAACCTGCTACAGAAGAACAAGACCATAGCTGCCCTGTACAGGAAACGCTTCCCCTACATTCTTGTCGATGAATTCCAGGATACGAACTTTGCCCAGCTCGAACTCATCAAGCTGCTCGCAGGTGATCATCTCTGCGTGGTCGGAGACGACGACCAGACCATCTACCGGTTCCGGGGAGCATACCTGACCAATATCCAGGATTTCCGGAAATGGGCACGGGAGCATGCGGAAGTCCTGCTGGACGAGAACTACAGAAACCCGCCGGCGGTTCTTCAGCTCGCCTTCCAGCTGATGCAGAAGGCACCAAACAGGCAGCAGAAAGAACTCATCTCAAAGAAACCGGCAGGAGAGCCGGTTGTGGTTGCAGCCTGCGGAAATGATGAGGGGGAGGGAGAGTATGTTGCAACAGAGATTGAACAGCTCGTAGGAAGCCTGCTTCCGGGCCATGGTGACGAGCCGGGCCGGCCGCTCCGGTACCGGGACTGTGCCATCCTCTGCCGGAGCAGGAAGGATGGTGCAAAGTTTCAGGCTGCCCTGAAACGTCACAACATCCCCTGTATGTATGAAGGTGATGTTGACTTCCTTCGGCTGCCGGTTATCCGTGACATGATCGCATACCTGCAGATCATCAACAACCCTCTGACCGCGGGTATTGCGCTCAACCGGATCATGAAGCTCTGCTCCATCCCGGAGACCATTGTACAGGCGATCAATACCGAGGCGGGCAGGCGGAGCCGACCGGTAGGTGATGAGGATGTGTCAGGTGGCAACGACTTCGTGTACGAGACCATGATGGATGCCCACTCCGTGACCCCCGACTATGCCACTGGAATCTGGGAGATCATCGGGATGCTCCGGCTTTTTATCGAGGAGAAGGAGAGGCAGACGCTCCCGGCACTCATCCATAAGGTGATGATGCAGGCCTCAGGACTCTACCGCTCGGCCCTGGATGATGATGCGGCAAGGACCCGGCAGTACCTTACCAAGTTCCTTGAGATCACGCAGGAGTACGACCAAATCACTCGTGAGGCGACAATCGGCGGATTTCTTGAGTACCTTCAGTTCTTCTCAGACTTTTCAGTGGACATCGAGGAGCGGGAGGATGCCGATGCAGTCAGGATCCTTACCATCCACAAGAGCAAAGGAAAGGAGTTTCCGGTCGTCTTTGTCGTCGACCTCGCCCAGAGGAAGTTCCCGCTCAACTACCGGGAGAAACAGTTTGTCGTACCCTCAGATCTCGCAAAAGGGCTCCGGGCAGGCGAGGACGAGAAGGCACTCTTCATCCAGGAGGAGCGGCGTCTCCTCTTTGTAGCGATGACGAGGGCCGAGGAGCGGCTGTACCTCACTTATGCGAAATGGTACGGGAAGAACAAGCGTGAGACAAAACCCTCCCCCTTCCTTGAAGAGCTCGCGTTCCGGGAGAGCCCTCTGATCACACTGGTCGAGCCGCCAGCATGGAATGCGGATCTCCCGTTCCCGGAGGAGACCCCGGCCGGGGAGGTGCGATACCAGCTCCAGGAGAGGGCGATCAGGGCGATTGCAGAGATGCGACTTGGAACCGCCATCCAGGAACTGGTGACGCTCGAGAGAGTCAGGAGCTATTCAGAAGAAGGAAGAGAGGAGTTTGATCGGGACGCATTCGTAGCAGGCGCCTCTACTGAGATCCCGATCACCGAGATCATCGGAACAAAACCGGATCAGGCTGTGATCCCGGAGAGTATGGGGTTCTCGTACTCGAAGCTGCAACAGTACAAAGATTGCCCGCTTCAGTTCAGGTTCAGGCACATCCTGAAGATTGCAGAGCCCCCCGGCCCGGCACCGGCTGCTGCAAAAGGGATCGGCATCCATGCCGTCATCGAGCACCTCGACCCTGACCGGCCAGCAGATGAACAGATAGATGAGCTGCTTGATAAACACTGGACACCAGGACAGTTTGAGTCAATAACGCAGGCCGATCAGAGTAAGGCGTCAGCACGGGACCTGCTTATGACCTATATCAAGTGGCAGGATTCAAACACAAACACGATCATCGCCCCTGAGAAAAGGTTCAGTTTCACCTTTGGTGGCCGCGAGATACACGGATATATCGACCGGATCGAGCAGACCCCGACCGGCGGCTATGTGGTGATCGACTTCAAGTCCGGGAAGTCATCCTCAAACCTGACAAAGAAGAGCATCCCTGAGAATATCCAGCTTAACCTGTACGCAATGGCGATCAGGGAACTCTTCGGGGAGTTGCCGGAGCGAGCCACGCTCTTCTATCTCGCGGACAACCGGATCATCGACTATCTCCCAACCGAGGAGAGCATCAGGGCATTCAGCGAGAGCCTTGAGGAGATGCTAGACCGTATCAAGGCAGGCGAGTTCCCTCCCCGGCCGGATTATCAGCGGTGCCAGTGGTGCCCATATGGGGCACTCTGTGAGAGAGAAGAGGAGAATTAAAGGGCATTTGAGATCCCAAAAAAATGGTTGAGCAGTATTCCGGAGAGGTCCCCGGTCTGATTTTTACATCAGAAACCGGCAAGACCGGCTGCTCTCACAACAGTTTTATAATTTCGTCAAAAGGCATGCCCTTTGAGACCACCACCCGCGTGCCGGTATAGGTGAGATCCGGTGTATCCATGAGCTCTTTATACTGGTAGATCCGTGGCCCGTACTGGTATCCGGTATCATTGTACCACCAGTCCGGGTACCCGGGTTCATCCACCTCTTCGGTGATTGGATCTGTCAACAGACCATTTGAATACTTCACGATCATGGTAGCCGTCAGGCTCTTCCAGCTCTCGATGATGACATCAGCCCGCTCCACCGTGAAGTTGGTCATGACAGACTTCGCACCGGCACTATCACCGGCAGTGAGACGAACGATTGCGTCCTGATCAGTCTCCATCAGGAGCCGTAATGATTCTGCTTCAAGACTCTGCTGCTCCTCCTGGATATCCACAATCATCATGTTATATGCAAGTCCCGCCCAGTTCGTCAGGAGACAAAATGTCCAGTATGCTGTATCCGGATTATATACAAGACGGCTGCCGGTTGTATACGAGGGAGAGAGATCTTCTGCATGTGCATAGATGGGTGTATATACTGTCTCGTAGGGCACTGCCGGTCCAAACCAGAGCACGCCTGCCACCTCTTCAGGGAGATCCGGACGGATCATTGTGATATAACTGTAACTACAGAAGATCTCAGAGATTGCCCGCGGATAGGCTCCCGCACGGACTTCAAGGGCGGTTGCATTCTGGAAGTTCGTATGGGCATCTTCTGGTCCAAGGACACGGTATGGATTCCCAAACGGTCCTGCCGCCAGTCCCGCTGTCCTGTCAAACTCTGTTCCCTCATAATGATCCCGGAACAGGTTCAGAGCCACACTGAAATTCACCTTCTCATCAGGCACAAATGAGAACGGATACTCCCTTGAATACGTATCCTCAACATACGGGCTGAGATTGAGGGAGGGGGCGAGAGTATCCTGGAGTCTCCACACCCGCATCAGTGAGTAGTAGGGGTGCGAGTATTCGCCATAACTGACCGTTTCAAGCCAGTCAAGCGGACCATCTGATGGTGACCACCAGCCTGCCCTCTCTGCAACAGAGAAGAGGTTTGCCGAATAATGCATGTCAGGTGTTCCGGGAGTGACATCACGGATCCTGAATGTATTTGCAGCAACAAAGATCTCCCCATCCTTTACTTTCTGCGCAACCCAGAGCCCTCCATCGCCCTCCGGGTTCCCGCACATCTCGATAACCCAGATCTCCTCTGCATCTGCAAAGATGAGTGTCTCCCCAGTTCCATAGTACCCATACCGATCAATCAGATCTCCAACAAGGAGTACTGCCTCCAGAGCACCACTACATCGCTCAAGAGCAATATTTGAGAGTTCTGAAGAGTAGAACATCCTCCTGTTCTCCTCAGCCTGGGGTTCGAACTTTGCATAATCTGTGCATTCGGCACTCATCAGGTTCTGATCATTGATCATCCCGTATGAGCCGGTGTAATAGCCATAGGTCGATGGAACCTGATCAATGTAGCCGAGGATGGGATTTGATGACGAACTCCCCTTACTGCCAGCGGCATCAGATCCGCTGTTTGGATCGAAGAAGACCGGCCGCTTGTCACCGGGCTGGTGCGTTGCCGGGGGAATGTATGTCACGATGATGTCATCATGATTCCTCCAGTCCATCCCGACACCATCGTTGGTATGGCCAAGATATACCGAGCCATCAGCAGAGGCACCAGGTGTTATTCCAAAGATTGTACATCCCGAAACAGTTGCCGGGATAAGAAGAGTGAGGGTAAGAAGAAGAGACACAAAAAGTCGAAAATCTCTACGTAAGACAGTATTCTTCATAGGGAAAGATATTTCTCTTCTCATAAAAGCGTTTCCAAATCAATTTTAGAAGAACTGCAAGTTTCTCACATTGTACGAGTGAAATCATTTATTTCTGACCAGAGGTGCTTTTGAATGAAAACCATTTTATTGAGTGTTTAACGAAAAAGTGGATCGGTTTTGATGAGCGGGTACCATCAATCAGCCGCGATCAAAACCCTTATCCGGTATTTCACCAATTGAGGAAGTAAAGGAGGAATAGAGAATGAACGTATGGAAATGCACAATCTGCGGACATATACATAACGATGAGAAAGAAGCAACAAAATTCGAGGAACTGCCCGATGACTGGGTCTGCCCGGTCTGTGCAGCACGCAAAACCCTCTTTGTGAAGAAGGAGTGAAGAAGCGTGGTTGTTCGATCGATCAAAGATGGAATCTCCTGGGTCGGGACAATCGACTGGGATCTCCGCCTCTTCGACTCCCTGATCCCCACACCAAAAGGCACAAGTTACAATTCATATCTGGTGAAAGGAAGCGAGAAGACCGCTCTTCTCGATGCCGTAAGCGAGACGATGGAGATGGAACTGGTTACGAACCTGATGACCGCAAAAGCCGATGAGGTCGACTATATCGTTGTACACCACGCCGAACAGGATCATACCGGCTGCCTCCCTCTCCTGCTTGAACTGTATCCGTCAGCACTCGTCCTGACGAGCCCAAAGGCAAAAGAGCTTTTAATTGAGTTTTTCGGCATTGAGGAGGAGAGGATCAGGGTTGTTGAAGACAATGAAACTGTTGATCTTGGCGGAAAGACGATGCAGTTCTTCCATGCCCCCTGGGTCCACTGGCCGGATACCATGTTTACCTATATCGCAGAAGATCAGATCATCTTCACCTGCGACTTCCTCGGCTCACATCTTGCGGCATCCGATCTCTATATCAATGACCCCGAGCGGCTCTATGAATCGGCAAAACGCTACTATGCCGAGATCATGATGCCCTTTGCAGGAAGCATACCCGCATACCTTGACAGAATCGAAAGCCTCGATGTCGAGATCATCGCCCCAAGCCACGGCCCCCTCTATAACAACCCGAACCTTATCATGGGATACTACCGGCAGTGGTCAACTGCTGATCCAAAGAACACCGCTGTGATTGCCTATGTCTCGATGCATGGCAGTACAAAGAAGATGGTGGATATCCTTGGAAATGCCCTCATCGGAGAAGGAGTGGATGTCGAACGGTTCAATCTGGCAGAGAGCGACATCGGGCTTCTGGCAATGAGCCTCGTTGAAGCCAAAACGATCATCGTCGCCACCCCGACAGTTCTCTTCGGCGCCCACCCGCTTGCAATCTATGCAGCGTATCTTGCAGCCGCCATCAAGCCGAAGGCGAAGTACGCAACCGTCATCGGATCATTTGGCTGGGGCGGAAAGGCTGTCAAACAAATTGCGGACATTATTGCCCCGCTGAAATGCGAGGTCATCGAGCCGGTCTACATCAGGGGCCATCCCACTGAAAAAGACATTATCGCATTAAAAGAACTTGCAAAGACGATTGCTGAGAAACATGGGGAATGAATGGAATATTGATTCCATTAGCCCCATAACCATACTTTTATTATCCTGAACTCTTTCAATCACTCATCATGACAAAAGTGCGTCAGATCTACAAGTGCGGCGTCTGTGGAAACATCACCGGTGTCATGCACAGCGGAAACGGCAAGCTCGTCTGTTGCGGAAAAGAGATGGAACTGCTTGTCGAACAGACCGCAGACAAGACCACCGAGAAGCATGTCCCGATCATAGAAAAGTCAGGGAAAGGATATCTTGTCACCGTCGGTTCCACCCCGCACCCGATGGAGTCAAACCACTACGTCGAATGGATCGAGCTTGAGACAAAGAACGGCACCTGTCTTGCACACTTAAAGCCCGGAATGGCACCAAAGGCGTACTTCGAGACCGATGACGAGCCGGTGAAGGTACGGGAGTTCTGCAACATCCATCTGCTCTGGGCGGATCGATAGAATAGGAAACCTGGATGAGCGGGCAGCAGCACCAGTCATCGGTGTTATTCTGCGGGTTGCGTTGACGGTGATCATCGGGGGAAAGCAGACTGAACGAGATCAAAGCCCAGGGTCTTGCAGTTGTGTAAAGAGGGGGCTCGATTCTGCATCTGATTGAACCCAATCCCACATAACCCCTTTATATTCAGACTACGATTACTCTTTCATGACCGCACAACCCTATCGGATCGGCGAGACATTCAATCCCGATCCTGCGCTGAAAAAATACTACTATCTCACCTACACAATCGTCCTTATCCTTCTTGGGGGCTTCTGTCTCAGCATCCTCGCCGTGACGCCGGATATCGCGGGCCTGATCATTACCCTCCCATTCGCAGCAGTCCTCCTCTTCACCCTCTACTGGCTGCCCCTCTACTACCGCTCGATCATCTACGAGCTGACGACGACTGAGATCAGCTGGAGGCGGGGTGTCTGGTTCCGGCAGAATGCAATCGTTCCCTACTCCCGGATCACAAACGTCGATATTCACCAGGGTCCCGTCATGCGGTTCTTTGGAATCTCCTCTCTGAAGATTCAGACCGCCGGATACTCAGCCCAGCCNNCCAGCCCAATGCCGAACTGAGCTTAAATGGCATTACCGCCCCCGAAGAGCTCCGTGAACTGATCATGAGATATGTCAGATCCGGCCCTGCCATCGCAACCGAATCCGGCGGTGAAACCGCAGTACCACGATCAACAGATCCCGTCCTCGATGAACTGCGCCGGATCAGATCAGTCCTTGAAGAGATCGAGAAGAAGAGCTGAATGTCCACCCATAATCTTCATGGGAGAGAGCCGGGTCCTCCCCGCCTCATATCATGGAACATCACCCTCCGCTGCCCGCTGAAATGTGCCCACTGCTATGTGGATGCTGGAAATAACGAGCTGGAAGGCGTCCTCACCACAGACGAGGCAAAGGAAGTAATCGATCAGATCGCGGACGTCGGCAGTCCCATCCTTGTCCTGAGCGGAGGCGAACCCCTGCTCCGGGAGGATATCTGCGAGATTGCAGCATATGGCACAGAAAAAGGGCTCAGGATGGTGATGGGCACCTCCGGATACTACCTTGACGAAGAGATGGCACTCCGCCTGAAAGAGGCGGGAATAAAAGCAGTTGCAATCAGCCTCGACTCGACCGACCCCGCCATCCATGACGCGTTCCGTGGGGTGGAGGGGGCATGGGAGCGGGCGGTGCATGCAATTGATGCATGCAATGCAGCAAAAATCCCGGTACAGATCAATATGACGGTGGTCAGGCCGGTGATCGGGGATGTCGAATCTGTCATTACCTTTGGCGTCGGGAAAGGGGTGACGGATTACCACCTCTTCTTCCCGGTCAGAACCGGCCGGGGCGAGGGAATGAGCCTCAGCACACCGGAAGAATATGAAGGGATCATCCGTGAGGTCCTGACAAGGTACCGGGACAGCAGACTGAATATCCGGCCGACCTGTGCCCCGCAGTTCAGGAGGATTGCTGATGATCTCGGTATAGAGAACCCGCAGTGGGGGCGGGGGTGCCTTGCCGGGATCACGTACTGCCGGATTTATGCAACCGGCGAGGTGACTCCGTGCCCATATCTGCCAGTATCAGTAGGAAACCTGAAAAAGATGAGATTTACAGATATCTGGTATGGATCAGCACTCTTCACAAAACTCCGGAACCTGGACAATATCTCGGGAAAATGCGGCCGCTGCACCTATAAGGTCGCCTGTGGCGGGTGCCGTGCCCGTGCATACCAGAACCTCGCTTCCTCACCACGATGGTGTGACGGGCTCGCCGAACCACAACGCTACTCCGAAGAGATATTCGCAGAGGATCCCTGGTGTTCATACCAGCCGCAAGAGGTGATACCATAACAACACAGACCGAGATTGATCCAATAGATCTCCGCCTCCTTGATGCCCTTCAGGATGATCTTCCCCTCGTTCCCCGCCCCTGGAAGGATATCGGAGTTCAGATCGGCCTCAGCGAAAGGGAGTGCCTGCAGCGAATCTCCCGCCTGAAAGAATCGGGGATCATCAGGAATATCTCACCAGTCCTTGAATCCCGTAGATTCGGCCTGAATGCAGGATCGCTCATCGCATTTCATGTTCCAGACAGTTCGATACATGAAGTTGCCGGGATCATCAACAGCTACCCTGAAGTCTCCCACAACTACCGTCGTGATCACCACTACTCCATCTGGTTCACCATCGCCGGAGGAACAGAGGAAGAGATCGAATCCACACTTTCAGATATTCAGAAGAGAACCGGTATTTCGGACGAGGATATGATCAGCCTTCCAACCATCAGATCGTACAAGATCGATGTCAGGTTCAGGTGCATCCCGGAGGGATCAGATGGACGAGACTGACCGTGCAATCCTGAGAGAACTTGAACAAGGCCTCCCCCTGGTGCAGCAGCCATTTGCTGAGATCGGAGTCCGCCTTGGCATCCCTGAGGAGGAGATCCTAACCCGCATCCGGAAGATGAAAGAGAGAGGGATCATCAGAAAGATCCGGGCACGGATCAACCAGCGGGATATCGGCATTTCAGCAAACGCCCTCGTCGCCTGGAATATGCCGGATGGGTGGGACGGGTTCTCGAGGCTCGCAGATCTTCCCGGAGTATCACATTGCTACCTGAGAAGGCCGGTTCCCGGAAAATGGGAGTACTCTGTCTATACCGTTCATCATAACCGTACAGAAAGCGAAGTATATTCCATTGTGAGCCAGTTTGCCGCGGAGGAAGGAATCTGCGACTACCAGGTGCTCTT
This sequence comes from Methanocorpusculaceae archaeon UBA456, assembly GCA_002496395.1. Lineage (GTDB taxonomy): Archaea > Halobacteriota > Methanomicrobia > Methanomicrobiales > Methanocorpusculaceae > Methanocalculus. Next base: position 9,928 of record DAJQ01000019.1, read on the forward strand.
CAGTACCGAAGAGTTAAAGCGTGTCCCGGCAGTCCGGATCGATCAGACAGGAGAGAGAACCAGATGAACCGGATCACCCAGTGCCTCCATGGAAAAGGGACAATCAGCGGAATGATGCACCAGAAGAAGAATGGAGGGAACGGGTCCCGTGGAGAATACCTCGCCTATGCAGCCGAATACCGGCCGATCATCTTCTGGAACCTGACGAACCGCTGCAATCTGAACTGTATCCACTGCTATAATCGTTCAGGACCCGCAAATGGCACAAATAATGAGCTTACGACTGAAGAGGCACTCGCACTCATCGATGACCTTGCTGAGATGGGAGTGCCTTTGATCCTCTTCACCGGCGGCGAGCCGCTCCTCAGGGAAGATATCTGGACACTGGCAGATCATGCCCGGACAAGAGGCATCATGACTGCCCTCTCGACAAACGGCACCCTGATCACACCAGATGTTGCCGAGCAGATCAAGGCGTGTGGTATCGGCTATGCTGGCATATCGCTTGATGGTGCGACTGCACAAACCCACAACAGGTTCCGGGGAAGACCTGATGCATTTGAACGATCCATCGCTGCGTTTGCGCATTGCAGGGAGGCGGGTATCAAGTGTGGTGTCCGGGTGACGCTGACGAGAGAGAACTATGCCGAACTCCCCTCACTCATCGATCTCGCAGAAGCAATCGGAGCATCCCGGTTCTGCCTCTACTGGCTCGTCCCAAGCGGCCGGGGTATAGATGCATACACACGGCTCCAGCTCTCCGGTGATGAGGTGAATGATACGCTCACGCTCCTCTACAGGCGGGCAGAAGCAACAGATCCAAAGAAGATGGAATTTCTCACCGTCGATTCGCCCCAGGATGCAATCCATCTTCTCGCTGCGATGAAACGCGACAATGCAGCAGATCGGGCCGAGGCAGAAGAGCTCGTTGCATCACTGAAAGGCGGATGCAGTGCCGGGACACGGGTTGCCAATATCGATCATCAGGGGAATGTCTACCCCTGCCAGTTTGCACAGGCAGAAGAACTCCGGATTGGCTCAGTCAGGGACCGGCCGTTCTCTCAGATCTGGGAACAAACGAATCATCCGGTTCTCTCGATCTTCAGGGAGAGAACACCTGTATTCACCGGAAAATGTGGAGATTGCCGGCATATCAGTCTCTGCGGAGGCGGATGCAGGGTACGGGCGCTCAGGCTCTCCGGTGACATCCATGCAGAAGACCCCTTCTGTTTTGTATATAGAGATCATGAGATCTCTCCTTTTAACCACCGGTGACCAGATGAAAAGAGAGGGGTTTTATTCATCTGCTACAGATATTCTTCATGGCAGAACGCACATACCCGGGAGTATGTCTGGTAGACGGTACAGAGACTACAAAGAGGAAAGCAAAAAACGACATTAAAAAAAGCCTCACCAAAGAGCGGGGGCAGGATCAGGAAGCAGCAAGCTGGCTTGTCCAGTTTTCAGGCAAATACCGGCCTCAATACTGGATTGTCCTCCTGATTGAGAAGGACGCTACATTAAAAGCAATCGATTCAAAATTGAGATCCCTCTGGCTTGAATGCTGCGGGCACCTCTCGCAGTTCACCATCTATGGACATAAATTCCAATCAAATCCCGATAGAAACTACGGCGACGATGAAGAAGGCATGGATATCAGCGTAGAGAGCCTCTTCCGGGTTGGTCTTGTGGGCGAACACCTCTATGATTTTGGCGACTCCACACATCTCACCTTCAAAGTCTTAGACTTCCTACCGTTTGCTCCTAAAAACAGAAACGGTATCGAACTTGTTGCACAGAACCACCCACCAGATATCCGCTGTTCATCATGTGGTGAACCGGCAGATAGAATCTGCCTCGAATGCCTCTATGATAGCGGTGTAGAAGCCTTCTTCTGTGAAGACTGTTTCGAGGAACATGAATGCGATGAAGATATGTCACTGCCGGTGGTCAACTCACCACGGATTGGGCAGTGTGGGTATGAGGGATAGGATCAATACCTCTTCTTCACCCTTGATCTGAGTCACGCAACCAAATCCGAACGAAAGATTTTCAGATCGGATACCACCTGAAACAAACAGCAGATCTTACCCGGCAGACATGGCACGACTAAATCCAGACAAAACCACGATCCTCTTCTTTGACCTTGAGGCATATGTCCCAAAGCCGCTCAGGAGAGGGCCAAGGATCCCCTCACTCGCCGCAAACCCGCACCTTCCGGGCGTGTATCTCCTCGGCGGCGCATTCTGCTGCTGCAACCCGTTCCAGATCAACTCACGGGAGATACAGGTACACTGGATCTGGGAGTATGAGTCAGAACGGGAGCTCCTGGCGGCAATCTATTCCCTCTTTCAACAGGCATGGGAGACACTTAAAGGGAAAGAGAAGCATGAAGCAGACCTGATTCTGGCCGGAGTCGGGATCGGGACCTTTGACATCCCCTTCCTCTACTCGCGTGCCCTGATTTGCGAAATCGCATCACCAGAAGATCTCTATGAAACCTTCTGCTGTTGCCGGGTGCTCGATCTTGCATCAGCCGGGATCGGGTACCTGATGGATCGCCATCCCATTCCTCACCCGGTCACCCATACCGATCTCCTGAAACGGTTCATCGGCGATGAGACAAAAGCTGGCGGAGGCATTGTCTGGGACATGGTGGATGCCGGTAATAACGGGGCGATTGAAGAAAGAACCGTCCTTGAGGTGCAGCAGATCATCACCATCTACCAGGCGATGATCACTCTGAACGGTTCAGCTCCCGCCAGACAAACATAAACCGCTGGATTGCGGTGATGTGGCCGAGGAAGCCAAAGAGGAGGAGCATGATCCCAAGGTACGTCCATGAGAAAATTCCTGCCGGGAGAAGAATGTCCGCAATCCCGGCAAGCAGGATCAGCACCAGCCGGTCGGCTCTCCCGAGGAGCCCACCATAGTACCGGCCCACACCGACCGCCTGAGCCTGGGTTCCAAGATATGAGGACATCAGCACACCGGTGAGGGCGAAGACACCGACCTCCCAGGAGGCAAATCCTCCTGCAAAGATCCCGATGATGATGATGATATCGGCATATCTATCCAGCACATGATCAAGGAAATCTCCCTTGATGCCGGCAGAACCGGTTTCTCGGGCAATCGCACCGTCGATCGCATCAAAAAACGCATTCACGGCGACGAAGATGACGCCGAGGCCGATCTCGCGGTACCAGAATGCAGCTCCGGCAACCATTGCCGCTATGAGCGCAAGAACCGTGCAGGTATTTGGGGTGAGGCCGAGGCGTATCGAGAGCCGTGCAACCGGGGTTACAATCCCGGTCATGTGAGGGCGGAGTTGGTCCAGGGTCATGGCATCCGGTTCATGAGATACAGAGACCAGTCACAGGTGCCATGTGAGGGGGAGGCGTCTCCCGCCCTGACATCCAGAACAAAGTCAGCAACTGTCTCGCTCGTTGTATCTGTCGTCTCGAACTCATAAATCACTTCTGGATCATGGATCTCGAGGGCCTCGATCAGGACACTGTCGAGCGCTTCTGCAAGGGCATTCTCTTCGGCTTTTTCAGGAGAATATCCCCGGCCGATCAGCCGATCGACAAGCACATCCGGATCGCACCTGAGGATCACCACCCGGTCACAGGGGAGGAGGTGTGCAAGATGGCCTTCCACGACACCGTCAATTGGTTTGAACTCCTCTGCCCATAGCTCTTCGTCGATGATCGTGGTATCACGCTCGGGATCCCTTCCGAGACTATAGGGAGTGATTGTGTCGTTGATCCGGACGACATGAACCCCACGCTCCAGAAGGATATTCGCAACAGTGGTTTTTCCGGTTCCGGGAACTCCGGTTAAGCCGATCATCATAGTGACACAATCGCAGAGAGGAATCGTTCACATTCCCAGTCAGCCCCGATCGAAACCCTGATGAAGGTCTCTCCAAGGCCGGGGAAGCTCTCGCATGAACGCACCAGTATACCCTTCTTTGCGAGTGCGTCCATCGCCTCCTTCCCGGTGCGGGGGGCGACATCGATCATGACGAAGTTCGCACCACCCGGAGCAACCGGATAGGGGATCTCATCATAGAAGCGTCTTCGCCACCGGGTGACATGGGCGATATAGCGATCTGCATAGCCTGGATCCGAGAGTGCGCCGACGGCAGCAGCTTCAGAGACCGCATTCAGAGCAAACGGCGTCTCGGCCCGTCTATAACAGGGTTTGAACCATTCCGGAACAAACGCATACCCGACCCGGAACCCGGCAAGCCCATATACTTTCGACATCGTCCTCCCGATGATCAGGTTCTCATACCGATCCAGGAGAGGGAGATAATCAAGTCCTGAAAACTCGACATATGCATTGTCAAGGAAGAGGATGCCGTTGATATTCTCGAGTATAGAAGCGATATACTCAACCGGCGTCACCGTTCCAGTTGGGTTATTCGGGGAACAGATGAAGGAGAGTTTTGCGTCCCGTGCAGCCGCAATGAATGATGTGGCATCAACCTCATATGAGGCATTTCTCGGCACATATTCGACCTTTCCTCCCTGTGCGGTGACGGCAAGCCCATAGAAGGAGAAGGTGGGGGAGGAGATAACCACCGAATCACCAGAGGTGACGAGCGCCCGGACGACCGTCTCGATGACGCCATCCATCCCCGCACCGGCGACAACCGGATATGAACCATGAACCGATTGGAGTTTCCCGATCAGCTCATCATGTGAGGTGCCCGGATAGCGGTTACAGGAGAGGATAGCCTCTGCTGCCGCTGCCTGTGCCGCATCAGAAGGAGGGGAGGGGTTTTCGTTTGAGGCGAGGCGTGCCACCTCGGAAAATCCGTACTTCGCTCCGATATCCTCTGCCTTTCCGGCAAAGACATATCCCCCGTCCAGAAAGCAGGATCTAACCAAGGACCTCGGTGAGGGCTTCATGAACGACTCCTGCGGCACGATCGATCTCACTCTCGGAGATGATCAGGGGTGGGACAAGCCGAAGATTGCCATCTCCGGCACAGTTGACCAGCAGACCGCGATCAGCACAGAGCTGCTGAACCTTCGGGCATTCCACTTCACCGACGGTGATGCCGATCATCAGCCCGCATACACGGGGATTCCATTTCGCAAGTGCTTCGGCAAACCGCTTCCCCTTCCCTGCAATGTCAGGGAGGATCGGCTCAATGACATCCATCGTCGCCATCGAAGCGGCCATCGCAAGAGGACCGCCGGCAAAGGTGCTCCCATGCTCGCTCTTCTTGAAAGCAAGACCTTCACGAGCGGCAATTGCCCCCATCGGGAACCCGGATGCGATCCCTTTTGCAAGCGAGACGATATCGGGCATTACTTTCGTCTGGTGCATTGCAAGCCATGTACCGGTCCTGCCCATGCCGGTCTGCACCTCATCTGCAATGAGGAGTGCATCCTTCTCATCGCAGATCTCCCTCACACCCTCAATGAACCCTTCAGGCGGGATGATAACCCCGGCTTCACCCTGGATGGGTTCAAGGATGACTGCGGCAGTATCGGTGGTGACGACTTTTCTGAGTGCATCCAGATCCCCGTACCCGACAAAACTACACTTGTATCCAAGAGGTTCAAATGGTTCGCGGATCGCAGGCTTGTGGGTCACAGCAAGCGAGCCGATCGTCCGCCCATGGAATCCGTGGGTAAAGGCGACAGTTTCCTTTCGCTTTGTCGCAACCCGTGCAAGTTTCAGTGCTGCGTCATTTGCTTCTGCGCCGGAGTTTGAGAAGAATACCTGCGCCATCCTTGTTGCCGTTGCAAGCCGCTCTGCATATTCTGCCTGTCCGGGAACATAGTAGAGGTTTGAGCAGTGGATCAGCTCCTTTGCCTGGCGGCAGATTGCCTCGACAACATGGTCATGGCAGTGTCCGGTGCTACAGACGGCAATACCTGCCACACAATCGAGATACTCACGCCCGTCGGCGTCCCAGACAGTACATCCCTTCCCGCGCCGGATCATCATCGTCCGGGAGAAGGCAGGCATGTAGTACCTGGCATCGAGGCTCTTGTAATCAGTCATACGTATTCACTCATATTCTATTGTTGCTGGTGGTTTTGGAGTCACATCATAGACGACCCGTGCCACACCGGGGATCTCCGAGGTGATACGGGATGCGATCCGATCAAGGGTTTCATATGGCAGGCGGAGGGGATCTGCGGTCATGCCATCGCGGGAGTTTACCGCACGCACCGAGACGATCCATCCATGAAGCCGGACATCGCCCTTGACACCAGTCCCAAGGCCGATGAGGGCGGCAAAGCACTGCCAGGGTGAGTATGTCTCGATCAGCTCCTCTTCGACGATATTGTTTGCCTCCCGTACGATCGCAACCTTCTCGGGAGTTACTTCCCCAAGCACCCTGACCGCAAGGCCCGGTCCCGGGAACGGCATCCTGTGCTGGATCTCAGGCGGCAGGCCAAGCGCACCTGCAACGACCCTGACCTCATCCTTATATAAATCCCGGAGCGGCTCGAGAACTCCCTTGAATGTGATGTCAAGCGGCATTCCTCCGACATTGTGGTGGCTTTTTATCCCGCCCTCGCTCTCGATTCTGTCGGGATAGATGGTTCCCTGGAGGAGATATTCGGCCCCGGTCTCCTTTGCCTCATGCTCGAATATCCTGATGAACCGCTCTCCAATCGCCTTCCTCTTCTCTTCAGGATCGATGATCCCTTTGAGGGAGGTGAAGAACTCAGCCGACGCATCCACGGTCTTGAGATTGATTGACCCAAAGAGCTGTTTTATCCGTGCACTCTCGCCCTTCCTCATCAGGCCGGTATCCACATAGATCGGGATCAGCCGATCGCCGATTGCCCGTGCAGCAAGTGCTGCACAGACCGAGCTGTCGACACCACCTGAAAGCGCCATGACAACATGGCCGTCTGCTGCTGCTACTTTTATCTCCTCAACCGCTTCTTCGATGAATTTTTGTGCATTTACCATGGTTGTCACCTATGTTGTTCTTTTTCCGGTTTTGCATGCTGTAACGAACCCGAGGAACGGGGGGGATGGTCGTGTCGGACGTGACCTGAATTCTGGATGGAACTGGGTTGCAAAGAAGAATGGATGATCCGATATCTCCAGGATCTCCATCCGGTTCCCGTTTCTTCCCGAGAAGATGAGGCCATGTTCTTCAAGCACCGGTATATACTCCGGGTTCACCTCATATCGGTGGCGGTGCCGCTCCTTCACCTCTGAGGAGCCGTAGATCCGCTCCGCAACAGTACCCGGGGTGATTGCAACCGGATAGTCTCCAAGCCGCATTGTTCCACCGAGATCCGTCTCACCCTCCTGTTCGGGGAGGATCGTGATGACATGTGTTCCCTCTCCCATCTCCGCGCTGATCGCGTCACTAATCCCTGCAACATTACGTGCATATTCAACGACTGCCAGCTGGAAGCCGAGACAGAGGCCGAGGAGGGGCATCTTCTTCTCACGTGCACACCGGATTGCGGCGATCTTCCCTTCAATACCGCGTGTGCCGAATCCGCCGGGGATCAGGACACCATCAACCTCGTTGAAATCGGAGTCATCGCAATCCTCAGCATCAATCCACCTGATATTCACTTCTGTTGAGAGGGAACGCCCTGCATGTTTCAGCGCCTCCTTGATGCTCATATAGACATCCTCAACACCATATTTTGTGACGATGGCGACCGTGATCCGGGTGGTATATTCACGGGTCACAAGCCGGTACCAGTCAGTTGAGAGGGTATGTACCTCCAGCTGGAGGAGATCCATCAGGACATCGGCAAGTCCCTCTTTCTCAAGCTCCATCGGGACATGATAGGTGTCGGGGGCCGTTGTGGCACTGATAACCGCACGTTCAGGCACATCACAGAAGGCCGAGATCTTTCTCTTCGTATGTGCTCCAACCGGCAGCTCGCTTCTGCCGACGATGACATCAGGGTAGAGTCCGAGCTCCCTGAGCGCCTTCACCGAGTGCTGGGTCGGTTTTGTCTTCAGGTCACCCATCGAATCTGCGGGGATGAGGGTGACATGGACGAGGATAAAGTCGCCTGGTGCAGACTCGCCATGCATCTGACGAACCGCCTCCAAAAACGGCATGCTCTCGATATCGCCGACAGTTCCGCCAACCTCGACGATGCAGACATCTGCCGGATCGCCGTTACTCCTCCAGTTTTCAGCAGCAGATCTGATAAGGCACTTGATCATATCGGTGATATGAGGGATGATCTGGACTGTCTCCCCGAGATAATCCCCATGCCGCTCTTTCTCGATCACAGTCCGGTAGATTTTGCCGGTGGTGATATTATGATCTGAGGTGAGCTCGATATCCATGAACCGTTCATAGTTCCCAAGATCAAGATCGACCTCCGCGCCGTCACGGAGCACAAAAACCTCGCCATGCTGTGCAGGATTCATCGTGCCCGCATCGATATTGAGGTATGGATCGATCTTCACCGCAGTTACGATATAACCCCGGTTCTTCAGGATACGCCCAATTGAGGCGGCAGTGATACCTTTTCCAAGGCCACTCATCACCCCTCCGGTAACAACAATAAATTTCAAGATAGACCCCCGCTTTAGATCCGTCTCTTTTCTCAAACTATTATCCTTCGCATCGGTTGGTAATGGAGGGGATGCCCGGAAGATCAGTTTTTTGAGACGATCGCAAAGGATGCGGTCGTCCTGGCAAGTACTTCTCCCGATCCATCGCCTCTTCGGACTTCAGCTTCTGTAAAAGCAACCCTCCGTCCACGCCTGACCACCCATCCGCGCGCAAATAGTGTTCCATCCCGTACTCCACGGAGGAAACTGGTCGATTCTGAGATGGTTGCAATCCCTTCGGTTTCGGTGAGCACTGTATAGAGGGCAAGCGCCATCGCTTCATCGGCAAGCGCAACGAAGATGCCTCCCTGGAGCCATCCGACCCCGTTGTGCATTGTTGGCATAATCTCCATCGAGAGTTCCGCGTGACCGTCATCAAATGAGAGGACTGAAACACCCATCATCTTAAAAAAAGGGTTCGCCTGATCCGAATCCACCTTCAGGCGTTCTATATATTCCATCATGTATGAGTCTACGTCAGCCCGGCATAAGCATTTCGACGCTAGATTTTTTATATAATTAACACCTTCTGAAAAGATGGGGATTCATATGGTAAAAATGAAGCATTTCCTGGCACTCATCATCGCAATTGCGGTGATTCTCCCCGCCGCCTCGGCGATGGTGGGAGGAGACAAGGCCTGGTTCCTCATCAACAGCAATGTTGATGGAGCCGACGTCTATTTTGGAGGAGAATATAAGGGGCAGACCGTGGATCAGAAACTCTATGTTGAGTACTTCACCACCGGCACTCCTGTCACCTACTTCATGGTGACAAAAGACGGTTATACACCCTATACTGGCCAGATTACCAACTATCCGGCTATGGGCGAGACGGTGACCCTGTATGCCACCCTGCAGCCGGCTCAGCCGACCCCGGAGCCCGCACCGATCGGCGGAAGCATCGGCTGGTATACCGTCTATGCAAATGTGGATGGTGCAAACGTGTACTTTGACAATGACTACAAAGGCATGATTGCAAATGGCGAGCTGACTGTGCAGGTCTATGCAACAGCCACCCCCTACCAGACATTCCGGGTAACCAAGAGTGGGTATTCCGACTTTACCTCCCAGATCACCGACTGGCCGGCAGCCGGAGAGACGGTGAAACTGCATGCGAACCTGCAGCCGGTTGCACCAACCCAGCCTCAGCCCTCACCGGTATCAATCCTGACGATTGTTGCAGGCGCACTCGGTGCAGCAGTGATCCTCGCCCTCAGGCGGGAGTAACTCACTTCTTTTTTTTATACAGCCACCATTCTTATACTATGGTCACCATTCGCAGATTTGAAGCCGGAGATTTTGAAGCAGTCTCCCGGATGGAAGAGCGGAGTTCGGGCTCAATTCAAGGCGCATATGTTTTCATCAGGCAGATGCAGGCGATTACAGGAGATACCTTCTTCGTCTCAGTGGCAGATGGCGAAATCGCCGGCTATACAATCGGATCCATCGTCGGCTCTTCCCCTGATACGGGATGGGTTCTCCGGCTTCAGGTGGCAGATCAGCATATCAGAAAGGGGATCGGCCGGGGGTTGATGGAAGAGCTTGTAGCAGCATTCGAAGAGAAGGGTGTTATAGAGGTATATCTCTCAGTCTCACCAAATAACCACGCGGCATTGCCCCTGTATCTCTCTCTTGGCTTTACAGAGCATTCATTTGAAAAAGAATATTTCGGACCTGCCGGGGATCGCCTGATCTTCAGGAAACAGATCTGAGCAGGTGGCAATCCAAACCTGTGAAAGACATCACTATTCAGCTGACCGGTGAAAACCCTTAATTCAATTGTTTCCGATATCAGTATACATGAAACTCTTAGTAGCAGTTGCACCGGAACGGTTCCGTGATGAAGAGCTGAGCGAGCCGATGAAGATATTCAAGGCAAAAGGAATTGAGACAGTCATTGGCTCCACGAAGACCGGAGAATGTATGGGAATGATCGGAGATCGTATTGAGGCAACGGTTGTCTTTGAAGATGTTGCAGCCGCTGACTTTGATGGTATCATGATAGTTGGAGGTATCGGTTCCCAGGACTTCTTCTGGAATAGCCAGGAGCTGATCGGCCTTGTGAAGGATTTTTACGAGAATCAGAAAGTCGTGGCTGCCATCTGCCTCTCCCCGGCAGTCCTTGCGCTTGCAGGTATTCTTAAGGGTAAGAAAGCGACCGTCTTTACAAGCCCAGCCTCAACCTATGCGATGAAGGAAGGCGGTGCATCCCTGCAGAATGATCCGGTTGTTGTCGATGGGAAGATCATTACTGCCAATGGGCCGACTGCCGCAAAGGCATTTGGTGAAGCGATCGTAACAGTGCTGAACACATAAATACCATGGCAGAGGTTCTTGAGAAGGATTGCAGCCTCATCATTCCGGCCTATAATGAGGAGGAGAGGATAGGCAACCTCCTCGACGATATCCTCAGATTTGATGGGGAGATCATCATTATTTCAGATGGAGCCGATGCAACCACCTCGATCGTCTCCCGGTTCACCGGGGAGAATTCCGACCGCAATATCACCTGTATCTCTTCTCCTGTTCGGCTCGGCAAAGGTGGCGGAATAGCCAGAGGCATGAAGCAGGCCACACGACCGTACATCGGTTTTATGGATGCCGATGGCTCAACGAGCATTGAAGAGATGAACCATATCTTCTCACATCTTGGAGATGCAGATGGCGTGATCGGATCACGATGGATGCCTGGTTCAATGATCCCGATCAGGCAGGGGATGATGCGCAGGGTCCAGAGCAGGATCTTTAATATCCTGATACGCATCCTCTTTGGCCTGCCATATGCAGATACCCAGTGCGGAGCAAAGGCATTCCGGCGGGAACTGATCGAGAGCATACTGGATACAGTGCAGTCCACCGGCTTTGAGTTTGATGTGGAACTCCTCTGGAGAACCCGTAATGCCGGATTCAAGGTGATTGAAGTTCCTATCAGGTGGAGTGACCGGGGCGGATCGAGCGTCAGGATGACCGATTCGATAGCGATGATAACCGGCCTCCTCAGGATACGCTTTTTATGAAAGGTAATGCGTCTGAAGACCGGATTCAACAGGCATTTCTCCTCCACGAGACAGGAGAGTATGAAGAGTCGTTGGCACTCTGCTTGGGATCAAAAGAACCTGCACTTGAAATCCTGGCTGCTGAAAACCTGCTTGCACTCGGGAGGCTGGACGATGCCGAAGCAGCGTTTCTGGATCTGATCTCAGCGATCCCCTGCTCCTCAAAGGCACATCTCGGACTCGCAGAGGTGTTCAGGAAGAGAGGAGATATATCGTCTGCGGCAGCCGGATATGCCGAGGCGATCCGCCTCGACCAGCGGAACCCAAAAGCACTCAGGGAGTATTCCCGGATTCTTGTGGAGAAGGGAGATCATCGCGGCGCCATTCCTGTGCAGAAAGCGCTTGTCGGGCTCTCGCAGAACCCCTCGGACTGCCTTTCCCTTCTCAGATCACTGGTTGCAATCGGCGAGGCTGATGAGGCGATTGCCATATACAGGCAGATGAAACCGGCAGGAGGGGAAAATCCCGGGTATGTCGAGGCATTGATCGCATCCAGGCGATATGCCGAGGCAGCAGAAGCGGCAGAGGAGGCATGGAACAAAGAGAAGGAGCCGGGCTATCTCCGCCTCTGGCTGTCTGCCCTTGCACGGATTGATCCAGAAGAGGCATATGATCGCTATAGGGGGTATATCCGGGAGACTGCTGATATCGAACTCCTCTTCTCTGCAGTGCTGCTTGCAAAACAGCTTCATTTCTATGACGATGCAATTGTGATGCTCCATCAGCTCCGTCAGATCCAGGATGAGCCGATTTACCATCTCCTCCTCTGCGATCTGCTCAGGGCAGAAGGCGACATGGATGCGGCAGGGGAAGAATATGCACAACTCCTCTCAGAACAGCTTGGGTCATTTGAGCACCCGGAGTCGCTGAAGGTGATCATCGGGAAGTATATCGCCTTCCTTGAGTTGACAAAGAGAAAGGATCAGGTGATTGAGGAGATCAGAGGTCTCCTCGAACCCCATCCAACATGGGTCTGTCTGGTCTCCCTGGGAGAGCTGTATGAACGCTATGGCGATCTCTCCCGTGCCCGCGATGCCTTCTACCGCGGATACCGGAGCCACTATCTCAGGGGAGGTATCCCGTATGCCGCTTTTTCTGCACGAAATCGTGAGGGGCGTGAAGCTGAGAAGATCATGCACTATATCCTCTCCCATATCCGGAGCGGAGAGGATCTCGAGGTGGTGGCAGGGGAGATTGTGCATGGGGATGAGAAGCTGTACCAGAACATGAAGATCACCCATGCCCTCATTGGACGGCTTCTGGATATGATCCTGGATCTCACTGCAAACGGGAGAGAGATCCTCTCAGTCGCCTCCCTCTATGCGGCGTCCGATGCTCTTGAGAGAAGGGATTACCAGGCATGCAAGGAGCACTGCCTGACCGGGCTTGATCAGATGCCCTGCTATCCCTCCTCGATTACTATTGAGGATTTTATCCCGCTTCTCTCGCAGGCAAAAGACCATGCACTCTCGGAAAGACCCGTTATACAGCGGGTGCAGGTTGAGGCGACTCCAGAAAAAGTGCCGATCGGCAAGATGCTTGCGCTCACTGAGAAGGAGGAGAAGGCAGCAGCATTCATCCGGGAACATACGGAAGCAAGTGAGATGGAACTCAGGTCACTTCTTGGAACGAGAAGGGTTGCCGGGATCATCAATGAGATTATCAGGAAGGCGGGAGAAGAAGGGATAACGGTCATCGAAAGGCGGGGCCTTTCAGAGAATGGGGAGATATATGCCTGGGTCTTTAGATAATACAACAAGCGACCGGAAACTGCAGAGTATCGGGATCATCAATGCCCTCCGGCGTGGCACCGTCCCGGCAGAAGGGCTTGAGAGGCTCGCAGTCGGTATCGCAACCGAGGAGCGGGTGATCGCCGATCAGCTTGAGTATGTGGCAGCAGGGCGATCAGATCTGAAGTTTGTACGGGGTGATTTTGGGAGCGGGAAGACCTTTCTTATCTGCCGTGCCCTTGAGATTGCGAGAACACACGGATTTGCAACGGCCCACGTCGTCATCTCCCCCGACACCCCGCTCCACAAGCTTGCCGCCCTCTATCGTGCCATTGCACAGAGCCTCAGAACCGGGACCGGTGAGGCTGCATTAAAGAGCATCATCGACACCTGGATCTTTCGGATCGAGGAGCGGCTGATCAAATCACTTGGCGAGGAGGATGAAGAGCAGCTGGCAGCGGCCGCCTCGGAAGAGATTGAGGCATCTCTGCTCCGTATATCCGCGGAGAACTCCGGGCTTGCCGCAGCGGTCAGGACATACTACCTGGCAAACAACCGGGGCGACTTCGCTATTGCACAGGCAGCCCTCGGCTGGATATCCGGCGAGGAGACGGTCGGCCGGAGCTTCAAGTCCGAAGCTGGCCTCAGGGGTGCGGTGGATGAAGGCTCTGCCCTCCCCTTCCTCAGGGGGCTGACGAGGATCATCGTCCAGGCAGGGTACCGGGGCCTGGTAATCGCCTTTGACGAGGCTGAGACGACACAGGGCTCTTCCCGGCCGCTGCGCGAGAAGGGGTATGTGAACCTGAGGCGGATCATCGATTCCGTCGACAGAAACGAGATGCCCCACTCCCTCCTCCTTTTTACCGGGACACCCTCTTTCTTTGAAGGGCCCAAGGGGATCCGATCGCTCCCCCCGCTCTTTGACCGGTTGCAGGTGATGGAGGATGACGGGTTTGCCAATCCACTCCAGACCCAGATCGTCCTCCAGCGGTTCGACGAGAGACGGCTCTTTGAGGTTGCCTCGCGGGTCATTGAGATCTACAGCGAGGCATACTCGGAGGTGGACCCGGAGCGGGTGAACCTCAGGTTCATACGGGCGATGATCGACCGGATCACACTGAGGTTTGGGGGGCGGATCGATGTGATCCCCCGGATATTCCTGCGGGAGTTTGTGGATATCCTTGACAAGTGCGCACTCCACGCCACCTATGATCCGATGGAGAAGTACCGGTTCAAGGGAGCCGGCATGCCTGAGCTGAAGGAGGAGGAACGGGCAGTGATGGAGGTGGAGTGGTGAAGAGGAGAGGATCATTTCTCTGGTTCCTTGTTCCAATGCGTGTTAGAAGAGGGAGAAGATCACAATGTGAAGCACTCCCTCTTTCAGGTTACGTTAATCCGGATATGATACATCCGGAGCCTTAAAAAAATGCTGAGGAAGAAAGGTTATGATACCGGAGAACAATCAGGTTAAAAGAACCTGCTTCACCCTATATTGATTCTGAACCCGGCAATGTGAAGCCTCAATGGTCATAGAAAAAATTAATTGGAGCATTTCAATGATTCCACCCTCAGATATTATCCAGCTTCCGGAAGGAAAAACCCTCGAATTCAAGCGTGATCTCAGCTCGCCAAAACAGATACTCAAGACAATAGTTGCATTTGCAAATACGGCCGGCGGAGAGATCATAATTGGCGTTCTGGATGGATCACGGGCAGTTGTGGGCATCGCTGATCCGCTTGATGAAGAGGAGAGGCTCTGCAGCCTTATTGCCGATACGATCGCTCCACGTCTTGTCCCGGATATTGAACTCTTTTCGATCGGAGAGAAGACACTGCTTGGAGTTACAGTGTACCCAAGTGGACGAAGGCCACATTTTATCAGGAGCGAGGGGCCGGATCAGGGTGTCTATGTACGGCTTGGATCCACCAACAGACAAGCCGATCGAGAACTTATCGAAGAGCTGCACCGGAGTTGTTCCGGTGTCTCCTTCGATGAGTTGCCGGTTGTGGATCAATTGATCAGTGACCTTGATATCGAAGCTGCGAAGAAGAGTTTTCTTGGGATCAGGGAGTTGAATCGGGAAGAGCTTCTGACCCTGAAGCTCATTGTTCCCATGCAGGGAAGAGAGGTGCTGACAAACGGCGCCATCCTCCTCTTTGGAAAGAAGAGGGAGTACTCCTTCCCTGATGCATGGATTCAGTGCGGCCGGTTCCGCGGTACTGACAAGGCTGATATCTTCGATCATATCGACATTCGCGATCATTTTCCGGCTGCTGTGGAGAGCGTGATGCTCTTCCTCAAAAAGCATGCATTCAGAGGTGCTGATCTCTCCGCAATCAGGCGGAAGGATGTCTGGAGTATCCCCCTGACAATACTCCGCGAGGTCCTGATCAACGCAATTGTGCATGCCGATTATTCCCAGAAAGGTGCTCCAATCCGGGTATCATTCTTTGATGACCGGATCGAGATCGAGAATCCCGGAATTCTGCTCCCGGGAATGACGATTGAAGACGTGAAGCAGGGTATTTCCAAAATTCGAAACCGTGTCATTGCAAGAATATTCAGGGAGCTTGGCCTGATCGAACAGTGGGGGAGCGGATTTCGCCGGATTTTACGTGACTCCGAAGAACTCGGACTCCCCGAGCCGGTTATGGTTGAGGTCGGCATGCGGGTGCGGGTCACTGTGTTTCTTCACCAGAATGGACAGGGGCTATTCGTGTCAGAGAGAATTGATGCGGGCTCACCGACCCGTTCGCCGACCCAGTCGGCGACCCGGTTAACCGACCCGGTTGAGAGGTTGTTGCCGCTCCTTGCTGATGGCGAGAAATCCTCTAAGGAACTGAGATCAAGACTTAATATGACACACAGGCACAATTTCAGGGAAAATTATATTCACCCTGCTCTGGAAGCAGGCTTTATTGAGATGACAATTCCTGAGAAGCCTTCCAGCAGGATGCAACAATATCGTCTCACTGATAAAGGGAAGGCACATCTGGCTGGATCGATTAAAACAGAGAACTCGCATGAAGAGTTCTAATTCCAAAAACAATATTTTCTGCTCAGATTTTGCATGAGCCCAAAGCATGAAAGCCACTGAATAGAAACCATACTACAAAATCAGGATAACCACCATGCCACTCTTTGACTTTCTCAGAAAGAGCGACTTCAACAAGGGGGTAGAGCTCTCTGTCGCCGGCCATTATGCCGAAGCGCTCGATTCATTTGACCGGGCACTCGCCCACCATCCCGGCCATGTCGATACCTGGAACAATCGCGGTGCAGCTCTGAGCAATCTTGGCATGCACGAGCAAGCCCTCAGATCCTATGATATGGCACTCCAGATCGAGCCGGGACATTGCATTGCGTGGATGAACCGGGGGAGTGCCCTTGAAGGGCTCGGCAGGTACGAAGAGGCGATCGAATCCTATGACCGGGCACTTTCAATAAATCCGAAACAGGCAGGTGCATGGAATGAACGGGGATCGGCCCTCTGTACCCTTGGGCGATATACTGAGGCTCTTGAAGCCTTTGATCAGGCGGTCCGGCATGATGAAGAGCTTGCCCCGGCATGGACCAGCCGGGGCCATGCCCTCAATGCCCTCCGCAGGTATGAGGAGGCGATTCTGTCATATGACCGGGCAGGTGCGATCGAGCCCCGGTATGTCGATGCATGGGCATTGCGTGGCGCATCGCTCTTCTCACTTGGCCGCTATTCCGATGCCATTGAATCATGCGATCAGGCAATTGCCATCTACCCGGATTTCTGCCTTCCATGGTACATCCGGGGTGCCGCACTCGATGCTCTCGGCAGGCATGCAGAAGCAGTTCTTGCATGGGAGAACGTGATCGGTTTTCCAGCAGAAGCCCGGTTCCAATGGTACTACCGGGGACTGGCACTCACGAGGCTCGGCAGGAATCGCGAGGCAACCGCAGCCTTTGAGAAGGCACGTACTTCTGCGAGGAAGATCTGCATTCTCGATCCCTCGGATGAGGAGATAGGGGAAGCAGGGAATAAATGATCGGACAGGGAAAGTGCTAAAAGAGGCTTTTCCCATCATCTATCCTTCAATACCGGCGGTATATCGAGCTTCGATGGCCTGCTTCAATCACATGGATGATCATCACTGCATTGTCGATTGTGAGGATGACCCGCAAATCCCCTGCCCGGAGAGAATAAAAAAACGGCTCACTGCTCCCTTTGAGCTTTTTTACATGGGTTTTTGGATTCAGTTCACCGGCAAGTGTGCTTAGCTCCCGGTATATTGCTTTTCCGACAGGTACCGGGAGCCTACTAAGATCTTTTTTTGCACGGGCTGAGATCAGCACTTTATACGCCATTCAATCATTCATCCAGAAGACCAAGTTCTTCTGCAACGTCTTCAAGGGATTGGACCCTGCCGGCTTTGATATCAGCAAGCGACTCCTCTATTGCCCGGATCGTTTCATCACTGAGAGGTTCATCGTCGATTGCAACCTCGATAAGCCGTTCGATGACATCTTCGAATGGTTCCTTCGGGTGCACCTTCAGCGACGCCAACCGGTCCCGGAGATCGGTGCTGATCCGGATTGTTGTGATAGCGGACATATTGATGTATATGAAAATATGTCATCATATATCTTCGTATATCTGAACATGCAGTCAGTCAGATAAGGACAGAGGCGCAAATGCAGGCGAGGATCGACAATCACAGGAACGATCCACTAATAAGCCCTTTCAGGAGTGATACCCGGAAGATATGATTCGACCCTCTTATAGACCTCAGTCGACAGCGCATCACGGGAAAACGTCATTCTCCTCGCATGGAACGAAGGCTCGACACTCCATATCTCCTCCCAGGCAACCTCTATCCCGGAATGAATAGCAGGAACAGAATAGTCGATTGGTGCCCATACATATGGTGCAGGAACGACAATCTCCCGTTTTGAAGCCCTTTCGATACAGAGATCATGGGGAAAATCGATCCATATGATTGCAACCGGCATCTTTGATCTGAGAAGTGCATCACAAACCAGGCAGACATAAGGCCCCCCTCCTGAGAACTCAAGGATTGCCGGGGATATATCAGAACATGCCTTCAGGAAATAACGCCATGCGGTCTCTTCACCATCAATCGTGCCATCAGAATACCCAATCCGGCAGTCATCAATGGATGTATACGGATAACCGGTCTCTTTTTGGAGAGCTCGTGCGAGTGTCGTCTTCCCGGCACCGAGTGTTCCGATGATGAGAATCTTTATCTTCCTGATTGCCATATGCCTTATTTCTTTATGAACGGTTGGTGAATCCCTGAGTTATCGTCGTCGGTACTCTTTATGTGCTTGTTCAATGGTCATGATTTTTTCCACCCGGATAATTCGCTCATCCTCTTTGATACTATAGAAAACCGTAAATGATCTGCTGACATGAAGTCGATAGACCACAGGAGGATGGGGATAATCCAGTCTTTCCTTGTTGCCTCCGGGATAAGGATCGTGCTGTAGTTCAAGTATTTTATCGACAAGTATTCGGCGGGTCTTTTTTTGAATTTTTCCAAGATACTCCCTTGCTCTCTTCTCGATTACAATTGAAAACACAGAAACAACCTTCTATCCGAATAACACAACAGTTCGGTTATTTACTCAATCATCCTGCATTATTTCATCAGGATCAAAAGGGATGAATTCACCGTTTCTATCAATCTCGCAGATCATCTTCCATTCACGGAAATCCTGTTCCCGCCGGATCATAGCTGCAATCAGTTCATCAAAACTCTGGCCAGCCTCTTTCAGATTATGAAGAGCGCGCCAGGTGGGTTCCTTCACCGGAATGCGTTTTATCGAGGCAATTCCAGGGTCAGCAGTACCGGATGACATGGAGGATAATGGGACAACTGAAGATATAAGAGTGTGCATAGAGTGCATAATGATCCTAATTGCCACAATATCCATAAGAAACACGACTCTTCTCCACATTTCCGATCACCCATAATCTTTCTTTGCCAATGATACACTCTTTATAAAGAACTATCTCAATGGTAAAGAACGGTTAAATAAGTGAAGCGATAACATAGAAACAGAGTTGGATATACCATGGATAAAGCGCAGCTCATGGATGTAATCCTGCAACACCAGGAGATCTTTGCAGGGATACCTGAAGATACGATAGAGCGGGAGATCGATCTGCAGAGATATATGCGTGGAAAAGAGATCGTTATCATAACAGGCATCAGGCGATCGGGAAAGAGCACCGTCCTCAAGCTCATTGCAGATCAATACCAACAACGGGATGAAAATATCCTCTTTATCAATTTTGAAGATATCAGGCTCCTCGACATCACAACAGACAACTATCATGATATCGAGAATATCGCAATAGAATTGTTCTCACGCAAGAAGAAGACAGTATTCTTCTTTGATGAGATACAGTATGCTCCACAATGGGAGCGATGGGCAAACAACCTCCATTTCAAGGGCCATAAAGTCTTCGTCACAGGATCAAATGCAAAGATCCTGGGAGGGGAGATTGCAACATCACTTACGGGGAGGAATGTCGTTTTGGATCTCCATCCATTCAGTTTCCGCGAGTTTTTACGATTGAAAGAGATAGAGATACCGGCAGAGCACCTCCTCACCTCAAACCTATCTGCCGAAATTGTTCATTTTTTTAAGGAATATCTCGAATACGGAGGATTTCCCGAGGTATTAAAAGAGGCGAACATGGAGTTATCGGGACACTACTTCAATGACATCCTGAAGAGGGATATCGAAACCCGCTATATGATACGCGAGCAGACAGGGCTGGCACGGCTTGCCACCTACCTCGCCTCGAATGCCGCCTCCAAATTTTCATATTCAACACTGAAGAGCGTAACCGGACTGAAAAGCACAAACACAATCAGCCAGTACATCAGGTACTTCAGAGACTCATACCTCTTCTACACGCTGCCTGCCTTTTATTATTCCCTGAAGAAACAGGTTCAGGCATCAAAAAAAGTATACACTGGCGACAACAGCTTCTTAAATACCATATCATTTCGATTTTCAGAAAATACCGGACAGAAGCTTGAAAATCTGGTTTTCCTTTATTTATTGCAGGCAAAGAAAGGGGATTCCCTCTTCTATCACTCAGGCGCATCCGGGAAGGAGTGTGATTTTCTGATCATGAAAGAACCAGCTGTCCTCTCTGCCATCCAGGTATCAGCTGATCTAAAGAACAGTGAAACAAGAAAGAGGGAGATGAGCGGGCTCCTTGATGCTCTTCATGAATATAATCTGACGCGAGGGTATATCCTGACAATGAATAGTTATGACTATGAGCAGATCGAAGGAAAGGAGATCATCATCGTCCCTGCATGGAAGTATATGCTCTACCCTGATCTGTATCCTTAGAGGGGCCAATCGATACACAAAATACCTCTCAACAACCAGATCCTCATGCAAAAGTCCATAACGAATACCCAGAACCCATACCCCAGGTGATCCCATGCCAAAAACCCAGACCATAACCAACATCAGCGACGGATGCGAGGTCGACTCACTCTTCCTCCTCGAAAGCATCGACATCAGGAAGAAGAAGCAGGATGGAAAGTACCTCTTCGCCACCCTCGCTGACAGAACCGGCCGGATCTCATGCAAGATCTGGGGGCTGCCGGCACACTCGGCCGACGAGATCGAGGCGCTCGGAAAAAACCTCCAGCCGGGAGAAGTCTACCGGATCCGGGGCTTTGCTAAAGTCTTCAATGGAGAGTGTGAGATCAATATCAATGAGGGGATAGCAGACCTTGCCGCCCCGGCTGCCATTCAGGCATCTGAGCGAGGGGAGTTCGTCTATTCGCCTGTTGATATCAAAGAAACTGCAATCGCAATTCAGAACCTCAGCGGGACGATCAGAAACGGCCAGTTAAAACTGGTGGTCTCCCTTGCCCTGATGGATGCAGGCGGCTTCTACGAGAAGCCGGCGGCAAAGAAACGCCACCACAACTACCGGGGAGGCCTTGCAGAGCATACCCTGGAGACGGCAACAATCGCTCTGGCCATGGCTGAGGCACAGAAGAGCTATGGGATCGACCGCGACATCCTGCTCGCCGGTGCACTCCTCCACGACATAGGCAAGGCGCTCTGCTTTGAAGAGAAGGGTATCGGGTATGCCGCACGCCCCGAGTACGACCTGATCGGCCATATCCCGCTTGGGATCACCTTCCTCACCCGATACAAGGACTATCTCGACGATGCCACCTACCTCCACCTCCTCCATATCGTCCAGTCACACCACGGAGACTATGGCGATGTGGCACCCAGGACACCGGAAGCATGGGCGGTGCACCTCGCCGATCTCGCCAGCGCCACCCTCCGGGAGATTGCAGACGATACCGCCGGGCTTGCAGCCGGCGAAGGGAAATGGAGAGGGGAGAAGAGCGGGAAAGCGGTGTATAGGATATAGGGAAGATTCTGTCAATAATTTATAGACAAGTAGTCTGAAGGCTTAAATTAACGTACATAAAAGGTGAGATGGAAAGATACGATAGAAGTCACCATATTCAATGCTAAATTTCATATGACAAAAGACACCATATGATTAGATTATACATGAGCCCCCTGGAAGATATTCGATCAGTCACGGATCTGAAACGACACACACGTGAGATTCTTGATCACCTCCATGCAACCGGCCGTCCTGTCATACTTACTGTCAATGGGAGGGCGGACTCCATCCTGCTTGATATCAAAGTATATGAAAAATATCTGGAAGCAGCGAATCTCGCACGACTGCTTATTCCGGCTGAAAAAGATGTAGAGAACGGACAGACACGCTCAGCCAGTGAATTTATACGTGAGTTCAAACGTGAAAAGCAGATATCAGGTTGAGATCACCACCGTCGCTGAACGGGATGTAGAGGAGATATGGGAGTATATTTCTCAGGACAACGCAGAACGAGCAAACTCTTTTATTCTGGATCTGGAAGAGATCATAGCAGGGCTCTGCATATTTCCCCTGCGTTGTTCATTCGTGCCTGAAAACGAACTTCTTGGAACCGCTTATCGTCATCTTCTGTATGGGAATTATCGAATAATATTCCGAATCACCGGATCACGGGTGATCATCCTCCGTGTAGTGCATAAGGGACGGTTGCTGGATATTCGAATATTCTGACAGCTTTCCGTACAATCCGGTTACATCTGCCTGCAACACTGCTCAAATCTCCAAGAGCGACCCGCATCCACACATGCATTGATAAGCGTCTCACGGAAAAACAATAAGAAGACTGGATCAGCTCAGAAACCGCGAATGAGATACCAACAATAATATCCTGGAAATAACAAGTACCGACTGGAGATATAGTGATGCAGGATAAAACCATCATCAAAGAGAAGACCGCAGCACTGATCCAGATGACTGCGGACTTCTGCGACACCTATCTGGATGAAGATTACAAGGAATTATGCACAAAACTCATTCAAAAAATGTCCCGGAAGAGGCAGGTACCCTTCCTCTCCGGCCAGATGCAGAACTGGGCTGCAGGCATCGTCCATGCCATCGGAAGCATCAACTTCCTCTTCGACAAGAGTTTTGAACCCTATGCCAGTGTCTCCCAGATATGCGACTTCTTCGGCACAAAGCAGAGCACCACGTCAAAGAAATCAAAAGATATACAGACGCTCTTCAAACTCTCATATTATGATAGTGAGTTCTCTACATCTTATATGAAGCAGAAGAACCCCTTCAAAAACCTCGTTATGGTAAACGGCCTGATCGTCCCAAGAGAGGCCCTTCCTCCCGAGTTGCAGGAGATACTCCGCCTTTCAGAAGAGGATGAGTGATCCCTCAACCTCTCCTCCTCACCCGCACCGACTCTGCATGCCCATAGAGCCCTTCTGCCTCGGCGAGTGCCTCCACCACATCGCTGATCGCCAAAAGCCCCTCTTCGGTCAGGATCTGGACCTGTGAGCGGGTGCAGAAGTGGTGGACATCAAGCCCCGAGTGAACCTTCGCATATCCTGCTGTGGGGAGTACATGGTTTGTGCCGGATGCATAATCGCCGCAGGCAACCGGCGTCCAGGGCCCGACAAAGATCGAGCCTGCATGCCCGATCTCCTGTAAGAGTCCCATTGGGTCGGCAACCTGGAGCGAGAGGTGCTCGGGTGCTATCTCATTCATCAGCCGCACCGCTTCACTCCGGGAGGATGCAATCACATACCCGGACTGTGTGAGGGCTTCTTCGATAATCTCCCGCCTCGGAGAAGAAGCAATCATCCGGGCAATCTCCTCCCCGACACGTTCCGCCAGCCCTGCATCGGTCGTCACCAGCACACTTGCGGAATGGGGGTCGTGCTCAGCCTGGGCGAGGACATCGGCCGCGATAAAGGAGGGATCAGCAGTCATATCCGCAATAATCCCGATCTCAGAGGGCCCTGCCGGGAAATCGATCTCGGCACGATCGCGGAGGAGCATCTTTGCCGCTGTTACATAGACATTTCCGGGCCCCACGATCTTATCGACCGGCCGGATCGTCTCTGTCCCGATTGCCATTGCCGCAATCGCCTGGGCGCCACCAACCCGGTAGCACTCCGTCACCCCGGCGATATCCATCGCAACCAGCGTTAGCGGATCTGCAGGCGGCGGGGTGCAGCAGCAGATCTCAGGAACGCCCGCAACCCGTGCAGGAATGGCCGTCATCAGGACGGTTGAAGGGTATGCCGCCCTTCCACCAGGCACATAGCAGCCGACACGGTCGAGCGGGCGTGTCCGGACACCGAGAGTGATGCCCGGCTCAACCTCTTCGAGCCAGAGGGAACGGGACTTCTGGAGTTCATGGAACCGCGTGATCCTGGCTTCCGCTTCACATAGTGCTTCAACGAGGCGTTCATCCACCTCTTCGTACGCCTCTTCCACGTCCTCGGGAAGGATTCGTGGAGTATCCAGCCGGATCCGATCAAACCGCTCGGTCAGATCGAGAAGGGCGGCATCACCATCCCGTTCGATCTGATCGACAATATCCCGGACCGCACCCAGAACCCCCGAAATATCGCCCCGCCGCTTCTCCTTCCAGCCGGAAATATCACATTGGTTCCACATACATACCTATACACCCGGAGATCCATTGAATCTTTCCAAATACAGACATTTCCCAGAAGGAATAGATGCACATTTTATATAGTCGGAGGTTAAAAAATGCCCATGGTGAAGAAATGAGTGATCTCTTACTGAGCCTCTCCGCCTATGTTGCCATCGGGGCTCTTGCATTTGGCATAGGACTTGTCGGAGGATACCTCGCTCTCTCCAGGTATTATACGAAGAGATTTCTCATCGTCGGGAAAGAATGTTCAGACAAAGACTCTCTCATTCCCCTCCTTGATGAGATTGAACGAGAATCATAAGGTGTTGTATGGTTACCCTCAGCGGATATAGTCTGATAGTCATCGTCTCGCTCTGTTTTGGCCTTATCGTCAGTTTTCAGCTGGCACATATTCAGTATGTCAGATACTTAATCAGACTTGCAAAACGATCAATTATGAGCGGGACACTTGCCCCGATCTTTTCAGAACTCGAACAACGTGGCGGCGAGATATAAGAGATCAGGAATGTATCAGTGGGCATAACCCTGCCTGTTATCTAACAGGAGAAACCAATACGTACCTGATGGAATGTACAGTGCTTGCAAGCGGGAGCAGTGGTAACTGCATCTACGTCAGCAACGGCACAAGCGCCCTCATCATCGATGCGGGCATCGCAAAACGGGATATCATCACCAGAATAACAGAATCCGGCGGAGACCCGGGGATCGTTGAAGGGATCCTGCTCACCCACGAGCATACCGATCACGTCCGGAGTGCCAATGCGCTTGCCCGTGCACTTAGCCTCCCCCTGATCGCAACCGGTGGGACACTGGCGTCTTTCTCCTCGACCCGGCAGCAGATCAAAAAACCTCCGCCCCATATCGCCTGCCGGTACAATACTCCCCTGAAAGTCGGGGCATTCGATGTCACGCCCTTTGCCGTCTCCCACGATGCTGCCGAACCATGCGGCTATTCTATTGCAGACGGGGATCTGAAACTCTCGATCATGACCGATACCGGGATAGTCACCCCCCGGATGATGGAGATGCTCTCACAGAGCGATGGAATTGTCCTTGAATCAAATCACTGCCCGAAGATGCTTGCCGAAGGGCCATATCCTGAGTACCTGAAGAAGAGAATCCGGGGAAATAAAGGGCACCTCTCAAACACGATGGCAGCAGAATGCCTCAGGGAACTGAACGGCTCAGTCTCCACCGTCATCCTCTCGCATCTCAGCGAAGTGAATAACTCCCCCTCGGTTGCCTTCGCCTCATCACAGGAGGCGCTCGGTCTCGATATGACCTACACCAATCTCCGGGTTGCCTCACCCGGAATCGACTGCTCCTGCCTCTCCCGTCCGATACGGATCCATTGAGACACCTGCTGGTAGAAGACTTAAAAAAAACGAGTGTGGATCTCTCCGACCAGAAGAGAGCTAAATCCGGTGTATTGAGACGGTTGCACCGATGATCACACCGGAGTGATCCCGGAATGGCTCGATGCTGATCCGCACCGGCATTCTCCCCCCGTCATGCCTGAGAAGAACACAATCCATCTCCACAGGCTGCCTTGAACCACCTGCGACAACTGAACGGAGACGGTTCCTGATCGAGTCTTCGGAGTGGCCTTCAAGTGACAGAAGAGCAGAAATCGGCTGGTTCGCGGCATCTTTCTGTCTCCATCCGACCATCTCTTCTGCCGCATAGTTGATCAGCTGAATATTGAGATCAGAATCGATGCTGATGAGACCATCCGGCATCCGGGGCTGGCCGGTATAGCTGCCTGCAACCTCGGAGACGAGCGCCTCTTCCACCCACTTCTTCTCAGCCATATCAATGTAATGAAGCGTCTGTTCAAGCCGGGTATTCACCTTTTGAAGCTCCATTGTCCGCTCAGCCACAAGCTCTTCCAGGTGTTCGCGATGGCGGCGGAGCTCCTCTTCTGCCCGGATGCGATCGCTGATATCCCTGAAGATGAGCACGGCCCCGGTGAGGTGATCCTTCTCATCCAGGATTGGGGTTGCAGTATACTCAATAAACCGCCGGGTACCATCCAGAGAGACGAGCACCATCGGCTGATCAGAATAGACCGCTCTTTGATCCCGGAGTGCCTGCAGAACAGGGTCTGCACCCTGGCTTCCGGTACCGATCTCAATCCTGAATGCAGCACCTGAAGGGCTCCCGGTCACCTGATCCCCGACAGCGCCGGTGAGACCGGTTGCAACCGGGTTCATAAACCTCACAAGACCTTCGGAATCTGTTGCGATGATCCCCTCACCCATGCTCTGCATCGTTGTCTTCAGCCACCGTTCGCTCTCCCGTAGCCTCCTCTCCATCGAGGACTTATACAGTGCTATCTCAATGACGATTCTGAGATCGCGTTCCATAAACGGTTTGAGGATATACCCATACGGCTCAGTCATCTTTGCCCGGGAAATCGTCGATTCTTCCGAATATGCCGTCAGGTACACAACAGGAATCTCCAGTTCCTCCCTGATGATGGCTGCTGCTTCGATCCCATCCATCGTACCTTTCAGGACGATATCCATCAGAACAATATCCGGAGAATTCAGACGAATCTCTTCTATTGCTTCCTCTGCATAGCCTGAGATCCCGGCGACATGATAGCCCATCTTCAGAAGACGGGACTTTAGATCCATTGCGATGATCGACTCGTCCTCAACGATCCAAACACTGGTTTCTGCCATCTCGTCACTCCCTCTCTTTGTATTGTAATGGATTGAAGACAATCCGAAACTCGGTTCCTTCACCTGTTTTCAGCTCAAGCGTTCCATCCAGCTGTGCCACCAGGGAAGAGACGAGGAGGAGGCCAAGCGACTGGATCTTCTCGATTCTGATGCCTTTCGGCATCCCGATGCCATCATCCCTGATAGAAAGAGTATAGCTTCCATTCTCATTCGGGTGCATGGAAATCATAATCGTCCCCTCACGCTCATCTGGGAATGCATGCCTGAATGCATTTGAGACAAGTTCATTGAGCAGGAGCCCAAGGGGGACCGAGGTATCCGGATTCAATACCACATCATGGATATCAAACTGCACGGCCACGTTCTGTGCATTGGCGCCATATTCCCTCCGAAGACTCTGGGTGATCCGGGTTGTATATTCGGAAAAGTCGATCCGACCGAGTTCCTTTGACCGGTAGAGATGTTCATAGACATAGGCAAGTGCCCTGACCCTGTTCTGGCTATCAGTCATATAGCCGAGGATCTTCGGATCGCTCACAAACTGGGACTGGAGCTGGAGGAGGCTTGAGATCACCTGGAGATTATTCTTTACCCGGTGATGGACCTCGCGGAGCAGCACCTCCTTCTCGGCAAGCGCCTCTTCCATCAGAAGATTGGATGAGACCATGTCGGAGACCTTTGATATGGAGAGCAGGATATATTCCCGGTAATCAAGGTTGATTGCACGTGGCCTGATCAGGTATTCGGCACTTGTCCCTGAAGCATCGCGGAGCATCTGGGTAAAGCCGTCCCTCTCCTCCATGACCGCATTTCGTATCTTCTGTTCAAAGACGCCGCGTGAGCTCTGGGTGGATACGCCGGTCTGAAGAACCTGAGAGAGAGGAAGGGAGAGATCAGAGCCACTCCGGCATCCGATGATTTTTGAGAGGGATGAGTTAATCGCAACGACAGTTCCTGTCCTCTTTTCAAGGACAAGCATCCCACAGGGAGATCGCAAAAAAAGCTGAACACTTAGATCATCATGCATAGGTCACTCTTCTCCAATCTTTAATACACTCATCGCAAATTTATCAACTATCGGCATTAGTGCCTGCATACCCCTCTTCTGCCGGACCGGATCGCCGGAGAAGATATCCTCTTCAAGATATGTGAAGAGATCCATACTATACCCGATGCGGGGGTACAAGGCCGAGAAGCGCTGCCTCGTCTTCATGGCTCCATCGTGATTTCTCCGAAGAATCTCAAATATATATTCAAGGAGATGGATGAGATAGAGAGGAATCCCCCGGATGATCGCCTGCTTTCGAAACCGATAGAATATCTCCGCCTTTCCGGTGATGGTTGCCAGCTTCAGGCCATAGTAAGCCGGCTCCATTCCATCCGGTATCACCCGGATCATCCTCTGGAGGATCACTGCTGCGGATTCGAGCGACCTTTTATCAAGCGCCACCTGAAACGCACGCCGCAGAAACCTGATATCATCAGGAAACGAGGATATAGCCTCCGTCAAAACCGAATCATATCGACGGGCATCACCATCTCTCTCAGCTTTACACAATGCAATCTCAGGGAACCATTCATCATGGGGGAACCATTCCCGTGCCTGTTCATAGACATCCCAGAAGAGAGAAGAGAGGAGATTATCCTCGTCCTCTGCGAGGAGGGGATGGGAGACGAGAGGCGGGCGGTGTTCACTCATCGCCATCAGC
This sequence comes from Methanocorpusculaceae archaeon UBA456, assembly GCA_002496395.1. GTDB lineage: Archaea > Halobacteriota > Methanomicrobia > Methanomicrobiales > Methanocorpusculaceae > Methanocalculus. The sequence goes on from DAJQ01000019.1 coordinate 38,745, forward strand.
TGGTCCCGTGCAGAGAGGAGAGGATCAGAATGCAGGCGATCCGGCTCTGCACCCTCCCTGCCCGCCTGAATATAACAATAGGCAATGGCCGATCCGATCAGCGGGTCGATATACCGGTATTTCTTCAGGAGGAGGATTGCATCTGGATACTTCCCCCTTCTGATGGAATGCAGGCCTGAAACGAGATCAAGGCCGCCTCTCCCGCCATTACGCTTATGGTGTGCAAGGATGGCTCCAAGCTCCTGATCAAACGCCGGATCATTCATCCTTGAGCTGTGCCGGAAGACCTCACAGGCGATCTCATCCAGAAAATAATTATACTCGGGATCGGGGAGCGCTTCATCTCCTTCTTCAAGAGCAGAGACGACATGGGCAAAGAAGAGTGGGAGAGAGCGATCTATCACATCGCTATTCTCCTGGATATACTGACAGAAGCGTTCTCTTATCTGGTTCAGATCACCAGAAGGCATCAGATCCGAAACAATGCCCACTCCCATACAAGAGAGATCGCATCACTCAGGTATATGACTATTGTTCCCGGGCCGGGTCATGACCCGGATCCAGCCGGCTCCCAAAACGCCGGTACCGATCCTCAATCTGGGCGAGGGTCTCGATCTCGTCCATCCGCTTATCATCACGTATTCTGATAAAACGTGGAAACCTGAGGGCATATCCTGAACCATAATTCTGGCTCTTCTGGATCTCCGAGTACCCGACCTCAAAGATGATTCCAGGTTCAAAAGAGACCTCCTTACCGGTTGTACTGATCACCCTGTCCTTGAAGAGATCAAAAAGGAGGCCGAGCATCTCGTCGTTGATACCGGTCGCAACACGGCTCACCGGGAGGAGACTTCCATCATCATCCTGGCAGGCGAGGAGGAATGAGCCGAAATGGTGGGCTCGCCGCCCTTCGCCCCATTCACCCCCGATCACCGCCAGATCGATCGTCTCGACTTCGGGTTTGCATTTCACCCAATGCTTCCCCCTGTTGCCGGGGATATAGGGGGAACCCGGCACTTTCAGCATGATCCCCTCATGTCCCTCCCCAAGTGCCGTATGATAGAATTCCCGGAGATCGTCGGGATTGGAGGATTGGATCTGAGGTGCAATGCACCCGCTCATTACAGATTCGAGATGAATACGCCGCTCTGAGAGGGGGAGATCGATCAGCCCTGCACCATCACGGTAGAGGATATCGAAGACGAAGGGGAGCATCTGTATCTGATCCACATGGGCAGAGACATCATGTTTCCTTCGTATACGCCGGAGCACCGTCTGGAATGGCATCGGTCGCCCATCTTTGATGGCAACCACCTCGCCATCAAGGATCACATCGCCTGAGACGACGTTTGAGAGCTGATCGGCGATATCGGGAAGCGCGGCGGTGAGATCTTCAAGCCTCCGGGAGTAGATGGCAACCCGTTCGCCGGACCGGTGAAACTGGAACCGGCTGCCATCATATTTGTACTCTGCACAGACCTCGCCTGAGCCTGCAACCATCTCCTCGATCGATCCCGCCTGGGCAAGCATCATCTTCACCGGGCGGAAGAGCTCGATCTTCACGTTCAGGAGGGCATTCGGATCAACAGACGCGATCCTTGCCACTTCACCGAGATCATTCATCACCTGATGAGCCCTGTTCACAGAATCAGGACTGACCTGGAAGGCAATCGCAATCGCATCCCGCACACTTCCTTCCCCGACACCAATCCTGAGCTCCTCGAGCATCAGGCGGGTGAGATACCGGCCTTCAAGTGGGGATGCATTCGAATAGAGAAGCTTGGCGTTCCGTAATTTCTCCTTCTGGGACTGTGCCCCGGCAGTATCGGCCATCTTCAGAAATGTAGCATATACATCGCCGAGTGTAAGTTCTTCGGCAAAGAGACTCATCTGGGTCTTCTCCTTGAGGAGGTGTTCAACAGCCAGTCCGGCATCTCCGGTCCGGTTGACAAGAGCAATCACTTCACTCCGTTTCCAGCCTGCCACATACGCAACCGCGTCATAGAGGAGGTTTGGCCCGATCCCAAGGTGTGCGGAGCTCCAGTCCGGAAAGATCAAGCCGCGGATGAACCGGACAACGATCGGGAGATCATCTGGTGCAAGGCCGGGAAGGAGATCTGCGATTGTATCCCGCATCTCAAGACGGCTCGCGAGCGCTTCTATCTTCTCACACAAGAGGGCAAACTCGGAAAAGAGCATTCAATCAGGTACATCTCTTCTTCGAAGGGGTTTAATCTATTGATCTTTCTTCGGAATCATGAATCAGAAAAAGTCAGCAAATGTCCGCTGGGATCGGAGATCCCGGATCAGGTCAGACCGGCTCCGCCAGAACGATGAACCGAGCAGTGCCGTGACCATCGCCTCACCGGAAGGGAGATCGGGACAGGGGATGGCGGGAGATTTCAGTGCAGCCCGGGTTGCCTCCCGGATCACCCAGGTGCCAAGCGGCGCCCAGTAGTCTCCTGAGATATCCCGGATCACCACCACGCGTGCGGTTCTGCCGATCTCAGCCAGGTATTCGAGGACTGCAAGACGGGCTGAGTAATAGGCACCGGCAATCGGGGAGTATCCCTGCTTCTTCCTCTTCTCCCCATCTACTACAACCACATCCTCAGATCCGCCCCAGAGGGAGTTTGTCTGCCATCGCTCGATCATCTCAAACCGAAAGTCCGGGGAAGGGATGAAGAGGAGGGCGATCCTGTTGCCATAGAGGAGAGCAGAATGGACGAGCACCTCCCGGAGGGGTGGCATCCGCTCCACACGCTTCCTGAGACCTTTTGCGACCATATCATCGACTGCGGTGATCGCCCACCGGGTCGGCACAAACGTCCGTTTTGAGCCGAGGAGACCTGCGGTGAGGAGATTGGTGATCCGGTAGACATCGATCCCCTCCCGGAAGAGTGCAGATGCCGCCTCGATCGCCCGGACATCAGTATCCGAGGTATACCTGTCAACGGCAGGCTCCACCACGGCATTATCAAGAACAGAGACTTTTGAGAGCTTGCCTGAGAGTCCGATCGGTGCCACGGTCCCGTCAAATGAGAGATCATAGCGGATCGGTTTTTCAAACGTCGCTTCCACATCAAGGGGTCTGCTGGAGATGGCAACCTCCTGCGCCTTCTCAAGGACAGTTTTTACAGGCTGGGAACCCCGGATCGTCCTCGACCTGATACCGACGATCTCCTCCATACCAAGGCCGCGGGAGATCCAGTCTGTTGGGGAATCTGATTCATGGAGGAGGAGCGGGCCACCGACAACACGGGGGTATCCACCGCTTCCGATGAATATCGACGGTGACGGGCCCATATATTCGGATTGTGGCTTCTCATTCGTCAGTGCATGGAACCGCTGCATGATCGGGCATTTCGGGAGGCCGCAAAGCCCCTTCCCCTTGCATTCCGCACACCGCATCACCGGAGATCCCTCACCACCCGAATCGAGCCTGAAAATCGTTCAAGAAGGGAAGTGACAAGGTCATTCCAGCAGATCTGGCTCCCCTCAGGGAGGGATGCAGCAATCTCAAGGCCGACCTGATCGTCGGTGCCCGAGGTCGTCCGGACAATGACGGATCCAGGAGCATAGGCTTCAGAAACGATCTCATCACCATCCCCGTCAGTGATCCCAAAGACCGGGACACCCAGCACCGCACCGATATGGCCGCAGACAGCGGTGGTATCATCCCCAATTGAGAGGAGACCACAGGTGTCAGGGGTGATGAAACGGTAGATGGTGATCCCCGCATGATCGATCGTCTGCACCCTGCCACAGGGGGGAGCTGAACGGACAGGGTTTTCTGGGGCAGCACGCCTGATCCAGCCGCTCTTGCACCATGCCTGATCCAGGGGAGGGCAGCCGGCAGCATGCAGCTTCTCGATCCCATGGAGCTTCAGGCGGATGCCGGAAATTGGCATCAGAATTCCCTCTTTGCATGAGATGACCGCCTCTTCCGCAGTCGCATATCCGATTGTGATCCCCTCAACCATCACCGGCTCACCAGGAATGCAGCCACATATCCTCCGCATCTCCGGCTGATCCCGGGGAGACGAGTTCATCGAGACAAGCCGGTACCTGATCCGATCGGAGATCTCCTCTGCAATTCCATGATCTCCATCATTCCAGAGATATACGGTCTGGTCTGAACACTCGATATGGATCAGGCCACCGCTGATCCGCGAGGCGACGATCTCGCCAAAACGCCTCCCCGAGGCGGGCGTCTTCCCGCGATTAACAAGGATGCAGACACCGTCCATCGCATTGATCACAACAGAGGGAGGGGCATCAGCATATGTCAGAGGCAGTCCGCTCGCAGCAGCGGCAGTCCTCCCCATCACTCCGGCAACAATGCAGCGCTCTGGTGAGAGCGCATGATAGATCCGGGCTGCATCCCCTTCATCAAAGACAAAAGGGCCATGAAAGATACAGGTCGTCTGCAGGGAATGCATCTGGAGAAGTATCGTCTTTGAAGAAGATAGGTTCTTGGTCAGATACTACGGATCGTATGAAAAGTATTAACTAATGCGGAAGATAACATTATTTTGTCCCATCAGGACACACCATCCAGACCGGGCGCGTCAATTCATGGCACGTCCCACACCTTAGCAATGGGAGATGACGCCACCCAACTGTTCCGGCATCTCCTCATCTTCAGCATGTACGCACCCGGCACCGCTCCTTTTTCCCACAACTGTTTTCCGTCCCCAATGATACATAGAGATCGAGAAATCCGGGAGGGTCTACAGATGACAGTCGATACGCTCAGGAAGTTTGTGATGCCGGAGGTGATCTTCGGGGAGGGAGCACGGATGCAGGCAGTCCGTTATCTCGATAACCTCGGTGTTGCCCATGCTTTCATCGTCACGGATCCAGGAATCATCAACGCGGGTTGGATACGCGAGATCGCCTCCGCAGCTGAAGCGGCGGGCATATCAGCCACCATCTTCAGCCAGGTCTCTGAGAATCCCCGCACCACAGAGGTGGATGCAGGCACATCCATGTACCGGGAGAACGGCTGTGACGGCATCCTGGCGATCGGTGGGGGGAGCCCGATGGACTGTGCAAAAGGGATCGCCATTCTCTCAACAAATGGTGGCATGATTCAGCAGTATGAGGGAGTCGACCAGATCCACCACATGGGGCCACCGCTCATCTGCATCCCGACAACCGCAGGCAGTTCTGCTGATGTCTCGCAGTTTGCAATCTTAAATGAGCAGGAGAAGCTGAGAAAATTTGGGATCATCAGCAAGACGATCATCCCGGACGTCACACTTGTTGATCCCGATCTCCTCTCAACACTCCCGGAGAAATTCATCGGCTACTGCGGCTTTGATGCACTCACTCATGCCATTGAGGCGTATGTGTCTACCGGTAGCTCCAGCCTGACCGACCTCCATGCCCTTGAGGCAATACGGATAATCGGGGAGGCGCTGCCTGTTGCATACCATGAGAGAGAAAACAGGGAGGCAGCACGCCAGATGATGCTTGGAAGCCTCCACGCCGGCCTTGCCTTCTCAAATGCCAGCCTCGGACTCGTGCATGCGATGGCTCATCCGCTCAGCGGACTCTATGATCTCCCGCATGGCGAAGCAAACTCCCTTCTCCTGCCGGAGGTTATCCGCTATAATTACCTCTCTGCACAGGCACGATATAACAGGATTGGAGAGATACTTGGTGCATCTGAAGAAGACATCCAGAAGAATGGTGTAGAGGCGATCATAGGCGTGGTGCGCGGGCTTGCCGAAAAGGTTGGAATATCTGGTTCACTCGGTGATCGGGGTGTACTCAGAAGAGATATCAGGACACTCTCTGATCATGCAATGGTGGATGGATGTATCGTCACCAATCCACTCCTGCCAGACGTTGAGGAGGTAATGCGGCTCTATGAAGCGGCGCTCTGAACAGACGCGGGAAGAACAGCTCCTGCTCCGTGAGAAGATCCTCGGGCTGGGTGAGACCTCATTTCGAAAGAGCTACTACCCGGAGCTCCGCATCCGGCTGCGTGAATTGGAGCGGTTCCGGTTCATCCTTGATCAGGTCAGTGTCGGGATTGTGATCATTGATCCGAGGACAAACTCAATCGTCGATCTGAATGAAGAGACCTGCCGGCTCCTGAACAAGCCGCAGAAAGAACTCCGTGGCATGCGTCTTGCCGACTGCCTGGATCAGAGATCGGCCCTGAACCCGGAGATGACGGAGATAGAGAACGGGGTAGCGATCATCAGGGATCTCCCCTCAGCCGATGGCGAGTTGAGAACACTTGAAATAACGATGCACCATGCGATCTTTGGTGGGGAAGAGTACCGGATCGCGATCATGCGCGACATCACCAGGCAACGTGCAGCTGAACAGGCAATAATACGGACAAAAGACATGTTCGAGTCGGTGATCCGGATCAGTGCCGTCCAGGATGCCGGTGAAGAGGAGATCCTCTCTGCAGCACTCAGGGAAGCAGCAGCACTCACAGAGAGCACCCATGCCTACTGTGCCATCCTCTCCCCTGATGAGACCTTCTTCACCATCTCCTCATCTTCAGACGATATCCCTGCAATGGCAAGGCTCTCTCCGGCAGACAGAGGCGGTCCATGGGAAGAGGTGATCAAAAGGAGAGAGCCGATTCTCGGAGGGAGGTGTGGTGGCATCTGCCTCCCAATATCCGAAGGGGACCGGGTTGTTGCGGTCATCACACTCAGGGGAAAGCCACTCCCCTATGATGAGTTTGATCTCCGGGTTGCCACCTACCTCGGCGAGGCGCTCTGGCAGATTGTCCTCAGGTACAGGGCTGAGGAGAGGCTGTGGCAGCTGAATGAGGAGCTTGAGAGGCGTGTAATGGAACGGACACGCGAGCTTGCCAACTTAAATAGTGAGCTTGAAGCCTTCACCTACTCGGTATCCCATGACCTGAGGGCGCCTCTCAGGAGCATCAATGGTTTCTCTCTTGCGATTTGGGAGGATTTCGCAGACGATCTCCCTGAGGATGCCCGCCTCTATCTCGAACGAATCAGATCGGCATCTGAACGGATGGGAACCCTCATCGACGATCTCCTCCTCCTGTCACGGATATCGAGGGCAGAACTCCGCCGCCAGGAGTTCTCACTCACCGACCTTGCGCACGAGGTGATTGAAGAGATCATGGAGCAGGAACCACGGGAGAACGCTCACGTAGAGATCGAAGAGGGGATGGTCGTCTCAGCAGACCGTGGGCTTATGCGGAGCGTTCTCATGAACCTCTTCTCAAATGCATGGAAATTCACGGGGAAGAAAGAGAAGACAGAAATCCTCTTCAGATCACAGAAGAATAACGAGAGTACAACCTATTGCATCTCCGATAATGGTGCCGGTTTTGATATGGCATATAAGAAGAAGCTTTTTCTTCCGTTCTCCCGGCTCCATACAACAGAGGAATTTCCAGGAACAGGGATTGGCCTGGCAACAATAGCCAGGATCATTTCAAAACATGAAGGTTCAATCCATGCAGAAGGGATACCGGGTCAGGGTGCTACATTTTATTTTACTCTCGGTTCAAAAGAAAGAACAGGAGTTCTGCAGTGATCTCAAAAGGCACCATTCTACTTGTTGAAGATAACAGGGATGACGAGGTTCTGACCCTGAGGGCATTTCAAAAGAACAGGATTGCAAACCCAGTTGCAGTTGTCCGGGACGGACAGGAAGCTCTTGACTATCTCTTTGCCACTGGTTCATATACAGAGCGGGACGCAGATGATCTCCCGGTGATCATCCTCCTCGATCTCAAACTGCCAAAAGTCAACGGGCTTGAAGTGCTCAGGGAGATTCGAAATGACGAGAGAACGCGGGTGATCCCCGTCATCATCCTTACTACCTCGATTGAGGATGAGGATGTCATCGGAAGCTATACACTTGGCGCAAACAGCTATATCCGAAAACCGGTTGATTTCACCGAGTTTGTCGAAGCGGTACGAACCCTTGGAAATTACTGGCTGCTGCTGAACACAAACCCGTCAGCAGGGAGGAGATGATGGAGCCGGCACTACGGGTGCTTATTGCTGAGGATACCGAGGATGATGCGCTCCTTCTCATCAGGGCACTTAAAAAAGGCGGATATACCCCGGATACCGTCAGGATATGGAACGCTGAAACATTATCCGAGGCACTTTCCGGGAGAGAGTGGGATATTATCCTCTCGGATTACCATATGCCGGGATTTGGAGGAGAACAGCTGATCAGAATTGTCAGGGATCAGGGAATAGAAACTCCCATTATCATCGTCTCCGGTGCCATCGGCGAAGAAGCGGCGGTTGAGCTGGTTAAATCCGGTGCAGAAGATTATGTGATGAAGGACAATCTCATCCGACTTATTCCATCGATATCCCGTGCATTAAAGGAGGCCGATGATCGGAAGGAGAGAAGGCGTGCAGAAGAAGCACGGAGGGAGTCTGAAGAGCGGTACCGGAGCCTTATTCTCCAGATATCCGAGGGAATTATCATCTTTGACCAGCGAACAGGTGCAATCATCGAATCAAACGAGAAGATATCTGAGATCTTTGGATATACAGAAGAAGAGATGCACTCGATGACCATCGATGAGGTCATACCCGGATGCATCGGGAGAGATGGAGGGCGTTTCGCCATCCCTGAGAATGTCGGTTTGATCGAAGGGACAATACACCGTAAAGACGGCGATGAGATAGAAATTGAGGTCAGCATCAGCCCTCTTCCTCTGAAAGGACACCCCGATGCTGCATCGGCTGTGATACGGGATATCACCGAGAAGAAAGATGCAGAGCGCATCCGGATGCAGGCATTTATCCAGATTGACCGGAATATCGAGCAGTTTGCAATCCTGGCAGATAATATAAGAAATCCGCTTCAGGTGATCGTCGGTTATTCCGCCCTCTCAGACGATGAGATCACAACCGAGATCGTCGAACAGGTGTACCGGATCAACGAGATCATCAAACAGCTCGATCAGGGATGGATCGACTCGGAGAATGTCCGGAGGTTCTTACGGAGGAACTACAACATCGGCAGTTTTGAAAAGCCCGACTATATCACTCAATGAGGAGGAGGGCGACCGATCGAATAGCTCCGTGCTCTATCTTACCATATTCATATCCCGCACAGGGGATTGGCTGAATATCCCATCCCACCTTTTTTGCCGTGGCAAAGACATCCATACCGACAGACTCCATACTCGGCCGGACACGATCCATCTTCCTGCAGGATCTCCTGATACTCTCGTCAACAGGACCCTCCCATTCCTCTGCAACACATTCATCACAGAAGATGCAGGGGTATGCCCCAAATCCAAAGGCCTTGTAATAGCCGTCATAAAACGCCATCTTCTCGAGCATCCAGACCGTATCCCAGATCCAGAGGATCATCTCCCGATAGAAGGGATGGAAATCGATGGGGATATCCTCAGGATGGATCGTTGGATGGGCGGGATCACCATCAAACCTGAGGAGGAGTGCGGTCCTGTATCCATGGAGAACACGCCGCATCTCTTCAGGATCCGGGGTATATGGAGGACAGCTCAAGTGTTTGCCATACCCTTTGCACCCAAACCGGCACTTCATCCGCACCCAGTCTGAAACAACGATATCCTCAACCGGGATAACTGCCGGAAGAACACCCTTCTCTTCTGCAAATAACGAGAGGATTGCAATTTCATCATGAAGGCTTCGTACTGCCATCTCACTTCACCCTGAGGTGGACTTTGCTGAAAAGATGATAAAGATTGTTATGGAATCTGGTTTTCTGTTGATGACACATACCCGCGGAGCAACAGAGCCCGATCGATGATCCGCCGTGATGAGCAGAATTCGCATTGTTGATATTCACCGGTCCGGATCACCCGGATATCCAGCCCCTGCTTCATCAGCTCTTCTTCAAGGCTCTCCGGTGAAAAACGCTGGTTGAATCCGATGGTGATGATATCGGGTTGAATCTCCCTGATAGGTCTGAACTTGTCGGTCAGATCTCCAAGAACAGCATGATCAACCGGCTTTAAGCCAAGCACCATTGCAAGCCGCTGATCCTCGGGGATGATCGGTTTTGGCTTATGCCGGACATTCTGTTCGCGCGCAACGATCACATGGAGTTCATCGCCAAGTGCCCGGGATTCTTCCAGATAGAAGAGGTGGCCCGGATGGATGATATCAAAGGTACCGGTGGCAACAACCCGTGTCAATCAGATCACCTCGAGGCTTCTGCGTGATCCGTCACGTGAGAATGCCTGCCAGTCATCGGGCCCATAGGGATACCCGATGATCAGGTGGCATGAGCCAAACCGGGGAAAGAACCCGATATCAGCATCGGATGGTGCGATAACGCCGTTTGGATGGCTGTGGGCGCTGCCTGAGAAAGACATCCCAAGCGGGATCATATCAGTGAAGACCGAGGCACTCCGCTCATCAAGACGGGTGCCGGGGAGGAGGTTGATGCCGGATAAGACCCCGTCCTCTGCTTCAAGAAGAGCAACAAACTCAAGCGGGTGCTGGCTCTTTGCCATCTCAAGGAGCGTGGAGAGTGTGTCTTGGCTGATGGCACGAATCATCATCTGTCTTCATATTTTCTCGCCTGAGACTATGAAAGCTATTGAAGAGATCAGTGGTTTCTTCTCGCATCGGGACAAAAAGAATCTCTGATGGAAGGCGGAGAGCGGGAGGGGGAATGGCAGGAGAGGCAGTTTCTGATAGCCGGCATGGCCATCACCTATTCTTTTCAGGTAAACAGGCGGAGAAAATACCCCTGCATCATTGCAAAGGAGAGTGGGAAGCTCCTCGTGGAAGCTCCCGCCCCTATGACAGAGAAGGCAGCCAAACGCTTTCTGAAAGCAAATGAAAGCTGGATCATTTCAGTCTTTCAAAAGGAGGATAAGAGCGGTACATTCCGGAATGGAACCGTGACACTTGACGGAGAGGAGATCCCCTATTACGTCACGGTCAACAGGAAGAGGAAGCGGATCGCCATCACTATCCGGGATGATCTCGGAATCGAGATCCGATCCCCTGTTCCGCTGAACGCTGCAGAGGCGGAGTTCTCGATCGCAGATGTCTCGGAATGGATTAGAAAAACCCGTTCGAAGAAGATGGTGTGGCGTGAGAATATGCTATCCAGGCAGTATGCAGAGGGTGAGACGATCCCCTTCCAGGGGCGGGTGCTGACAATCCGTCATACCGAGTCGGAAGGGATATTCTCCGCATCGATCCGGGGCGGCGAACTCTGGATCGCTCTTCCCCCCGGCAGACGGGCAGAAGAAGAGCTGCCCCGGATCAGGGAGGCGGTTATGAACTGTTATGCAGACGAAATCCGGCCTGTTGCAGTGGATATCGCTGCCGCATCAGCAGAGGCGATTGGTGTCGCCTGTCCCCGGGTGCGGTTTGGGTACCAGAAACGGCGTTTTGGATCCTGCACCCCGAAGAATGGGATCATCATCAATATCAGAGTCGCGATGGCTCCGCCGCAATACCTCGAATATACGATCATCCATGAGGTCTGCCACCTGGTGGAGAGGAACCACCAGCAGCGGTTCTGGGATCTGGTGGCAACGCTCCTGCCGGCATATAAGGGGCTCCATGATGAACTCCAGAAGGAAGGGATGCAGTACTGCTTCTGAGGTGGCGGGAGATGAGGGGCTGCCCTTAGAAAAAACGGCGCCTCGCACCCTCTTTCGATCTGTTCATACCGGGCATGGTTTCGAGTGCCTCCCTGATCTCCGGCAGCCTCCGCTGCACACAATTCCAGACGAGCCTGAGATCGGTTCCATAGCAGGGTGAGATCATGCCGGGGAGCGCACCCAGTGCATCCCAGGGAACAGATGGCGATAGCGCCTTATGCTCGTTTGGGATGCAGGAGCTGAGGAGACCAATCGTCCTGATGTGCGAGAGGACCGCATTACTCGTTTTTGCATCCGAGACGAAGACTTCATAGATAATCCCGCGGCAGGCAAGTTCTATATCAGTGATCGATCTAACAATCTCCCTCTGGAAGAGGAGAACCTGTGCCTGGGAGAGGGGTTCTGCCTGCATGATACAGGGAGTAAGCTGATCCCGCAACCCTTTCAGGGAGATGAGAACGATCTTCTGACCCGCCCTCTTCTCAATAAAGCAGCTCAGTTCGGCCATATCAAGAAGATCCCGATCCTCTGAGAAGGCGGCGATCACATGGAGCGCATCATCGCCGGGGAGAGGCGGGGTGAAGACACCAAGCTGCGTCACCCCAAATGTCGCGGCCATCTCAGCCTTTAATCCTTTCAGGAGTGAGACAACCTCCTTTCTCGACCGCATCTATTCCTGCCCCCGGCTATTCATACCACTATTTTCAGACAATACGACTATTTAGGCTCACCTATTTCTTCCCCATATCCTGGAGGAAACGGTTCTTATGGATAGCGGGAAGAGGAGAAAAAGACGCTTCCATCTCTTTTTTTCGCCGCATATCCCTCATTCTGGAGAGTGAGATGATCATGCGGACAGATGTTATGGTAAAGAATATCAGAAGCGCTATTGCTGCTGTCAGGAGGAGATAGACGACGAGATCCGAATGATATGAGAGAACCATCTAAGTATGGTAACCTCACACCCCACCTATATAGCTTTTTCCCGGCGATCAGGCAGAGCCGCCCGATTTCCTCTGCTCACTGAGGCAGGCGGCTGATCCTCCCTGCGTACCTGGTCAGGAGGAGTGAGAGGAGAAGGGAGAATGCCAGGAGACCGAAGAGCAGGACCCAGTGAACAGAACCTATCGTCCCGACTGAGAGCCTGACGATGAGGTTTAAGGGGTTGTAGGGGAATGACATCGCTATGATGATCAGGACGACGACCGCTGTAGAGAAGATAAACTGTGCGCTCGTCCTCTCCCGGTAATGAAGGGCGCAGAAGGCGCCGATAATGATCAGGATCATCGATCCCGCCACCACATGAAGCAGGATCTCAAGCGGGTGCTGCACCACGATCCCGTTTGCTGCAAGGAGGAGAAGCCATGCGGCAGACTGGATCGGTACAATCGCGATGCAGGCAAGGATCTTCCCCCAGAGCATCTCGCCATACGTGACAGTTGTTGAGAGGAGGGTCTCAAGCGTCCCTGCCTGGTACTCTTCTGTGATGAGATCGATGATCAGTGCGGCAGATATGATCGCGGGCATGAAGACAAGAAGCGGGATTAAGAGGCCAAATACAAACTCAAAGTAGCTGGATCTCTCTCTCGTTTCGGGAAATTCCAGATGTATCGGGGTCAGTGTCAGCCGATTGGATCTCACGGACCTGAGTTCCTCTTCATAGACAAGAAACGCTTCTTTCAACTTCACCTCTACAACTGCCGACTGGATATCATTCTGGAGCATATAGAGGGTCACCAGAACCGGCTCATCCGCATCAGCAGGGGTATCCGGAACAAAGACCACTGCCTGAAGCTGCCGCTCCTTCAGTGAAGCAATGGCAGGATCCAGATCCATTCTGTATGCCCTGAGATCCGGCCTGTCATCGATGATCGAATAGAGATCCCCATCGGAACCGACATACCCGATCCCATATTCAACACCCCGGTATCCTGCGAGAGCATTCGGATCGTACATCGTCGTCAGTCCGACCATCAGGAAAGACGAGAAGAGGGCGATGAAAAGCTGGAGGAGGATCGCAAAGACGATCGTCTTTTCAGCATAGATTCCGCCAAGTTCCTTCTTTGTTACTATCAGGACATTCCGGCTCTTCATAGTGGGATCACCCCGCTTACCGTGAGATTATAGATGGCATGAATGATTGTGGCAAGGATAATACCCGGTATATACCAGCGGAGTCCTCCAACTTTCAGGGCGACTGCGACGACTGCTAGACAGCCGGCATGGAGGAGGAATGGCATCCAGAGAAGCTGAAGAGAGAGGAACATGACACTCCCAAAGACCGATTCTGTCACCTGGGCAATGGTTGCAAAGAGGAGGAGTTTCTCTCCGGCAAGAAAACCGAGGGCTGTTGCAACGGATCCAAAGATGACAAGCCGCCAGGTAAGGCCGCCGGGGAGAATCCGTGCCAGTGCATAGATCCCAATTGACTTGGCCACCTCCTCAGTCACTGCTGCATATCCGATCAGGAGAAGCAGAGAGAGTGGCATCGGGAGATTGAAGAAGAGGACAAGCCCCATCAGCTGTACCATGAAGACAAACGGGATGACAAGTCCTCCAAGGATACCAACAGAGATGAGCGGGTACGTCTTTGAGATTCCTGCTGAGATGAATTCGATAGTCCGTGGAATCAGGCGGTGGAGTGAGAAGAGCCGCTCTTCAGTGAAGTTCACAGAACCGGCATAGAGCAGGATGATGCTTGTCAGGTAAAAGAGGCTTGTTGAATAGAGATAATCCATCAGAGTAAACGAGTCGCCCTGAATCTCAAGGATGATCAGGGTAAGCGGTGAGATGAGGGAGACGACATGGACATTGGCGAAGATGCTTGGGAAGAAGAGGTAGGATGTGGCCATTGTCGAGAAGAAGATCGAGAGGAAGGAGAGCTCCTTGAAACTGCGTGCGAGCATCCCGATGACAAGAGCGCTTGCGAGGAAGAAGAAAATAACCGGGATCAGCGGGAGGATGGTGTTTATGGGGAGGGAACTGATCAGGATGAGAATGAGTGATATTGCGACCATCATTACGAAATAGGGGAGCGCCTTTCCGATGATGATGGCAGAGGGATGGTACGGTGCTGAAAGGAGGACCTCGCCCCGCCGTTCGATCCGCTCATTCATGATGCTCATCATGAAAAACTGCGAGGTGAAGTAGAGGGGGAAGATGAAGACGAAGATCAGGATGATCGAATCGAAAGGGAGCGGAGGTGAGAGCTGGTTGGGCGTCCTGAATGATCCTGATCCTGATTCCTGGCCGATCACCTGCGAGTACCGGCTGATGGTATCATCCTGTGCTGCCGTCCGTGAGATCTCAGCTCTCAGTTGATCGGGTTCATAAGGAACAGTTCCCTTCGGTGTTGCAACAGGAACAATATCTCCCCTCGGCTCGGGAGCTTCCCTCTGTGGGATTGGAGATACCTGCTGGCCGCTCTGGGTTGCAGTAAAGTCGATTGTGCTTCTTTCGTATATCCTGTCAATCCAGAGTGGATATGCAGCATAGAGATCCGGCTCCTGCACATTGATGAATGCAGAATATCCTTCGAAAACCTGTTCGAGCGAAGTGACTGCGGCACGCCCTTTCTCGGTATCCTGTACATACACCTCACTGCCCAGGATGATGATGTCGTATGAATCCCTGGTATTCAGAAGCGATGGGCGTGAATCGAGATAGACGATGAAACGGGGATCTCCTGCGATCATCTCGCCTGCTGCTGCATTATCGGTTCCGAGCTGGTACATTCCATCCTGGATATGAAGACCGCTCTGTGCTGTGAGTCCGGATGCGGCAACCAGGAGGAGAAAGAGGATAATCGCGGCTGGCAGGATGCCCCGGCCCATTGTCGAAAAGGTGCGCAGAAACTCCCATCGTGCCATAACGAGGATCTGCCGGATATACCCCACGCTCATACACGCCTACATAGGACATTTCTTCTATAAAATTGTCGGTATCGGGGGCAGAGCGGGGAATCTCCGGAGGCTGTCAGAGGGTTTGAAGGGAGAGAACAGAATAGCTCAGGAGGAGGGTCCTCCTCCGGCACTCTTATTATATTGAAAGGATGAACCGTCTCAGTATGATCCATGCCCGGGATGTTCGAAAAGAGTTCGATTCATTTGTTGCACTGAAAGGAGTTGACGTTGATGTCGATAAGAATGGAATTTTTGGAATCATCGGGCATAACGGGGCCGGGAAGACGACATTCCTGAAGATATGTGCCGGGCTGCTCACCCCTACGTCAGGCACCCTTGAGATTGATGGCATCGATGTCATTGCCGATCCAAATGCACTGAAGGAGCGGCTTGGATACCTGCCTGAAGAATCGCGGCTGTACGATACCATGACAATCTCGTCGTACCTCTCATTCTTCGGTGAGATCTACGGGATGCCCCGGAGGGAGATCAAAAGCCGGTCTGAAGAGCTTCTCTTCTCATTGAACCTCGCAGATGAAGGCAAAAAGCTCGGGGAGCTCTCAAAAGGGATGCGGCGGAAGGTTGCNNTGCCATTGCACGGTCGCTCCTCCATGACCCGACGATACTCGTCTATGACGAGGCGACGTCAGGGCTCGATCCGATGACCTCGCGGTTCATCACCGGGTTCCTGCGAAAACTCCGTGATGACGGGAAGATGATCATCATCTCTGCCCATAATCTCTTCCAGGTGGAGGAGATATCTGACCAGGTTTTGATCCTCTCTGAAGGGGAGAGGGTTGCGTTTGGCACGATGGATGAACTGAGGGAGGAGTTTGGATCACTGACCTACTTCATCCATTTCAGGATCGCCGATCCCTCGTCACTTTCCGGACACCTGACCTTCTCGAAGGATGATGGAGGGTATGTATCGACTGCAAAAGATATCGATCAACTTAACGGGATTACGTCGCAGATTGATGCGGCAGGCGGGAGTGTCGAGCGGATCGAATCACGGTACCCGAGCCTTGAAGAGATGCTGATGGCGGTGTGAGAAGAATGGGGGTTCTTCTCCAATGTTCTGAAAGGGGGTCTGCTATCCTGTATCAATTTTGCCAGAGAGACACAATCAGGATGAACAGACCACTCGTCCCTCCGGGAGGGCACCACCATCCCCCTTCGGTTCTCGGGGTGGGCGGCCTTCGGCCACCGAACGGGGCTAATCGCCCCGCAGATAAGGATGATGGCGCTTCGCGCTTATGGTGTTGATCTGGATCTCAGTACATGAAGAGAATCAATGGTTGACGCGCCCTACCCACCCCATTCGAAAAGAGGGACAAAAGCAGCCTGCAATCGCATCTGTATTATCTCATGCACCGCACCCCATGGGCTTACCCTCGACCGGTGCGGCTGCCGGTGCTCCCGCGATTGCCCGGACCCCCATGCTATCCTTATGCCCCTTCAGGGGAAGGGGGGTAGGGAGGTTTGCCTGAACGAGGAGTGTCACAGATCAGCAGATGCATAACAGAAAGGCATCTGCCTGTAAGCGCTTGTTGTGAGAGTAACCTGCTGGGATTAGTGGTTGAATGAGGATTGACCCCTCGTCCCTCCGGAGTGGTACTGCAACGCTCGGGGAGGCAATTCCACTCCTTCGTGTCAAGCCAAAGCAGCATGGAGATGATCTCATCGAAAACGATGTGATCCTCTTCTGGGGGATGAGCGGCGGGTTATCACCGGAGGAGAGGTGCTTGGAAGACTCTTCCGGGGAATCGTCCGCAATCCCGGAAATCCGGAAGCCCGGATACCAAAAGTGCAGGAGAAATGAGATGAGAAATATAGATCAAAATAACGATAAAAAGAAGATTTGCCAGCTTCCGAAGCGGATGAGAAAACAGATCACGTTAACGATCGATCCTGATCATCATGCATTCATCAGGAATACAGGTATGAACGCCTCCCGATTCTTCGACAGTGCGATATCAGCGCTTCGATCAAATACAGAACACAAAACGATCCTAATTGCCCTGAATTTAGGCTTAGAATCCGAAAAGAAAGCGGGCCTGAAGGGATTTGAACCCCTGACCGACGGATTAAGAGTCCGTCGCTATTCCTGACTAAGCCACAGGCCCAGCGCTTTGACCTAATACCGTTATAGCCAGAACTATTTATGCTTTATGAAAATACCCTCAACCGCCCTCTCCAATCACCATTATAATATTGGAGGTACCAGAGTACGGTATGGCTGATGGTGGAAAGAGTGACCCAAAACCAATAGTCCGATATATGGTATTTGGGTGCGGGAGCATCGGCTACAATGTCATAGAGGAACTCCTCAAAGAAACCGATAATATCGTTGTTGTCGACTCTGACGAAAAAAGGGTCGAGGACTTAAAAGACCATAAATATCAGGCAATAGCCCATGACATAGCAGACCCGGACCTCTTCCGGGACCTCCCCATTCCTGAGATCATCTTCGTCCTCTCAAGCAATAAGGAGGCAAACCTGGCCGCGGTCGGACTGGCGAAGAAATGCCATCCGCAGGCATTCTGTATAGCGCGAGCAGTGGATCTCTTCTCTGTCGACAAGCTCGTTGAGGAGGGGGCGGATGTGGTGCTCTATCCCCAGCAGGTGGTTGCAAAATCGGCCGTCAACCACATGAAGCGGCTGATTGCCGCACGGAGCGCACAACAACTCTATTCGCATCTTGAAGGAATGACCGGAACACTCGGCATCATCACGCACCGAAACCCAGATCCGGATGCAATATCCAGTGCCATGGCACTCTGTGCCATCGCCCAGGGCGCAACAAAAGGCGAGCTGAAATGCACGATTCTCTTTGACGGCAATGTCGGGCACCAGGAAAATCGCGCATTTGTTAATCTCCTTGAGATCCAGATGGAGCGGATCACCCCAGAAAAGCTGAAGGAGTGCACGCACCTTGCTCTGGTCGATTGCGCCGCACCCGGTGTGAATAACGATCTCGATCCCGGACTTGCAGTCGACATCATCATTGACCACCACAGCTCAGATGGCGTTGAACTGAAGAACAAACCGAAGTTCATGGATATCCGCCCAGAAAGCGGTGCTACTGCAAGCATCTTTGCCCAGTACCTCCAGGAACTCGACATCAACGTGGATACAAAGATTGCAACAGCACTCTATTATGGCATACGGGCAGATACCCGCGAGTTCCGTCGTGGCGTCACCTCAAATGACCTCTATAATGCCGCATATCTCCTTCCTCTCTCGGACGCAGATCTCCTCGAGAAGATCATGTCCCCTTCATATTCGCAGGAGACGATCGATGTGATGGGGAATGCAATCAAAAGCCGCAAAATAAAGAATGGATTTCTCTTTGCAAATGTCGGCTATCTACGAAATCGTGATGCCATCCCCCAGGCAGCAGATATGCTCGTCAACCTCGAAGGTGTGACAACTGCCCTCGTCTACGGCATCACCGATCAGCAGATCACCATATCAGCCCGGAACAAGGATATCCGGGTGCATATCGGAAATGTCCTCAAAGAGGCATTCGGTGATTTCGGGGATGCAGGGGGGCACGGCACAATGGGTGCTGCGAGCATCCCCCTCAACTACTTCTCACTTGTCCGCGACAAGGAAGAACTCCTTGAGATGATCATCGATCCAATCCTCAACCTCTTCACCAAGATCGTCGGCATCGATGATAACGGGGATAAGAATGAGGTTTGAAGAATGGGAACCTCACTATACTGAGATTCTTGACTATTTTGGTTTTGATCGCGTGGCTGATGAGGAGGCTGGAGCCCTGCTCGCAGAGATCCTCCCGCGTGATGATATCGGAGCACTTAAATCCCTCATTTCTGGAAAAAAAGTTACCATCTGCGGCAATGCACCGTGCTTAGCATCCGAGCTCGACAGAATAGAGGGAGTGGTCATCGCAGCAGATGCAGCAGCACTTGTTTTGTATAATGCAGGTATTCTCCCGGATGCCATCTTCACCGATCTGGACGGGGCAGATGATTCCTTCATCACCATGAATGAAGGGAAGGCAATTATTGCAGTCCATGCCCATGGCGACAACATGCCACTCCTCCGGAGATGGGTGCCACGGTTTCCGGGGAAACTGATCGGAACAACCCAGGCAGCACCGCTTCCGCATATACACAACTTCGGCGGGTTCACCGATGGAGACCGCCCCGCCTTTGCAGCAGATGCGCTAGGAGCAACAGACCTGAACTTCATCGGTTTTGACCTCTCTGACACCTCAGTCGATCCGATGAAGAGAGGAAAACTCTTCTGGGCACGCCGGCTCATCGGCATGATCGGCTATGACCTCTGACGCTCTTATCATCGACGGGTATGTGGACGAGCCCGCCTGTCTCGGTGTCCCCCCATACATATCACCCTATATCCGGACAACAGCAGGCGTTCTTATTGAAGCAGGGTACCGGGTGCGCTATACCACAATCGATCAGATCAGATCCACACCCCATGAACTCCAGGCACTCAGATCGATCCCCCTTGTCGTGGTGATCGCCGGCCAGACCGTTCCCGGCAAGTACCTTGCCGGAACACCCGCTACATTGACAGAACTGCGGCAGATCGGATCACTCTTTGAGAGGAGCAGGCTTCTCCTCGGGGGACCGATCAATTACGGCATCTCGCCCGGTGGAGGCAGGAAGGGAGTGAAAGAGCCGATGCCGGGATATACTGCATTGCTCACCGGCGATCCGGCGACAGCCCTACACCGGTTCCTTTCAGGTGAAGAGCCGCATGGGGTGGAGGACTATGAAGAGAGCGGGCGATGGAGTGTCCTTGGAGCAGGAATTGTCCGTGATCATCCCCATTTCCCATACATCATGCTCGAGCTTGAGACGGCGAAAGGGTGCGCCCGGGCCGATACCGGCGGGTGTTCCTTCTGCACCGAACCCTTCCACGGCAGCCCCAGGTACCGGTCAGTTCACCTTATCGAAGAAGAAGTGTCAGCCCTTTATGCCAATGGAGCCCGTCATTTCCGGATCGGCCGCCAGCCCGATCTGCTGGCATATGGAAGTTCCGGGGGTGAATTTCCACGCCCTGATCCCGACAAAATCCGGGATCTCTTCACGGCGATCCGGCAGGCAGCCCCGGCTCTCGCAACCCTTCATATCGATAATATGAATCCCGGGATGATCGCCCGGCATGAGGATGCCGCCCGCGAAGCCCTCGCGGCAATAGTTGAACTTCATACATCAGGAGATATCGCCGCATTCGGGATGGAAACAGCAGATCCTGAAGTGATTGCGGCAAACAACCTCAAGGTAACGCCTGATCAGATGATGGATGCGATCAGAATCGTCAACGAAGTCGGAGGTATCCGGGACAAAAATGGCGTCCCCCACCTCCTTCCGGGTTTAAACTTCGTCTGCGGACTCTTCGGTGAGACCAAAGAGACCTACCAGCTCAACCAGTCCTTCCTCGAAGACCTCATCAGATCAGAACTCCTGGTCCGCCGGGTGAATATCAGGCAGCTGATGCCATTTGAAGGAACACGGGCATATGATGAAAATACCCTCGATCACCATCACAGCCAGTTCCGGTCTTTCAAGGAGTGGACACGGAAACATTTCGATCCCGTTATGCTTGCCCGTGTCTTTCCGATCGGCACCATCCTGAGAGGAGCAGTCATTGAGATCTCAGGCAGAACCTCATTTGCCCGCCAGATGGGAACATACCCGATCCTGATCGGCCTCCCCCTTGAACTGAAGAGGCGAAGCCTCGTTGATACAGCCGTTGTCGGGTACGGGAGCCGATCTCTCACCGCCCTTCCCCATCCGGTTCCGGTCAATCGGCTCCCGGCATCTGCTCTGAAAGCACTTCCCGACATCGGGAAGAAGACTGCTGCCACCATCCTTGCAAAACGCCCGTTTAACGATCAGAAGGAATGGGAGAAGGTGACCGGCGGAACCAGGATCGACCACCTGATCACCTTCTCGTGATCGCAAGGTGCATAAATCCGGACAAACAAGTAGGGTATATGGAGCCGCCTGTTCCAACTGATGAGGCTGAAACACTTCCGGAATGGCACACACAAACAATCAGCGAGATCAGGCGGCGGCTCGAAACTGGTGACCAGGGGCTTTCAGAGGAGGAGGCAAAGTCCCGGTCCCTGATATACGGCAGAAACACCCTCCCCGAGAGGAGGGAAACCCCGGCAATCGTCATCATTCTGAGACAGTTTGCAAGCCCCCTCATCTATATCCTCCTCGCAGCAGGCGTTCTCTCCATTGCATTTAAGGACTGGACTGATGCGATCTTCATCTTTCTTGTGATCTTTCTGAATTCCGGGATCGGATCGATCCAGGAGTGGAAGGCAGAGAAGAGCGCTGCTGCCCTCCAGCAGATGCTGAAGATCTATGCCCGCGTGAAGCGGGAAGGCCAGGAAGAGAAAATTCCCGCAGAAGCGCTTGTTCCGGGAGATCTTGTCCTTCTCGAGTCTGGTGCCCGGGTTCCCGCCGATCTCAGGATCATCTCTGCATCCTCGCTTGCTATCGACGAATCACTCCTCACCGGCGAATCCGAGGCGGCAAAGAAGAAGACACCGGTTCTCCCCGCAGAAACGCCGGTTGCGGATCGCGCCAACATGGCATATGCAGGCACCACGGTCATGTCAGGCAGGGGCACCGGCATCGTAACGGCAACCGGGACAAAGACGGAGATTGGGAAGATCGCCGCCTCCGTCAGCAGCTCAGTGATGGGAAAGCCCCCAATCGTCATCAGGATGGAGGTCTTTGCAAAGAAGATCAGCATCGCAGTCCTGATAGCATCTGCATTCCTTGCGGCAGTTGTGCTGATGCAGGGGGAGCCTCCCCGCGAGGTTTTCTTCCTGGCAATCGCCCTTGCCGTGTCTGCGATCCCTGAGGGGCTCCCTGTTGCCCTCACCGTCGCCCTGGCGATAGCCACCGGCAGGATGGCCGAGCGGCATGTCATCGTCAGGCAGCTCTCCGCAGTCGAGAGCCTCGGCAGCTGCACGGTGATCGCCAGCGACAAAACCGGGACACTGACAGTGAACCAGCAGACGGCAAAGGCGATCATCCTCCCTGATGGGCAGGAATTTGGCATATCAGGTGAAGGATACTCGGGAGCCGGCACAATCAGCGGATCCGATGGAGAGGAGACGAAAAATAACCCTGTCCTTCATGCACTGATAAAAACCGCGATCATCTGCAATGAAGGTGAACTCTCGGAGCGGGAGAACGGGAAATGGCAGTTCCATGGCGATGCCATGGATATCGCCTTCCTCTCGCTTGGATACAAGGCAGGCATACTCCCCGAAGAGATCAGATCAAAGGTGACGATACTGGCAGAGATCCCGTTCTCTTCAGAGAACCGGTTTGCCACCGTCTGGTACCAGGAGGGCGAAGACCGGATGATCGCGGTAAAAGGCGCCCTTGAGGTGATCCTCCCGGGATGCATGACCATGCTGACGGATGAAGGCAGCAGGGAGATCGATCCCGCCAGAATTGAAGGGCAGATGGAGTTTTTAACGACACGCGGGTACCGCGTCCTTGCCGTTGCCGGGGGGAGATCGGATCCAGAGGAGGTGAAAGGCGGTCCTCCATCACCACTCGAATTATACGGGCTCGTCGGCTTCATGGACCCGATACGGCCAGAAGTCTACGATGCAGTACAGGAGTGCAGGGAGGCGGGTGTGGATATCGTGATGATCACCGGCGATCATCCAAAGACCGCGTTCGCAATCGCCCGCGAACTAGGGATCGCAACCGGAGAGAGCGAGGTGATGAGAGGCGACGAGCTGGCTGCCATCCGGGATGCACCGGACAGCCCCGCATTCCTTGAGGCAATCAGGGGGAGGCACGTCTTTGCCAGGGTCAGCCCTGACCAGAAACTGGCGATCGTCGATGCCCTGAAACGCGGGGGTGAGTTCGTTGCGGTGACAGGAGACGGTGTGAACGACGCACCAGCGCTCAGGTCGGCAAATATCGGGATCGCAATGGGAACCGGAACCGATGTTGCAAAAGACACCGCCTCGATGATCATCACCGATGATTCATTCTCATCCATCGTCTCGGGGATCGAGGAGGGGAGGTTTGCCTATGACAACATACGCAAGGTCACCTACCTTCTGGTTTCGACCGGTTTTGCGGAGGTCTTCCTCTTCATTACCGCTCTCATGATAGGACTGCCACTCCCCCTTATTGCAGCCCAGCTCCTCTGGCTGAACCTGGTCACAAACGGGATCAAGGGGGTCGCCCTTGCCTTTGAACCGGGTGAAGAGGGAGCAATGAAACGCCCGCCCAGGAGCCCGGATGAGGGGATCTTCAATGACCAGATGATGCGGCAGATCGTCATTGCGGGCCTTGCTATGGGCGGGGTCGCCCTCGTCTCCTGGTACTGGCTCCTTGCAAACGGCTACTCACAGGCAGAAGCACGGAACCTGATCGTCCTCCTGATGGTGATGCTCGAGAACTTCCATGTCCTCAATTGCAGGTCGGAATACCGATCGTTCTTCAGGATACCCCTTCGGACAAACCTCTACCTGGTCACAGGCATCATCGCTGCCCAGGTGATCCATACCATCGCGATGTATATTCCGTTCTTCCAGGAAGCGCTTGGGATTGGGCCGGTCTCACTCTATGAGTGGATCGCGGTCATCGTCCTCTCATCAAGCGTCCTCGTGGTGATGGAGATCTACAAGTTCCTGATGAACAAAAGAGAGATCAGAGCAGAAGCTCCATGATCATACGGTCGATATCAGGATAGTAATAGGCTGGCTCATAGGAGAGGATCTCAAATCTCTTTGACTGGAGAAGAGCCGTTACCGGAGAATGCCGCTTTGAGGTGGCGATCCTGACACGTTTTGCCCCCTTCTTCCTGAAGGATTCAAGAAGAGGCTCAAGCAGATCTGCCCCGACACCCTTGCCCTGCCATTCAGCGGCAACTCCAATCCTCAGGATCCATGCCTCTTTTCGATCTTCTGCTTCCTGCGCCCCGATGATATAGCCGATTGGATCGTCTCCATGCGCTGCAACAAAATACGTCTCCCGGAAGAGTTCGCCCGCCTGGCGGATAAAAATGGGAGAATAGCCGTAATCGCCGAAAAGATCCCTTTCAATACGGCAGATATGCGGATAATCACCCTGAATATATGTGCGTACCAGATACTCCATCAACCATTCACCCCGGTATACTACAACGCCTACGGAGATGGAAAAATATCTTTCGATCTGGTTTTTGGTGGAAAACCCTTTGTCTGTTTCCGCCGTACATATAGGAATACAGGAGAACGAGGGATCCAGGTGGAAGAAGTCACCAGCAGTTATACACCACAAGAGGTGGAGGAGGAGGCGCGTACATTCTGGCGTGCTGAGGATACCTACAAGAACGTACAGCAACTCAGGAAGAATGGAAAGCCATTCTTCTTCGTCGACGGACCGCCATACACCACCGGGTACATCCATCTCGGAACGGCATGGAACAAGATCTTAAAAGATGCGATCCTCCGGTACCACCGGATGCATGGCCGCCATGTGATAGATCGAGCGGGATATGACATGCATGGCCTCCCAATTGAGGTCAGAGTTGAGAACGAGCTTGGGTTTACGTCCAAAAAGGATATCGAGACGTTCGGGATTGCGCAGTTTGTCGAGAAATGCCGGACTTTTGCCGTCACTCATAAAGAGATCATGAGCAGGCAGTTCTCGAATCTCGGCGTCTGGCTTGATTTTGAGAACCCATACCAGACGATCTCAAATGAGTATATCGAAGCCGCATGGTTCACCCTCAAGCGTGTCGAAGAGGAGGGGATGCTCGAGCGGGGATACCGGGTTGTCAACTGGTGTCCACGATGTGAGACCGCCATCGCCGATGCCGAGGTCGAATATCAGGATGTCACGGATCCATCAATCTTTGTCAAATTCCCCCTTAGCGGAGCAGAGAACGAATACCTCGTCATCTGGACAACAACACCCTGGACACTTCCCGCTAACGTTGCCGTTGCAGTTGCTGCCGATTTCACGTATGCACGTGTACGCGCGGTTCGTGAGGGTGTAAGCGAGATCCTCTGGATCGCAGATGAGCTCGTTGAGAGTATCCTGAAAGCCGGTCGTTACCAGGACTATGAGATCCTCGGTGTCAAAAAGGGTGCAGAGCTTGTCGGCACCAAATACCAATCCCCGCTCATCTCCTCTGTCCCGATGCAGGGCCAGATCGCCCACCATGTCGTTGCTGCGGACTTTGTTGCCATGGAGAATACCGGAATGGTGCATATCGCCCCCGGGCACGGGTGGGACGACTATGTTCTTGGAATGAAGGAGAATCTCCAGATCGTCTGCCCTGTTGACGGAACCGGGCGTTTCACAGAAGAAGCAGGCGAATTTGCCGGACTCTATGTCAAGGATACGGAAACAAACAAAAACGTCATCAAGGCACTCGGCTCCGCACTCCTTGCCGAGAAGAAAATCACCCACCGATACGGCCACTGCTGGCGCTGCAAAACCCCCAATATCTTCCGCGCCACTTCACAGTGGTTCATCAAGGCGAGTGATGCCAAAGAGAAGATGCTCGCGTCCATTCAGGATGAAGTGACCTGGTTCCCTGACTGGGCAGGGAGCGCACGATTCCATGACTGGATCGAGGATGCGCGCGACTGGTGTATCTCCCGGCAGCGGTATTGGGGCATCCCGATCCCGGTCTGGGTCTGTCCATCATGCGACACCTATCGGGTGATCGGCAGGTTCTCCGAGCTTGAAGAGCTCTCCGGCAGTACAATCACCGACCCGCACCGGCCGATGGTCGATGAGATCACAATACCCTGCACCTGCGGTAGCACCATGCACCGGGTCGGGGATATCTTCGATGTCTGGTTCGATTCCGGGGTTGCCTCATGGGCAACACTCAGCTATCCGGGTGAGGAGGAGGCATTCAAAAACCTCTGGCCAGCTGACTTCATCACTGAAGGGCAGGACCAGACCAGGGGGTGGTTCTATTCACAGCTCGGACTCTCCACAATCGCCTTTGGACAGGCCCCATACAAACAGGTGCTGATGCACGGGTTTGCCCTGGATGCACAAGGGAAGAAGATGTCAAAGAGCTTCGGAAACGTCGTCACCCCTGAAGAGGTGATCGGGAAGTTCGGGGTGGATGTCCTGCGGCTGTATATACTCTCCGCGAGCGCACCCTGGGATGACCTGAAATTCAACTGGGATGGTGTAAAGACGGTTCACCGTGCACTCAACATCCTCTGGAACGTCTACCGGTTCCCACTCCCCTATATGCGGCTTGATAATTTCCAGCCGGGAGCAGATGCAGCCGGGGCCTATGATCCATCAGCAATCCGCCGTATCGCTTCTGAGGGGGCTTTTGAGGATCAGTGGCTCATCTCAAGAGTCCAGTCTCTCACCGGGGAGATCAGCGGGGCAATGGACGAATACCAGATCCACAGGGCCACCCGGAAACTCCTCTCATTCATCTTAGATGACCTCTCCCGCTGGTATGTCCAGCTCGTCAGACCGAGGATGTGGCTTGAAGAGGATTCAGCCAGCAAGCATGAGGCATACGAGACGATCTATTTCGTGATGAGAAGGCTTGTCTCACTTGCCTCCCCGTTCATCCCGCATCTTACAGAACTGATCTACCAGAACCTGAGGCTCAGCGGGGATCCGAAAAGTGTCCATATGCTCGACTGGGCAGAAGCAGATGCCAGCCTGATCAGCACCACTATCGAAGACGCGATGCAGGTGGTACAGTCCTTTGATGATGCTGTTGCGAATGCACGGCAGGCAGGAAAGAGGAAGCTTCGCTGGCCGGTTGGCGAGGTCGTGGTCGCAACAGAGAGTTCGCTTGTGAAAGAGGCAGTCGAGTCCCTCCTCCCCCTCTGCAAGGCACGGGCAAACACACGAGATATCCGGGTTGTTTCAGGCATCTGGGAACGCGTCCTCTGGACGGCAGAGCCGCAGATGAAGAAGATCGGACCTGAGTTTGGGAAAACCGGGGTACTGGTCAAACGAGCGATCGAGGAGGCGGACGGAACCGCACTCAGGCAGCAGATCAATGAGGCGGGATCTGCAACCATCACCATTGGTGACCAGGAGATCATAATCACGGCAGACCATGTCGCCTTCAGTGAGAAACTCCCTGAAAATGTGTACTCGGCCACAATGCCCGATGCAACCGTCTATGTTGATGTCTCCCTCACCGACGAGCTGGAAGCCGAGGGATATGCACGTGAAGTGATCCGGCGTGTCCAGGAGATGCGCAAACAGATGGATCTCTCAGTCGACGATCAGATCCAGGCGACCATTGCAATCGGAGAGGATCGGATTCGATCACTGCTCGACCGGTCAACAGACTGGATTGCAGGAGAGATCCGTGCATCATCGCTTGTATTCAATAAAGAGAAGGTTGAAGGGACAGGTTTCTCATCAGACTGGGATATCGAGGGACTCAGTGTATCAATTACCCTGATTGGCCCCTGAGATGAGAGAGGAGAGATACACTCTCCCCTCCTCCGAATTGAAGAGCGGAGGGCTTCTGTCGGAGACGATCCGGATCCTCTGCGTCACCACAGCCTCATCTTCTTTTGGATTATAGCCGCTCACCTCTTCAGAAGCACGATGGACAACCAGCCCACGCCTCTGCCATCCCGGTGTCTCTGCCAGATTGATCCCCCGCGAATGCATCAGCTCGTGCATGGCAGCAGTATTCATACCCTGGAGCATCCTCTGCACTTCTTTTGCAGAATGGCCATCCTGCCCCAGTGCCCACTGACAGTAGGCATTATTGTGGTTCCTCCACGCCTCTTTCTGTCGCCAGATGAGGTACTCGATCGCAGTTCCACTGTCAACCGGAACAACCCGCGCGTCAAATGATACCGGTTCGCGAAGAGAAAACTCGATTGTCAGGGCACTTGAGGCAAAAGAAGCGGCAACAGAGTCGAGCTTTTCAACACGCCCGAAAAATGGGAGCTTTGTGAAGAAGAGATTGATCTCATCGGAGAAGGTATAGGCAAACTCCGGGGAGAGTCCGCTCCCCCCCAGAAGGAGAGAGGAGACCATCTCCATGGCAGAGGAGAAACGTTCGTCAAAGGGTTTTTCGAGACCGAGCGCTTCTGTCACGGAACGAAAGGCTCTTCCGTCAATCCTGATGAAACAGGGTGCTGTTGTCCGGAGCTCCGAATAAATCTCCCTTCGCTTCATTCGTCTATATCACGTTCGGCTGATGTATTGAAGGCACCAGGTATGTGCCTGATAAGCACAATGTCAGAAACTTCCTTGATCAACCGATAGGGAACTTTCAAACCCTTGAATGATTTCAAGTCGATAATATCCGGGTTGATGTTTGTCAGGGCCAGCGATGCCATCTTTTTGTTATCTATATCAATGACAACATCAGCGACATTACCAATGAACACAGCCCTGTCAGTGTATACGCTCATTCCAAAGAGCTCTGAGATCTGCCACTTCATATCAATCTGTTCAAGATATATACTAAATACTTAAAAAAGATACTCCCTTGCATGAATGGATCGCTGGAGATAGGACGGATTTTTGACATACCTGTCCGCCTTCATATCACTTTTTTACTGGTGATACCGCTCTTTGCATGGATCATCGGAAGCCAGATCAACCTGACGGTCGATTTTATTGAGGGGATCTTCGCTATTCCCATTGACAGAACCATCATTGAGAGCGGCATTGTCCCCTATATTCTCGGCACAATCGTGGCACTCACCCTCTTCTTCTGTGTATTCATCCATGAACTTGCCCATTCGCTTATTGCACGTGCCCACGGCATAAAGATCAATGCCATAACGCTGATCATCTTCGGCGGTGTTGCTTCGATGGAGGAGATGCTCCCTGACCCAAAAGTGGAGCTCCCGATGGCGATTGCAGGCCCTCTCACCAGCCTTGGGCTTGGAATACTCAGCTGGATCCTCGTCTATGTCGTTGATCTGATCATTGATGCCCCGGCTGTTGCAGGCGTATTCATCTATGGATTTGGATACCTGGCGATCCTGAATATCCTGCTCTTTGCCTTCAATCTCCTTCCGGCATTCCCTATGGACGGTGGACGGGTACTCCGCGCCTGGCTTGCAAAACGGATGCCCCTTCATCGTGCAACACGGATCGCATCGGACATCGGCAAGGGGTTTGCCATCCTCTTTGGGATCATCGGCATCTTCACCTTCAGCTTCATCCTGATCATCATCGCCTTCTTCATCTACGTGGGCGCAGGCCAGGAATCGTCAATGGTGACGACAAACTTCCTCCTTCAGGATGTAACCGTCGGCGAGATCATGTCGCATGAGGTGATGAGTGTCGAGCAAAATCTCCCACTCACCGAAGTGATAAGACTGATGTACACAACAAAACATCTTGGATTCCCTGTTGTTGACAGGGGAGACCTGATTGGGATCATCACCCTTGCGGATATCCACAGGACCAGCGAGATAGACCGCGAGGCAATGCAGGTTAGGGATGTGATGAGCAGGCAGCCGATCACCACGCTCCCGCCATCCGCATCGGTCACCGATGCACTCAGGATCATGACGATGCAGAATATCGGTAGGATCCCGGTCGTTGAAGAGGGGAAAATCGTTGGAATCGTTACCCGGACTGATATCCTGACAGTTCTTGAACTAAAAGATATGGGTTAGAGGGAGAGGGTCTGCCGGATACCAGTGGCATCGGTTCTGTACCCACCTGATTCATTCAGGATCGCTCTAAAGGCATCAGATTCAATCAGCTCAAGGAGGGATTTGATCCGTGGATCATCCAGATCCTCTGTCATGATCCCAATCTCATACCGCTCAGATCCGACCGGGACAAATGCGAGACCGGTGATCTCTGCCGCAGATGCAACACAGAGACCCGCATCCGCCTCACCGCTTGAAACAGCAAGGGCAACGGCAAGATGGGTTGTCATCTCCCGATCATAGCCTGAGATCGCCGATGGATCGATACCACGCTCCTTCAGGAGATGATCAAGGAGCATACGGGTACCTGATCCTTTCTGCCGGTTCACAAAGGAGACGCGATCAAGCTCATCAAAGGTAATGCCATCCCGTGAGACGATACCCTGTTCGCGTTCTGCAACACAGACGAGTGTCACCTCCTCGCCGGGCAGGTATCGCTCAAGGTACCTGACATTATAGGTGCCATCCGGTGCAAGAAGATGCATCGGTGCACAATGGCAGTGCCGCTTCTTTAACGCCAGAATCCCGCCCATGCTCCCGATATGTGCAGAATGGACCGGGAGCGGAGCGAGGAGATCAGCCATCCGGTCAAGGATCGGATCGTGGCTTCCGGCCAGAATTAGAGCAGATTCGAGTTCTTCTTTTGGTACACTCAGGGATAGTTGAACCTGCCCGCCCGATTCCAGCCCTTCTGTATCCGCAGGAATCCTGAGAACCCCGTTGGATCGAACCGCACTCATCTGGACACCGGCGCCGCGTGAGAGCGGGGTTGCGATCAGCCGTCCGGCCACACGCCCCGCGGTCATCAGGACGAACTCATCGGTCCCGATATCAGAGGCGAGCGTCCGGGTCAGTTCTGCCTCGATCACTTCGGGTGGGGGAACAGGGATCCCTGCACCCCTGATCACCGGCGTTATGATCTCACGAATAACTGTCAGAGCGGAGAGGGGGTAGCCAGGCAGGCCAATCACCGGCTTTCCCCGGATCATTCCGATGATCGCTGGTTTTCCCGGTTTGATGCCGACCCCGTGAACCAGCACTTCGCCAAGCTCTCCCACCACCTGCGCGGTATAATCTTTCGTGCCTTTTGACGAACCTGCCGAGATGATCACGATATCATGAGCAGATACAGCGGCATCAAGCGCCTCGCGAATCCGGTCGGGATCGTCTGGTACCAATGGAGTAATCTCTGCATGAACCCTGAGAGAGCGGAGATGTGCTGCTGCCATCTGGCAGTTGCTCTCGACAACCTCACCGGGG
Organism: Methanocorpusculaceae archaeon UBA456; assembly: GCA_002496395.1. Lineage (GTDB taxonomy): Archaea > Halobacteriota > Methanomicrobia > Methanomicrobiales > Methanocorpusculaceae > Methanocalculus. Next base: position 70,174 of record DAJQ01000019.1, read on the forward strand.
TTTGGCCGGGTGCCATGAGCCACCAGTTCACTTCCGGTCGGGATGAGCCCCGCAGAGAGGCATAGCACAGAGACATCGGTGATCCCATATGCGGCAAGCGCTCCGATATCGTGGTACTGGATCCGGTGACCCCTGGGAAGAGCCATCTCAGACTCGGCGATATCCTCACCAACCGGCCGGATATGCTGCCAGGGTGTTGCGGCCTGTCTGATCGCATATCCTCCGTCCTCAAACGCAACATCCTCGATCATGATCACCGCATCGCAGCCTGATGGAATGACATTGCCGGTGTTCACGCGGACTGCATCCCTGAGGATGATCGGGTGCTTATCCGTTGCGCCATGGGTTGCCCGCGAAGAGACCGCAATCCCATCCATAGCAGAGAGATGCGCCTCGGGAACAGAATATGCCGCATAGATTGGATCAGCGGTCACCCTCCCGACACTCTCCATAAGAGGGACCCGGATCGCCTGTGGAACTGGCGGACAGTGACTTCGGATCAGTTCAATCGCCTCCTCAAGCGGGACAAGAGAGAGATACCTGCTCACCACAGAATCACCTCCACAACCAAACCTGTCTCAAATCCTTCAGACTCTGCCGGTACACGGACATAGCCATCACTTTCAACGAGGGTATGCAGGAGCCCGCTCTTTGAGAAGAGCGGGGTTGCCACCCCTTCCCTCAGACGAACACGGACATAATCCTCTCTCCCTTTCGCAGAAGGGATACCCGCATCGAGGGTTGCAGAAGAGTGCTGCTCCGGAAGCGTGATGCCGCTCATCGCAGCGAGAAGGGGGGCGCAGATCGCCCGCATGACCATAAACGCCGAAGACGGGTGACCGGGGAGGCCGATCACCGGACGATTCCGGATCTCACCAATGATCGTCGGTTTTCCAGGAGATATCGCAATCCCATGAACAAGAACCCGACCCAGATCAGCGATCACCCGTGCGGTCGCATCCCGGTCATCTTTGGAACTCCCGCCGGAGATGAAGATCGCATCAGCCTGAACAACCGCCTCCTGTATGGCAGCGGTGAGTGCATCCGGCTCATCAGGCACGATCCCAAGCGAGAGGGGGATACAGCCACACTGCCGGATGAATGACTCGCAGACGATCGAGTTCACATCCCGCACCTGTCCCGGCCGGGGCACCTGATCGGGGGCGACGATCTCGTTTCCGGTTGCGATGACCGCAATCCGCGGGGTGCGCCGTACCGGGAGAGAGAGGATACCGGCTGCTGCAAGCACCCCGGTCTCCTGGGGAAGAATTCTGTGGCCTGATTGAATGATCATTTCACCGGATGTGAAGTCTTCGTCAGCTGCAACATAGTTCTCGCCACTGGATACAGGCTTCATCACAAGGATCTGATCCCCTGCAGTCTCGGCATACTCGATCATCACAACTGCATCTGCACCCTCCGGCATCATCCCGCCGGTCGGAACATACCTGCATTCGCCTGCCACAATCGATCCCGGATCAGCTGATCCCATCTCGATCCTGCCGGTGCAGGTGAGCATCGCAGGGAGTGATTCCCCGGCGCCGATGGTGTCAGAGGAGAGGACAGCATACCCGTCGACAATCGATCTGGCAAATCCGGGCATATCATGTGAGGCAATGATATCTTCATTCGGGATTCGGAAGAGCGCCCCTGATAGTCCGACCATCTCCGTACCAGGATCTGGTGCGATGGAGAGGAGCCTCGATACTGCCTCATGTACCGGGATTACCCGGATGAACCGGCTCATTTGAAACAACCCAGCTGGCAACCACGGATCTTGATGCCGTTTTTGTTGCAGTACCGGGAGATATCAAATTTTTCTATGTTGTACTTTTCAGAGATGGCAAACGCCTCTTCGCATCTGATCTCTTTTTCAATGCCCTCAGCGGCAAATGCCTCTGCTATTGCGTCGTATGACATATACCAATCATTGCATTCTGATGATATAGCATTTTCAGAATGGGATCACAGAGTGTCCAACCACTATGGCAGTTGGGATCAACGCTTTTAGAGGCAGGAACAAACATATAAAGCATGGTAACTGCGCTTATCCATTCGCGCCCTGATCCGGCAGGCATGGCGATCAGAAACGCGATCGATGATCTCATCAGGGAGGAGGGAGAGGCTGCCTGGCCACTGCTTCAGGATGGTTATCTCTTCCATGAGATCGAAGGGAGACTCATCTATGAAGAACACCTTGATGAGAAGGTGCAGGCAGACCGGATCATCTTCCTCTCCCGGCATACCAGCGTCAATCCCGAGCCGGTGCTGACGGTTCATGTGACCGGAAACTTCAGTGAGGCCGCATATGGAGGTGCACCTGATGAACTCTCAGCAGCCGATCCCGGTATGATGCAGGCAGTTCTTGTGAACCTGACACGATATGCACCGGATGGATACCGTACCGGGTATGAGATCACCCACCATGGGCCGACCGATCTGACGACCCCATCGTTCTTTGTTGAGATCGGAAGCACCGAGACAGAGTGGCGCGATACAGAAGCGGCAGCAGCCGTTGCCCGGAGTGTGCTCTCAGCAGTACCGGGAGATTTTCTGCCTCTGATCGGGTTTGGTGGCACCCACTATGCCGTCAGGCAGACGGTGATCGCGTCAGAGACCCGGGGAGCATTTGGCCATATCGCCCACTCGCGGGAGGCAGGAGGCATCACTGCGGAGAGGGTGAAGAGGATGGCTGAGATGTCCGGGGCAGTCGCCGGTTATATCGATAAAAAAGCGCTCAGCGCAAAGGAATTCGATCAAATCGCCCGTATTTTTCAGGAATTACAGATCCCGCTTGTTACTGAAGGCATGCTTCGGGAGATGGGGAGGGTTCCCTGGAAGATCTGGTGCCGGGCAACCTCCCTGGCATCCGAAATTGCACCCGCATCAATTCTGAAGAACCATGGGATGGAGCGGGACTGCGCAGTATCCGTGATCAGGATCAACGAAGAGCTCCTCACCGAAGCGCTCAGGACGGGACAAGAGGAGTTCATATCAGGCCTCGATGCCATCACTCCCTGTTTCAGAATCACCAAAGGCGGGGCAGTTGCCCTCCCTGCCTTCATCGGATGCCATGAGGAAGAGACACAATTAGCAAGTGATTTAATAACCCTGTGTGTACAACAGATCACGAAACATTCTCATGCTGTTGTAGAGGGTGATCGCCTTATCATCAGTCGAGAACGTTTTGACCCTGAGAAAGCGCGCAAACTCGGGGTACCCGCAGGACCACTCTTCGGCAGGCTTGCCAGCGGGCAGACCGTGGGTGTCGGGGAAAGGGTGATTGAGCCCGATATGGTCACCACCCAGGTTCTGCATGAGATCATAATCCCGGGATTGGAGAGAATAACATGAGATCAATCGTGGAAGAGGCATTATCACGGAAGAAGGCGGAAGAGGTAGAGGTTGCCGGAGAGGCACCTGCTGAATATCGAACCTCGCCAATTGTTGATGGACAGGCCGACCCGAAATACGAAGGGAGTATGGATGATGAAGACTTTGAAGATGTTCTTAAGAGTCTTCGTACCATCATAACCGTCGTCGGGTGTGGCGGAGGGGGATCGAATACCATCACCCGGATGTTCGAAGAGAATATCCATGGGGCAAAGATGATTGCGATCAATACCGATGCCCAGCACCTTGCAATGACAAGAGCTGACCGAAGAATACTCATCGGAAGGCAGACAACAAAGGGGCTTGGCGCCGGAGCGGTTCCCCGCCGGGGTGAAGAGGCGGCTCAGGAGAGTGAGAGCGATCTTCACAGGGCTATTGCAGGGAGCCACATGGTCTTTGTCACAGCCGGTCTTGGTGGGGGCACCGGGACAGGATCCGCACCAATTGTCGCCAAAGCTTCACGTGAAGAAGGTGCACTGACAATCGCTGTTGTTACCCTACCCTTTACAGCCGAAGGTGCAAACAGGATGGAGAATGCTGAGGCAGGTCTGGAACACCTTCGTGAGGTTGCAGATACCGTCATCGTCGTGCCAAACGACCGTCTCCTTGAAGTTGTCCCACGCCTTCCACTCTCAACCGCTTTCAAAGTGGCAGATGAAGTGCTGATGAAGGCCGTGAAAGGGATCACCGAACTGATCACGCTCCCGGGTCTTGTGAACCTCGACTTTGCCGATGTCAGATCTGTCATGGAGCAGGGTGGCATCGCGATGATCGGAATGGGTGAATCGGATTCCGAAGACAAGGCAAGCGATTCAGTAAAGAAAGCTCTCCGTTCACCTCTCCTTGACGTGGATATCTCGGGTGCAACCGCCGCACTCGTGAACGTTGTCGGCGGTCCCGATATGACCATGTCGGAAGCCGAAGGCGTGGTTCAGGAGATATACGAGCGGATCGATCCCGACGCACGGATCATCTGGGGTGCCCAGATTGATCCAGGTATGCAGAACCGGATGAGAACAATGCTTATCGTCACCGGGGTTCAGTCACCCCAGATATATGGAAAGCCGGATGTTCCCCAAGGACAGCGGCTCCAGAAGCAATATGATATAGATTTCTTAAAGTGATCGCTATGGATATGCCAGAATTCAAGAAACCTGACCTCAAAGGCCTCAATCTGAATGAGGAGCTCTTCAGGAAATACATCCGTGTACTCAAACTGGCACGGACACCCACCCGTGAAGAGTTCAGCAAGATCGGCCTCGTTGCGGGCATCGGGATTTGTGTAATCGGCCTTGTTGGATTTATCATCTACGAGATCATGCTCGTGTTCTAGAACTGATCAAAATGACCGAGGCAGTAAACCACTACTACGCAATTAAGACGACCTCAAAACAGGAGCGCGCGGTTGCAGATTCTATCTTCCGTACTGTTGAGCGGAATGATGTTGATATCAGGGTCTCTTCAGTGATTGTGCCGGAGGAGCTGAAAGGATATGTGATACTTGAATCGCCGGAAGGACGCGGTCGAATCCAGGAGCTCCTCGAGAGCATCCCCAGTGCACGAGCACTTGTGCCGGGCGAGACAAAACTCGAAGATATCATCCACTACCTTGAACCAAAACCTGTTGTCTCAGGCATTGAAGAAGGAACCATCGTCGAACTGATCGCAGGCCCCTTCAAAGGAGAAAAGGCAGTTGTCAAGCGGATCGATCTCGGAAAGGAGGAGATCACGGTTGAGCTGTATGAGAGTATCGTTCCAATCCCAATCACCGTCCGGGGCGACCATGTCAGGGTCATCGAACGGAAGAGCGAAGACTAACAATAATCATAATACTCCAATTCCTTCTTTTTTCAGGGTAAGTACCCCCATCATATTTATCAGATCAGCCGTTGACATATATGAACCACAGCTGACAATCCCATTACAGGGGTTGCCGGCATGGTGATACTATGGCAGAAACTGTCGAGGTACTGGTACCCGGCGGTAGAGCGACCGCAGGCCCGCCATTGGGCCCGGCGCTGGGCCCTCTCGGCATCAATGTGAAGGCCGTTGTCGATGAAATCAATCAGAAGACAGCGGAATTCAATGGAATGACTGTGCCAGTCACGGTGGAGGTCGACGATAAGAAGAACTTCACCATCTCGGTGGGTATCCCACCGACGACGGCATTGATCATGAAAGAAGTTGGTGTTGGGAAGGGGGCATCAAGCCCAAATGCCCAGCCGGTTGGTAATCTGCCGCTTGAAGCGATCATTCGGATCGCTCGCATGAAACAGGAGTCGATGCTCTCCTATGACCTCAGAAATGCGGTCAAGGAAGTCATAGGCACCTGTCGCTCCGTAGGAGTGACGATCGAAGGCATGAAGGCACAGGATGCCATTGCCGCGGTCAATGCGGGCCAGTTCGATGATCAGCTAAACGCATAGACATAGAGACAACCATAGGAGATCGTGATTATTACGGTCGAGAACTATGGAGGCATCATTTAATGGTTGAGTTAACCCAGATTCAGAAGGCCGTATCCACGGCAATCGAGCAGGCGCCAGAGAGGAAGTTCCGGGAGAGTGTGGATATCACAATCAACCTGAAGAACATCGACATGGCGCAGCCGAAAAACCGTATTGATGCGACGATTCTTCTGCCAGAGAGTGCAGGCACCAAAAGAATCGCGGTTCTGGGCAAAGGAGACATAACCACTCAGGCAAAAGAGGCAGGTGCCGATATCATCATCGGCCCTGAGGAGATCGAACGCCTGGGAGGTGCCCCGCGTGAAGCCAGACAGGTTGCATGCGATTATGACTTTTTCCTTGCTGAGACCGCTGTTATGCCACTCGTAGGCCGGTGGCTGGGCCCAAGGCTCGGTCCACGCGGCAAGATGCCAATGCCCATCCCCCCGGGACAGGACATCAGACCTATTGTAGAGCGTCTGCGCGGTTCTATCAGGATCCGGACCAAAGATAAACTAACATTTTCTGCGAAGATCGGGACAACAGAGATGACACCTGATCAGATCGCAGAGAATATCAACGCGGTCCTGAGAAGAGTCGAAGCAGAACTCGAGCAGGGTTCACAGAACCTCCGCTCGGTCTTTGTCAAAACGACCATGGGGCCGGCAGTGAGGGTGATCTAAATGGCAGTATACACACGCCACCTGCCTCAGTGGAAGCAGGACGAGGTTGAAGAAGTAAAGAAGAACGCGCAGGAGTATGCCTTAATCGGTATCATAGATACCTTTGGTATCCCTGCAACACAGTTCCAGCAGATCCGGCGGGACCTCAAAGAGAGAGCCACCATCAAGGTAATGAGAAACACGCTCATCGAGCATGCATTCTCAGATCTTGGCGGGATATATGACGATCTCAGAGAGCATATCACCGGACACTCGGCACTGATCTTCACAAACGACAACCCCTTCAAACTGTTCAAGTCCCTTGAACAGACGAAGACAAAGCGGGCTGCCAAAGCTGGTGAGATCGCACCAGAGGACATCGTTGTTCCAAAAGGACCAACAAGCTTCAAGCCAGGCCCTATTGTCAGCGAACTTCAGCAGGCGGGTATCCCGGCCACCATCGATGGCGGCAAGGTGAAGATCCGCGAGACGAAGACCGTTGTAAAGGCTGGCGAAGTCATTGACCGGAAGAAAGCCGGTGTCCTCTCGAAGCTTGATGTTAAGCCGATGGATGTCGGTTTATCTCTTTTCGTCGCACTCTACCAGGATGAACTGTATCTTCCGGATGTACTTGGTATTGACGAGACTGAATATTACAACAAGCTCGTTCTTGCCGTCCAGCAGGCGTTCAACCTCTCAGTCAATGCAGCCTATCCGACTGCATTCACGATGGAGACGATCCTTGCAAAGGCATTCCGTGAGGCTCGCAGCCTTGGTATAGAGGCCGCTATCTACGAGAAAGATGTCATCGATGGCATCATCGCAAAGGCATACAGACAGATGAACACAATCAAAGTATTAGTTGAATAAGGTGACTGAATTATGGAGTACATATACGCTGCTCTCTTACTGCACTCTGCTGACAAAGCAGTTGAAGAAGAATCCGTCAAGGCAGTTCTCTCTGCCGCAGGTATCGCTACAGACGAATCCCGTGTAAAGGCGCTCATTGCCGCTCTTGACGGCGTTGACATCGAAGATGCCATCAGCAAGGCCGCTGCAGCACCCGTTGCAGTAGCAGCTGCCGCAGCACCTGTAGCAGCCGCTGCTGCTGAAGAGGCACCTGAGGAAGAAGAGTCAAAGAAGGAAGAGGAAGAAGAGTCCGGCATGGCCGGTCTTGGAGCCCTCTTCGGCTAAATTTTTTTTTATACACCAGACAATCCCGCAACGGAAGAGTGCAGGATCTGGTTTTTCATGCTGTTGCAGATAAGCCGGAGTGCGAAGACCGCTGTAGCAGCACGGGCATACTTTTCCTATGAATCATGAAGCCATCAGAGCTGTGCCGGATTCGGTTTTACCTCAAGATCTGATGCCGCAATCTTTTCACAAAGCCGTCTCCTCTTCCGAATAGGCCAGAGATCATAGAGAAAAAACTGGATCGGCTTCCAGAGGGCAACCCACCCGATGATGATTAAGGATTCAGCAATCAGCTCGGCAAGCGATCCCTGTTCAAAGAGATCAGATGCATGCTGACTGATCGTCAGACAGAAGAAGAGGAATATGATCCCGATTACCAGGTTCAGCCTCTCACGCCTCCATTGTACCGAGAGGGCGTGCTCTGACAGTGAGCCAAGATAGAGGAAGTGATTGGCAACTGCCATTCTGATATTCTCTTTCACCTCATGAGAGATGAGGGGGGGCGGCAGGTAGACGGTTATCCGGGTTTTCTGATCAAAAGGAATCTCTTCAAAAGAGGCATAGATATACTCTTCAGCATCAGGATCCAGTTCTTTTTCATAGAAGGGCGAGGGATCGAGGGAATTGAAGAGCTGGATGACCGTTGAGATCTTCAGCTCCACACGGGCGATCTCATCCGGATCTCCGTGCGGGGATCCGAATTCCCGGCCCGGATACTCAAACTCCCGTGCATCCATACATAATTCACCTGCTTCCGGCGATGATCGCCTGCCCATATGAGATGCAGCCATCACCAAGGGGGTACTCGGTATTGATGATCGCCTCGATTCCGGCTCTCCTGAGCTCTTCACAGATGGTGGATCTGATCATATGATTATAGCAGACGCCGCCTGAGAGGGCAGCTTTTCCGATACCGTGCTCTTCGGCTACAGACACTGCCATCCGGGCAATACCGCGGGCGAGATTGAACTGGAAGGATGCGCCGATATCTGCAACAGCACGCCTCTGCATCTCGTTGCTCTCCTCTTTCAGGGGAAGATACCGTGAAAAGACCTCTTCCATCAGGCGGGAGGTCGAAAGCACCTGCTGACCGTTCTCTTCAGAGATAGCGAGCTCCCACTCAGTGGCTCTTCCCGACGCAGCCACCGCCTCAAGCCGCATAGCGGGCTCGCCATCATAGGTCCTTTCAGAACAGATACCAAGCAGAGCTGATGCGGCATCAAGCACCCTCCCGGTGCTGGTTGTGGATATGGTGTTGAACCTTCTTTCAACCTGATGTGCAAGTGCCGAACAGGCGATATCATTCCATCCCCGCACAGAAAGGAGATCCAGTATCTCGGGTGTGGGAAGGATACCATAGAGCATCCGTTCAGGGTTTGCGGTTGCGGCATCCCCGCCCGGCATCATAACCTGCTCAAGGTGTCCGGCCCGGAGATAATCAGGTGCCTGCCCGACAAAGATCTCACCACCCCAGACGGTGCCGTCATCACCGTACCCGACACCATCGATTGCGATCCCGACACACCGCTCACGGGTCGCAGCGGCAATATGTGCACGATGATGCTGTACCGGAACCAGTGCAGCACCAAGTTCATCTGCAAGGTCGTTTGCATATCGTGTCGAGAGGAACTGGGGATGAAGATCACAGGCGATGATCTCTGGAGTTGTGCCAGTCAGGGTTCTGAGCCGATCCACCGTCTCCTCCAGATAGCGGACGGTTGAGGGGTTCCTGATATTCCCTATATGAGGAGAGGTAATACAGAAGCCATTATTGTAGATGCTGACATTTGCATTCAGTTCAGGCCCGACAGCGAGGATGGCGGTCTTCCCGAGATCAATCCTGGTTCTCTTCGGTGCAATACCCCGTGAGAGACGGATGATCAGGCCGTCACGGATAACCGAATCATCGCATCGGTTCTGGATCTCACGGTCATGGGTGAGGAAGTAATCCACCACACCACGGAGACGCGACATGACCAGATCGATCTCAGTGATCATCGGGTTGCCAGGAATATTCGCACTCGTCATCACGAGCATCGGTGACTGGAGGTGGCTGAAGAGGAGATGATGGAGACCAGTATAGGGGAGCATCATTCCAATGGTATGCAGGTTTGATACCGTCTCATGCGCAGAATGATCCCGTTTCTCCAGAATGACAATAGGGCGTGCGGGACTCGTGAGCTGTTTTCTCTCATCTTCATGGAGAATGGCAACCTGCTCGATGGTATCAGCATCTGCCATTACTGCAAGCGGCTGTTCGGTCCTTCCGAGGAGGGCTTTGAGTCGTTCAGCTGATGATTCGATACAAGCGATATGAAAACCCCCTATTCCACGTATCGCCAGTATCTTTCCCATATCAAGGAGTTCGGCTGCCTTTTTAATCGGATCCGCAACCGGCATGCTCCGGCCGTCCGGATCCATCAGGGTGAGCGACGGGCCGCAGGTGGCACAGGCAATTGTCTGAGCATGATGGCGACGCGATCCGGGATTCCAGTACTCCTCTTCGCATGAAAGACAGAGAGGGAAGTGATCCATTGTCGTTCTCTCCCGATCATAGGGAAGCGCGCGGATGATGCTGTACCTCGGCCCACAATCTACACAGGATGTCGCCCAATAGTTAAAATAACGACCATCCGCCTGATAAATATCATGAATGCAGGCATCGCAGATGGCGACATCAGGGGGAATAAGGCCCGAGAGGTTTCCCTCTTCACTTTCACGTATGATGAATCTGTCAGGGATTGCACCATTGAGGGGTGAGACGATCACCTCATCTATGGCTGCAAGGCGCGGCCCTCTCCTGACCGCATCGAGGAAATCGTCAAAATGCTCTCCTTCTGCGTGAATGAGAACTTCGCTTCCGAGATTGGTGACCGATCCACGGATGGAAAGCGACTCCGCAGTTGCATAGACAAAGGGGCGGAACCCTACACCCTGTACGATCCCACGGACGATGATAGTACCAGATCTCCGCATGGGTTATCAACAAAGGTTATAGAATTACAGAGCAATATAGTACATAGGGTTTTTGCAGTGACGGATCATCCTAAGACGAAAATTGTAAGCGACCCGGTGGAGCTAGTACCTCTGCTTGTTACGTTTAACAACTCAGGGTATAAAATGGTTTATGAATTGCTCTCTAAGTCATGGGTTACTGAAGAGGAGTTAAATCAGCAATATGAAGGTGAATGCATCAATGATTGCCTGAAGATGCTGAAGAAAGGAAACCTTATCGACGAGCAATGGAGAACAGTACCGGGAAAGAAACCAGAGAAGGAATACCGGGTGAATTATCAGAAGTTCAGGGCAAATTTCCAGTGTACAATGGAAGATCTCGTCTCGATGCTCTATATATCCACATCAAACGACGAGAAACTCAGGGAACTTTCCGATAACATTAAAATCGAAGTTGATTCAGGAAATACCGCAATCGGAGAGATCGCGCGGAAAGTTGGTGTAAAACCTATCTATGTCAAGGGCATCGCAAAACGCCTTCCGCATTTCGATGTCAGGGGACAGGGGTTGATACTCCTTGATGGAGAAAAGTAAGGATCCCCTTGGCAATCTTCTCAGAAGTAAAAGGGAGACGACCAGGTTTCAGGTTCTCGTTGAAGTAGCAGAGCACCAGCCATCAATCCGCCAGCAGGAGATCGCCGAGAAGCTCGGAGTAACCCCGCAGGCAATCTCCGAGTATATCCGTGATCTCGCAGATGACGAACTCATTACCGCAGAAGGACGTGGCCGCTACAGTGTCACCCGGAAGGGGATTGAATGGGTGCTCTCGAGTGCCGAACAGCTTGAGAGCTATGCACGTCATATCAGGCGCGATATTATCCAGCAGGTGGCAATTTGGGCTGCAATTGCGGGTGAGGATCTGAAGAAGGGCGATTCGGTCGGCGTCTTCATGAAAGGGGGCTGGCTCTATGCAGGGAAAGAAAATCAGTCTGCAACAGGCATTGCCATCGATGATGCGGAGAAAGGGACTGATGTCGGTGTTGCACGACTGAGCGGTATCATCGAGCATACCGAAGGAACAGTCTATGTCTGCAAGGTACCCCGGATCGAGCGGGGTGGGTCCCGGGTTGTTGAGCGCGACCGGCTCTTCAAAATCGTGCAGAAAGCCGAGATCATCGGTGCGGTCGGGGTTGAGGCATATATGGCCCTGAAGCGATCCGGCATCAGATCCGATATGTTCTATGGCGCACGTGAAGGTGTCATCGAAGCTGCATTTCACGGAATGAACTGTGCGATCATCGTTGTTGATTCCGAGTTCACCGATTTTATCAAACGACTCGAAACAGCAGGACTCTCCTATACCATCCACGATCTGGCGGTGCAGTAAGCACCTATGAGCGCGATCATCCTCCCATGGAAGAAAGCCTATCGAATCCTCTTCTTTGATGACCGGAGAATCCGCCATGTCGGCACCGTATCCCTCGCAAGAACAACACGAGGGATCCGGCCCGACGAGTTTATGGTTCGAAAGCCGGGTGCATCCCATCCGAAGAAGACGCCCACAAAGGATCTCCTTGTCGCTCTCCGCCAGGGCGATGTATACCTGACCCAGCATGACGCTGCTTTTGAAGAGTTTCTGGAAAATCTCCAGATACCATATTCATTTGTCGATATATGCAGAATCTGCCTCCTTGAGGATCGGATCACACAGCTCTCCAAAGAGACACGGATCCGGTGCGGGCGTGAACTGATCTGCCCGGATTGTGCAAAGAAAGAGCTCTCACGTGAATTGTCGCATCTCAGAAAGCTCGGAAGGAAGACTCGTGCGCATATCGAGGATCTCCTGATGGAGCACCGGGATCTCGAGGCAGTACTTGCGATCATCCAGCCGGAGAGCCTCGATATGAAGAAGACCCTCTTTGACAGGGTTGAAGCGCATCCGGTTTCAGATACACAACGGCTGGAAGAGCTGCCGCTACCCCGAGAGTTTGTGGATGCAGTCTCTATCACCACCCTGATGCCCGCACAGCAGCTTGCGGTTGAGTCAGGATTGCTCTATGGGAAACATCTCCTCGTTGTTGCAGCAACAGCCAGCGGGAAGACGTTTATCGGCGAGATGGCAGGCCTTAAAAATATCCTTGAGGGGCGGGGACGTCTCCTCTTTCTTGTTCCTCTTGTCGCACTTGCAAACCAGAAGTATGAGCGGTTCTCCGCAACCTACAAGAACCTGGCAAGCGTCTCGATCTCAACCGGCGTCTCCCGGCTGAACCTCCCCGAGACGCGATCCCCTGCACGGCGGGATGCCGGATCGGATATCATTGTCGGAACCTATGAAGGGGTCGACAATATCCTGCGTAGAGGGCGGCAGCTCAGAAATATCGGCACAGTTGTGATTGATGAGGTGCAGATGCTCGAAGATCCGGAACGTGGTCACCGTCTTGACGGGATGATCGCCCGCCTGAAACAGATCGCGCCAAAGACGCAGTTCATCTACCTCTCGGCGACAATCGGTGCACCCCATCTCCTTGCAAAAAAACTGAATGCGAACCTGGTCACCTATGCAGANNTCTCACTGGATCGCCATCTCCTCTTTGTTGAACGTGAAGCGAAGATCCCAACGATAAAGCGGCTTATCTTCGAGGAGTATGGGAAGACCTCCTCAAAAGGATTCAAAGGCCAGACGATCGTCTTCACAAATGCACGATCCCGCTGCCACCAGATAGCAGATGCAATCGGTCCCCGTGCAGCCCCCTACCATGCCGGGCTCACATCACAGGAACGAAGAGATATCGAGTCCAGATTCACAAAAGGAAAACTTGCCGCCGTCGTAACAACAGCCGCCCTTGCAGCGGGTGTTGATTTCCCCGCATCACAGGTGGTCTTTGATGCCCTTGCAATGGGCATTGAATGGCTGACGGTACAGGAGTTCCACCAGATGATCGGAAGAGCCGGACGACCAGATTTCCATGATGCGGGCCGTGTCGTGATCCTGGCCGAGCCTGGCGGCTCATATTCGCGGGAGTCGAAGGCGACCGAGGAGGAGGTGGCGATCAATCTCCTCAGGGGTGTGATGGAGGAGGTCGCCCCGGTCTATGGCATGGAAGAGAGCAGCGAGGAGTATGCGGCAAATGCCGTTGTCGCACGCGGGATCGAGCAGGATCTCAACTCAATGAACGAGCGGATGGTCGGAACCCTTGAGGATGCCATGCCAGAGATGGAGAAGTACAGGCTGATACATCGAAAAGGAGGGGTGATCGAGCTCTCGCCATTTGGCAGGGTAATGGCAGAGCATTTCATCGGAGTCGAGCGGCTGAAGAGGATCCGGGCCCTTGTCCGGGAAGAGGACGATCCCCTGATGATACTCGCGGATCTCGAGTGCAGGACAGATGAGGATGAGCAGAAGGGGAGGTAAGAACTCCCCTCTCACTCCGTCTTAAATATCCCGCTACAGACCATGTACTCTTTTCCATCACTGCCTATGGCAAGCTGATAGTAGGTGCTCTTCCAGAAGAGTCCGCTCTCACCCGGGTTGAGAGAGACATAATCCTCCCATCCTGAACCATTGGCCAATGCTCCTGCCACCATCATATCCCGAAACGCCTTTCCGGTGACATCTGTTTTTCCCTTGAAACTCCACTGATGTCAGGTTAAGACCAGCAATCTCTTAATTCATACTTTTCTAACAATTTCTCATATTTTTTCGCGACCGCCTTCGGTGAAGAGTCCGATCCGGATGACATCCTCAGGCAGTGCCACTCCTTTCTCTTCATATGCTGCATACAAGAGCTCCACCCCGATTCCTTTCAGATCCCATCCTCTTCATAATTGAATGGCGGGAATTCCTCTGTCAGAAAGATCAGATCCGGAACTGTGGTTGTATCCTCATGTACGCAACCAGACAAAGAGATGCATGCTGCAAGCAAGAACTGAGAAAGAAATACCAATCAGACAAGATAGATTCAACCTCATCACAACCCTATGCACATTAACGATCTATTATAAAAACATATAAATTTTGACAATAGAAAAAGGATAGCCCATGATATGAGCAAGACACAGGAACCATCAGAAACTAGCAGATCCCAAATTAAATCTTCACCATTAACATTATGATAATATTATATTTAAAGTATTTAAACTTTAGAATATGTGAGGAGAAACAGTATAAACCTTTAGAGGAGAATACAACATGATGATCACACAAATATATATTAAAAACTTTAAGAGCATAAAAGAAACTAAAGTAAATTGTAACGGAGTCAATGTCATTATAGGGGGCAATAATGCAGGAAAATCCAATCTTCTAGAGTCATTAGAATATTACTCAAGATCTTTAATGGTCCCACTTGAGGAGATATTTGGACCAGGGCCTTTTTCGTATGCCCAGTTATTCCACAAAGGATCTGATATTAAAAAGGAAGGTATTGAAATTGGCATTAAATTCCATGGAAAATATGATACATCTCATTCATATCGATTAGATTCGCTTAGGAATAGCCCCAATATTAAACCCAAATTTCGCCTTGAAGTAGTTCATGAGTCAATACAATCACAAAATTATATATCAGACGATAATAATTTAAAAAAGCTTCAAATGAGAGAGAAGGGAATAAATAAGAATTTACCATTTGAATTTGTTGAGATGTTCAATACTTGTAGAAGTATTCGTAAATTCCAATTTGTTCCAAAAGAGATAAAAAAAGAGAGAGAAATTGATCCACTTGAATCAATGATTCCTTTCTTAAAACATAATGGAGAAAATCTTGTTAATGTCCTTTTTGCAATGCGAGATATTGAATCAAATATCTTTAGAAAAATAATCAATGATTTTAAAGAGATATATCCAGACGTGACAGATCTCTCTTTTACTCATCTTGGAGATTATCGTTATGCCCTTGAATTTACACGGGAAATCAATTCAAAAGACTGGATCTTTCTATCCCCTCAGGTATCAGATGGCTTCGTTATCACACTTGCAATTTTAACCTTAATACACTCATCTCAAACAAATAAAATAGTCCTTATTGAAGAGATTGAGAATGGTTTAAATCCCTTAACACTAAGTAAAATAATACAAAAGATGTTGATCACATCAGACTCATTCGACATTCAATTTTTTATTACAACACACTCACCTGTTATTCTTGACAATCTTAATAATTTCCCTGAATTGGTGTTGGTATGTGAACAACATGAGGGTCATTCAGAATACACTCCACTACCAGAAATTCTGAAGATATTTCGAGGAGATTATCAACCTGGTGAATCCTTAGTGGAAATGTGGCTTGAAGGACTGATTGGAGGGTTGTAATGTTAAGCTCTTCACCACTCAATATTCATTTGATAACAGAGGGGCCATCTGATAGAGAGATTCTAAAATCATTACTTTCTGAGATAATTGGAGAGAATAAAGCTAATTACATTAACATTAGTGCCACCCAGAGGGTAAAAACAGGGAAACCTGCACTTTTAAAAAATGCGCAGATTTTTTCAAAAAATTTACATCATGGTTTCGCTCAAAAAGTTGATATAATTGTTGTATGCATCGATAACGACAGTGGAACCATCAACGACATCGGAGAGACTATACAAGAAGAGATATTAGCCAAATTCAATAGTTTTTGTCATAATAATAAACATTATTCAAAGATACCATGCCTTGTTTGTGCTGTACCCGTCGTTACAATTGATTATTGGATGAAAGCAATTTCTGAAAAGAATGACGATTGTACACAAATCCTATTGAACCTTATCATTCCAAAAGAAAAAATTAAACAAGAAACATATGGGGAAAAAAATGTATTTAGAGAGACATTTATTGAGCAAAAAGCAATTCAAAATAAAATCAAGGAGATTAAATCAAAGGGTTCTTTAAATAGATTACGATGTATTCCTTCCTTTGAAAATTTTGAAAATCAATTAAGAGATTGTTTGGATAGAAGATCATTATAACATAGATATTTTAAGTATAAGATTTTTTTTACAATCCAAACCTCATCCCACACAGACCCAGCGATCATAGATCGGGTCACGCTCATTCTCAAAGACCTCGATCTTCCGATCCACCGATGCTCCCCACTCCTTAATCAGCTCTGACTCACGTTCGGTTCCGACCGTAATCAGCGCCTCCTCACAGAGATCAAAGAGCACCATAACAAGCTCTTCCCAGACCTCGGTCTCAAAGGAGTGGATCTCACCGAGCATAATCCCAAGCCCCTTCTCAGCCGGCGGCAGGAAGACATCCGCAGTCCTGCCATCAATGCAGAGTGTTCCTTCCGGATCCAGTCTTCCTGCGATCAGTCCGCGGGCGATAAGCGCCTCATCGTTATCATAGGCAAGCGGCTCCATCCCCATCTTTGATACAATAGCCGATCCGATACCCGAACCACAGCAGCAGTCGATGCAGGGACCAGAACCGGAATTTCCCCAGACCTCGTGGATCAGGGACGCAAGCTTTCCGGTCCGGTCAGGCGGCACATCTTCAAATGCAGGATCAACCGCAGCACTGATCTCTTTGGCAAATGACCTGCGGACAGCCCGTTCCCAGAGGTACCGCTCTGTCTGGTAGAGATCACCTCCAATCTGCTCAAATCGCTCGATCTCCTCGCCCGTCATCTGCCGGTACAGGCAGGTTGATGCCCACCAGGTCGCCCCATCTTCTGAAAGGGCGAACGCAAGTGGTTCATCTTCGGTATCGATCAGAAGCCTCGCACACTCATTTCCGGCAGGGATGCCAAGGAGATCGGAAAGATACTCTATCCCTGAAAGATCCCCAAATGCAGGCTCAACAAATGAGAGGTTTTGAACCTCAAAAATCTCTTCAGCATTCATCTCTTCTTCCTCTGTATTGTCAGTCCGCCGACTGATTTGATAACACCCTCAACGGTCGCATTCTCATCCATCGTCACCCGCTGCCCCTCGACATTCCCAAGTATCCGAACATGCTCTTCAATGACGACATCATTCAGAGCCTCCACATTTCCGTGAATTTCTGCACCAGAAGAGATCGTAATAGAGTCTTTCGTCCGTATACTTCCAAAAAGCGTGCTATTCAATCCAATCGTTGCCTTCTCTCCACGGATCTGCCCGTGGAGCCTGCATCCAGAGCCGATTGTGATTGGGGTCTGCACCTGGAGCTGTGACTCATCAAGGTGTGTCTGGGATGGGAGCATAAGCGGATGGGCATCTTCTTCACAGAGTTCCTCAATGAACCTGTCGATCTCTTCCTCATGATCGATCCTGAGCATCGTCAGGACATAGAGGAGAATATAGAGGATCACCGGCATTGGATTTCTAACCTCGATATCGCCGCGTGCATCAAATCCCTTCTCGATCATGACATTATCACCAATATCGAGATTCCCCATCACCGAGAGTTTGCCACGGATCGTGACACCCTCACCGATGAAGGCATCTGCATCGCAGACAAGGTTGCCGTCAATATCACAGAAGTTGCCGATCCTGAGATCGCCGTCTGCGATCACATCACCTTTCAGGGTGCAGGACTCTGCTATAAAGACATCATTCCCGGATATCCCATACTCAATTCGTGAGTGATCGCCAACAATCACATCACCAGGTGCCTTGAGGATGCGTTCCTGCAGCTCGGTTTTATCAGGGATGACACATCCCGTTAACGTCAGCCGTTCCAGTTGAATCTCATCCGGGACGGAACCATTCTGAGCCGGGACTGCATTTTCCTCCATACCAACCTGCACCTCATGCTCCATACTTTTCAGATCTATTGATCAGATCAACCAATATCGGCATAAGATCTCCCCCACGAATCCTGCAAAGCCCTCCTGATGCAGTGGAAATCTCATCAAAGGCAGCAACGGAATCAATCCTGACACCCGGACCACGGATGATGATCGGCACCGGATCACCTGAATGATCCATCACCGAGCAGGCGGTCGTGTGATCAGCGCAGATTACAATAATAATATCCTTCCATTCAAGAAGCGGGGCAAGGGCGGAATCAATCACCTCGATGAAATCACGTTTCAGCAAGGCTTTTCCGTCATGGCCAAACTCATCTGCGCCCTTGATATTCAGGAGCACAAAATCCTTTCTCTCAAGCTCTTTCTCTGTATATGCAATTTTAGCATTGAGATCGGAATCAGCCGATCCGGTGATCCCCGGCACCTGCACCGGCTCCAACCCAACAGCAGATCCAATTCCCGAGATGAGAGCGGCTGCCGAGATGACACTTCCCGTCATCTTCCATTTCTCAGGAAACGGCTCAAATCTCCCCATCAATCCTGCACCCCGTATCAGAACAATATTTGCAGGAAGAAGACCATCAGCGATTCTCTGCACGTTCAGAGGGTGATCAAAAAGAATCTCCTGTGACTGACGGAGAAACTCATTTGCCACCTCAGCTGTGTGGAGATCTGATCCCGCTTCCGTCATTGGCCGGATTGGAAGCGGGGGGAGTTGTTCGTGTTTTGGATCATTGGAAGTTACATTTGCACCCAGCCCCTCACCACGGAATGCGAGAGCAGCCCGGTGACCGGCACCGGGTTCGAAAAAGAATTCCACCCCAAGCGACGAGAGATCAACACCATCCCGGATCGCAGCACAGAACGGTTCTGTTGAGGAGATCCGCCCGGCTCTCCGGTCAATGATAGTTCCGTTCGGATCAAGGCTTCCGAAATTGCCCCGGAACCCGATCATCCCGGCTTCCATTCTAATCCCGCATCCTTCAGCCTCAAGGGGCCCTCTGCCCGTATAGTACCGCTCAGGGGGGTATCCAAGAAGGCTCAGGTGTGCAGTATCTGATCCCGGTCGGATACCGGGTGCGATGGTATCCATGATACCGCAGACGCTCTCCAGTGCAAGGCGGTCTAAAACAGGTTTTGCCGCCGTCTGAAGAGGCGTCTTCCCATCCAGTGCATCACACGGACGATCAGCTATACCGTCAAGTACCAGGAGAAGTATCTTCTGCGCAGTCATCCTGCATAGAGATACACCTCAATATGTTATGAGTATGCCCCTTTGGGAAGCAAAAAAAATTATGCGGCAATGGCCGCAGCCTTCTCAGCTGCAGTCCGTACCGCTTCGGATTTAATCACATCGATTCTGCGAATCGGGAAGATTGTTCGCGACTCTTTAAAGATTTCGCGTGAAATATCGCCAGTAACCACTGCCTTTGAGAAGGTATCATAATCCATCTCAGAAGCAAGGCGGGTAACAACCTCAACCATCTTTGCCCTGATTGCATGAATATGCGAGAGTTTTGCCCGGTTCAGTGTGAAACAGGTGAGTGTCACCTGAATCTCACGGCCGCCCTGTACTTTCAGGGTCACGGTTGAGTCGATCCGTGATGTCCGCCGCTTTACATTTGAACGGATATAATCACGGGTTACCTCATGACCGATGAACTCGGTATAGGCTGCATCACCTGCGACATTGTTAATCCGAAACTGCATCTTAATGTACTGTTTGGAGTAGTCCTGTGCAATCTCACCGAGTGAGACCTGCATAACGCGGCCCATCATGTTTGCGGGATCTGCCGAGACAATATCCCCAATAAACACTTTACCAAAGACCTCAGGGGTATAGACCTTGTACCAGCTCTTCGCCTTCCAGCCTTCGACCCTGCGTCCAACCTGCTTCTTTTTTGCCATCGTATCACCAAATTACCATAATCTACGATTTATGCCTGTTCTTGTTCCATCTTTTTCATCCTCTCAGAGCAGAGTGAATCTGCAATCGAGAGGTTCATCAGATAATCGTCAATAGTTGCGATTGCCGATCGCATCGGCATGTCGAAAATCATCATCTCAACATAGTCGTGAGATATATGCATCTCCATAGTGTCCATATTGTCGGGAGAGAGACTCCCTGCAACACAATCAGGTGAAGCATGGTATGACCGGATCCGGCCACTCTCGATCTTCATGCGGGGATCGCCTCCATAACCGCCTGCCGGAAGAGTGTGTCTGTTCCGGCAGGAATTGTTGCCCCTGCCCTTTTCATATGCCCGCCACCACTACCGCCTACAGCAGCAGCAGCGGTCCTGACAATGGTATCAAGATCCAGGTGAAGACCCGGGGGCGTTCTGGCAGAGACAAAACAGAGTTCATCATCTCCTGTGATCACAAAGACGGGGGATAACCGGGAGATATCGGTTGAAAGGAGATCAGCAACGTCAGACGAGACTATCTGGTCATTCACCCGGTACCACCCCTCATCGATCTCTTCGGCTGAGCCAATTCCCTGAAGAATCCTCTGCCTGAATACCGAGAAGATATCCCATGCTTCCTCCAGTCCGGCAGGATCACCCATACAGAGAGATACGGCAAGACCCCCACGCCCGGATTTTCCACAGGCATCGATAACAGCGGCCATCGCAGGAGCCCAGGGGATCACCTCACGCTCAAGCTGATAGCTGTCCGAGACAATCCTCTGGAGCGCAAACGCAGATGCCGTTTCATCGACTCCGAGGACGAGCCGCGAGAGGAAGAATGAATCGTCTTCTGCGGGTCGATCAGGATGGACAAGCGCGGCCATCTCCCTGCATACGGTGTCATTTCCGGATATCCCCGGAAGATATGGATCCGTTGCCAGGAAGAGACGATCATAAAGAGTGCGGCCGACAGGCATGAAGCCCGGCATGGTCGAGATCACCCCATTGCCAATCCCTTCATTCAGGATCTCACGGTTTGGACCTAGAAATTCCTGCCTGTCCCCGATTGCTCCAAGGATTGCAAGGCCCGCGAGGTCGCGGTTTTCACCAAGCTCGCGTGCGACATAATATGCAGCTCCCGATGCTGAGAGTTCAAGATCGCCATCGATGCCCGAGAGTCTCGGGTTGACATGGAAGTCGCCCGAAAATGACGGCACATGGTGATCGACAACCATTACAGATGCGGGGAGACTCGGGATTGAGGATCCAAAGTCGCATAGGAGAACTGGTGTGTCGTCTGGGATCATCTCTCTTGTGATTGTTGAACGAATATGAAGATGAAATGGAACGTGAATTTTTGTTAACGCCGTACAAAGAATTGATGCCGCTGCTACCCCATCGACATCGTGATGGGCATAGATCTCCACAAAGCCTGATGACTTCAGGTTCTGTGCAAGCAATTCAGTTGACGGCGAAAGAGGCATAATTTATCGTGAAAGGAGAATCTCTGCGGTCTCCGGTTTGTATGTCCACCCTTTCGGGAGTTTTCCTGACTTTGTATAGTACCTGACCAGTCTTCTGACTTTCGACTCGGTCAACTGGAGCTGGCGCTTGTTGTGGATATCCTTCTTATTCTCAGAAAGATGTTTCCGCATTCCAAGAGCCTTCTGCATCAGGTTCCGAAGATCTTCTGGGATCTCGGAGACGAGATCGTTCTCCTTTAAGATTGTCCCGATACGTTTACCAGTTACCAGTTTGATGTCAGGGACACCGTACTTGTCCCGGAGCGTCATCCCGATGACAGAGGAGGATAGCCCATCCTTCTTCATCCCGACAATCAGCTTCTCGATCTCAGCGAGATCGGTGTTGGACCATTCCGGGACATCCGTTCTATAAGGACGGACAGAACCCGACGATCCTCTCCGTCGTGCATGCATTCGTGCCATGTATACCTCATTTTTTGTTTAGCTGCCTGCAAGAGAGAGCAGGAGTGTCCGGCAGTTGCCATTCACTGTAAGTCACGAAAAGAGCCTAAACTGACTCGTCGTAATCCCAAGCCCCCATAACGGGCAGTGCCATCGAGCACGTCGGACTTACCTCAGCCAGCACATACTGTGCGCTATAGAATTGATCAGACTAGAGTTTAAGGGTATCGGAAAAGAAGGTTTTTGGAGATTGTCACTCAGAGAGGGTATCAGCCTCTCCGGGGCGGCCAAGCATATGGTCATTGCACCGATCATTCAGGGAAGAGAGGAGGCACTCATCGACTATCGATACATACTCATCAAACCAGTATGCCGAGGGGTTTCTCCGGCAGACGATCACCTTTCCCATCTCTTCAGGATCTGCTGCCTGATGATACTTCATTACCACATAATCTTTCGTGCAGGCAGCAATCTCGATCTTGCCGGTGGCATGCGACATCACAAACCGTGCACGCTTGGCAATGCCGGAGACCTGCGATCGCGCCTCCTCAAATATCCGGTAACTCTCCTCGATCGGGAGAGAGTAGATGTGGTTTCCATGTGTCGGACGGCACTGGAATATATAGTAGGGAGAAATTCCGATGAAGGAGAGCTTCCTGAAGAGTTCAGCAAGTACATCTCCCGAATCATTGATGCCCCGAAGAATCGGGGTCTGATTCAGAACCATCACACCTGCAGATATCAGAGCAGCAATCGCTTTTTCGGCCTCCGGCGTAATCTCACGCGGGTGAGTAAACTGACTCATCAGGTAGATACGTTTTTCCGGGTGGCTGTATTCCCTCAGGAGATCGAGAAGTTCGGTATCCTCTGAGATACGCATCGGATTATATGCCGGCATCTTGCTCCCGATGCGGATGATATGAACATGATCAATGGTCCTGATCTCTGCGATAATTTCACGGAGTTTCTTTGTCGGGAGCATCAGGGGATCACCACCGGTGAGGAGAACATTTGTCACCTCGGGGTGTTTCCTGATGTACGTGATCCCGGCAGTCACGTCGCGGGAGATCTCATCTGCACCATCCACAAAGAGGCGTTTCCTGAAGCAGTACCGGCAGAGCCCCGCACACCGGTCTGAGACGAGCAGGAGGCCAGTCCGTGCATACTTATGTTGAAGTCCGGATACAACCGTATACGTAGATTCACCTGAAGGATCAAGATCGCCATCTTCAGTCTCAATCTCACCAGGATCCGGAATGATCAGCCTTCTGATCGGATCATATGGATCAGACCAGTCGATGAGGTTCAGGTAATAATCGCTTGCCTTGAAAGAGAACCAGTTTTCTACTTCCCCAATACCTTTCTTCTCCTCAGCCGAGAGCCCAGGAATCTGAGATACCGATGTAATATAGCGTGTTTTCATAGAATCACCTCCGTGACGGGTATCCTTATGTACCAAAAGACGGCACATGCAGAAACGACTCACCCCCGGTAAGGGCACACAAAGAGAATGCACTTGCTGTCGGGTGGCCACCTTGTTTATAGAAATCCAGTTACGTGTAGCACAACATAATATTTATAGTTTGGTGAGAGAAAGTGAAATAAATCCAAATTAGCTTTAAAATAGAATATAGGGCATTTATTGAGAGGCTTATTTTTTGGATTTTCCTCTTTTGCCCTTCGCTTTTGACATCGAGATGAGATCAACGACATAGCTGCCATCCTTCCCGACACCAATGACCCGCTCATCACTTCTGGCAAGTTTCTCAATATTTAACTCATAACTCCCGGGACCAACGATCCGGACACTCTCAACCCGATCGTACATATCTGCATGGGGTTTTCCAGAGGTTTTGACTTCAAGGATCGGTTCGTTCGTCTCTTCTGCGATCTCATCGATACTCTTCTCTTCAAGGACATCCTTATGCCTCACCTTCTCGCTGACGTAGAAAAATTTCTTTCCGCCACAGCTTGGGCACCCCCTCAGGATCTCAGTTGAGCCATCCCGAAACTCGCGGCCACACTGGGTACATTTGTGAGGCATGATACTGATTATCCTCCCGACGTGAGCGAAGCCCAGGCAACAAGCCGATCCCGCTCAATCTTCAGCATCTTCAACTGACCCGCAGGGCCGATCACGGTCATTCTTCCCTGCCGGGGTTTCTTCCCTTTGAAGAGTCGCCCAAATATGCCACCGGATTCAGCCTCTTTCCCGGGATAGGTCTCCATCTCTATCCCTGAAAAGCCACCAGGTCTGATCTCTCTCATGGTAACTTCGACGAGCATGCTCTGTTCATCAGGTGTCAGACCATGCTCAAGGACAACAATGTTGCCGAGCATGACCGAGTCGAGGATCGTCCTGATCTTCTCCATTGTTGTAAGATTTGTAAGCCGGTCTGCGGAGATGAGTTCAATTTGTACTCCCTGTATCATTGAGATCACCTGAAGTGTTCGGTCATCATATCATAGAGCTCTTCCATATTTGTCCCTTCAAGTCCCGACAATGAGATAACGGGGTGTTGGGGGAATGCACTCTTGATACGCGATGGTGCTGCATCGGGGAGATCTGTCTTATTTGCGACGATCACAACCGGGAGATCCCGGCTCTCGATAATCCCGACCATCATAATATTCACCTGCATGAAGGGATCCAGTGTGCTGTCCATCACATAGATGACACCATGGATATCCTCCCTGAGCCAGTGCATTGCCTCTGCAACACCCTCGGTTGCCTCGCGTGCACGGGAGATCGCTTCGTCCTGCTCAAGGCCGTATTCCAGAAACTCATGATAGTCGATCTTGGTAGTCACACCAGGAGTATCGACAATATCCAATGAGAGAGTATTGCCGTTTGCTCCGGTGATCACCACATCTTCCCGTCGCCGTGCCCGGCGTGTTTCATGAGGAATCTCAGAGACAGGACCTATTGCATCACCAGAACAGTCACGAACAATCCGATTCGCCAATGTGGTTTTCCCTGCATTTGGGGGGCCATAAATGCCTATTCTGGAGCGTTTCCTGCGAAAAATATTCTGAAAAAACTTACTCAATGTTTTTTTAGCCCGAGTAAACATACTCATCTGTCAACCCCTGAACACTGGCAGTTTCCTAATCTGCCATGGTACTTGTACTCTTCTCCCAATTCTTATTAATACTACCCACCTATTGGAAAAATAGTTCCGGTAAACAGACTCTGTAGATCTAAACCATCTCAAGATGTCTGGATTACGAATCTTTTAATATGGGCGTTGCATAGTAGATGTGTCATCAACAAAGAGAGCAGAAAAGGAGGTGAAACGAAAATGAGACAGAATGACAACATGGACTTCGAAACTCGCGTCCCTGTACGGGAGGTGATGAAACTCAATCCAACCACAATCGATGCCAATGCAACAACTGCAGAGGCTGCACGTGCAATGTGCCGTGATGAGGTCGGGAGCTGTATCGTGCTACAGAACAATCTGCCGATTGGCATTGTAACTGAGGAGGATTTCAACTGCAAGGTTATGGCAAAAGACAGAAAACCTGGCGAGGTATATGTAAAAGAAGTGATGAGCACCCCGCTGATCACGATCGATTCAGATGCAGCTATTGCCGATGCTGCACGGATGATGGTCATTAACCGTGTCCGAAGGTTACCGGTCGTGAATGCGGAGAAGAAAGTCATCGGAATCATTACCGTACGGGACATTCTCAGCGTAGCAAATGAGATCAACGAGATTATGAACGATCTGATCGTCATAAACCGCATGAACGACTACCATGCCGGAGTCTGCGACAGGTGTGGAAGCATGTCTGACGATCTCATGTATCTTGATAACCAGAACATCTGCCCGGTATGCCGTGATGAGGAGTCAATCCAATGAAAGTCTCAGGCGATCTGCTGATAGAGGTGCATTCCCTCCATAAAGACGAGTACGTTACCCATGCACGTCAGATCTTACGTGATGATGTGTATCGTGAGATTTATATCACCGATGAGAGAGGGCATCTCACCGGGATGATCGATATCACAGATGTCCTGAAGGTAACCGACACCAGATCAAACGTGACCATCTCGGGGTTCATCCGTGAAGCACCATCTGTTGCCATGGACACCCCCCTTGAAACAGTAGGTTCAACCATTCTGAACGCAGGTACAGACAGTGTTTCTGTCCTGAAAGAGAATGGAGTATTCATCGGAGCAATCCTGTTCAGGGATCTCTTTCCGGTTCTGGTATCACGCCATGAGATCACCGGAAAGGTTTGCGATGCAATGACAGCGAATGTGATCTGCTCTGAAGCAGATTGGAGCATCCAGAAAGTATACTCAAGTATCGTTGAGAGTGGATATGCATCCCTCCCGGTTGTAACCAATCGGAAACTGATCGGCATCATATCACGCCGGGATCTCATTGAGAACGGTAATATCAGGCGATCACTTGGAACCAGTACAAAAACATCCATATCCCGCGTCATGACAACACCAGTATTTACCATAAGTCCGGACGCAACAGTCTCCGAAGCTGCCAGACTCCTTGTCACCCATGACATCAGCCGCATTCCAGTGGTTGATGACGGGAATGTTGTCGGCATTCTGGATCGCCATGATGTCCTGAAGAACCTTGTACAAAAAACGTAAGGGATCACCATGCATGAGAATACAACAGGCCAGAACAAAGGTGAACGCCACCTTATGATGCAGGGAAAGTTGAATCGGGGTCCGATTGAGTTCAAATCGCGCCCGGCAGAAAGAAAGGGCGGGATTATGGCCATTTCTACTGCAAATGTTGTCTGTGTTCCTCCGACGATGAGCATCTGCGATGGCGTTGCGACGATGACACAGGAGGGTTTCCGCAGGTTGCCGATCACCGATGCCGGGAGTGGGCAGCTCCGTGGTATCATCACGGTATCGGATATTGTCGACTTCATGGGAGGGGGAGACCGGTACAATCTGGTAAAAACCAAGCATAAGGGTAATTTCCTCTCTGCAATTAATGAAAGCCTCAGGACGATCATGACCGAACAGGTGATGACACTCCGTGAGAGTGATGATATCGACGATGCAATCGACCTGATCGTTCAGAAAAGACATGGTGGTGCACCGATCATCGATGATGAGACAAAAGTTGTCGGCATGGTGACCGAGCATGACCTCTTAAAGGCCCTCTTCATGGGCCAGAGCCTCCTCTCGGTTGAGGATGTGATGTCAGAATCCCCGCGGGTAACCAACCCCGACTGCTCAATCGCCGATGTTGCCCGGCAGATGAATAAATACCATTTCAGAAGACTCCCGGTTGTATCAGACGATATCCTCTTTGGGATCGTAACAGCAACCGACATTATGAAGTACGTCGGCTCCGGTGAGGTCTTCAGGACGATCCAGTCAGGAGATGTGAGTGAAGCAACCGCGCTTCCGATCCGGTCGATCATGACAGGATCTCTCCAGACGACGACACCTGAAAAGAGCATCAATGACATTGCACGGGAGATGGTGCAGAAGCGCATCGGAGCATTCCCCGTCACAGAAGATGCACGACTCATCGGGATGATCACAGAATTTGACCTTGTCAGAACACTCGCATCGAGGTGATGCACCATGATTGTACAAGAGATGATGTCAGCCCCGGTCTATGTTGTCAATACGCAGGAGAATATCGCGTATGCACGCAACCTGATGCTGAGACATAAGATCTCCCGGCTCCTCGTGATGGATGAGGAGAAACTTGTCGGAATCATAACCAAGAAGGATATTGCATACGGCTTCCGGCAACACGACCCCATCTGGAGGAGAAGACCCATCGACAGGATTCCTGTTGAAGTGATGATGCGGAGAGATCCAATTACGGTATCTCCGGATCTTCAGGCGGGAAGAGCCGCGGGAATGATGCTCACTCATGACGTAAGCGGGCTTCCGGTTATGAACAATGAGAATGTCGAGGGTATCATTACAAAAACTGACATCATGGCATCAGGAGAGGTTGACCGGATCACTGCAACAGTTGGCGATATCATGGAAGATGTGCTGACTGTTTCACGGTACCACTCACTCAATCACGTCATCGATCTCATCAGGGAGAGGAACGACAAGATCCTGGTGATCAACAATGACGGGACGCTTGCCGGGGTGATCACTGAATCCAATATCGCATTCTTTGATTCCTTTGACCACACCGGTGTGCCAGAGCGGGAGATCGTACACCTGAGAAAGGAAGAGTCCGGAGGACCCAAGAACCGAAGGCATGTCCGGCAGTTGTCCGGGATAGCAGAAGATGTGATGTCCAGACCGGTGATCACCATCAGTCCGGCTGAATCAATATCAAGTGCGATTGCGTTGATGCGGGAGCATCATATTAACAGTATCATCGCCGAAGAAGCTGGTGAGATCAAAGGAATATTAAAACGAGATGACATACTGAAAGAGGTAGCACAATGACGACGAAACTAACCATCAAAGACATCATGTCAAAACCTGTCAGTATTGCGAAATCGGCACTCATCACTGAGGCGCTTGACAGGATGCTCAGCGAAGGAATCGATCCGATCATCGTTACCCACCAGGGCAAGGTCATCGGAACAGCATCACGCCGTACAATAGCCGAGAAGATCGGCAGCAAGAAGACCGGAGCCATCCCTCCAACCCAGATCCATGTTGCAAATGTGGTAAAAGAGGACTTTACCTTCGCATATCCCGACCAGGATATCGATCTTCTCATTCCTCTCCTCCAGAACTACAAGATCGTTGTTGTTCTGGATGCCGAACATAAGCTGACCGGAATGGTTACAATGGGAGATCTACTGAAGGTCATGAAACCCGACTGCCCGCTTGAGGATGTCATCGAGCTTGCACCCAGAATCTCTCCCGAGGATCGGGTCGTTCACCTTCACCGGAGGATGGTGGATGATTCTGCAACCCGGTTCATTGTCAATGACAATGGACGCATCCTTGGTATTGTCACCGAGACCGATCTTGCCCGTGCCCTCGTGAAGCTCAAGGAGATGGTCGAGGTGAGGCATCATGACAACCGGATTCGGAACCTGATTGCACAGGATATCATGAGCACCCCTGTCACATCCGTTCCAATGGGAACACCGGTCGAGGCGATCATCGATCTGATGACCGAGAAGAATATCAGCACGGTACTTGTAACAAATGATGAGAAGCCGATCGGTCTCGTAACCCGCAGATCGATCATCAGTGCACTCTGATCATCATCCTTTTTTTGATCGTTTTTCGCCCTCATCCCTGCATTTAATACTTCTGGCAGCAATGTACCTGGCATGGAGCTGACCCCCACCACTCCGGTGGAACCAACAGAGCGGATCGCCGATCTCCTTGATGCGATGAGCAGAACCGGTTTTCAGGGAAGAAAACTGGGTGAAGCATACATCATCTGGAAAGAGATGATCAATGATCCAGACTGCACAATCATTCTTGGCGTCTCGGGTGCGATGATTCCGGGAGGAATGCAGGAATGCCTTATTACACTTGCAGAGCGGCACTTTATGGACGGTATCGTTTCAACAGGCGCAAATATCTTTCATGACATCTGCGAACACCTGGGCGTCCGCCATTACCGCGGCCATCACCATGTCGATGATGCAGCACTCTTTGAGAAGGGGATCGACCGCATCTATGATGTCTTTGCCTATGAAGAACAGTTCAGAGACGTCGACCAGCAGGTTGCCGACTTCATCGATTCGATCGCCCCATTCCAGGGCTCAAGCCGCGAACTGATAAAACGGCTTGGGGAATGGCTCATCGAGACCAGACCAGAAGGTCGGTCCCTGACTGCCACCTGTGCCAGAGAAGGGATACCGATCTTTATCCCTGCACTCGCAGACTCATCCATTGGAATCAGCATGGTTATGGCCCGGAGAGCAGGAACAAGCGTAAATATTGACCAGATCGCAGATACCGATGAGATCACCCGGATCGTTGAGAAGGCGAAGAAGACCGGTGTCGTTTATATCGGTGGCGGCGTTCCGAAGAACTTCATTCAACAGACACAGGTAATTGCATCCATCCATGAGAGCGATCTCGGCGGCCATGCCTATGCCATCCAGTTCACAACCGACGCCCCCCACTGGGGAGGGCTTTCAGGATGCACCTTTGAAGAGGCGATCAGCTGGGGGAAAGAGACGATCACCTGCCCCCATGTCCAGTGTTTCTGCGATGCAACCATTGCCATCCCCCTCATGACCTCAGCACTCGTCTCCTCGGGCAGTGTGCGGCAGAGAAAGGGTGGCAACCCATAACCATTAATACCCTTTTCTTCCAATAGTATAGAGCACTCACTTTATGGAGCGGTGTCAATTCATGCACTGCGAGTGTCGAAAGATGCGAAATGACTCTGTTGAGGTAGCCAAGCCTGGTATGGCGCAGGTTTGCTAAACCTGTGTCCCCCTGGGACTCGAGGGTTCAAATCCCTCCCTCAGCGCTCCAAGGAGAATAAGAGGAATAACACATGGAAGAATCCGAACTGAATTACTTCGTACGCGTCAGTAATACCGATCTCGACGGCACCAAGCAGGTCCAGATCTCACTGACGGGCATCAAGGGCGTGGGAATCCACACCGCGCTCGTTCTGGCACGCAAGGCCGGCATCAACACCCATGATCTAATGGGAAAGCTCTCAGATGAAGAGGTTGACCGGATCCGCGCTGCTGTGGACGAGTACGTAGAGACAGTCCCGACCTGGATGATGAACAGACCAAAAGATCTCTATACCGGACAACCCCGTCACCTCCTCGGTGTCGATGTCTCCCTCACCCTTGAGGAAGATATCAATATCATGAAGAAGATGCGCTGTTACCGGGGCATCAGGCATGAAACCGGCCAGAAGGTACGTGGACAGCGAACCAAGGCAACCGGAAGAACCGGAACCACGGTCGGTGTATCCAAGAAGAAGAAGTGAGGGGTGAGTCATATGGGATATCCAGGAAAAAACCACAAGCAGTACCAGTCTCCAAAACGCCGTTTTGAAAAGGCGCGGATTGAAGAGGAGCGCAATATTGCAATCACGTTTGGACTCAGGAACAAAAAGGAGATCTGGAAGGCCACCCATATCCTCCGTCGCCACAGGCAGGGTGCAAGGGACATTCTCGCAATGAGTTCAGGCGGTGTTGATGAGGCAAGGGTCGATGCACGCCGCGAAGAGCTGCTCCAGCATCTCCAGAGATATGCCCTTGTCAGCGCAGGTGCCACTATTGACGATGTGCTCTCGCTGAAAGTCAGCCATATCCTTGAACGCCGTCTCCAGACGATCGTCTACAGGAAAGGACTTGCCCGCTCACCAAAACAGGCCCGCCAGCTGATCAACCACGGTCACATCGCAATCAACGGCAGGCGCATGTCAATTCCCGGCTATATGGTTCCACGAGCCGAAGAGGATCATATCAGCTACTATGGTACTTCTTCGCTTGCAAAGGAGAGTAACCCCGAGCGGGGCCGTATCAATAATGTGAGGATCTAAAGATGGCAGCTGAGAATGACAAATGGGGTATTGCCCATATCTATGCATCCTTTAACAACACGATCATCACCGTGACCGATCTCTCCGGTGCAGAGACGATCTGCAAGAGCAGTGGTGGTATGGTCGTGAAACAGGCACGGAACGAGAGTTCTCCCTATGCAGCGATGCAGATGGCAATCAATGTAGCACAGGCTGTCCGTGACAAAGGGTTCGTCGGTCTGCATGTAAAGGTCAGGGCACCCGGCCGCGGCAAACAGCGGAGTCCGGGACCTGGAGCACAGGCAGCGATCCGGGCACTATCCCGTGCCGGTATCCGCATTGGCAGGATCGAAGATGTCACCCCGGTCTCACACGACAGTATCCGGGCTCGCGGTGGCAGGCGGGGAAGGAGAGTCTGATGGAGATCGTATTCGGCAGGGTCGATGACTCAATCGCACGATTTACCCTGAGTGGTGCCTCCGAAGCATCTGCAAACGCCCTCAGGCGAGCGATGATCGGTGAGGTTCCAACACTCGCTATTGAGGATGTCAGGATCTATGACAATACCAGCGTCCTCTTTGACGAGATGCTTGCCCACCGGATCGGCATGATCCCAATCAAGACCGATCTAAGCAGATTTGTCAGGAAAGATGCATGCAAATGCGAGGGGGTTGGCTGCCCGCTCTGTCGGGTCATATTCACGCTGACTGTTGAGGGGCCTGGCACAGTCACCTCAGGAGACCTCGTCTCAGAGGATCCGGAGACAGCCCCTGTCGATACGAATATTCCTCTCGTAAAACTCTGGGAAGACCAGAAACTTGTCATTGAGGCGGTCGCATATCTGAACACAGGGAGTGAGCATGCAAAATGGCAGGCGACCATTGCATGCGGATACAAACAATATCCTGTGATTGAGATAACCGACCAGTGTGACGGATGCGGGATGTGTGTCGAAGAATGTCCGCGAGCCATCCTCGAAGTCAAAGGACAGACAGTTCGTGTCGTTGACGGGAGATTAGAGGTATGCTCGCTCTGCAAGCTCTGCGAGAAGGCATGCATCGGAACCGGTATCGGGGATGAGTCAGCCATACACATCAAAGCAGACAAGACAACATACCTCTTTACAGTCGAGAGTGACGGATCGCTTCCGGCACAGCAGATCGTCGAAGAGGGGATCCGATATATCAGAAAACGATCTGATGAACTCATAGAATCTTTACAGGAAATATCAATGGAGGGACAGTAGATGAAGAGAACGGGCAAGACTAACCCGCGCCTGACAGATCTCATCCGGATGCTCAGGAGTGTATCCCATGAGAGCGAGGCACAGATCTGGCGTGAGATTGCAAAGAGGCTCGACACGTCCAGCAGTAACTATGCTGAGGTCAATATCGGCAAGATCAACCGCTATGCACAGGAAGGCGAGATCATCCTCGTCCCCGGTAAAGTGCTTGGAAGCGGAGTGCTTGAGCATTCGGTGAGAGTAGCAGCTTTAAACTTCTCCGATTCAGCTCGTGAAAAGATCGCACAGGCGAGCGGCGATTGTATGACAATTGAAGAACTGGTATCGGCAAATCCAAAAGGAAGCCGTGTCCGGATACTGAGGTGAAGAGCAATGGTAACGATCATCAATGCAGAAAATCTCCTCCTCGGAAGGCTTGCGAGCATCGTCGCAAAACGGGCACGCAATGGCGAGGAGATCGCGATTGTCAATGCCGAGAAGGCGATCCTCTCAGGAAGCAGAGCCGAAATCCTCCAGAAATACCACCAGCGAAGGGTTCGTGGATCTGTTGAGGGCGGACCATTCTTCCCACGCCGGCCAGACGATATCATGAAGCGGTCTATCCGCGGGATGATTGGCTACAAGACCGGTCCTGGCGCAGAGGCTTTCCGGAGAGTCAAAGCCTATGTCGGAGTTCCGGAAGAGTTTGCCGGAATGGAGATGGAAGTGCTTGAGGAAGCACACCGGAACAGGTTAAGCAAACCAAGGTATGTTACGCTTCAGACCATAAGCCAGAACCTTGGAGCCAAATTCTAAGCAGAGGGATTGAATTGACAAAGATTATCAATACAAGCGGAAAGAGAAAGACTGCGGTCGCTCGCGCCACCCTGCGTGAAGGTAAAGGCAGGATCAGGATCAACTCGGTTCCTCTCGAAGTATATGGGTCTGAACTGATCAGGATGAAGATCGCAGAGGCACTTGTCCTTGCTCCCGGCGTGGCAGATACAATCGATATCGATATCGATGTATCCGGCGGAGGGATCATCGGACAGGCAGAGGCGATCAGGACGGCACTTGGCCGGGGCATCCTCGGCTGGACAAATGATCCGGCCATCAAAGAGGTGTACCTTGCATATGACCGGACCCTCCTTGTGAATGATTCACGCCAGAAAGAAGCGAAAAAGCCTCATGGACGCGGTGCACGGAAGAGATTCCAGAAGTCGTACCGTTAAATATAAGCAGACTAATAAGGAATCGAGGACAATGATACCTGTACGATGTTTCACCTGTGGAAAGATCATTTCCACAGCATGGGATGAGTTCAAAGAGCGAAAAGCAGCAGGCGAGGATCCAAAAGAGATCCTCGATTCCCTCGGTTTGGAGCGGTACTGCTGCAGAAGGATGCTTCTCTCGCATAAGGAGATTATCAATGAGCTGTATCCCTACCAGTAAGGGGGGGTCGTGGGGNNGTAGCCTGGACTATCCTATTGCGTTCGGGACGCAGTGACCTGAGTTCGAATCTCAGCGACCCCATTTCTGTTCAAAAATTTTACGGATGATTATCATGATATCCTACACTCGATATGAGCGAGCCAGGATCATAGGAGCACGGGCTCTCCAGATATCAATGGGAGCCCCGGTTCTTGTGAGAACCGGACGCATTGATCCCCTGGAGATTGCACTTGAGGAGTTTGAGCAGGGACTTATTCCCATCACCGTCAAGCGCCATTTCGGAGAGAGGGAAGTCGTGGTGACATGACGACAATAGAAGCAGTCACACTCAGGAGCATCCTCGACAGCCGGGGAAACCCAACAATTGAGGCTGATATCTGGGTGGAAGGGGGATTTGGTCGTGCAGCTGCTCCAAGCGGTGCGAGCACCGGAACCCATGAGGCTGTTGTACGGCCGCCTGATGAGGCGATCCCTTTCGCATACACTACCGTCATCCCCGAGCTGATCGGCCTTGACTCTCATGACCAGCGGAGCTTTGATCGTATTCTCCACGAATGTGATGGAACAGGCAACTTTGGTTCAGTTGGAGCAAATATCGCTGTTGCACTCTCCCTTGCAAATGCAAAGGCAGCTGCATCGGCATATAGCATGGAACTCTTCACGTATCTTGGAGGAGTCTTTGCCGAAGAGGCACCACTCCCGCTTGGCAATGTCATCGGTGGAGGGGCGCACGCACCGGGTGCAACAGAGATTCAGGAGTTTCTGGTCATTCCGACCGGGGCATCTTCCACAAGAGAAGCCGTCTTCACCAATGCTCTCGTCCATAAGGAGATCAAGAAACTCCTGAATGCACAGGGCATTACCTGCGGGAAAGGCGACGAAGGGGCCTGGGCACCGCAGATCAGCGACACAGAAGCCCTTGACCTGATAGGGTCAGCGATCGACTGCGTCTGCGATGAGACCGGCGTCACCGTCTCCATCGGCCTTGATGTTGCGGCAAGCGAACTCTGGGACGGGGAGCGGTATGTCTATCGTGAACGGAACCGGACAACTGAGGACCAGATTGCCTATATCGCCGATCTCGTCGATGAATACGGCCTCATCTATGTCGAAGATCCACTCCACGAGGAAGATTTTGAAGGATTCTCCAACCTCACAGACCAGATCAATGACAACTGCCTCATCTGCGGTGACGACCTCTTCGTCACAAACCCCGAGCGGATCCAGACAGGTATCGAATGTGCATCTGCCAGTGCTGTTTTAATCAAACCAAACCAGATTGGAACACTCACCGATACCTTCGAGGCGGTCCGCCTTGCAGAGCGGTTTGGCCTGGAGACGGTGATGAGTCATCGGTCAGGAGAGACAACAGATGAGACCATCGCCCACCTCGCTGTTGCATTCGGGTGCATCTACCTGAAATGCGGCATCGTCGGAGGCGAACGAATAGCGAAACTAAATGAATTAATACGTATTTCGGAGAATTTTGCATGAGCGAGAATGAACTTGATATCGAACTGAACGAACCTCTTGTACCGGTTGAGGAGTACCTTGCAGCAGGCGTTCACATTGGGACACAACAGAAGAGCAATGAGATGATGAACTTCATCTACCGGGTTCGTGGAGACGGACTCTACATCATTGACATCAGAAAGACTGATGAGCGGATCAAACAGGCTGCACAATTCCTCTCCAGGTTTGAAGCACCAAAGATCCTGGTTGTCACCTCACGACAGTATGGCCAGTATCCTGCACGCAAATTCGCTGAGGTAATCGGCGGAATGGCCCAAACCGGACGATTCATTCCGGGCATGCTGACCAATCCGGCCTTAAACAAGACCACGCTGAACAAATATATCGAACCCGATGTCGTTGTTGTCACTGACCCGATCGGTGATGCCCAGGTGGTTCGTGAAGCAGTTCAGAGCGGTATTCCGACAATTGCCCTCTGCGATACAAACAACAGCCTGCGGAATATCGATCTCGTTATTCCAACAAACAATAAAGGCAGAAAAGCCCTCTCGATGATCTACTATCTCCTCGCAAAGGAGATGCTCAGAATTCGCGGTGTCACAACATCGCTCACCCCGGAAGACTTTGAGACCGATATTTAAATAGTCTGAAGAACAACTGCCAGATGAGGTGGGGAGACCTATGGAGATCCGTAACTGTAGAATGGCAGGGATGTTTTATCCGAAAGAGCCAGGGCACCTTGAACAGGTGCTCGGGATGTTCTTTAAGATAAAAACAGACCGGCTTCACCCCCTTGGCATCGTTGTACCTCATGCCGGGTATCCATACTCAGGTGCTGTGGCAGCCCGGGGATATGGATGCATCGATCCTGGTTTTTCCGGTACCTTCATTGTTATCGGACCAAGTCATCGCGGGTACCATACCTGTGTCTCAACACTCCCCTGGGAGACACCACTTGGGATCATCCAGAATGATGAGAGGCTGTCTCTTGCACTTGAAATACCAATTGATGAGGATGCTCAGCAGGAAGATGAAAACTCGCTCGAGACACAGATGCCATTCATCAAATACCGGTTTCCGCGTGCCAGAATCACCCCAATCCTGATGGGCGATCAGTCTCCGGAAGAGGCAGAAAAATTATCCGGCCGGATACTCTCGGCACTTCAGACGACGAAGAAAGAAGCAATCATCGTCGCATCGAGTGATTTTTCACATTATATCCCCAAAAGCAAGGCTGAGAAGCTCGATTCGGAGGCAATCGAAGCGATCATCTCACTCGACAGCGATGAACTCTACAGGCGTATCACAAACCTCGGCATATCGGCATGCGGCTATGGCCCTATTGCCACGATGATCCGTGCCACGTCCGATCTCGGTGCCGAGAAAGGCATTCTCCTCTCATATATGACAAGCGGCGATGTGACCGGAGATCCTGAAGTCGTTGGTTACGCAGCCATTGCGGTGGTATAGGTTGGCAACATGGAGCGCACCAGGTAAAGTCTTCCTCTTTGGTGAACACGCGGTCGTCTATGGGAAACCGGGGATCGCAATAGCGATCAAACCCCGGGTCATGGTCACGGTCAGGAAGGCGAAACGACAGAAGAAACCAAACTCTACCTATATAGCTGAATGTTTCCGGCAGATGGGTGTTTCGGGTTCTGTTTATGTCAGATCCCAGCTCCCAAGCTCGTCAGGGCTTGGCTCATCTGCCGCTGTGACGGTTGCCACCCTTTTTGCTATCAACGATGAGTTTGATATCGGAAAAAGTCCTGACGAGCTTGCCCTGATCGCCCACAGCGTGGAAAGGAATGTTCAGAATGGACGGGCAAGCGCAACAGACACCTACGTCTCGACCGTCGGCGGTATGGTGCTCATCACCGGCAACACAAAACGGAGGCTCCCACCGCCGCAGATCCAGCTCGTTATCGGAAACAGCCTCACACACCACAGTACATCGGGGATGGTGGCACGGGTTGCAGATCTGAAGAGGACCCGGCCGCAGATTGCGGATCCAATTATCGATGCAATTGCAGCTGTAACAAAGTGTTCGATGCACCATTTCAATAACCCGCGTGAGCTTGGAAACCTGATGAATATGAATCATGCACTGCTTGAGGCGCTCGGAGTCGGCCATCCTCAACTCTCCCGTCTCGTCCTTGCTGCACGGGCAGCAGGCGCACTCGGTGCAAAACTGACCGGTGCTGGCGGCGGGGGATGCATGTTCGCACTCTGTTCAAAGAGTGCAAAGACCCGGGTCGCTGGTGCTATTGAGGCATGCGATGCCCGTGCAATCATTACCGGCATCGATACCCAGGGTGTACGGAAAGAGAAAGATGAATAATATGCTTGTACTCAAACTCGGCGGATCTGTGATCACCGAGAAGCAGAGTGCCGGTGTGATAGACCATACCCGGCTCACCACAATAGCGAAGACGATCGCCTCTCATCACGATCATCCGCTCATCCTCATTCATGGTGCAGGCTCATGCGGCCATCCCGAAGCAGAAGAATATGGAATTCAACGTGGTGTCGGGGAGACAAATGCTGTTGGTATCGGAAAGACCCACCGTGCAGTGGCAGGCCTGAATGCCGCTGTTGTATCAGTTATGCAGGAAGCCGGGCTTGATGCAATCGGGATCCACCCGCTCTCCGGATCATTAGCCGAGAACGGCAGGCTCATCTCTTTTGAAACAGGGCATCTGTCACACATGGCCAGGCTTGGTATCATTCCGGTGCTGCATGGTGACGTGGTGATGGATCTGGCAAAAGGAGCATGCATCGTCTCAGGCGACCAGCTTGTGCTCAGGATAGCAGAAGGTGTTGGCCCATGCCGTGTCGGTCTTGCAACGGATGTTCCCGGCGTCCTCTCGGGCGGGAGTGTTGTCAGGACGATCAGCCGTGGTACATTGAATGGAATTGACCTTGGGAATTCACAAAAGACTGATGTCACCGGCGGGATGCGGGGGAAGGTTGAGGAACTCCTCACCCTCGCAGATGCGGGGATCACCTCTTCAATATTTCATATTGACCGGCTCGGAGCATTTCTTGCAGGAGAAGAGCATGGAGGAACTACCATCATGGGGGCAGATGAATGACCCGTCCTGAAAAGACCACATCCAGAAAACTCGATCACCTCAGGATCTGTAGCGAAGAAGATATCGAGGCAGGAGCAAGTGGATTTTCGGATATACGGATTGTCCATGCCGCCCTTCCTGAATGTGATATGGACGGAATCGATCTCTCGTGCCAGTTCCTTGGACATTCTCTCCAGACACCCCTCTTCATTGCTGCAATGACAGGTGGTCATCCCGGCACAACAGAGGTAAACCGCTGCCTGGCACGGGCAGCAGAACGGTATGGGTGTGCCATCGGGGTCGGTTCCCAGCGTGCGGCACTTGAACGGCCGGATCTTGCCGGTTCATTTGCGGTTGTTCGTGAAGAGGCGCCAACAGCATTCATCGTAGCCAATATCGGGGCAGTTCAACTGCGTGAATATGGAACCGGCTGGGCAGAGAAGGCCATCTCCATGATCGATGCCGATGCCATTGCAATCCACCTGAATTTTCTGCAGGAGGCGATCCAGCCGGAAGGCGATCGCGATGCAACCGGTTGCCTCGGTGCGATCGAAGAACTCTGTTCCGATGCATCAGTCCCGGTGATCGTCAAAGAGACGGGATCGGGCATCTCACGTGAGACCGCCCGCCTCCTCTGGAATGCTCGCGTGAAGGCGATCGATATCGGCGGCCACGGGGGAACCTCCTGGGCAAAAATAGAGGGAATACGGGAAAGAGAGAAGAACGATCCAGAACTCACCCGTCTCGGTGATGACTTCATTGATTGGGGTATACCAACGGTGGTAAGCCTGATCGAAGTCAGAGAGACCGGAGGGCCGGTTATTGCAACCGGAGGCGTCAGAAGTGGCGTTGATATTGCAAAGGCCCTCGCACTCGGAGCAGATATGGCAGGAATGGCACTCCCGCTCCTCGCACCCGCGATGGAGAGTGATTGTGCACTCGCAGGTGCCATCGACCATATCCACAGACAACTGAAAGCAGCGATGTTCCTCTCAGGGGCCCGGACAGTGCGCGAAATGCGGAGAGTCCGGACTTATATCACCGGAGAGACTCGCACAATGATACAAAAATACGATTAGAGGTACAATTTATGGAAATAGAAGTAATTACCGTCGGCGGATACGAAGAAGTCGGTCGGAATATGACCGCAGTTCGTTGCGGTAAGGATATTGTCATCTTTGATATGGGTCTGCGCCTCGACCGGATCATGATCCACGAGGATGCCGAGGTCGAGAATATGCATTCTCTTGACCTGATCCAGATGAAAGCAATCCCTGATGATACCGTGATGAACGGGATCGAAGGAACAGTCAGGGCGATCGTCTGCACACACGGGCATCTTGACCATATCGGTGCACTTCCAAAGCTTGCTCACCGATACAATGCCCCGATCATCTCAACACCCTATACCACCGAGCTGATACGGCAACAGATTGCGGGAGAGCAGAAGTTTGGTGTGAACAACAAACTCTTTGCCCTGAAGGCAGGTGGGAAATACACCATATCACAGAACCTGACGCTCGAGTTTGTCAGAACCCAGCATTCAATTATCGATGCCGTCATGGCAGTGCTTCACACCCCTCACGGTGCGGTGATTTATGCAAACGACTTCAAGTTGGACCGGACACCGGTGCTTGGAGACCCACCGGACTTCGCCCGTCTTACCCAGATCGGAAAGGAGGGAGTACTCTGCCTTATCACTGAGTGCGTCAACATCGATTCAAAAGGCAGAGCCCAAAGCGAACGGATAGCCCGAGATCTCTGCCGGGATGTAATCACCAGTTTTGAGGATGACAAAAACGCGATCCTGGTGACAACCTTCTCCTCCCATGTTGCCCGGCTGAAGACACTCACCGAATGTGCTCACGAGATCGGAAGAAAACCTGTTCTTCTGGGCCGTTCGATGGAGCGGTACTCAACGACTGCCGAACAGATGAAACTGGTTGCATTCCCACGATCCACCTCCGTCTTTGGAAACAGGAGGACGGTTGACCGCATATTCAGGAGAATGATGAAGGAAGGGAAGGAGAAGTTCCTGCCGATCATCACCGGCCATCAGGGCGAGCCGGGATCGGTTCTGACCAGGATTGGTGCAGGAGACACGCCCTACCGTCTGGAGAAGGGAGACAAAGTCCTCTTCTCAGCAAAAGTGATACCAAACCCGATGAACTACGGGCAGCGGTACCTCACCGAGACACGGCTCAGGATGACCGGGGCACGGATCTTTGACGAGCTCCATGTCACCGGACATGCATACCGGGAAGATCATTATGATTTCGTTCATATGCTCAACCCCCAGCATATCATCCCGGCACATGGCGATCTCAAAATGACTGCCGCATATGCGGAGTTTGCATCAGAACTCGGGTACACGCTCCAGAAGGACGTCCACCTGATGATGAATGGCCAGCGGCTTCTGGTCCACAAATAATCCGAGGAGAAAAGAATGGATCTACAAGAATACCTTAAATCAGTTGAGAGTCTCGTAGACAAGTCCTTATTCAGGTACTTCGGGGATGCACCCGGAAAACTGGATAAGGCAAGCGCCCATCTCCTTCTTGCAGGGGGAAAACGGCTCAGGCCTGCAATGGTGATGCTCGCAGCCGAAGCGGTTCAGAAGCGATCATCTGATCGGATCTTCCCTGCTGCACTCGCACTTGAACTGACCCATACCTTCACTCTCGTCCATGATGATATCATGGACAATGACTCATTCCGCCGGGGTGTTCCAACGGTGCATACCGTATGGGATGAAGCAACAGCGATTCTTGCAGGTGATGTCCTGTATGCACGGGCATTTGAACTGATCTGTAAGGCGGAGGCAGAACCGGCTGCCAAGGTGCGTGCGATATCGATGCTTGCCAAAGCATGTGAAGAGATCTGTAGCGGCCAGTCCGATGATATGGTATTTGAGACACAGGATGAGGTCACACGTGGCGAGTACCTGGATATGGTCAGGAAGAAGACCGGAGCCCTGTATGCGGCGGCTGCCGGTGTCGGTGCAGTCCTTGGCGGCGGCACGCCACAGCAGGTCGAGGCGCTGCACAATCTCGGTATGACGACCGGGATCGCATTCCAGATC
This sequence comes from Methanocorpusculaceae archaeon UBA456, assembly GCA_002496395.1. Classification (GTDB taxonomy): domain Archaea; phylum Halobacteriota; class Methanomicrobia; order Methanomicrobiales; family Methanocorpusculaceae; genus Methanocalculus. Next base: position 112,118 of record DAJQ01000019.1, read on the forward strand.
CAGGACGATCTGATCGATCTCCTCACGCCAAAGGATGCAAGCGGAAAGGACAGGGCATCTGATCTCAGGGCAGGGAAGAAGACCCTGATCGCAATCGTTGCAGCAGGGAAGGGGATCGATCTCGCCCCATACAAGAGGAATCTCACTGATGATGAGATCGATCATCTCATCCGGGAGCTTGAAGCAGCAGGTGTCATCGACGAGGTCCGGCAGATCGCTCTTGATCTTGTTCGGAAAGCAAAAGCAGGATTATCAGTCCTTCACGAGTCCGAAGAGAAACAGTTGATCATCGAGATGGTCGATTTCTTCGTGACCCGGGGGTTCTGAGATGGACGGGGAGATCCGCCGGATCCTTGAGGAGTATGCACTCCAGAATGCAGTAAAGCATAAGAATGTTCCCCGTGCCGGAGCTGTGATCGGAGCAGTTCTCGGATCGCATCCTGAACTCAGGAGCAGGGCACAGGAACTGAACGGGATGATTGGATCGGTGCTTGCCGATGTCGAAGCACTCTCCCCTGAGGAGCGTGAGACAAGGCTTCTTGCTCTTGCACCCGATCTTGCAGCCTCGATGCACCAGAAGAAAGAGCGGTCCACCGAACTCCCTCCGCTCCCTGATGCAGAGGGTGGAGTGGTGATGCGGTTTGCACCAAATCCTTCAGGCCCGCTGCATCTCGGCCATGCCCGTGCATCCATCTTAAATGATGCCTATATCCGCCGATATGGCGGGAAGTATATCTACCGGATCGAGGATACCGATCCAAAACGGGTTGATCCCGATGCCTACCAGATGGTGAGAGAGGATCTCGAATGGCTTGGAATTGGGATATCAGATATCATATACCAGAGCGACCGCCTCGATATCTACTATGAGTATGCCCGGCAGCTGATCGAGCTTGGGGGAGCCTATGTCTGTACCTGTGAGGCTGAGCGGTTCCGCGAGCTGAAGATTGCAAAGAAAGCATGCCCATGCCGTACCCTCACACCTGAAGAGAATCTTCTCCGCTTCGGCCAGATGTTCGATGGCACCTTCATCGAGGGGCAGGCAACAGTTCGGATCAAGACCGAGATAGACCACCCCGATCCGGCGATTCGGGACTTCTCTGCGATGCGGATCGTAAACAGCACCATCCATCCCCGTGTCGATGCAACCGTCTATCCCCTGATGAACTTCTCAGTGGCAGTCGATGACCATCTCCTCGGGATGACCCATGTGATCCGGGGAAAAGATCATATTGCCAATACCCGGCGGCAACGATATATCTTCGATTATTTCGGGTGGAAGGCGCCACACTACCTCCATTATGGGCGGATGTCTATCGAAGGGCTTGTCCTATCGACCTCCTCAATGCACCAGGGGATCAGCGGGGGGATCTACTCGGGCTGGGATGATATCCGGCTTGGAACGCTCCGTGCTCTCGCACGCCGCGGGATCCGTCCTGAAGCAGTGCGTGCCGCGATCACTGAGATCGGAATCGGGGAGACTGATATCTCGTTCTCGTGGGACAATCTCTTTGCAAAGAACCGTGATATAATCGACAAGGAATCGAACCGCTACTTCTTCATTCCTGAACCGGTATCTCTCCGGGTGGAAGGGGCACCAGACCAGATCGCAGAGGCTCCCCGCTATCCGGGAGATGAGGAGCGGGGATACCGGAAGCTTCACTTCACGGGAGAGGTGCTTATCCCTGCATCCGAGATGAAGGATGGCGGGATGATCCGGTTAAAAGATCTCTTCAATATCAGGATTACCAGTGATCGAAAAGCTGAGTATGCAGGGGATTCGCTTGCCGATGCCAGGGCGGCAAAAGCCCCGATCATCCAGTGGCTCCCGCCGGAAGCGGCGGTTCCCTGCCGCATCCTCACTCCGGATGGTGTTCTTGAAGGATATGCCGAGGCTGAGGTGGCAGACTTTGCAGGCAGAACAGTCCAGTTCGAGCGGGTCGGATTTGTCCGTATCGATTCTGTTGAGAAGAACTCGATCACTGCCTATTTCACCCACCGGTGAACTCTTTTTTCTATGGATGCCATCTGCCTGCTGAGAGAGACAGGGATGGGCAGGGAAGAGGCGCTCCGTGCACTCCGGCACCTGCCACTTTCGACACGGAAAGCGCTGCTCTCAAATGATCATGAAACACGCAGGCGGGCTCAGGGGAGGTTCTTTGAGGCAGCAGCCTATGAGCTCCTCAGAAAAGCGGGAGCTGAAAGCCGGTGTATCGACAGAATCGCTGCATGGGGAGCTGATGTCACGGAATCCGGCGGGCCGAGGCGGGGGATATGGTACTCGCGGGACGGCGGACTCCGTATCTGCGCAGACGGTGCGATTGCTGCTGAAGTCGATCTCCTCTTTGCCGACAATACCGGAGCGATAGTCTTTGCTGAAGCAACGATCACCCACCCTTCTGCATCTGCGTTTTTCGGGGAGGTAGAGAAGAAGAGAGCGCTCCTCTCTGATCTTGCCAGGGGATCTGAGGTGCAGTTCCTCTCCATCACACCCACCCCTTCGCCAGAGGGTCTCTCACCCCTCTTTGCAGCAGGCGGGGGAATGATCGTCAGGCCCGATCTCCTCGGTCTTGTCAGTGAGGTTGAGGACGTGCTTGGATCACCCCGGAAGAGACGGGCGGTTCCCCATCCGAAGGTGGTTCCTGGAACTGCATTCTTCCGGAAGGAAGCAGAGCCCGAAAAGAGGGAGAGAAGAGGTCTCCTCTCCTATATCCAGCGTTTCTTCCTGAAGTAGCCGAGCATCAGAAGGGAGAGACCAAACATCAGGAGAAGGGTTACCGGGTATCCGATCTCCCAGTCAAGCTCAGGCATGTATGCAAAGTTCATCCCGTAAATTCCTGCAATGAAGGTGAGCGGAATGAAGATCGTTGCGATGATGGTCAGCACCTTCATCACTTCGTTCATCTTGAAGGAGATGGTGGAGAGGTAGAGATCGAGCATGCCCCCGGTGAGATCACGCTGGGTCTCAACAGCATCGATCACCTGGATCGTGTGATCATAGATATCGCGGAAGTAAATCCCGGTTTGATCCGAGATGAGCGGGGTATCGGATCTCTCAAGAGAAGAGAGGGCTTCCCGAAGTGGCCAGACCGCTTTTCTGAGGGCGATCAGATCACGTTTGAGGCGGCGGATCGAGATGACAGTTTCTGGACCCGGGTTCTGGATGAGGGTATCTTCAAGCACCTCGATATCTTCACCAAATGATTCAAGAACCTCAAAGTATGCATCGACTATTGTGTCAATAAGGGAGTAGCAGAGGAAATCCGCCCCATATTTGATCATCTTCCCTTTGTTTCTGATCCGCTGCCGGATGGGATCAAAGACATCGCCGACCCGCTCCTGAAACGAGAGGACACAGGTTTTTGTTATGATCAGGCTCACCTGTTCGGATCGGATCTCACCATCTGATCGTGTGAGCATCCTCTGAACCAGGAAGAGGTATTCGGGGTAATCTTCATATTTTGGCCGCTGGGTGGTATTCATCAGATCTTCAAGCGTCAGCGGATGGATCGAGAAGGTCTCGCCTATCATCCTGATGACATTCGTGTCATAGATACCATCGATATTGATCCAGGTGACGGACGGGCTGTCCCGGTACCTGCTGATGATCGCGGGATCACGGGTACACAGTTCGGTGACGTTTCCATCTGCATTATAATCCATCACCGTTATGGTGACGGGATCACCGGTTTCTTCGCCGATGTGAATGAGTGAGCCGGGGGGCATCCCGGCCTTCTTTGAGATTCGGGGGAAGAGGGGCATGATCATATCCGTTGTTGTAGATTGTACAGGAGTTACTCTTCTGTGACCTCGCTGATGTACGCCACCCCGATCTTTCCACGGCGGAACCGGGTGCTGTTTAAGAGATGGCGCATATCCGCAACCTCCGCTTCCTGGAGCAGGGTCTGGATCATCTTCTCAAGAGGTGCGTTTTTGTCCCATGGGACCCCACGGAAGATAACACCATGGTTATGGAGCTGTTGATCGGCGGTGCCTTTATGTGCCGGGTGAAGGTAGGCGAGGGAATGGAGGGCAACCGGATCATAGGACGAGAGATCGGCGGCTGCATCCACCCCGACCCCGAATGAGACGAGTGTATCACCGGTATGATGGGGGAATGGATTCACCGAGCACCAGTCATTAATGGCATCCTCATCCATGATCGTCCCTTTAAGGCCGCCTGAATACTCTTTCAGGGGAGAGCGGGCAAGCCCTGAACCGGTCATCCCGGCGGTGACACCGGCGATCGCAAGGGCGATGATGCCGTTTGAGTTCTTCTGCTTCTCCTTTGCACGCGAGAAGAGCTGCCGGTAGAGGTCTTCAAGAGAGATCCCCTCGGGATCATCGGACTCAAAGGAGATATACTCGTGGAATGGCCCTTCCAGCGTGATATTAAAGGCGGTATAGACAGGTATTCCGAGATCCTCTCCTGCCGGTGCGAGGAAGTCCGGAGTATCGTTTCCATCGGTCGGGAGCCAGACCATCGCGCCGTGGAGAGTGATCATCTCCCCAAGGAGCGGGAGTGCGGATTGTGCATCGGGACTGAGCGCACCAAGCCCGATTGAGTATCTGATCGAGGAAAAATTGGATTCCACCAGATCATCCCCCGTGATCCGGGCGTGAAGGAGTGTCGATAAGCTCCCCCGTACTTTCAGGCGGGCGGTGCCGGTTCCTGCCCGCTCTACCTGATATGAGACAGCACCATACTTCTCCGACGGGGCAGAAAGTTCATCGATGAGGGAGAGGGCAATCCCATCTTTTTCGCATGCTAAAAGGCCCTCCTTAACGGTGGATACGATCATAAAGACGGAGTGAAAACCCGCCATCTTCAGCACTTTCAGTGGGTACTCCTGTACCCCGGTAAGTGCCATGACACCGCCCCGGCGTTTCACCTCCTTTGCAAGAGCAAGAAGGGTGCGGATGCCTGCACTTGAGAGGTACTCAACTGACGACAGATCCACAACAGCCGCCGAATCGTCGTCATGGAATGACGACTGTATCGCCTCATCAAAGATCCCTGAGCCGTGCCCGTCAAGCCTGCCATTCGGTGCAAAGACGACCACACCCTCATGTCGTGAGATTGCAATATTCATCGTTATCATGGTAGCTTGGAGAGGAAGAGATAAATAATTCCCCTTCACTTTCGCGCTCCGGGCATTGCTTCTCAATACCCATGAAATCCAGATCTATTAGTATGGAGATCAGACTTGCACCATATATCACCCTCACGACCGGAACATTTGCAGCGATTGTTGCCCCGGAAGAGGAAATTCTTACGCTCTTTACAGAACATCCCGAACTGAAGCGGTACCTGTTTCTGTATATCTCAGGCAATGGATCCCGCCTGCTGACACGGGCCGGGGACAGGAGCGCCACTTTTGATGTCAGGCGGGCATTCACCGCTCACCAGTTCCTTACGATCCTCAGGGAGGCCGGCCATACGATCATCTTCATCGAGCATGATCCAACCCTCTTTGAATCCAGTGGAAAGGGCATGGCTGCTACAATCGGGAAGGTGATCGCGGAGGTTGCCACGGGATCGCTTGTGATCCTGTACACACCCGCTCCTGATCGGTTTTTTGGGGAGATGGCAGCCTATGCGGACCGGATCATCACCCTCGCACCCGAGGCAGCACCGGTACGGAAGAAGAGTGTCCGGGCCAGCCGTGCCGGCCAGGCAACACTGGAGGCATTCTGATGGGGAGGAGCATCGTGAGTGTCCGGCAGGGAGTCAACGAGATTGCCCGGCGGTGGGAACGGGCAGGACGGGCACTGAGGAAGGAGGAGCAGCCCTATGCCGTCCGGCTCGCCGCGATGGCCCGCGCCCACACGGGTGAGGGGTTCTACGCATTCGACGATCCGCTTGAGGCGGCGGTCTTCTCGATCTTTATCGAGCTGTTGAAGGAGCGCGATGTGGATTCTTGATGCCTCGGCGGAGAGGGGAGGCATCCGGTTCTGGGGGAGGGGCGGAGAGTCGAAGAAGGTCGCCTATACTCCTGCATTTCTCTTCACCCTGGATGATCCCCACCTCCACCGCGATATGCTGGATGGGCTGGATGAGCAGTTCGGGCTTACCCCGTGCCGGGTACGGACGATCTTTTCGGAAGAGGATGGGTATGCGATCGCTGCGTCCCGGAAGGTTGCCGGACTGATCGAGGAGCAGAGCGGATACAGCGCAAAGATCTACAACCTTGATCTCCGGCCGGAACAACGTTTCCTTGCCGGGAAAGGGCTTACCGCCTGTGCATTCCCGGGAGAGGATCGGTTTGCCACCTCCTTTGACCGGAACCTTGCGAAGATGGAGATCGGAGTCTCTGATCCCCCGTACCGGAGCCGGATGGTGACCGGGATGTCCGTTGAGGGGAGAGAGATCACCGGATCTGTTGAGGAGATGCTTCAGCAGCTTGCCGCAGCCATTGATGACCGGAACCCGGATCTGATCCTCTTTCCCCACGCCGACTACTGGATGCCGGTGCTCGTCTCTTCCGCAGAAGAACGTGGGATACTGCTTCCGTTCAGCAGGAGCGGGAGGTACGGCCGCCTCTCGGCACGGTCATACTGGAGCTACGGACGGATGGTCCACCGGGAGGGGGCACTCATCCCGGAAGGGCGGTGCCTTATTGATTCATCCCGGAGTTTCACGTACCGGGAGAGCGGGATCGCGGGAGTTTTACTCGCCTCCCGGATGACCGGGCTTGCCCCAAACCTCACCGCCAGGCTCACGCCCGGCACACTCATCTCCGCATACGAGAACTACGAGGCGATCAGGAGGGGGATTGCAGTGCCATTCCGGAAATGGGATCCTGAAGAGACCCGGCCTATTGGCAACCTCCGTGAGGCGGATAAAGGCGGGATGATCTTCCAGCCAATTCCGGGCGTCTATGATGATGTCGTGCAGGTCGATTTCACCTCGATGTATCCCTCGATCATCGTCGGCAGAAACCTCTCCCCCGAGACGGTTGCCGGGGGCGGGGAGGAAGGGTTTCTCGCATCGGTACTTGCACCGGTGCTCGGGCTCAGGCTGAAGACAAAAGCGCTGAAGAAGGAGGATAAACGGTATGCCGGTATGGACAGTCTCCTGAAATGGATGCTGGTCACCAGTTTTGGCTATACAGGGTACCGGAACGCGAAGTTCGGCTCTATTGCGGTGCACGAGGCGATCACCCGGCATGCCCGCGAGATCCTGATTGCGGCAAAAGAGTGCGCCGAAGACTGTGGGTGCCATGTCCTCCACGGGATTGTGGATTCCCTCTGGGTGGCAGGTGGCGATATCGAACGGTTTGTTCGGGAGACAGAAGCAGCCACCGGTATTGGAACCGAGTCCGAGTGGTACCGGTGGATCGCATTCCTCCCGATGGCTGACGGGACCGGCGCCTACAACCGGTACTTCGGGCGGCTTGCAGACGGTACCATGAAAGTCCGGGGGGTTGCCGCCCGCCGGGGGGATACGCCGCCGTATGTCCGCAGGTTCCAGGAGGGGATCTTCGCAGTCTTCGAAAAGGCGGAGTGCGCAGTAGAACTGCCGGATCTTGCGGGGGATGTGCAGGAGCTGTTCAATGAGGCGGTGTCCGGCCTTTCATCTGCTGCGATGGAGGATCTCGTCATCACCAGGCGGGTGAGCAGGACCGAGTACCGGCACCGGTGCCTCGAAGGATCAGCAATCCGTGCATATGGGATGGCAGGGGTTGCAGTTGAAGCCGGGATGGAGATCGGGTATGTGGTACGGGACGGGAAACGACTCCTCGCCGATCCCCCCTGGGAGGCGACGAGGGCAGACCCTGCGTACTACCGGGTGCTGCTGGAACGGGCATATGAGGAGGTGATGCCGGTATTCTCTCATGAGAAGGGAGGTGGGCAAAGAAGAGGGTTGTAAGATATGATTGATATATATACAAATCCGCCATTCTGGCGGATAACTCTTGAGGAGCGTTATAGAGTTCCGCTATCAATGGCTGATTCAATTGCTGCGAAGAGAGAAACGACATAAAGAAATCATTCATCAATGAGAGTAGAATTGGAATCCAGAGTGATGAATTATTGTGGGGATGGGTTTATGGGGTGATATTGAGAATACTATCTACCGGGTTTCAAGGGGAGTTACATACCATTGTTGGAGGGAAATAATTGATTGAAAAAATATTTTTAGACCACATAAAAATACCATATCATTTAATATTTCGTGTGCATGCCCTTCGCCAGATGTTCAGTCGCAGGATCTCCGATTCAGAAGTGCAAGAAGTCATAGCGCGTGGAACAATAATTGAAGAATACCCTGATGATAAACCATATCCAAGCTATCTCATATTAGGAGTCGTCAATAGTCGACCTCTCCATGTCGTCGGAGCATACAATAGAGATGAGGGGGAGATCATTATCATCACTGTATATGAACCGGATCCAGATCAATGGAGAGAGAACAAGATGAGGAGAAGATGATGAAGTGTGTTATTTGTAAGAGTGGAGAGACACGGTCAGGTAAGACCACGATCACCTTCGAGCGGGAAGGTTTTACCCTGGTGGTGAAGGAGGTTCCGGCAGAGGTCTGCATGAACTGCGGGGAAGATTATGTGGATGAGTCGATCACCCATGAGATCATGGTGTTGGCTGAGCGGATTGCAAAGAATGGTACGCTTATCGATGTCCGCAGGTATGTTCCCGGTTCTGTAACCTGTTGAGAGCACTGTAATCGGGGAAGGGTGTTGCAGGAGTTGAGTACACCATAAGAGGGAATATCGGTCAACTACCCCGCCCTAAAGAGCGGGGCTTGCAATAGCGGTGTTACCACGGACATTGCAATTTAATCTGCACGAAGGTTGCTCGTAGTTGAGCCTTATTCGTACCGGCCGGTTGACACGGCCGCTACTGATTATCGATGGAATAACCGAATCCACATCTACTCTTCTCTCTTCTGAAGAATCTCCTGCATCTCCGGGGTCAGTTGAACAAGAAGTTCTGCATTATAGGCACCGCTTGGCATCATCTCTACTGGATATTCGAATATCTGTTGGGCTGCAATAGCATACGAACGCGACTTTGCAGCGGGGGAACCGTCTCTGACCGCCGGATCAACATTAGTCGTGAAGATTGAGAGTGTATTGTCGCTGTTATAGACGAACTCGAAGATCCGGAACTGCTGGGGGAACTCCCGCAGTGATGCGGTTTCAACCTGCCAGAAACCGAGTTCCGGACGGTCAGCATCCGGAGATTTGATAGGAATCACCGTATTTTGATGGCGATGCCCCGCAATCCATATCATGAGATTTGGATAGGTATGGAGTTTGGCTATCAGATCAACATCAGATACCGCAGCGTACTGACTCCATTTCATTAACGAACTGAGACTATCTTCATTCTCTTTGATGACTATCGGGATGTGGGCTGCGATGATCATGAGCTTTCCTTCAGCCTGACCATCGTCAAGTTCCTGTACCAGCCAGTCATACCGCTCCTGATCGATAGAGCCAAAACCGGAGCTGTTTTCACTTGGGTCATCGTCCCTTTGGGTATTATCAAGCACAATGACCTTTATCGGGATATCTGATCCGGGTTCGAATGAATAACAGGCAAATCCCGTTGTTCTGGCGGACTGGCTGAATCCATGCCCTTGTGGGTTTGAAGAGGAGTTGAAAAATTCACTGATCCACTCTGTTCTTGAGAGGAAACGGCGATCGTTATCGCCCGGGACTGTCGGGGGACCATCAGGGAAGCTGGCGACTGGTCCTGCACCGATAATATCACCATATGGTGTCCGACCATCGATTGCTCCCATATAGTAACCACGGCTTTGCAGGCGGAGAGGGTCGTATAAAATATTTCCTAATTCGAGCACTTCAGTGCCGGTCATGGCACTTTTGACATACTCATCCGGAGGGAAGAGACCCATCCAGAAGTGATCGTGATTGCCGAGAACCTGATACCAGCTGATCGATTCATCAAGCCCTGCTGCTTTGAATTCGTCCTGGTAATCATTGAGAGGGCCGGGGATTGGATCATTCCTGTCACCGGAGGAGGGGGTGATTCTCCTGCCGTCAAGTACATCGATATACCATCGCAGTTCATTGTACTGGCCGCTGTTAATTGCATCACCAACGAATATACCAAAGTCAAATGGATTCTCTTTATGAAGGGCATTTGCTGTCTGGACTGCTGCATCGAAGAGATGGATGTTATACAGCATGGCGGGAGAGTATCCTGATATGACACCCCATTTATAGCCGTAATAGATCGCCTGGGCAGGAGATTCTTTGTCGGTGAGATGGATATCGGTCATGGCAAAGAAGGACAACAATTTCTCTGTATCGGTATCTGATGCAGGAGTGTATCCATCGAGCATCAGATCCAGTCTCTTCTCATATGCGAGCCCTTCACCAAACTCCCAGACCCCATATCCATATTCTGAAAAGCTTTCGATCTGCTCCGGACGCAGGGCAGGCGATGTTGATGGGACGGGGACAGGAAGAACGGTTCTGTCAACTGTTGTCAGAACCTGAGAATCTATCGGATAATCCGTTTCACCATCCTCAGAAAGGTGAGGGGTGGGATCAGTACATCCTGCTGCAGTGATGAAGGTCACGAAGATAAGAGCCAGTATGACACCGGTTTTAACATTATACATGCTTTGATTTTCGCTCGGATGATAATTAAGCTATCATAGAAGAGCACCAGATTTTGAGAAGATCGGGGATGAAGTGTGCTATGTGTAAGAGTGGGGGAGGCACAGCACGGTATGATCACGATCACCTTCGAGCGGGAAGGGCTCACCCATGTGGTAAGGGAGATTCAGGCAGAGATCTATGTCAAGTGCTGGGAGGATTCTGTGGATGAGTCGATCACCCATGAGATCATGGTTTTGGCTTGAGAAGATTGCGGAGAATGGCACGTCTATCGACCTCCGCAGGTATATTCCCGGTTCAGTAACCTGTTGTAAGCCATGCAACCGGTCATGGTGCTCGTGGAGTTCATAATGAGGATGAGAATATATTACGGATATCCGTAATATTAAGATAGCAGGAGGACCAATATGAGAAGGATCATGGATCCAACTGCACGAATCAGGCTCTCCCTGGGATTTGTATCAATCGCAATCAACATGATCTTCGGGAAAGACAGAGGAAGAAAAAACCTGCTCAGCCCCGGGGGGATTGAAGTGCTGTATTCTGCGTATTTCTCAAAGGTATGTATGGGAGACATTGCCGGACTGCTGGATATCACACCAAGTTCCGCAACGGATCTGGTGAATTATCTCGAGCGGGAAGGATTTGTCAGGCGGGTTCAGGATCCACAGAACCGGAGGAGTCTCATAGTTGTGCCAACCGAAAAGGGTGAAGACAGGCTGGGACACAACCCTCATTTTTGTCATGAGCACGTGACCCCAGCAATCCATCCCGGTTCACCACATCTGATCCCCCACCACTCATACTGGTGATATGCCTCACAGGGGGAAACCAAAGCAGACTGTTCGCTGGATAAAAACGATGAAAAAGATCCCTCATTCGCAGATTGCCGAGAGAGTGGCCTCAAACCATTGATCGAGCCAAGGTTCTGAACCTGATCAATCGTCACACGTTTGCAGATGACACCAAGATTGTGTCCAATTGCATGAAGAATGCATTCGCCTTTCACCTTCTTCTTACCCCGGTGACTCACCTGAATCCACCTTTTATTTACCTTCATGTTTCCAAACGGTGCTTCAGCCACAGTGATTCGCTTCGCATACTCCTTCTTCCCTTCAGACGTTGCCAACTGCGCTCTCATCTCGTCTTTCAGCATCTCCTGGGGATGTCTGGTGATTGATCGCTGTGATGCTTTTGTACAACTCAAATGGAGTGGACACCAGGCGCAATTACCACGATAAAGCCGTAATGGTTGGCTTTTGCTATCCTTCTGAATCCTGACATAATGCATTCTCCTTCCGGCAGGACAGGTATACCAGTCGTTTTCAAGATCATATCTGAACCGCGACTTCGGATAGTATTTCGGCCTTCCATGCGTGTCAATAAAATGCATGCTGTCAGGAATCAAGCCAAATAATCCATTATCTTTCAGGAAAGCATAATTTTCAAAGGTGGCATAACCGGGGTCAGCACTGATAACAGATGGTTCACTGGAAGTATTCTTCACAACCTGTTCGACCATTGGAATGAGTTGATGATAATCAGTTTCTTCGGTCGTGACATCGATAGCAACGATGATATTGGCCGTATCATCCACGGCTGTCTGCATATTATATGCAGCAATACAGGACTGTTTGCTTTTCATAAGGTGTGCATCCTCATCGGTGAGGTTGATGCGTTTTTCACCGGATGCACCAAGCTGGTTGTATGCAGAGGCAAGTGCCTCAATCTTCTTCATCAGGTCGGGATCATCTGCACATTCTTGGGGGATGGTGAACGGAGAACCGGTTCCAAATAACTCGTCCTCTTCGTTATCTGTCCTTTTCGCTTTGCCAAGGAGCTTTCTAATCCTGCGCTGGAGTTGTTCCTGTGTCACCGATTTCCTTGAAGAAGCGTTTGCTTTGACTTTTGAACCATCAAAGGCGATATGGTTCAGACCGATCAATCCGAGATCTTTGCAGATCGTGATGATCTGTTCAAAGAGGGGGACAAGCTCATCAAAGAAACGGGTTCGGAAACGGCTGATGGTTCGGTACGTTGGCTTCTGCATTGCGGCGAGGTACATGTAGGCGGTGTCGGTATGCAGGTTGTTTTCAATCTCTCTGCTACTGAATACACCCTGGAATGTGGAGTAAAAGAGTACTTTGACCAGCATTCGAGGATCAAACGCATTCTGACCGACAGTTATGGTATATGTATTGTAAAGATCAGTGAGATCTATCTTGTCAACAACAGCACTGATGATCCGAGCGCTGTGATGTGCCGGAACAAATTCTTCAACAGAGAGAGAGAGCAGAAAGGTTTGTCCCTGATGGTATGGTTTGAAGCCTTTATTCTGAACCATAATAACACCGCTGGAATCTCTGATCGGAGATTCCTGTACATATATTAGCCCTTTATCCAATATAGTACTTTTGCAGAGTTATGTCCCAGCCTGAAGAGTGGATTCTTCATACCGAAGAGAAGCTGTTTGGTTTCCTTGAGTCACGGATGGCACACCTGAGCGCAGATGAACAACTGCTTTTTGCAGATCTCTGTGCCCGCTTTACCGGGGTATCCGACAGCGGTTCGCTATCCGCCTCAATCCAGTCGCTCAGGAGAGAGACTGGCTTTGAACGGGTTCCACTGATATTCCAAAGAGATGGGCGGCTGATACGGCTTGAAGAGGCGGTGGATGCAAGGTATGCATCGGCAGGATGGAAAGGAGACAGGATGAACACCACACCGATCGTTGAATCAAGGATTCCTGAAACCTCTGATGGTATTCAGGATGAGGGAACAACAGAAGAATATGACCGGATGCAGAGAGGACTCCGTGACGAAGGGCATCTCCCGGTACATGAGCTTACAGAGTGTACACAGGCAGGGGATCATGCACTTGAAGTCGGACCGGGACCAGGCTATCTCGGCCTCGAATGGCTCAGACACACAAAGGAGAGCCATCTAACCGGCCTTGAGATCAGCCCTGCAATGATTGCCATTGCAGAGAGAAATGCCCGGGAATACCGGCTCTCGGATCGTGCGGTCTATACAGAGGGAAATGCCCTTTCGATGCCGTTTTCCGATAACACCTTTGACTGCGCCTTCTCCAATGGGTCACTGCATGAATGGGAGGATGCAGTGCAGGTCTTTTCCGAAATGCTGAGGGTACTCAGGCCTGGTGGAGGTCTGTTCGTAAGCGATCTCCGCCGTGATCTCTCACCGGAGATATTTGGGTACATGCGGGACTCCTGTCTTGAGCCGGAGATCCGGAAGGGTTTTGAAACATCTGTCCGGGCATCATATACACAGGAAGAGCTGGAGACGCTGCTGGAAGATATCGGGTTTTCAAGGTTGCAGGTCATTGCGCATCCCTATGGGCTCGTTGTGAGTGGAGAGAAGTAGAGGGGGCAGGAACCGCTCGCAACACTTTTTTGTCTGATATGAAAACATCACCTCCTTTTTAAATCAATGTCATCTGTCACTTAAGTGTGTGAATATACATCAATTGTTTTTGTCTTTACTGCAATCCTCGCCATCACACTCCTGAGCATCTGAGATGCATTGGTAAGGTCGATGGGTTGGCGTGTTTTGAGCTTTGGTATTTTGATTTGCTTTGGTTTTGTCATAAGTGGATCTTCATACATCTCCTTGTTTGTAAGCAAATGATAGATGATGGTCAGCAACTTTCGAGCCACCGCAACGACTGCTTGCTTATGCCCTTTCTTCCGTTTAATCCGCTCATAGAACTGACGAAACATATTATCCTTGCTTCTGGACAACGCTGAAGCGCACTCGACCAGATATGTTCTGAGATGTTTGTTCCCTTGTTTGCTAATGGATCCCATCCGTGTTTTACCGGCAGATTCAGAAACACGTGGATCAAGACCTGCATAGCGCACTATTTGTTTGGCTGAGGGGAATCGGGTTACATCACCAATTTCAGCAAGCATCATCGATGCTGACTGAAGTTGAATTCCTGGAACGCTGAGAAGGATTTTGATCTGCTCTGAATCATTCTCGAACAGGTCAACCATACGTGATAGATGGATATCTATCTCCTTCTCGATCTCCTGAAGCATGCGATGTGCAGACTGAATGCCAAATATATCGTTCTCCGTTAATTCCCCGCAAATAGCAGCTTCAATCTTCTCTCTCTTCTTCACGATGCTGGGATGAGATAGTTGTGCAAATATCTCATCAAATGTCTTTCTCTTGAGCAGTCCGTCAAGAATGATGAGACCACTCTTACCAAAGAGATCGGAAATGACCGGGGTGATCCGAATACCTGCCCGTGAGAGAATGGTGTGGATTCGATTTCTATATCGTGTTCGTTCTTTCACTAAATTCTTATAGGAACGGCAGAGATCACGATAATCTCGAACTCTCTCATCAGGAATATACGAAGCTTTGAAGTGACCGTCCAAACAGATTTCAGCAATCCATACCGCATCTTTGGTATCTGTCTTTGAAGAGGGGACGTATTTAATGAAGTAGGGATTTGCAACAAACGTTGGTACAGCAGGTTCAAGTATGGTATAAACCGGCACCCAGTAGACGCCCGTTGCCTCCATAAGCACACGAGAACAGTTATTCTCAACAATCCAATCACGTAACCTGATCAGATCAGGAAGTTGGGTGGAATAGTTTTTTGTCTCATAAGAACCAGAAGCATCAATGATAGTGGCCGTGAGTTTTGACCGATGGACATCAATGCCACAGGCGCTATCGACTCGAGGAAACATTGTGTATCACCTCCATTAGTGTGGGGATGACAGAATATGTGGTCACTCTGATATACGTGCTCGAAGCACAATTGCATGTTCGAAGAAATAAGACCAGACTTTTTCACGGGCTCAGATGGCCCAAAGAAAGATAGGTCTTGTCATCCCCAAGAGGTGATACAACTAAGGAAACTTAATGATTACTCACCAGTTTTCATCTATTGCATGTGACCCCTATTGGGTCATGAGTGACTTTTTAGAAGAGTGCAACAATCCTGAATGTTGTGGTGATCACAAGTGCCACCGGGATCACATACTTGCAGAGGAAGGGGAGTGCCCGGATAAGAGGGTGCCGTCCTGAGAGATCGCCCCAGAAGGTTTTTGGATCAAAGAACCAGGAGAAGGTGATTGCGATCAGGAGCGAGGTGATCGAGAGGCCGATTGTCCCAAAGACCTCATCCATTGCATCAAGGATCGGGATTCCCTGTATCGAGAGTGTAAGCGGAGTATAGCTTGCAGCAGCAGGAAGCCCTGCGAGGATGGCAATACCTGTGACAAGGGCCGCCATCTTCTTCCGCGACTGTCCAAACGTCTCGGCGAGGGCGGCTGTTGGGACCTCAATGAAGGAGATGCCCGAGCTGATCGCGGCAAAGAAGACGATGGCAAAGAAGATAACAGCGGCAATCGCTCCAAGAGGCATCATTTCGAAGGCATAGGGGAGGGTGGTGAAGACAAGTTCATGTCCTGCTGCCGGTTCAAGTCCAAAGGCAAAGACGATCGAGAAGATGATTATCCCTGCAAGCAGGGAGACGACGATATCAGCGATGGTGACGATGGCAGCCGAAGCGGGGATCTTCTCTGCGGATCCGAGATATGCACCATAGGTGAGGAGGGTCCCGTACCCGACCGAGAGCGAGAAGAATGCCTGCCCAAGGGCTGCTCCCCAGATGAGGGGATCGGAGAGGACCGAGAAGTCTGGGGTGAAGAGGAAGGCAAGGCCTGCATCTGCTCCGGGGAGGCGGACGGCGACGAAGATCATCGCAGCAAGGAGAACAAAGATGAGGGGAACAAGCAGGTTAGTTGTACGTTCGATCCCCTTCCTGACCCCGGATGAGATGATGAGCCCGCAGAGGAGACCGGAGAAGATGAAGAAGAGGATCGGAAGGTAGGAGCCGGTGAATGCTGAGAACGGCTCAATTGTACCGGTGACAGAGAAAGCAAGGTACCCAAAGGTCCAGCCGGTTATAACAAGATAATAGGAGAAGATCCCGGTCATCACGCAACAGATGATCCAGCCGGCAAACCTCACCGGTGAGCGGGCGGTTCCTGCCTCTCCGTTTCCCTCCCCCTCTCTTCTTCCACGCAGGCCACCGGCTTTGTTAAAGGCAGCAATCACTGTGCTCCGGGTCCGCTGGCCCGCCTGCAACTCCAGGATCATCAGTGGAAGGCCGATGAGGAAGACGGCGGCGAGGTACGGAATCAGGTATGCGCCGCCACCGTTCTGGCCGACGACGGTTGAAAAGCGCCAGATATTCCCGATGCCAACGGCCGATCCTATTGCAGCAAGGATGAAGCCGAGGCGGGACGACCATTCCTCCATAGTGGGCAGGTAGGCGTGTTGAGAGATAAATGGTTCTGAAGTGATCAGAGAGATGCTTATTAGGATTCCACCCGGAAGTACCAGATATGGAGATGCAGACGGATATCCTCGCCGCCTTCCCCGGACTCGTCGTTGCAGAAGGCGATATCGGGCCACTCGTAATTGTTGGGAAGTGCCCATGGCCGTGACCATGAGAAAACGATAATCACCCGGAAGGATCTAATACCTGAATATGGTGGCGGGACTCCGGGAGAAAGCGCGATCGTTTGCTGATGGACAGGGTTATTTCCTCATTCTGCTCATCCTGTCCATTTTGTCTCATTTTATCTTCCCGTTTAGGGTCCTTCTTCACGCACCCTTCATATTGGTTGGGATACTTATCATCGGAGCTGGCCTGCTGCTAGCCTTCCGGAGCCGCGCCCTGTTCCTGCGGAACAGAACAACATTATCCCCCTACGAGTCCCCGGCTGTCCTGATAACCAGCGGTCCATTTCGCATCAGCCGGAATCCAATCTATCTGGCCATGGCAGCAATACTCATAGGGGGCGCCATGGTGATGGGAACCCCGGTCCCTTTCATATGCACGGCCCTTTTCATTGTCATTATTGAACTGCTCTTCATTCCAGAGGAAGAACAAAGACTGGAGGAGACATTTGGCGAAGAGTACAGAGAATATAAACAGCATGTTCGCCGTTGGATCTGAGATCACCAAACAAGGGACAATCCTCAATCACGTTTCGAAGATGGGGATCTGATTATAGTCCTGCGAAAATGTATCCAATCCATACCTTTTTCCTCGTAAAATCCACACATCATCTATGCCATTCGCCGATGATGCAGAACGCTTCTTCACCGCTGATGCTTATGCCCGGGAGAATGGAGTTGAACTCATCGAAGTCTCCCCGGGGCGGGCTGTTGTCTCCATGCAGATCCATGACCGGCACAGAAACAGCCATGGCACAGTCCACGGAGGGGCTCTCTTTACACTTGCGGACTGTGCATTTGCCATCGCCTCCAATTCACACGGCATACCGGCGGCGGCAATCAACGCTTCCATCTCATACCTCACCGCCGCACGGGAGGGACGACTGATAGCCGTTGCAGAAGAATTTGCGAAAAACCCAAAGCTCGGATCCTACACAGTCATCATCACCGATGAGCATGAGAACAGGATTGCAATCTTCCAGGGAATGGTCTTTCGGAAACAGCCGCGGGTTGATGAAGAAAAGAACAGGAGGAGAGCCTAATCATAGGCCTTTCTTGTCTCCTCGTCTGAGAGTGTTGGAGCAATAAGCTCCTGCCAGAGCTTTGAGTCCCAGGTCTTGAGCGCCGTGTGGGTCGTGAGATAATTCTCAGGAATCGGGTGCGTACCAACGACCACATCCATACCATACTTCTCCCTGATGAATTCGGTGAAGTACCTGATCCGGGGGCAGGGCGGATAGCCGACGATCATGCCTGTTGCGAGATGGATGACCGAAACACCATTCTTCTTCATCTCCATAGGGGCATACTCGACATTGCCACCCGGGCACCCCCCGCAGCTTGCATAGCCTGCAATCTCCACGTCCTGATTTTTATACACAGAGAACGCCCCTTCACGGTTACGCAGGGATCTCAGACATTTACCACCGGCACAACTCCGGTAGCGGTCGCATATGATAATCCCGATTTTTATGGGTTCAGTCATAGTACTCTAACAATTCACCCGCACCAGTCAATAGACTGACGGTGCAGGATGATTCAGCCGGGCATATCGTTTCTCATCATAGATACTCGCAGTTCGAAGAGATTTAATGAATTCTATGCCTATCGCAATCACTGCATTTAAATACAAACATAGTAATTACACAACCACTAATGACCGTTGATGTCCTCCTGATCAATCCCCCTGATCAGAAATCCAAGTACAAGAAGTATTTGAATATCAGAATTCCGCCTCTTGGAATTCTCTATATTGCCGCAGTTCTGGAGCAGAACGGGATATCAGTCGAGGTGATGGACTGTGCAGCAGATGACAGCGATTACCGTGATATTGAAGAGAAGGTAAGAGAGATAGATCCGTTTCTCATCGGGATTACAGCTACCACGCCACTCATTGCCGAGGCACTCCAGTCAGCAGAGGCGGTCAGACGTGTATCACAACATTCAATCGTTCTTGGTGGGCCTCATGCCACTTTTATGCACAATGACATTCTCCGGGAGAACAGTTCGATTGATCTAATAATTAAAGGAGAAGGTGAATACACATTTCTCGATTTATATAAGGCTCTAAAAAACGGAACTGACCTGAATATTGTACAGGGACTCGTCTTCCGATCAGGTGGGGAGATTATCGAAAATGGGGACAGACCCCGTATCCAGGATCTGAATGCATTGCCCTATCCCGCCCGCCATCTCCTTCCCAAAGAGAACTACCGGATCTTCGATGTCAATATGCCGATTGCAACCATGATCTGTAGCAGGGGTTGTCCAATGCAATGCTCGTTCTGCGCATCATCCGCACTTCACGGTAAAAGAATACGCAAACGCTCTCCTCAAAATGTCGTGAATGAAATCCGCCATATTCAGGAGACACTTGGGATCTCGATGATCGCATTCATGGACGACACCTTCACTCTGATACCCGGTTGGGTGGAAGAGTTCTGCAACCTGCTAATTGAGCAGGATCTTGATATCGAGTGGGGTTGTACTGCCCGTGTTGACCGGATCGATTCTGATCTTATCAGGCTGATGAAGAAGGCTGGATGCGAGACCCTCTTCATCGGGGTGGAGTCGGGGGAACAGGAAATTCTGGACATTATCCGGAAAGGAACCAGGATTGAACAGATCATGACCGTATTTGACACAGCATATGATATAGGGATGAGAACGATAGCGTCAATTGCAATCGGGCTGCCTGGAGAAACGAAAGAGACGGCGAAGAAGAGCGTTTCACTGGTGAAGAGCATACGGGCAAGCTATGCCCTTTTCTCAGTCGCAACGCCCTATCCCGGAACGGAATACTATAGAAACGTACAGGAATCCGGCGGGTTTGGGGAGGACTGGTCGAGGTTCGATCTCTTCTCACCAATTGTGGAGACGATGAGCCTTACGCTTGATGAGATCCGGAGCATCCAGAGGAGGGCGTACCGTGAATTTTACCTCAGGCCGATCTATATCCTCCGAACACTGGCAAAAGAAGGGCGTCCGTTCTTCCATACGATGAAAGTATTAATCTCCCCGTGATCCGGAAGAAGAAATGCCACAGAAAGGAAAAGATGCAGGGTGATGGGGCAAAAAGGGGACTGTAACTGAGGAAACACTTTATCATTCCAGTCGGAAAAGTACCAATCATGGAAATGCAGACGGATATCCTCAATGCCTTCCCCGGACTTTTCGTTGCTGAAGGCAGGATCGGACCTCTTACTATTGAAGTGGGTAGCTCCCGGATCAAAGCCCGGGCAGATGAGATCAATGGATGGGTACAGGAGCGGTATACACTGGATGGTGTCAGGGACGAGCCCCTCTTCCGGGCATACCGGGACTTCTTCTGGAGTGTCGGGGTCGACCCCACAAAGACCCGGCCCGCATCAGAGGCCCTCGTGCGGAGGGTGCTTGCAGGAAAGCCGCTACCCACCATCAATTGCGCAGTTGATGCCTATAACCTGGCATCGATCCGATCCGGCATCCCTCTTGCTGCATTCGATGCCGATCTCTTAAACGGCGATCTGACCATGCGATTTGCCGTGGAGGGGGAGGAGTTCCTTGGAATCGGGATGAAGAAACCGGTTATCCTGCAGAAGAACCAGGTTATTCTGGTGGATGAGAATGATATCATCGCCATCTATCCCTATCGCGACTCGGATACAACAAAGATAACGCTCACAACAGAGATGATCCACCTTGTTGCCTGCGGAGTGCCGGGAATAGATAAGGCACAGGTGCTAGAGGCATATGATCTGGCTGCCAGGTACCTTGAAGAGTATGCATCCGGGATGAAATAATGCGCTATTCTACCGGATCATTGAATATTCAGGCATGTACCATCATTGATCCCAAAACATATACAGTACAACTTTCACTTTCGCACCCCGCTCCTTTTATTTATATACCCTCAAGTCTGAGTAGTATATGCCGGAGAATTACGGGAGTTCCGCTTCATTGATCCCGTGCTCTGGTCAGGGTTTACCGCTGAACCCAAAACAAAACGACCCCTCTTTCTTTTCTTTTCCAGGCAGTGTTTTTCAGCCTCGATATTGGAGTCCCAGGTATTGCATCCGTCATTCCGGCATACGCAATCATGGTTGTCCTGAGAAGAGAGAACACTCAGACGCAGGCGTCCTGTGTTAATAATCTGAGAAGAGTAGTGTTTTTCATACTAGGGGGGTGGTATTGGCAGCGTTGAATAGTTCCCGAGGACTCTCGTACCTCAGTACAATATTCGACGCAGGTGGACTTAACTGCCGGGTTCGGAATGAGTCCGGGTGTATCCCCACCGCTATGGCCGCCATTACCACAAGCCAAGGCCCAGATTTGAACTGGGGTGTAGCTGATCTGCAGTCAGCCGCGTGGCCGCTCCGCCACCTTGGCGCTGTGTCATGTTGGAGTATATACTTACACTCTGCACATAGTTAAGGTATTGCATCTGGATTTCGTCTGGGTTCAACATTAGCTTAGTGACGTTCCTGGATTTGGGCGTTAGTACCCGCCGGACTCAACACGTCGTTGCCTTCGTGCGTACATCCCGGGCCTATTAACCGGGTCTTTTACCCGTGCCCTATAACGGAGTCTCTTTTCAGGCTGAGTTTCAAGCTTAGATGCTTTCAGCTTTTATCTCTTGCCGCGTAGCTGCTCGGCGCTGCCCTGTCGGACAACCGATACACCAGAGGCGACGAAAGAAAGTTCCTCTCGTACTATTTCTTTCTTGCCCTCAGACTCCGAACACTCCTGATAGATAGTAACCGACCTGTCTCACGACGGTCTAAACCCAGCTCACGATCTCCTTTAATAGGCGAACAACCTCACCCTTGGCCGATGCTGCACGGCCAGGATGGAAAGAACCGACATCGAGGTAGCAAGCCGCCGGGTCGATATGTGCTCTTGCCGGCGACGACTCTATTATCCCCGGGGTAGCTTTTCTGTAGTCAATAGCCCTCATCAACAGGGCGTATTGGTTCGTTAGACCCGAGTTTCCTCTCGCCATGACTTGCTTTGCGTCATAGCGTCAGGCCAACGTATGCTCTTGACACTCTTCTGTGAGTTTCTGACTCACATGAGTTGACCTTAGGGCACCCTTGATATTTTTTCGAGGGTGTGGCGCCCCACCCAAACTGCCCACCTACCGATGTCCTCTTCATTCAAGAAGAGTGAGTAGTACAGCAGAGCAAGGATGGTGTCTCATTGTTGACTCCCCGTTCCCCGGAAGGAACGGATTAACATCTCCCATCTACTCTGCGCATGCAATACCGTACTACAACGACAGGCTGCAGTAAAGCTCCACGGGGTCTTCACTTCCCATCAGGAGTCCCTAGTTTCTGCACTAGGATAAAAGGTTCAACGGATTTGTGGTAGGGACAGTAGAACTCTCATTGTTCCATTCATGCAAGTCGCCAATTAAGCGACAAGGTACTACGCTACCTTAAGAGGGTCATAGTTACCCCCGCCGTTTACGGGTCCTTCGTCCGATTGTACTCGGTGTTCAGATACCCGCACTGGGCAGGATTCACAGACTATACGAGTCCTTACGGAGTTGCAGTCTGCTGTGTTGTTATTAGACAGTTGGAGTTCCCTGGTCACTGCGACCTGCCTGATCACCAGGCAGGCACCCCTTCTCCCGAAGTTACGGGGCCATTTTGCCGAGTTCCCTTACCACAATTAGCTCCGATACGCCTTGGTCTTTTCAACCAGGGGCACCTGTGTCGGTTCTCAGTACGGACATACACTCCCTTTTTCACGGGCTCCAGGAGTTGACCATGTTACCTCATCACGTCTTCTGCGGTTTCTCACCATGACGGTACTCCACCGCTTTGAACGCTTGAACGAAACGACAATTTCGCATGGTATATCCCGAAGCGTCAGGGTCTTACGACTACGAATGTATGGTACAGGAATATTAACCTGTTTCCCTGTTGACATGCTCGAGTTACGGCACATCTTAGGACCGACTAACCCTCGGCTGACGAACATTGCCGAGGAAACCTAGCCCTTTCGGCGGAACGGATTCTCACCGTTCTATGCTTCTACTACTGCCAGAATTCTCATTTCTGCACGGTCCACAGGACCTTACGCCCCTGCTTCTGTCCATGCAGAACGCCCCTCTACGCGATCACCGGGTTAACCGGTGCGCCGTGGTCTCTGCAGTAGGCTTTAGCCCCGTCCATTTTCTGCGCCCCAAACCTTGACTGGTAAGCTGTTACGCACTTTTTAAAGG
>DAJQ01000019.1:135450-136563 GCA_002496395.1 Methanocorpusculaceae archaeon UBA456
AACCACGGTCTGGGTTGTCTCCCTTACGGACTACAAGCTTACCCCGTAGTCCGGACTACCCGTCATCTCAGACGTTGGGGAGTTTGGAGTTTGACAGAAGAGCGAGGGATTTCTCCCCCGGGATCCTCAATCAGTGCTCTACCTCACCAACCATCTCCGACGAGGTCATGCTGCGGCATGTTTCGAGGGGAACCAGCTGATTCCCGGTTCGATGAATCTTTCACTCCTATACGCAGGTCACGCGAATGATTTGCATATCAAAACCGCCTGCGGTCCTCCACGCACCTTTCGGCACGCTTCAACCTGCCCACGCATAGATCACCGGGTTTCGGGTCTTACCCTATAGACTCCACGCACGTTGAATACGCCGTTCCATGCATAAATGCTACGAACCTGTTGCTTTCGCTTCGGCTCCCCTTCCGGGTTAACCTCGCCTATAGAATAAACTCTCTGGCCCGTTCTTCAAAACGTACGTTATGACATCGGCAACTGTCGCCCATACTACCGCCTCGCGACGGGTTCTTTCGCGCAGAAGTTCCTTGCATGCCATAACACACTGTCACCGGTTAGTTTCAGGCGCTTTTCACATCCTTTTTAGGGATACTTTTCAGCTTTCGCTCACGCTACTAGTTCGCTATCGGTTTCGAGAAGTATTTAGTTTTGGAGGTTGATGACCCCCGGATTCATGCGAGAATTCCGACCCGCACTACTCAAGACACTCCCAGGAACAGATATCGGTATACGTACGGGTCTTTCACCCTCTCAGGAACACCATTCCAGGTGACTTCCGTTTGAGATATCTGCACCAGACGGGAGGCTTACAACACCACATCTCCCCAAAGGGATTCGGTTTGAACTGTGTCGTTTTCGATCGCCTCTACTCGCGACATCTCGGTTGATTTCTTTTCCTGCCCCTACTAAGATGTTTCAATTCGGGGCGTTCCCCATCCTCAACGGATTGATACCGAAGTATCGGGATGTCCTATTCGGGGATCTCCGGATCACAGGCTCCCTGCACCTTCCCGGAGCATATCGCTGCTTGGCACGCCCTTCATCAGCTCTCGAACCGAGCCATCCACTAACCGGCATATAGACCAGGTTCAGATACTAAGT
>DAJQ01000019.1:136598-137201 GCA_002496395.1 Methanocorpusculaceae archaeon UBA456
GAGGGTAGTGGACCCAAGGGGATTTGAACCCCTGGCCTCGGCGTTGCAAACGCCGCGCTCTTCCAACTGAGCTATGAGCCCTAATTCCTGTTGGTATTGGCAATTATACGGTTCATTGAACGACCGCTGAGTGTTCGAAAAGTGATCATTAGGAGGTGATCCAGCCGCAGATTCCCCTACGGCTACCTTGTTACGACTTAACCCCCCTTGCGGAACCTAGATTCGACAGCAGCGTAAACTGCCGCCTCATCCAGACCCCACTCGGGTGGTTTGACGGGCGGTGTGTGCAAGGAGCAGGGACATATTCACCGCGCCATCGTGAGACGCGATTACTACGGATTCCAGCTTCATGCGGGCGAGTTGCAGCCCGCAATCCGAACTACGGGTGGGGTTAGGAGATTACCTTCACCTTTCGGTGTCGAAACCCATTGTCCCATCCATTGTAGCCCGCGTGTAGCCCGGATAATTCGGGGCATGCTGACCTACCGTTGCCCATTCCTTCCTCCCCTTTAGCAGAGGCGGTCCCAACAGTGTCCCCATCAATCCGGAGATCATGCTGGCAACTGTTGGCGTGGGTCTCGCTCGTTGCCTGACTTAACAGGA
>DAJQ01000037.1:0-6318 GCA_002496395.1 Methanocorpusculaceae archaeon UBA456
CTTTCTGCTGTTATGATCGTAAGGCTACTTCCTGCTCTCCTCAAAGAGACCAAACGGGTTCACCTCGCAGTCCTCGCAGTTGGCAAGGACACCATATCCAGGATGCTCTGTATATGGCATCGTGAGCTTACCCCCCATCGCCACGATCTTCTCAAGGTACCCGGCGATGGAGTTCTCCCAGATAAAGCAGGTGATTCGCTGCCCCGGTGCTTCCCGCTTCCCAAGTCCGCCGCCGATGGCCGGGGCGGGGCTGTTGTGTGCATCTGCTGTCTCCCCGGTTGTCTCGAAGAGATAATAGCCGGGATAGCCGGGTGGTGAGAAGATTTCCCAGCCGAAGATCGTCTCATAGAATGTTTTTGCACGTTCGACATTCTCTGCTGCGATATCGATATGGACAAAGGTTGGCATAGGAGGTGATCTTTACCTGATCGGAGATGAGGTTTGTGGAGTGATGATGGCTGTGTGAGGGTTGGTGTGGATGAGGGATGTAATCATAGGGACGTTCATTTGTATGTCATGGAATGAAAGCAAAGCAGATAATTCTCCAAAAGAACTATTTGTACCAATTGAGCCGATCAGATCATATGCCAGAGGGACCGGATCCCGGGCTTGCCGAGCTATTTTTCTTGGATGGTTGAAGAAGCGGGGAGCTATTCGAAGGATTTCGGACTGTGAGCGAAAATGCGAAGAGAATGGCTTCACTGCGAAGGTGTTCATCAAACAGATGGGAGTTGAGAGGATTCGCATTGGAGAGATGGGAAATGGAAAGAAAGTGATTAAACTGGTTGATACTCCATGGGCGGATCGATGGATGACATATTATGATGTGGAGGTGCCTCATCACAGGCACTGGAAGAAGCTCTAAAATTTTAAGGGATACCAATAATTATTTATTGTCAACATTCTACACTACATACAGAAGACGGGAGAGGAGGGAGAGATATGATAGAGAGGGTGATGAAAACCGATGCTAAAAAAGAGACTGGCAGGGATGCTAACAATGACCCCCTGATACTCTCGCAGGATGAAGAGATGTACCTTGATGAGCCCTATGGCGGTCTGTTTGGAGATACTGCTATCGCAAAGGTAGTCGAAGAGCTGGTTGCCGATCCGACAATGGATTACCGGCCAAAATATCTCGCTGACATCACCGGAAAATCCGAGGCATCGATCTATCTTATCCTGAAGAAACTAATGAAACTCGGGCTGATCGAGAAGAGTGTGGAGGGGAAACATCCAGTCTACAGAGTAAGAGTGGGGTCAAAGAAGTTTGCCGCACTCTCCTTCCTCGCATATGCGATGCTTGATGACCGGGATGGAACAGACTGCATGGATATGGCAGTTGCGGACTATTATAACTCAAGGCTCAGGGAGGAGTATGAACCAAAGGCGATCGCCACTTCAGATGGGTGGAAGGCCGGGCCGGGCGTCATCACTGACGATAATTCTGAGGAGAGTAGAAGGAGACATACACTCATCTCCGTGATTGTATGATAGCCAGGGAAGAAAGCGGATTTTGCAGGAGGAAGAGATGACTGAGAAGAAGAGAGGAGAAGAGTTGAGAGGTGAGATGGTGAAAGGGGAGGCCCTGAAAGAAGATAAAAGACAGACCGGTGATGGCGGAAGAACACTCGATCTCAGCAGACTCTACACATTCAATCAGGAGGATCCGGTCATCGACATCTCATCCACTGCGTATTCAAATCTCGCCTATGTGCAGGCCAGCCACCGGGATATCTCAATAGATTTCCTCGAGATGCCGGGGATCAGGGGAGAGGATGGCAGAATGAAGATCAAAGGCACCCGGATCTTTATGTCGCACTCGGCTGCCCAGAAACTCGCATCGGCAATCCCGGAGATCCTTGAGAAGCTCCATTCCGAAGGACGAATGGAGGCATATACACCTCAGAAGGAGCAGGACGGGAAGCGTTGATGGGTAAAAACAGGCCGAAACTTACAAAAGCATTATCTCAGGAGTATCTTTTCGAGGGATTGTTACCAAGAATAAAGTGTGTGTTTTGATGGATTGTAACCCTGCAAAAGATCGGGTTTTTGCAGGGGTGTAATCATGCACACTTCGTGGAAGGGAGAAAACACGCATGATGCCAACGAGGGCAACATGCATACACAATGAAAATGATGGGTGCCCCATGTTTTTTCATATAAATAAAAAATTGTGAAGGGATATCCCCCACCAGGGACGTCCCTCTGTCTATTCAGTCTCAATCCTGATGGGCAGGATTTGGATTGGCAGTATACAGTCCACTGATGACAATATACTGATTGGTATCGCTTCCCTCAATCAGTTTGAAGTAGGCTGATTTATGATAGATCCCGTTCTTCTCCGGAATCATCCATACATAGTCAACCCAGCCTGAACCTTCAGCTAAGGCAATATCGGTGATCTGGTCGCGGAAAGCTGTACCTGCAATGTCGGTCTTCCCTCTCATATTCACCCCGATAAGACGTGGGTTGTCGGCTTCGGCAACGATCGTCACATTGGTGTCATAGACAAAGACATAGAGTGCCCTGTTCTCTCTGTCCCAGAAGGGATGCTCACCGGCATTGATCCTGGCGAGGGTACCGGGCGTGTCCTTCTCTATGGCATCGACTGTCATTTCGACAAGGCCGATCACCTCTTCTCGTGTGACAGGTGGATCCGGCAGGTAGGAAACGCCCATATAGCTGTAGAGGATACGCTGGTATTCTGTTATTCCGGTCTCATCAGGCTGATACCGAAGAGTGTCGAGAGATTCCTGGAATGCCTCGACGAGAGAGTTGGGTGTCTCCCTGTTGAATGCAAAGTAGACATCATCGGCCTCAAATCTGTAGATTATCCCGTAATTGTCAGGATTGCCAGTTGCCTTTTCGATGAAGTACCTTCCGGCAAAGTCTCCATAACAGAAGAGATCGATTGTCCCGTCATGGAGGAGCGAGATGAGTGTTGGTACATCATCGGCTTCTATGATGTCTGACTCTGATACTCCACTCTCCTTCAGCAATATTCCTGCATAATCGTCCTTCACGACCCCGATCCGGTACTTCTTCAGGTCATCCGCAGTCGAGATCTCAAATTCTTCATGCACCTCTCCAAAGAGACCATAGGCTACAGATACAAACGGTCCCACCCATTTGAAGAGCTCTTCTCTCTCCGGAGACCTGATTGTCGTGAGGAGGACGGCATTCTTCTCTGAGAGGGCGGTTTCATAGGCGATATTCCATGGCATCACCCTGATCTGATCCCGTGCTACCGGAGATCCCATCTCTTCAAGCGTTCCAAGCAGGATATCAACAGAGATCCCTTTGACAACCCCGTCTTCGATATAGTTGAAGGGAGGATACTCTTCTGTTATGAACGTCAGCTCTTCTGCCCCAACGGGAGCAGGAGGTGCGATCTCTTCAGTAGTTGTACATCCTGCGGCAAACACGACAAAGAGTGTAAGGCAGAGTAAGCATAGATGACGAATCTTCACCATAGATAATCCAATCAAATTGGTTCTTTGGTTTTATAAACTGAACATAAAGGAGGCAGTTGATCAGTTCTGTTCGAAAGCCATCCCGGCTACGCCTTCCTTCACCGGGAGAAGCCCCGGAACCTCCTCAGCAATCATTCTGAGCACTCCGGATAGCGGCACCGCGAGCCGATCGGAGAGGGACTGTGCCCGGCTCCGGATCACCGCATCCGGGTCAAAACCATCGATCCGGAGGTCGGTTCTCCATGCCTGTGGATTGAGGGTCGCATCAGCAAATTCGGTCTGGATCAGCGTTCTTTGCTCTTCTTCTTGTGCCAACAGTTTCTTCTTCTGCTCCTCCTCCCTCTGGTAGGCTGACGAAACGAGGGCAGAGAGGCGGTTCAGCTCAACCTGTTTCTCTTCGATCTTCGCTTCAAGGAAGGAGAAACGGGCCATGTCATCATCCACCCTGACCCCTCCTTCAAAGTAGAGGGAGAAGAGGCGGGATGCAAGGGCTGAGGGGGTGCCGCCATCCTTCCGGTAGAGCTCAATTGGCTCTGCAAGAGCAGGGGCAAGGCTGAAGGTGACCCGGTACCGCCCCTTCTGAGAGGTTTTGGAGTATCCATTCCCTGCTGAGGAGGAGGGTTGTGATCTACAGGATGTATCAGATCGTGCTCGTGTCATCTCTGTCTCAGAACACCGGGCAGTCGTCTGGGAGGTCATCTGTCCGATTGATCCACTCTGCTGGCATGCCATTGTTTCGGTAGCAACTGATTCCATGCAGAACAGGTAGCAACGACAGGGGTATCTACCTTTACCGTGCGGTCTGTGAGTGTTTTTTGACAGGGGATGGGTACCGTAGTGTTGAGAGAACTCCTTGGAGGAGGAGGGATTCCCTTGAACGGGTTAGGTTCAAAAAAAAGCTCTAGTACCGATCAGGAGTATGATCTATATGACAAGTATGATCTTTCATATGCAAAGTGGAAAACTCAAAAACCATACAAAAAACACTTTCAGGCTGCACAGCTTCTCTTATTATATATCCTCCGATAAACCAGAACACAGGAGTCTAGAGGAGAGGAGAGGAGAGGAGAGTGGATACTCTCTCTATTGTTTGTGAACTCTTTTCCGTATGATCTTTCATACTTGTCATATTCATCATACGTACAAACCCCCCCATAGAGTTTTTTTCATGCTGTTTTCGTCCTTGAGAGAATCTTCACCCCCGGGCTGAGGATTGTTCCGGCCACAATACCCTTGAATGTGGAATCAGACCGGCATCAGGAGCCAGAAAAACGATGGGATGAGTAGAGTTAATCCGATGAATACCCCGGCAACTACCATCTGCCTTTGATCACGGGCAGTCAATAGAAGACCGATGAGGGAGGAGATCAGAAGGCCCAGAAGGAAACCTCCGAGGTGGGCATAGACATTCACCCATCCGAGATGCAGCTCAGTGAAGATCTGGCAGATGGCAAGGGTCAGTGTCAGAAAGGTTACGGTGAGAAGAAGAAAGATCGACTGTGAGATCCTCTCAGATCGGCTCTCCAGTACTGTTCTGTACACCGGCGAGAGCATCAGGAAGAACAAAAGACCCAGGAATGCATAGGTTATCCCGGAGAATCCGGAAGACCATTCTTTTCCCATGATACGAGCCGACCAGATCGAGATCCCTGAGATAGAGAACGGAAGTGCCAGAAGAAATACGAGGAAGGTCGCAGGAAAGAATTTCGGAGGCATCGGAGACCTGAGGGCTGGCAGAATGATAATGCCGAGAATGAAGATACAGATGATCAGAAGATAGGCTGAATAGAGGTTATTCATGATATGCGCAGAATCCAGGGGGTTGTGCATGTAATTACTGAGAAACATGGATGCCAGGTTGGGATCGTTCACATTCAGGTAGATATGCCGGAGGGTGAACTCGATTGGGATTATCCTGAGGATTGCATACTGGAATGCGGACAGCAGGCCGAATATCCCGGCAAGAAAGAGGAGATAGAAGAGAAAAATGGATTTTGGGATTGTTTTTGCATACGAGAGGATTATGCGAAAGGAAGGAGGTGGGGCTTCCCGCTG
Source organism: Methanocorpusculaceae archaeon UBA456 (assembly GCA_002496395.1). Classification (GTDB taxonomy): domain Archaea; phylum Halobacteriota; class Methanomicrobia; order Methanomicrobiales; family Methanocorpusculaceae; genus Methanocalculus. Next base: position 5,532 of record DAJQ01000037.1, read on the forward strand.
TGTCATGATACTTCAATCGGTTCCCGTCTGCATAAGGATTCCCATTCAGCCGCCCTACCCCGGCCAAAGTACTCACCAGATATCAGGGAAATTCCGTATGGTGTCATATCTGTTCACTGTTGACAGAAATCAATAGGCAGGCATATATTTTTATTCAGCACATTGATTTACTCTTAGTTTTGTCTGCATTTTAGCCGTTTCAAACTTAATTAAGATGGTGGTATTTTTATGAAAAAATCAATCAGTCTTCTACTAATTGCCCTTGCCAGTCTCATGCTCATGGCTGCCGGCTGCACGAGCACATCCGATACAACACCGGAAACACCTGTTGCCCAGGCAGAGTCCTGGTCAGGAGTATGGAGTACAACATGGACATCTGCAGATCAGGCGACCCCGGTACCAGGGGATGACATAACATTCACCCAGACAGGCTCATCGGTAACCGGAACCTATGTTAATCCCGAATATGATTTCGAAGGGTCGGTCACGGGTACTGTTGAAGGAAACAAACTGACAGGCACCTGGTCTGAGAGTGGTCTCCCGGAGACATCCGGCACTTTGGAATTTGTATTGTCAGATGACGGAAATACCTTCACAGGAACATGGAAGAGCGCAAATGACGAGAGTGGCGCTATCTATTCCTGGAACGGGGTCCGTAAATAATATTCAGGCAAATCACTGATTTTGCCAACCTTTTTTTATTCATACACGATTCTCGTTCATTCCGTTTAATACAGATAATCGGGTAATAACCGGTTCATATCAGATCCTCAGATTGCAGCCGGGT
>DAJQ01000037.1:6371-6518 GCA_002496395.1 Methanocorpusculaceae archaeon UBA456
ATTGCAGCCGGGCAGAGGTGAAAAGAGGAGGGTAAGGCCCCTCTGCTCTGTCAATGAGATCTGACGGCAACCTTAGCTGGCAAGCCCTGTCAGATAGTTCGCTATGATGGACTCAGCTCAGGGCGGCCATCTCGTCTGCCCAGTCCT
>DAJQ01000044.1 GCA_002496395.1 Methanocorpusculaceae archaeon UBA456
CCATACGAATCAGCGAAGAGCCTAAAAAAATGGATGTTGAGCTCTCCCGCTATCTTGAAGAGATGAAGAGAGCGACAGACAACATCCAGTACGAGATTGAGCTCACCAGGATATACCAGGATCTCGGTACCTTGGAGCCCCAGTGGCAGGAGATCGACTCCATTCTCAGGGCTCCCTGTTGTACCCGGCTGATATGCGAATGTGATGGATATGCCATCTATGCTGATCCGATGCTTCCAAAGGTCTTTGAAAACCTCTTTGATAATGCCCTTCGCCATGGTGAGAGGGTGACAGAGATCAGGGTTGTATGCAGGGAGGAGGAGGTTTCGCTCAGAATCGCAGTTGAAGATGATGGAACCGGCATAGCTTCTGAAGAGAAAGAACATATCTTTGAGCGGGGGTATGGGAAGAATACCGGCTTTGGGCTCTTCCTTGTCATGGATATTCTTGCTATTACCGGGATCACCATCCATGAAGACGGGGTGCCGGGTGAGGGTGCACGATTTGTGATGATTGTCCCGGAAGGTGGATGGCGGGGGGATTCGGGGATGAGCGGAAAATATAAAAATATGGATGATAATAGGATTACAGGATGAATCCGATTACCCGGCTGCAACATGATCTCCACTATATACGGAAATCCTTCGGAGTTGCTCGTATTGGCATATTCGGATCGTTTGCCCGTGATGAAGCAACGCCGGCCAGTGATCTGGATATACTGGTCGAGTTCAGGGAAGGAGAAGAAACATTTGATAATTTGATGGATCTTAAATTTTACCTTGAGGATCTCTTTGGGCAGAGGACCGATCTCGTTATTGCTGATACGTTAAAACCACGGATTCGCGATTCTGTGCTGAAGGAGGTTGTATATGCCTAGAAACCTTCTCCTTTATCTTGAAGATATTCATGAAGCGATCGAGTCTATCCGATTGTACGTCGGTTCACGCTCTTTTGAGGATTTTGTTACTGATCCGATGTGTATTGATGCCGTATTGTTGAAGTTCATTATTATCGGAGAGGCAGTGAAGCAGATTCCTGTTGATATTTTATCCTCCTATCCTGAAGTTGAATGGAGAAAGATTGCAGGACTAAGGGATAATTAGTGTACATTCATATTACTCAGTCAAGCCGACAATACTAAGGGGCATCATCAAGGGAAAACTCGATCATCTCGATGAAGCGATCGAGGCGATGATTTTGTCAGAAGAGGAGAGGCAGTAGAGACTGCCTCGGTTTCTATTTTTTCTGGACTAATTCATTGGGCGGTATATCCCTTTGATCAGGACAAGCGGGGTGCCGGCATCTGCTGATCCGGTGATCAGATCCGAGAGGCTTGCAAGCACATCCTCCATCCGGCGGGGGGTTGTTCCTTCACACTCGATGCAGCTGATCCCACGAGCTTTCCGTGATTCATTCTCGATCATCTCAATGATCTCAAGTTCAGATCTCCCCTCTTCATGATACTTGTCGATCAGGTACTTCATCTTCACGCCTTCACGGAGCACCTCTTTAATCCCCTGTGTTGCACCAAATGCGGCTTTTGGATCAGCCAGTTCATAGATGCCGCTTGTTGGGTCCTTGTATGCACCGTCTCCAAAAACTAAAATCTCAACATTCTTTCCGGTCCTGCTCAAAATCTCCTGCTGGAGGAAACAGACAAACTCTTCTGCCTCAAAAGGAGCGAGCTTGAGCCGGCAGCTTGAGGACATGTTGCTCCCAAGAAGCCCCCATTCCGAAGTCGGTGGGCAAGTGCCGCTGCTGCATATCTCCTGAAGGGTGCAGCAATTGCCGATTACTGTTTTGAGAATCTTCTTTGTCTTCTCACGAGGGTGGATATTGGCGATGATGACTCCGTCGGGATTGAATTCTGCTATCCGCTTTGGGTCATTACAGAGGATGATTTTTGGTGTCGCACCCTCACCTTTGATGATCTCTTCATAGAGGGTGAGATAATTGACGCCGGTTAAGGGGTGGGTATAATTACCGTCGATATCATCCGGTGTGAAGAGGCCGCCATGACGGAGATCAAGCTCCTCGGCAACCTCGGGGGGGAGGATCTGGTTGCCCACCTCATCATCAGGATATGAGAACCAGACGATCACTTCGCCTTCTGGGACCGCTTTTGCGATGGATTCGAGGATGAGAGAGAAGCGGTTCCGGCTTGCTATCGGGAAGACAACCGCAACCCTGCTATCTGGTTTGAGATCCAGTGTCTTTCTGATCTCTTTTGCGGTCTCTTCTGTTGTGATCATATTGTTCTGTGCCCGTGCCACCACCGATTCGGTGATGGAGAGGACATCGCCGTTTGCGAGCATCCCATCTTCATTCAGCCTGACTGCTTCTTCGAGCAGCATCTTATGAAGATCAGATCCCGGGACAACAACGCCCATCTTTATTCCAAAGGCACAGGGCCCGACATATGCTGGTAATTGAAACACAACTATCTCCTCTTCAGAACACCGTCCCTGAATTGGACGATACTTTTTGGTACTTGTCTCTACTGAAAGGCTTTAGCATTTCCGAAATGTTGATGTCAGTCGGTAGGCGCATACCGCTTCCTTCCAGATGCTTCTCCCGGATGGATGGCATCATTGAGGGTTTGTTTCCGTTTTCTTCTTCTCTTTGGAACTTGCTACCGGAGGTTTGATAGAGGCTCAGGCGCATTGATGCATATGGCTATTTCTGAGCATCAGGTTCTTGGGATTGGTGGAAGTCCCAGAAAAGGCGGAAATTCTGATACTCTTCTTTCGCATATCCTGAAAGGGGCAGGTGAAGGCGGCTATGAAATAGAGGCTGTTCATCTCCGCGATTACCAGTTCTCCTCCTGCATCGGATGTGAGCGGTGCAGAAAGGATCGCACCTGTACCGGGCTTCGTGACGGCATGACGCTCCTGTACCCTGACATAATCTCTTCTCAGGCGGTTGTCCTCGTCTCGCCAACCCACAATTACAATATCACGGCACTGATGAAGGCGTTCATCGACCGGCTCTACTGCTTCTATGATTTTGAAGACACCCGGCCGCGAGCCTGGAGTAGCCGGCTTGCCGGGCAGGGGCGGCGGGCAGTGATCGCCTCGATCTGCGAACAGGAGAACCGGGAGGATATGGGATTTGCACTGGATGCCCTCCGGCTCCCGCTTCAGGCGCTTGGCTATGATATTGTCGCGGAGATTGCCGTCTTCTCACTCTTTGACCGTGGTGCGGTGCGGGACTGTCCGGAGGTGCTGGAAGAGGCAGAGGAGGCGGGGAGGAGGCTTGGTGCATCCCTCACCCGGCAGTCAGAATGATATCGTTCTCCCGGAGGATCACATCGGGGAGAAGATCCATTTCGGAGGGATCGATTCTCCATAATCTGTTCTCATCGTTCTCAAAAAGTACTGGAATCCCTGTTTTGGAACTGAAAGCGGATAACGAGTTCGCAATTGATCTGTTGAGATTNNAGATTTTCCCTGAAGGCTTCCGGTATGCGCTCCTGAGTCGACACACGGAATTCAAGTTCTGTCACATTGTCAACAATCGTCTCGGAAATGGATGTTGACAGCGCGATACGGGCATTTGCATTGCCGCTCGCAAAATGCCGGGCACCTGCGGAGAGGGATACCCTGTCAATTCGCAGGGTTACCTTCTGTGTGAGATTGCCGGTGATCGTGCCGTTCTCATATCGTTCAGGAATCAGCTTTTCATCTACATGTATTGTAAGGAGCGATCCCGGGAATCCGGAGACCAGGATTGACTCATTTGCCTCTGCCATTGTCGGATAAAGAAGCGGGGTTTCACGGTTTCCGGAGTTCACATTCATTATCCCCCACCTCCAGTTATATCCCTGATCCCGCCAGTAGTTTCCAACCGGAGAATAGCTGAATTGTGCGAGCTGAACAGTGCTGTTTGTCCAGATATCCCCGGATTGTTGAATGGAGACGCCGGCAACAGGATACGATCTATTCTCATTCATTACATAAAGGGTTCCACCTGATCTGATCGAGTTCAGCAGGGTGTCGCCTCCTCCAAGCTGCATTGTTTCTGAAAAGGTGAGGGGCTGTTTCATCGCAGCTGCTGCTTCGATATGAGAGGAGAACCTGAGCAGTGCCCTCTCTACGTCCGCAATATGCGCAATCTCGGATCGCTCTTTCATGGTAGGAATAACGGTTACCTGGAAGGCGGACAGGAGCGTGACCACGATTGCGAGGATCAGGATCATCGCGACGACCGGGGCAACTGCGCTATCATCTCTCATGGTTGCACCTTCCCCGAGAAGATGACCGCACGATGGGTGAAGAGGAGCACTTCTTCATCACCAGCGAGCGGTGTAGTAACTGTGAGGTTTGCCCCAAGGTCAAAGGTTTGTGTATCAGGATCCAGAATGAATGCATCTTGTCTAAAGAGCATGTCCTGTGTCTGGTTTCGCACCCTGACAGAGAGCTCGCTGACCTGTACCCAGTCGCCCCCTTTATGGTAGAGTGAAATGGAGTCGGATGAATGTGCCATTATCACCGATACCTGCGGTTCCCGATCTCCGGGAATAAGGTTGAATGCGGAGACTGCCATGACCGATACCAGAATGAGAACAAGTGAGAGCATCAGCATCTCCCCGACAACCGGGGAGACAGCATCATCATTCATAGAGCAACACCCCCGATTACGACAACAAAACAGATCACGGTGATACCAAGGAAGATGATTGTGTGTTTCAGTCCGGCAAGCGGGTTGTTCACCGACAATTGCCCTGCCATGATGCCCGAAAACCCGCCAAGAAGGATTGCGACCCAGAACATGTCATGGATATTGCCTGATGCGTCCAGTGTTGCAAGCTCAGCGAAACTCTCAAGAAATGAGACATTCAGCTGGTATGCAGTATAGAGAAATACGCCAAAGGAGAGATAGACTATCGCCACATAGGTAAATGCTGAAGTAAACCGCTCCTGCTTGAGCTTCAGGTAGTATTCAAAGTCGGAGATTGCGATCATCAGAACCTCCTGAATTCTGTCGGTTACTTCGCTTGCCTTGATGACAAGAGATACTGCTCTCTTCACAGAGAGAACGCCTATTCTCTGTTCCATCCGTTCAAGGGATGATGAGAGCACCGATCCGCTCTCCAGCTCCTTTGATACTATTTGAAGCTCGGTGCTGAGAACGCCCATCTGTGATCGCGAGATGCGTGCAATTGCGTTCTGGATGGTCATGCCGATATCCTTCATATCGGCTAGCATCCTGAGAAATTCCGGTATCTGCCGTTCAAGTCTCCGTATATAAATGGCCCGCCCTTCATATGCAAGAGCGGGGGGAAGAATCCCCGCGATGATAAGAGCACAGATCCCGGTCTGGAATCCATATCCCGGTGCAATCTCGTTGAAGTATCCGTCGTACAGGAGGTATCCGACGATGGCGGCAGATATGGTTCCAAACACCATACTCCATGTGTAATCTGCAATATACTGCTTTATGGGATTTTTTAACTTGAGGATTCGTGAGAACCGTGTTCGTTGCGTCCGGACTTTTTTCTTGTACGTCAGTGTTTCTTCGGACTCCTGCAGAACAGGATTGCTGACAAAAAATTCCTGTTCTTCAACCCTTCCCTGCTGGATCTCCATTCCTTCGGCTGGAAATATGATATACAGGATTGCGATCATTGCCAGTGATCCAAGGGGCACTCCGAGATAGATCATCGGCATATAGTCTGTTCCCTGTCCCCCGGAGAGCTGCTGGGCTACGATCATGATCATCGCAATAATCGGGCCTGCGACAAAGGCAGTGACATAGACCTCTGCAATGATCTCTGTTGTCTTCATGTTCTTTTGCATATCCTGCTCTGCCACTTCCCGATAATAGCGGGCACGGGCGGCAAAGAACTGCGTAATGCTACCACCACTTTCTGATAAAAGAATAAGATCGTTGATAAAATCCGCAAAAGAAGCAGATGGGGTGGTATGATAGATATTCCGCATTGCGGTTGTCAGGTCATCCCCAAAGACTTCGATATCACGGATAATAGTCCCGCATTCATGGGATACCTCGCCGAAGAGATCTTTTGCTATGGCAACCTGTCGTATTGTCTCGTACAATGTCATCGTTGTCGAGAGTGCCTGCATATAGGTGATGGCATAGGGAAGATCCTGTTCTATCCGGTTTCTTCTCCCTGATGCGATCAGAAATGGATAGACATATGCTCCAATGCATCCGGTGGCAATGAAACCAAGGAGGAGAATAATGCGTGAGATTGAATCCGGGATCATCCCGGCAATAGAGATCCCAAGTCCGAGATAATCAAGGATGATGATAATTCCAATCCAGAAAAGAAGAGCAATAATTACCGTTGCGGCGATATAAAAGAGATAGGTGTTCACTGTGAGTGGGATACGTCCTCCCCGGAGAGCTTTTGCCAGATCGGCAGTTGCAGAATGTTCAGGCATTCTCTCCTCTCCGTATTGCCTTTATTGCATCACTCACCGAAAGCTGATCGAAGATACCGGTTTCAGCAAGTCTCTCAAGACATTCTTTCCGCACATATATCTCTTTCTTAAGCTCCTCCTCCGACCAGCCACGCATCATGCGTATTTTTTCCAGAACTAATGATCCACCATCTTCATGGATAAAATAGTCTTTTGAGGGATTATATGTGAGTATGGTGTTCCAGGTGATTACGCTGTCCCTGCCTCCGACATGGATTTCATGAACTGAATCGCACCTTCTCAATGCAAGCCCTTCGTTATAGTGAAGACCCTGGATGACGACAAGCTCAAGAGCTCCAAGCATTGCCGGAGCCACACTGATTGGCTCGTTGATCAGGCGATTGATCGCTTCGTCTACTGTTCCTGCATGAAGGGTTGAATAGGTAGTATGGCCGGTGTTCATCGCCTGAAAGAGCGTCTGTGCCTCCTGCCCCCGTACTTCCCCTACAAGGATATATTCCGGCCTCTGCCGGAGCGATGCACGGAGAAGAGAGAAGAGGTTGATGTCTCCGAAGCCATCCCGGTTTCCGCTCTCCCGGGTTCTTGTGGGGAGCCAGTTCTTATGCGGGAGCTGTATCTCCCTCGTATCCTCCAGTGAGACGATCTTGGCATTCTCCGGGATGAAGAAGGAGAGGGCGTTCATTGTCGAGGTTTTTCCGCTTGCCGTTCCGCCGACGATCAGCATATTCATCCGGTTCTCAATACAGAGCCAGAGGATTGCAAGTATTTGTGCGGAAAAAGTTCCAAAGGAGAGGAGATGAACCGGTGTCATCGGATCCTTCCGGAACTTCCTGACGGTAAACGAGCTGCCCTGCGTGGAGATGACATCGCTGTAGCTGATCTGAATGCGGGAGCCGTTTGGGAGTGACGCATCAACCAGAGGGGTTGAGAGCGAGAGTGATTTATCGGCCTTCTGGGCAAGTTTCAGGACGAAGCGGTTGAGCTCCTCATGCCCGTACATAAGGTTGGTTGGAATGCTCCCATACCTGCGGTGGAAGATGAAGACCGGGTGTACTGCCCCGTTGCAGCTGATGTCCTCAATAGCTTCGTCATGCATCAGAGGATCAAGGCGGCTGTATCCCTGAAATGTCCGCTTCAGCATATATATGAGGATCTGTCTTCTTTCCTTCCCGAGAAGAGGATCGAATTTGAATAAGGCGTTTCGGAGTTCCTTATCCGAGACATTCATCTCTCCCCGTTTTCCAGGAGACTCATAAAGAATGATATCCCGGAGATAATGGTGGACTTCTTCGAGTAAAACATGTTCGTGGGGTGTAATTGAAGGTTCAATGATATGGTAGGCAATCGATCCCCGCTCCTGCATAATAGCTGCCCAGGCATGGGGCGGGGTGAGCCAGTATCGTTCAAGGCATTCGCCGGTCAGGTTCTCCGGAAGATCAGGAAGAAGGGGGAGATCCCCGATCAATTCATCGCTTTCTTCTTCTTTTTTAGAAAAAATACGGTTGGTAAGGTCTCTGATGGAGTGAATGGATAATGAACCCGGTCTGGAACCATTGCCGGTTTCACTCACCTGTTCTTCCTTCCCGGTTTTCCGGACAAAGGCCGGGATGATGGAGGTTGCGTTGGTCTTCAGGGATGTTTCTGGCTTTTCGGTTTCGCGCTCCTCTCCTTTTGCTTTTCGTTTTATGAATGGTATATTCATCTCCATCACGTAACCGTTCATGCCCCCGATCTGATTCTGTTTAATGAATGTCCGCTATTCATTTCACTTTTCGATCAGACCGGTACTCTTCGATGTCAGGCTGCCTCATCGCCCTGCAACATAATGAAATATTATTTGCTATAAATTAAATAATGTTGCTAAAGGATCTGTTATGCCAACCACTTATTCACTGCGTCATCATGAACCTCTCAGGTTGCCTGTAGAATCGATACCCGTGGTCACCCACTTTCTTCTGAAGAAATGGCATTTAGATCATTTTATTTGTATAATACTTTCTGTCTTAGTATGTCTAAATACTTACCACTCTAAAAAATTGTTATACTGTCGCCCGCCTGAAGGTCATGATACAGATCGAGAGGACAATAACTGCACTGACTAAAAGGCCTGCAATTGTGGTTGCCGGGAAGATTCCCCCCTGCAATGCCCGGATTGCATCGATTGCATAGGAGACAGGGTTGAGATGCGCGAGGAATGCCAGCCATCCCGGCATTTGATCGTAGGGCATCAGCGCACTACTTGTGAAGAAGAGCGGCATTGCAACCATCGAGTTGAATGCTGCATAGGAATCATGGTCATCGAGGCTGAGTGCAACTGTCGTCATGATGGATGAGAGGAGCACCCCGAAGATGAAGAGGATCAGGTATGTTTGCAGGAGGAAGATCGGATCAAGCAGATGAGCTCCGAGTATAAGAGCAATTACCAGTATGACTGTTGTCTGAATAAGCCCTCTCAAGGTAATTGCGAGAATCTTTCCAAAGAGGATGCTCTCCCGTGGTGCGGGCATTGCAAGGAACTTCTGTAGGAACCCGAGGATCTTGTCAAACATCAGAAGCGCTCCACCTTGGAGTGATGCTCCGAGCATCGTCAGGACAAGAATTCCCGGGGTGATGAAGTCCAGATAGTTATCGGTGAAGCGGATTGGGAGCGCCAGGCCAACAAAAATAAGCCAGGCAGCTGGCATAACAAGAGAGGTAATAACATTTATCCTTCCCCTTATCCACCTGCGAAGATCCCGCTCCATATACGTAAATGTGCGTTTCATGCCCGCCTCCTGAGCATCGTCCTGAACCGATGGTGATCAAATGCCATGGTTTCCTCCTGTTCTCCAATGAGTGAGAGGAATACATCATCAAGAGTCGGCTGGCGTATGACAAACGAATGAATCTTCATTCCGGAATTCGTAAGAGCCCGGAGAAGAGGAATTCCAGAATCTTCCCCCGATATTGCCTGGAAACGGAGTTCATCATCGGTTTTTCCGATGAAGGTCACATCCGGGACAACAGTTCCTTTGTATTCGCCCTCTCCCCGTATGGCTATGATCTCATGACAATGGAGTGATTTTAAGGCAGTCGGGGTATCGAGTGCGACAATTTTTCCCTTATCGATGATCCCGACCCGGTCGCAGGCATGATCGGCCTCGTCCATGTAATGTGTTGTCACAAAGACCGTCATTCCCCCATTCTTCAGGTTGATGATATGTTCCCATATCTTCCGCCTGCCAGCCACATCAAGCCCGATCGTCGGCTCATCAAGGAATAATACCTCCGGATCGTGGACAAGGGCCTGTGCAAGCTCAAGCCGCCTTCTCATACCTCCTGAGTACGTATTTACCATATCATCGGCACGGGAGGCGAGATCCATCTGGGCGAGTGCCTCGTCTGCGGTCTCACGGGGACGGGGTATGCCATAGAGATTAGCGAAAAAAACGACGTTCTCCCGCCCGGTGAGCTTCATATCAACCGCCATATCCTGAGGAACATAGCTGATTCGATCCCGTACCTCACGGGGGCTGGCCGTAACAGAGTGTCCGCATACCTTTGCCTCGCCTGATGTGGGGGTGAGGAGTGTCGTCAGCATGCGGACTGTTGTTGTCTTCCCCGAACCATTTGGGCCCAAGAGCCCAAATATCTCACGATCTATTGCGAGTGTCATCTCATCGACAGCAACGAGGCCGTTAAATTGTTTTGTGAGTCCGAATGTTTCAATTATTGCCATGGTAGTAATCAATCCTCTTACTATTATCACATTTTGTTATTATGCCGGGCTCGCAGCTCCCCAACAGTCATAATATCAATTGCGCCGCCCTGAACCGTTCCATCCCTGCTATCAAGCCGATCCTCAAGCCACCCTTCTGTTTCCAGGTATGCCTCCCTCAGGCCTTCGGAGATCTCCGGATCGGGGTTCCAGAGCCCCCGGCTCTCGGCTTCAAGGAGTCTTCTGCCGATCTCTTCAAGTGCAAACGGATTTTCCTCTTTGAAGAAGGCGCGGTTATCAGGATCAAGAACAAAGGTCTTTGCTATCTCGTCGAAGATTCGATCATCGACCTCGCCCGTGGATGCTTCCCACCCATAGACCGTGCCGACACGTTTTGCAATGTCCCCGGCACCTTTGTACCCGTGTCGTTTCATGCCTTCGATCCAGGCAGGATTGAGGAGCTTTGTGGTGACGACCCGCCGGAGTTCTGCTGCCAGTGTCCTGACTTCAACCTTTGATGGGGTCCGGGTGTCTCCATAATATGCCTCCACATGTTTGCCCGAGAGATGGCGGGCGGCAGCAGTCATTCCTCCGTGTGTTCCGAAGTAGCAGCAGCACCCGGTGAGATCATACTCGTCGGTGGCGGTTTTGTTGAAGGTTGCATCGACATGCGAAAGCAGACTGGAGAATGCAGATCTGTTTTCAGTTCCATCGTCTCCGTCTCCATATGAATAACTATTCCATTCAAGGAATATCTCAGCCAGATCCTTCTCTTCTTTCCATGCAGAGGCGTACACCGCAAGATTGACACCGTTGCCATAGGTGCCGGGCCTGCTTGAAAAGATCCGCTTTGTCGTCCCGCTCTCCTGTGAATGGGCTTTGACCGGATTGTCTTCATCAGGCTCATCAAGGCTGGCAACCATGGCTATGGCCTTGTCAAGGAGCTCGATTGCACAGAAGAAACAATCTCTGAGAATCCCACTAGCACGTATTGTCACATCCACCCGTGGGCGTCCCAGCTCAGAAAGCGGAATGATCACAAATGAGACGACCTTGCTTCCCCGCCAGACCGGCTCAACTCCGATAAGATGGAGGATCTGGGCAAACTGTTCGCCGTCCGCCCACATCAGGTCAGTTGACAACCAGTACATCGCAACAGATTCGGGATAGGTGCCATGTTCATCCATATATGCTGTTAATAATGCATCGGCGAGTTTTTTGCCGACCATCCAGGCGGCTCTCGTCGGGACAGTCTCTGGATCGAGAGAATAAAAGTTTCTCCCTGTGGGCAGGATGTCCGGTTTGCCGCGGGTGATCAGTCCGGATGGTCCGGGTGGGATAAAACCCCCGGAGAAGCCATTCATGAGACTGCCAATCTCATCAGAAGATTCGATTCCCGCATCGATCATGGTGATGAGGTCGATCATATCAGCGAGCTTCTCTCTGGTTCCCGGCAGCGGCGGTCGCCCGCATGCTTCTAACACTGCTTCTTCCATCGTTGCACCACCGAGAACCGATCTGACAAATCCCAGTTCTGCCTCCTCACGTTCCTGAAGAGATCCCGGATCATCTGACTGCAACTCATCTCCAAATAGTGCCGATGTAAGAGCATCGTCGAACCGGGCGGCAGCCTGGATGAACTGCACTCTAGCTTCACCCTCGGGCCGTTCGCCGAAGATATGCATGCCGTCGGGTATCCGGGATGAGGCGATCACTCCGAGGTGCCGGTGGATACGCTCAACAAATGCCTGGAAATCCTGCTTTCCCTCTCTGAAACTACCAAGCCCGGTCTCCTCGGCGATTCCTCCTTCCTCCACCGAATCGATGATCAGGTGTTCGAGGGTGTGGGCACGGGCGGGATCGCTCTCCTTTGCTTTTGAGTATTCATCAAGGAGCTTTTCGAGATCCTTGAGTGCTCCATACAGCCCGCTTGCCTGCATCACCGTCTGCATATGGTTAACCAGTGTTGCACAGGCACGCCGTTTTGCTATTGTTCCCTCTGGAGGATTGTCGGCATTATAAATATAGAGATGAGGGATCGTTCCTATAGCGATATCAGGGAAACACCGGTTTGAGGGTGCGGCAGATTTTCCAGGTAAAAACTCAAGGTTTCCATGGGTTCCCACATGGACGATAACATCAGCACCAAACACCCGTTCAAGCCACCGGTATGTTGCAAGGTACTGGTGGGTCGGAGGGATCTCCGGATCGTGGAGGATTTTGCATGCTTCGCCATCACATCTCGCACCGGCACATCCCCGTTTTGGCTGAACGCAGACAACCGCATTTCCATAGGAAACTCCGGTGACAACGATTTTACCATCATGCACCATCGCTGCCGGAACACCTTCCATCTCTTCTCCCGGCGGCCTGCCCCATGACTCTTCCAATCGTTTTTGTACAGCTGGCTCAAATTCGGAGTACCATTCCCGGTATGTTTGTTCATCAATCAGATCGAGGGCGCCGCCACACCTGACAATTGATCCGACAGATGTCCACCGGAAGTCGCTGATTGCCCGCTTCTCCATTATCGAACTGATCAATTCCTTGCCACTTGCGGGTGGTTCTACTGTATAACCCTCTGTTTTCATCACCTGCATAATTCGTGCAACACTCTCAAGCGTGTCCAGATGGGCACCGGCACCAACCGTTGCTTCGACAGAGGAGCAGGGCTTGTTATGGAGGATGAATGCGACCTTTCGCTCTTCGGGTGATTTTGCCTGAAGCCGTATCCAGGCTTCCGCACGCCGGCAGATCCGCTCGATTCGGTCAGGGATCGGCTCATGCATGCCAGTCTCCTCCCCGGAATCAATCTCGGTGCCAATGGCGAGCATCTCGATCATCCCCTGCATCTCCGGCAGGGCAATGCTCCAGCCAACTTCCATTGAAGATGGTCCAAGTGGAGAGTCGAGCCATTCCTGCCGAGTCTTATGATAGAGGAGGATTGGGTGCATCACCGGAATATTCAGATCAGAGAAGATATCGCCTGATGTTTCAATATTCGAAGAACGGAAGACTGGCTGGAGGTTGATAATGAGTGATACTTCACCAGAGAAGTTCTCCCTGGCCACTTCCGATCCCGGGCGTGCACCCAGCTCCCTATCCCCGGCGGAGAGACAGAAGATTGGGATGACATCGGCAAATTGCTCTATTTTTCTGATAAGTGCATCGACGATACCGCGATCACCATTTGCCCAGTATGTCCGGGAAAAGACGATACCAATTGACTGGGTGTGCCTGCGGGGATGATGTGTATAATATGCATCCCGGTTTGGAAATGGTTCCGGTGAAACAGGGTGATAGATACCCTCCCATGGCATTGGAAGGGGTGTTTCTGGTTCAGTATCTTCTCCGTTTGCAATCTGCCTGAGATAGCGGATCATCCGGCAATAGTTCTCCTCTCCACCGTGTGTCATGTATGCCGAAACAGCGGCAACAGACCTGATTGGAATCGTGGAGAGTGACCAGAAATCCTGGTTATGGCCAAAAGAGACAATTGGGATGTCAGATCGAAGACGTGGTATCAGGTCGTCCCATGCAGCATCGTGAGATGGATGAAGGAGGATAAGATCCGCATCCTGTTGTGAACGGAGAAAGCGATCCTGTGCCTCCGTATTGTCTACATTGTGGACGCCGGTGATATCAATATGGATTCTTTCCTGCCGGGCTGCTGCATCAAGGAGGGGAATATCCGATCCCCAGACAATTGCTGCTATCTTCATAATGCCACACCCGGTACTGCACGGAGCGGTGCGACAATCAGCCCTGCCTCGGGGTCATACAAAATTCGTGCATCGACATTATAAACTTCCCGAATACGTTCAGGCGTGATCAGTTCCTCGGGTTTTCCAATTGCAACGATCGTTCCGTTCTTCAGCATCATCAGCATGTCGGCATATCGTGCCGCAATGCTGAGATCGTGAACTGCCATTACCACTGTCATCCCGGTTGAGCGGGAGATATCGGATATGGTTGCGAGTGCCTCAAGCTGGTGGTGGATATCAAGGCTGTTTGTCGGCTCATCAAGGAGGAGGATTTTCGGGTCCTGTGCAATCGCCCGTGCAATCAGCACCTTCTGCTGCTGGCCACCTGAGAGTTCGTTGTAATCCCGCTCAGCCAGATCTTCAATACCAAGGAGCTGGATTGCGTATTCGATTCTGTCGATATCCCCGTCTCCAAGTCTCCAGCTCATATGCGGGGTCCTTCCCATCATCACGACATCAAAGACAGTTGCAGCAGCTATTTTTGTTCCGTTCTGTGGTACATAGCCGATAGTTGTAGCAATGTCATTCCGGCTCATCGTATGAATATTCTGTTCGTTGATAAGGATTGATCCTTCAGGGTGCAGGATCCGATCGATACACCTGATGAGTGTTGTCTTTCCGGATCCGTTCGGTCCGACAAGCGCGAGGATTGCCCCGGTTTCCAGTCTGAATGTCACGTTATAGAGGACGGGAGCACTTCCATATGAAAATTTAACCGTGTCTGTTGCAATGGTTACCAATAGTTTCGCCTCCTGCTGAGGAATAAGAATATGAAGAATGGGACGCCCAGAAACGCAGTCATGATCCCGACCGGTAGTATCTGGGGTGCCATGATCGTTCTGCCGATACTGTCTGCTCCAAGGAGGACAAGGGCCCCGACGACCGCAGTTCCCGGCAGGAGGAAGCGGTGGTCGCCTCCAAGTATCATCCGGGTGATATGCGGGGCGACAAGCCCGATGAAGCCGATTGTTCCCGTGAAGCAGATCACCCCTGCGGTGAGGAGGGATGCCCCGGCCATCCCGCCGATCCGTATCTGCTCGACAGGAACGCCAAGACTCTTTGCCGCTTCATCACCTGCTGAAAGAGTGTTTAAGCTCCTTGCCGAGAGGAGGAAGAGGGGAAAGAGGGCGCCAACCAGGATCGCCACAACCGAGACCGTCTCCCAGGTTGATCTCCCGAGGCTACCGAACATCCAGAAGACGACGGCATTGACGTCTTCTGAGTCCCCGAGGTACTGCAGGAAGCTTGTCAGTGCCGAGAAGAGGTACATGATGGCAATCCCTGCCATGATCATCGTCTCGGGGGTGATACCCCGGATCTGTGCAAGCCCGTACACCGCTGCCGCCGCAATAAGGGTGAAGAGGAAGGCATTGCCGATGATGAGCGATCCTCCGGCGGCAAATCCTGCACCGAGGATGATGGCGAGTGATGCACCGAAGCTTGCTGCCGAGGCGATACCTAATGTAAAGGGGCTTGCAAGCGGATTTCTGAGGATTCCCTGCATCATGGCACCGGCAAGCCCGAGGGCGGCACCGGCGAGGATGCCCATCAGGATGCGGGGGAGCCGGTAGTTCCAGACGATGGTTGAGATATCGGAATCTGCTCCTCTTCCTCCGAGGATCGTTTCAAAGACTTCAATGACACTGATCGAATACGAGCCGAGGGTCGCTGCCACCCCGGTGAGAAGGATCAGGAGTGCGAAAAGCCCTCCGATGATCAGGATACGGGTATGTGTCCGCTTTGCATACCCGCTCCGGATTGTTGTTTCGCTCATATTTCCCTCCCATCGGGATAGTAGAATGTTCCCTGCTCGCGGATCTCTGCTCCGGTACGGGTGAACCGTTCAAGGTATTCGGCATGGATCTCTTCTGTGTTGATCTCCTCGAAGCGATCCGGATAGAGCCATTTTGCGACTTGCACCAGGGCTGCGGGTGATCCCGTTCCAAAGGCAAACCCAGATGTGACAATATAGACACGATCATTCTTCACCGCCTCGATACTCCCGAACCCGGGTGTCCCCATGATCTCCTCATAGAGCTGAATGATATCGTTTCGTTCACCCAGCTTGTACCCGGCTTTCCCAGACCAGATCAGGATGACGTCCGGGTTTTGGTGCATGACCCATTCGTTTTCGACATCCGCATAGCCGGTGGTATGGCCGGAGGCGACGTTCACTCCTCCAGCGGCAACGAGGAGATCATGGAGTCCAGTTCCTTCAGAATATGTTCTTCTTCCAAATGATTGCCCGCTCCCGGATTCTGCATAGACCCTGACCCGTTCTTCACAGGGGATTGATCCGATCCGATCCTCCACGATAGCGAGATATTCATCATACCATGCCAGATAGTCGGCACAATGCTCCTCTTCACTGAAGATACGGCCCGTTTTTTCAATTTCTTCACGGAAGACCTCGACTTTATAGTACTCCATCCGGATAACCGGGATCCGGGATGGCAGGTGCCGTTCCAGTTTTTCCGGCTCAGGCCAGGTGACATAGGTGAGGATCAGATCGGGGTTGAGTGCCAGGATCGCTTCGATATCCGGTTCGGTCCATCTGCCGACATCAGGAAGCCGGCTCAGTCCCGGGAACTGCAGGGTGTTTGTCTTGATCGTTGAACCTACCCCGACGATCCGGTCATCCCCGCCGATGGCGATGATCGATTCTGCGGCATTTGCATGCATCACCACCACCCGTTCAACCGGACGATAGAAGGTAAATTTCGTTCCTGCCGTATCGGTGATCAGGCGGGGATAGTCCGGATAGAGGGTGGCGGCATCCCGGAGCATCACGAGGCCCGGTCCGCCGCCCTGAAGATGGTCGAGGATGCCTGTTGCAAGGAGCTGCCGGGCTTCTGTTGAATAATCATCTGATCCCTGCACCGGACAGATGATGATGCCGGTGGCAAGGATGAGCACGATGAGGATAGAAAAAACCTGTTTCATCACTCTTTCCTCCTGATAAGAATGGCCAGAATCGATAGCGCCCCGAGCATAGCGGCTACTGGTGCCGGGGACTGCTGTGTCCCGATATCCGATTGCGTGCCTGCTCCAAGGTCAAGGATGCTCCCCTGTATTTCGGTTTCTCCCTCTCCCCTGATGCGATAGGTGATAGATTCCTCGCCGATAATTGCAAAATGGATCTTCGATCCATCAGCCCGGATCTGATCAGAGGGGTGTGTCGATCCAAGGAATGCGTATCCTGCCGGGAGTTCCTCGGTGATCCCGCCGATCATGCCGGGGGGGAGGGCAACATCCACGGTGATTGCACCATCCGCATCAGGTGAATGAATGATCCTCTCTATTGTCCAGTGCTGGGCATTGCTGGTGGCTGTTCCGGAGACGGTGGCCGGGAGGGCGATGCAGGCGATGAGGAAAAAAAGGATGATTGTTATGGTTATGGGCATACGGGGCATACTGACTATTTGTGATATCTATTCATAAGTATCTTTCTTTTGATGTTATTTAATGGGATGAATGTAAAATAGATCATACAGAATTAACTAGATTCATCTTTGTGTTGTACTTGTATTGATTATTTTTGAAATTTCATTCATTTATTATTCATTTTGTTGTAATAAAATTAAATAAGTTAGTAATTAGTAACACAGATATACTATTAAGTATTATAGATCCGGTTATTCAGCAATGGAGATCTCCAGCTCCGGTGTCCGGTTTTCATGTCTTGTGTCCGGCTCTGGTCATGCTCCGGCTGATGGAGGAATTCTTTCATGAATGCAAGAAGAAAAATTGATTTGAGAAAAAGACGCGATGATGCTGTCTCACCGGTCGTCGGCGTGATGCTGATGCTCGTCGTCACGATCATCATCGCTGCGGTGGTGAGTGGGTTTGCTGGCGGGCTTACAGCCAGTGCTCAGAAGGCACCGAATCTGATGATGGATGTAGAGATCAAGAATACGGGGTATCCGGGCTCAAGTAGCATTGTTTATCAAGTATTGAGTGCAAGTGAACCTATATCCACGAAGGATCTGCGGATCACAACTTCATGGACAACAACGAATAAAATAAGTGGTGAAAGGATATCAGGTGGTGCTACAGTGGTTGCTGGCACCGAACCAAATACAGATCTGAGAAATGGAACTTCCCAGAATCATATATATCATTCGCCACTTGGATTTGGGACTGGTGTCACTCCTATAAATCTAGGCATTCAAAAGGGATCCACTCCATATGACCATGGACAGTTTTTTGGTAATTACTCTTTAATGCCAGGAACCTCAATGAAGAATTCTGCTGGATATGGTGGTGGTTTTGGTTATGGACAAGCAGAGCCTTTTGTGTATAGCTACGGAGGACTTGATTCTGGCTTCCCCCCGGGTGCGAAATGTGGTATGATGGCTAATCTTGGTGAAGAATGGTATCATCTCCGTGCAGGTGATACAGTCAATGTGATGATTACCCATATACCGAGCGGGCAGGTCATATTTCAGAAGAACGTGGTGGTGCAGTGATGAAATCGATGATGAAGAATGAGCATGCAGTCTCGCCGGTTGTCGGTGTTATGCTGATGCTCGTTGTTACTATTGTCATTGCGGCAATAGTCTCTGGATTTACCGGAGGACTCGTCTCAGAAGCTGGAAAGTCTGCACAGGCAAGTATCAAAGCTGATTATAGCCAGGGCAGTGGTCTTACGATCACTCATATGGGTGGAGATATTATCAACACACTCCAGACAAAGATCATTGTACAAGTAACGGCAGATTTTGGTTCCGCAACACAGAGAAGTTGGGAAGTAAACACCTCTGTTGTTAAGATTAATGGAAAATCCTGGTTTGATAAAACAAATCCAATGACAAGCGGCATGGCTCGTACTTTTCAACCCGGCTCAACAGCAGTGGTGAGCGTTAATGATCTGGGCCAGGTGCAGCCAAAGACATACACTACTGGAGCTGATGATTCGGGGAGTAGTAGCTATGGTTTCAAACATAACAACGCTCTCGGTCAGCGTTTCATCCTGAGTCTTGTGGATGATGCCGGAAGAACAATTGCAAAGACAGAGGTTCAGGTCAGACCATAAGAGGAGGCGATGCAAGATAAAAAAGGATTTATTCAAGTCATTACAAAGACAAATCGACATATTGCCAAGACAGATATTGTTGTTGAGGTGTAGGTCGGAACTCGATCCTTTTATTTTGAAAATGCATGGAAACACACATCATTTTCATCCTGTATGCCTGTTGCCCTTGTGGGCATCATGTATGTTTTTTTCTGGCAGAGGTTTTATTCACCTCATCCCCACCAGCACGCCCAGGTTATTCCCGATCACGACGCCGTACCAGAGGATGATCGCAGAGAGCGCCACCGCCCCTGATGCCGGTACCCGCCTTTCTGCATAGCCGGTGGTTGCAATGACGAAGAGGAAGACGGCTGCCTTTACAGCCATGTGCAGGAGCGGGGAGGCGACGATGCCCGCCATCACCGGGTTTAACTCCACACCGCCAAGTATGAGTATGAGCTCGGTTGTGATACAATCGAGCAGGAAGAGGATGGCAAGGGCCATGGCAAGAAGCCGGTGATCGGGGAGGATGAACTCTCCGGTGAGCCGGGTGATCCATGGAACCTCAATGCATGGCTGTGTGGTCATAAGCGGGAATCAGGAATTTCAATATATAAATGTATCGATATGATCGGAGTCATATTTGTTTATTTTTCATATATTGGGGCAAAATTTGCGAAAATTTTTAGGTTTTTCCTTGGCTTGTATAAAGATCTGATACACTTGTTGTACGCTCCTCCCTGCATAACGGTTTTTCACGTACCTGCGGCACTACTTATATCATAAGATGTAATCACAATCAAAGAATTGAACGGAAGTAGTAATACGAATAAAGTAAAATGTAGAATGATGAATCTTACGACCTCCTACACAACCCTTCCGTTCACCGCGATCATCGGCCAGGAGCAGATGAAGCTCGCACTCATTCTCAATGCCGTCAATCCACGAATCGGCGGCGTCCTCATCAGGGGGGAGAAGGGAACCGCAAAATCCACTGCGGTCCGGGCCCTGGCATCGGTCATGCCGGAGATCGGGGTTGTCTGTGGATGCCCGTTCTCCTGTGATCCGACCGATTTCGATCATCTCTGTCCTGCATGCAGGGAACGGATTGTGGAAAATGAAGTTGTTGAGGTGTCCGATACCACCCGGCGGCATATCCGGGTCGTTACCCTGCCGCTTGGTGCGACCGAGGATCGGGTCGTCGGAACACTTGATCTGAAGCGTGCGATCAAGGAGGGGATCGCCGCCCTTGATCCCGGTATTCTTGCCGCCGCACACCGGGGCATCCTCTATATCGATGAGGTGAATCTCCTTGACGATCATGTCGTGGACATCCTCCTGGATGCAGCAGCGATGGGGGTGAACACGATTGAGCGGGAAGGGATCTCAGTCTCCCATCCTGCAAAATTTATCCTCATCGGCACAATGAATCCCGAAGAGGGTGAACTTCGTCCCCAGCTCCTTGACCGGTTCGGCCTGATGGTCAGTGTCGAGGGGATCACCGATCCGGAGGGGCGGATGGCAGTCATTGCCGCTGCCGAAGGCTGGGATGCCCACCCGGAACAAACTGAAGCCGATCATTTGCGAAAGCTTGAGGAACTGAGATCCGCGATCCTTGAGGCACAGGCACGCCTGCCTGAAGTGAAGTTGGATGAGGAGCTTGTCAGGAAGATTGTAGATGCCTGCCTTGCCCTTGGGATCCGAACCCATCGTGCAGAGATCACCGTGGTCAGGACCGCCCGTACCATCGCCGCATTCAGGGGAAGAACCGATGTACTGCCTGAGGATATCCGTGAGGCGATGGCGCTTGCCCTCCCCCACCGGATGAGGAAGAAGCCGTTTGAAGAGCCGAAAGTCGACCAGGAGATCCTTGATGACATGATCCCCGATGACCCCGACGATCCTGAGGAACCTGATGATTCACAGGATCAGCAGGAGAGCGAACCGCCCGAAAGCGACGATGAGCAGGAGGAGCATGAAGACGGAGGTGAGGGATCGGCCCCTCCGCCACAGGGAATGAGCAGGCAGCATGAGATAGGCGATCGAGTCAGCACGGCACCGGTCTGGGATGAACAGGATTCTGACCGCGATATGAGAAAGACAGCACGCGGACGGCGTATCTCCACCCCGACCACTGATCCCCGTGGACGGCGGACGACCACCGCTCCCGTATCTGAATGGCGGGGGCTTGCCCTTGATGCCACCCTCAGGGCGGCGGCACCACACCAGCAGAGTCGTGAGCCAAACGGGTGTGCCGTTGTTGTCCATAATGAGGATCTCCGGCAGGCACGGCGCACCGGGAAAGCCGAAGTCGCCTGCGTCTTTGTCGTCGATGCAAGCGGATCGATGGGTGCACAGGAGCGGATGGAGGCAGCAAAAGGTGCTATTCTTTCGCTCCTTGAGGATGCCTATGTCAACCGCGACCGGGTCGGGCTCGTTGCATTCCGGGGAGATAGTGCGGATGTCCTCCTCCCTCTCTCCCGGAGCCCGGATCTCGCCTATCGCCAGCTTACCGATCTCCCGACCGGCGGGCGGACACCACTTGCATCCGGTCTGATGAAAGGAATGGAGCTCCTCCAGAGAGAAAAGACAAAGAAGCGGGAGATCCTACCATTGATGATGCTGATCTCTGATGGAAGGGCGAATGCGGGGTCGGGCCCGATCCGGGAGGAGATCAAAAATGTCTCCGATGCAATCGCACGATCCGGGATCAGGACCGTAATCATCGATACGGAAGCGGTATCCTCCCGTCAGCCCCTTGCACTTGGCTATTGCAGGGAGATTGCCATGAACACCGGGGGCAGGTACTATGCACTCAATGATCTCTCGGCAGGCACAGTCGAGGAGATTGCACGGTTTGAAGGAGGTTTCTATGCAGGTTCGTAATGGGATAATTGTTAGTGTCTTTCTGGTTCTCCTGATCATCTCGGCGAGATGCACGGTTTATGAGAAGGAAGAGATCTCAGATAAAGAACCTGATCTCTATGATGAGATTGCCCAGAGAATGGTGCAACCTGTTCAGGACGTTGTTGATCGGTTCATTCCTCAAACTGGTGTTGCATTATCCCAACCTCCTTCAATTGTCCCGGTCTCTGTCAATCCGGCAATCGGGTATTCGATGGAAAACCTCACTCCTGAGGTGACTGCCGTTCCGCAGCCAAACCCGCCTCTCCTAAGATATTACCAGGTTTATTCACAACAGTACAGGTTGCTGTACAATCTGGAAGGTCCATATGGGCTGGAGATTATCTGCAACGAAGCTCCGATCAGGATACAGTTCGAGAGCAATCCGGATCATACGAATCCACGGTTAAGCTATGCGTTATGGGAGCTGACGGATATGGAAACGGGAGAAGTGATCGAAGAGGGTGGTTATGGTCGGGAATATATTGCTACCGGGAAACAGACTCTGGATATCCGCAGGCCTGGGTCATTCCATCTGAACCTCTACGGTGCACGAATCGAGGTGAAGGTTACCGTGCTCTCGCCCCATGCCGCAGATCTGGTTCTTCAGCAGCCACAGATCACGTCTCCAGATGAAGAAGAATACTACTGGTAGCGATCAGGATTCGGCATCCCTTTTTTCACTTTTTAAGGCTTTTAAAAAGATCAGACGACAATCCGGGCGTCATTAAAAGCGTTATTGTTAAAAGATTGTAGATTGGGTGATTTCCATCAGAGCGGAATACCCAGAAGATGGAGTATGATGATGATGATCACCCCGATGATTCCTCCGATCGCACTGATCAGAATTGTAACGATGTTGATCGGGATACCGGGTTCACCGAAGATGCCGATGGCGTTTAAGATAAAGAGGATGACAATACCGATGATCGCATTATACACAAGGTAAATTGCTTTCTTCAGGAAATAGAAGATGATTACTGCGATCACGACTGCGATGATGATACCAAAGAGCGAGCCGAACATACAGGAATCTCATCGTTCCATCTATTTAAGTTGGTATGCTTCTCTCCTCTATGCAATGACTCCCTGCATACAGATCATTTATCTATCTGTTCTGCCCCTCTTCTCATTGGAGAGATGAAAGAGATGTCACAGTGGAAATGTTCAGTCTGTGGATATGTCTATGATGAGGGATCGGGTGAGCCTTCAACCAGAACACCGCCCGGAACTGCTTTTGACGCCCTTCCGCATGACTGGCGGTGCCCGGTCTGTGCGGCAGAGAAGGCTGCGTTCTCGGTTCTTTCTTCAGACGGTGAGTCAGGCCCCGCCCTTTCGATGGTCTGGAGATGCACCGTCTGCAATTACCGCTATTCTGAAGAGAAAAGTGAACCCGCAACAAAGACGCCGCCGGGTACACGGTTTGCTGAACTTGCGGGTGATTGGCGTTGCCCGGTCTGCGGGGCTGCACGTGCAGCGTTTGTGATGGTCAGAAAGGATGCAATCGCCCATGAGCAATCCGGAATGACGGTATCGGATGTGATCATCGACGGGCTTCTTGCAGCCGGAATCGATCTCGTCTTTGGCCTCCCCGGCACCTCATCGCTCGGACTGGTTGATGCAATCAGGAAGAACGGGAAGGTCCGCTATATTGTTGTCCGCCATGAGGAGGCGGCGGCGATGGCGGCATCCGCCTACAACAAGCTCACCGGCAAAATAGCCGCCTGCCTCACCATTGCGGGTCCCGGTGCAACGAACCTTGCAACCGGCCTCTATGATGCAAAAGAAGATGGTGCATCGGTTCTCTCCTTAAACGGGCAGGTTGAGATGCAGTATACCGGCGAGTACGGGATGCAGGAGATCGACCAGGATGCCTTCTTCAGGCCGATAACCGTCTATAATAATACCCTATCTGATCGGAAGATGACGCTCCTCCTCCTCTCCCGGGCGATCCGGTATGCAACGCTCCGCCATGGTGTTGCCCAGCTCTCGATTCCAAATGATATCCAGAAACAGCCACTTGATCCTTCGATCTGCAAAACCGAGATCGTGATTGCCGAGCCTGCAATCATCCCGGATGCAGCATCGCTTGAGAGGGCAAAGGAGGCGATTGAATCGGCAGCACATCCGGTGGTCATCGCCGGGTTTGGGGCATACCATGATGCAGATGCCGTTCTTGCCTTTGCCGAGACGATCGATGCCCCGATCCTGACCACGTACCGGGCAAAGGGCATCCTTCCCGAGGATCATCCCCGGGCGATCAGTGTGCTTGGGTCGGTCGGCTCCCCGCAGGCACGGATCCTGGCAGAACGATCCGATCTGATCATTGCATTTGGTGTCGGTTTCTCGAAGTTCACGAACGTCCCGCTTGATACACGGATCATCCAGGTGGATACAAACCCGGTCAAACTTGGCATCGGGAAAAAGACGATCCCGCTCTGGGGCACCTGTTCGGAGACGATCCCACTCCTGACCCGTATGGTCACAAAGAAGACCCGGCCCGGGCTTACAGAGGAGCTTGCCGGTATGAAGAAGGACTGGTTTAAACAGCTGGATTCCGAAGCCAATTCCAAAGCAGTTCCGATCCGCCCCCCCTATATCATGAAGGTTCTCTCGGAGACACTTCCTGTGGATGCGGTCATCTGCCTGGATGTCGGGGAGAACCAGTGGTGGTTTGGGCGAAACTTCCTGATGAAGCAGCAGCGGTTTACGATGTCGGGGTACCTCGGGACGATGGGCTTTGGGTTTCCGGCGGCAATTGCGGCAAAGCTCGCCTACCCGGAGAAACAGGTCGTCTGCATCACCGGCGACGGCGGGTTCTCCCAGGCGATGGCGGACTTTGTCACCGCGGTAAAGTATGATCTCCCGATGGTGGTTATCATCATGAACAACCGGCAGCTCGGGATGATCCAGGTGGAGCAGCTGATGGAGAATTATCCGAATTTCGGAACCGATCTCCACAACCCGGACTTTGCCGCCTATGCAGACGCCTGTGGTGGTGCGGGGATCCGGGTGGAGAAGCCGGGTGATCTGGCAGGGGCGGTTAAAAAAGCGCTATTGATGAGTGTCCCGGTGATCGTGGATGTGATCTGCGATGCGAGGAGGATCGTCTGATCCGGCCCTCCTCTAACTCCAGAAATGAGAATAAAGGCTTCATATTCTGATAAGAAACCAGCTACCCTGCCAGCATCTCCGCAGGTGCTGATCCCCCCCCCTCTCTCTCGTTATCTCCTCTCTTCTGTGCATAGTATAGACGAACCAATCTGCTTCAGCAGAGGCTCCAGTAGATGGTCTTTTCATCCTTGTCAGGTTGTAATCCGAGATAGGCGTCATCTATGGCGAAGCCTTCGGGAACGAGAAAGAGAAGCCACCCCTCTTTCTCCTCCTGCCTATGAAGTGTGGTTTCTGAATAGAGTTCTCCAATAGAGGTATGATGTACAATATTTCGTGCCCATGGGTAGAGCGGGCGTTGATGGTCATCGTATCTATTCAGATATGCAGCATCAATAAAACCGCCATCATCAATTGAGATATAGGTTGGTGAAAGTGTTTTGGAGGAGTCATAGAGGGTAAAGGACGGGAGTCCAGGGGTGGTTATCTGCTGGTCTGAGACGGATCGCGAGCCCATATGCCAGACCTTGATCGATACCAGAAGTATGCGGTTATCGGATGGTGGGTTGACCGTCATTGTGCCGTATGCGGTATTATAAAAGAAACTGCCCCGGCTGGTTGCATGAATAAGCGCGATCGAGATATCATTATTCCTGCCTTCATCCTGGTATGACCACCGTTCTCCTGGTGAGAGGAGAGGGCAGGGTTTCCGCTGTTCCCAATTCTCCTTCTGATAGGCCGGGGGGATTTGATCATCTTCTATTGTCAAAGTGGTATCTGGTATGTGTGACTGTGTAGTGTCATCCATCGTTATACTGTATACATCCTCTTCTCTCTCCACGCATCCTGAAGATACCATGGCCAGGAGGGCTATGATGATGCATCCATAAATTATGCATTTGACTATGGCTTCTCTCATCGTCTTCATCCCCTTATCAATCACATTCTGCGGTTCATTTCATTGCGAATTCTGGTATCACGTTTTCAGAGCACCCAGATTGTGCTCTTCGATGTAGGTGAGACTCTCGTTATACCATTCGATCTGCGGCATCTCCAGCACTCTGATCCCTTTCTGTGGAAGCATCGGAAAGAGGGTGGCAAGATCGATACTCCCCCTCCCAAGAGGGTAGTGATCATCGATCAAACCATTATTGTCGTGCAGGTGCAGGTGATCCGGTTGTTCATGTGAGAGGAATTCTACCAGATTGCCGTTGAGGTGTGCATGACCGATATCCAGGCAGAAAGAGAGCCCGAGATCGCGTATGGTCGGAAGCAGTCCGGTGTCACGGAAATGGCAGACCTCCCAACTTCCCATATTTTCGATAGCAATGGGAATTCCATACTCGTCCTGCATCCTGGTGAGCCGTTCCAGTGATCGGAGAAGTGCCAGATGTGAACGATCCATCAACTCCAGCCATGGGGAGAACCCGGGATGGACGACCATCATCTCAGCACCGATCTCACTACTTCTGATGCAGCACTCCTCCAGGAGCTGGAGCGACGACTCCCTGATCGGTTCCCTGACGCTGGCGATGTTTAGGTCTGTTGTCGGGGAGTGAACGGAGAGGGTGAAGGTATGTGATGAGAGGATCTCCGGGTTGTCAAGCAGGTCATGGGTTGCGTCTGCGAGTATCTCAATAATGTGTGTTCGCTCTGCGATGATCTCCAGTGCATCAGTAAGATTCTGATCAAGAAGGCACCATGTCGTACATCCTAACTGGGGCACAGGATCCCTCTACTTTCCTGGCTCTCTTGCCTATCCATCTGAAGACTGCGTTGGCGAATGGTTCTCATATTCATTCAATTTATTTGCTATAAGGTAAATAAATGTTCATAATTGGTTTGGGTCGGGGGCTTCCACTCCCATTAGGTATGTATATCCACATGGCTCGCAGCTCTCCCGCTCGGCCTCTGGTTTGTGAGTATTTATTTACATTAAAAAAACAAAACTTGATCTAATGCGCTACCGGGGTCCAGCCACAATCTTCCTATTATTAGTAGCCCTCTCTTTGAGCATGCTCATCGCTGTTGCAACCGGGCCAACGAGCGTTCCTTTTGCATCCATCTTCCAAGATGCAACCGCACACCAGATCATCTTTGATATCCGGCTTCCCCGGGTGATTGCGGCGGTGCTGGTGGGGGCAGCGCTTGCAACCGCCGGTACCGCAATGCAGGCGCTTTTCAAGAATCCGATGGCAGATCCCTATATCATCGGGACATCTGCCGGGGGATCGCTTGGCGCGGTTGCCTCTATTGTATTCCTGGCAGGTTTTGGTCTTCCGGTTTTTGCATTCACCGGGGCTGTCGGTGCGACCTTCCTGGTCTATACCATTGCCCGCAGGGGCGGGAAGATCCCGGTCGAGACCCTGCTTCTGACAGGTGTTGCCCTCTCGATGTTCCTCTCGGCGATGCTCTCTTTTCTTATGTACACAAGCGGAAAGAGCCTCCACCAGATCGTCTTCTGGCTGATGGGGGGGTTCTGGACCGTCTCATGGGATCAGGTATGGGTCGCTCTCGTCATCCCTGTTGGCTGTCTTCTGATCTATCTCTTTGCCCGTGATATCAACATCATCTCGCTCGGTGATGACGAGGCCGTCCACCTCGGGGTGAATGTGGAGCAGCTGAAGATTCTCCTCCTCTTTGCGAGCGCGGTGCTTGCCGGTATCGCCGTATCCATCGCCGGTGCAATCGGGTTCATCGGCCTGATCACCCCCCACCTGATGCGCAATATCGTCGGGCCGGATCACCGGGTGCTCTTCCCCGCGGCAATCCTTGCGGGAGCACTGATCCTCCTCTGGGCAGATACCTTCACCCGGACACTCGGAAACGAGATGCCGGTTGGGATCATCACGGCATTCCTTGGCGCTCCCTTCTTCATGTATCTCCTGCGGAGGAGGAGCGCTGTATGAAGGCTGTCGATGTCATCGATCTCGATGTCAGGTACGGGGCGCACCAGATCCTTGAAGCAATCGCGTTCTCGGTTCATTCCGGCGAGATGATCGGGATCTGCGGTCCAAATGGATCGGGGAAGACGACACTCCTGAAAGCCATGAGCCGGATCATTGCCCCGGCAGCAGGAGAGGTCTACTACAATGGCGAGCAAATGGACACCCTCTCCTTCCGGATGCTGGCTCAGCGGGTGGCGGTTGTGCCGCAGGAGACGGCAATAAATTTTGATTTCACGGTCTCCGAGATCGTGATGATGGGCCGCCACCCCTATATCGGCAGGTTTGCATCAGAGAGCAGGGAGGATCACGCAATCTGTGACCGGGTGATGCGGCTTGCCAATGTCTCCCACCTTGCCGATATGCCGGTGAACCAGATCAGCGGGGGCGAGCGGCAGCGTGTCTTAATCGCACGGGCTCTGGCACAGGAGCCGGATGTCCTCCTGCTCGACGAGGCGACCTCACATCTTGACATCAGCCATCAGATTGAGATTTTGAGTATCATCAGAAAGGAGATGGAGAAGACAGCGACAATCAGCGTCTTCCATGACATCAATCTCGCATCCTGCTACTGTGATCGGATCGTCCTTCTGAATGATCGGAAAATTGCAGCCATGGGCACTCCGGTACAGGTGATCACGCGGGATCTGATCAGATGCGTCTATGGGATCGATGTCATTGTCAGCAGCCATCCAACAACCGGCAGGCCGTATATCCTGCCAGCCTATCAGGATCCTATGGATGAGAAGAGAGGGGGGAGGGTGCATATCATCTGTGGTGGAAGTATGGGATCGCAACTTCTCGGGATGCTTCATCTGACCGGGTGTGTTCTATCAGCAGGAGTACTGAACGTGCTTGATTCGGATTACGTGACTGCACGAGATCTTGGTATTCCTCTCATCAGTGAGGCGCCGTTTGCCCCGATATCTGCATCCTCCTCCTCTCTCCTGAAACAATGGCTGGAAGAGTCGGATCTGATCATCCTTGTTGCGATGCCGGTTGGTATGGGTAACCTCAGCAACCTCCGGATGGTATCCCATTACCCGAAGAAGACGGTTATACTTGGTTCGATCGATGAATTTGAAGATTTTACGTCTGGAGAAGCGACCATGATTCTTGGGAATCTTCTTGAGGGTGGGGGAGAAGAGTGTGCGTCTCCTGATCAGGTCATGAAACGTCTTTGTTATAGGGAAGAGTCATCATGTTCGGTGCCGAACAGCGGCTCTCGATTGGAGAATTTGACGTGATGGAGATGAGTATGAAAAGAATGCTGTTTGTTATTGCCCTCTTTTTCTTCTGCACCGGATATGCAGCTGCTAGCGGAGGAGATGAGAGAGGGGTGCAGATGATTTCTGTGACAGATTGTGCGGGAGAAGTAGTCGTGATAGAAGGTTATCCGGAACGGATCGTATCATTATCTCCCTCAATTACAGAACTCCTCTTTGCCATCGGGGCAGGGAATCTCATTGTCGCAGTATCGGATCAGAGCGATTATCCGGAGGAGGCACTCCGCATCCCGACAGTTGGAGGTTTTACGACAATCAGTATTGAAAAAGTCGTTGCTGCGAATCCCGATCTGGTGGTTGCAACCCCGAGTAATGGGGAGGAGGTGCTGTCACGGCTCCGCGCATCTGGCCTTACGGTGCTGGTGATTAATCCCGAGACGATCGACGAGATTATCGAGACAATATCCCTGCTTGGTACAGTGACCGGAAATGATCGCGCTGCTCACGAGTTGAATGCTGAATTAATCAGGAGAATAGAGAAGGTAACAGAGCAGCTTGCTTCATCCACACATGCTCCGACGGTTGCCCATATTGTCTGGCATGATCCTATCTGGGTTTCAGGGAGCGGGACATTCCAGGATGAGGTGATCAGGACGGCGGGTGGAGTAAATGTCTTTGCTGATATGCATGAATGGCAGATAGTCAGCCTTGAAGAGTTTGTTGCAGCCGGTCCAGAGTTTATTCTGGTCAGCTCAGGGACGGGAATGGGAAAAGCCGGATATGATGCCATCTATTCATATATCACTACCGAGCCTCGATTCCAGAGGCTGGATGCGGTAAAAAAGAACCGGGTGATCCTTGTTGATGCCGATCTGATCAGCCGTGGAGGGCCACGTATTGTTCTGGCCATTGAAGATGTGGCAAATCGTATCCATCCTGTTGCTGCCGAAAGCCCGGATACGGGGGTGTCTTCTGCCGAACCTGCATCAGGACTGATGCTGATGCCGTTGATTGCAGTGGTGTTTCTCTTCGCATTGGGTCTAAAGAGAGACTGAACAGCCTGTGTCCTCTTCTCTTTTTCTCTCTTTGATTTTGATACTCTCCAGAAGATGGTGATGGGTCTCCCTCTGAGGCGATTATCTTCTGTTATGGCTCTCTCGCAATATATCAATTAATATTGCTTTTACTACATCTTAATGGATCAATTTATATTACTTTAGTACAAATTTACTTGTTATATGATCCAAACTCTTCGAGTTCTCTTCCTCACCGTACTCGTTCTCTCGATGATAATGGGTGCTGGTAATGCGTTCGTTAACGAATCAGAAGATGTTCTGATGCCGCCTAAACAACTTATGGATCTTCATGGTGTTCATGAAGTCCGGGAGATTTCAGACTCCTCCTCTGCAACACCTCTCTCTTCTCCTTCACAGGATGATATTCAGTTCACGTGGTCCGGCTCGGTAACCCTTGCTCCCGGTGAGACCTTCACGGTGGTTCCGTTCAACGATGAAACGACTGAATACGTTGTGAACCGTACGAGTGCACTGGGTGCCCTTGATGCCGCGTCAGTTCTGGGTGAATTTGAGTATACTATCCAGAAGACCGACTGGGGTCCTTTCCTGTATTCGATCGATGAAGTAGTGTATAACCCGGCTACCTGGGATTCGTGGTTATACCAGGTCAATGGAGAGAGTGCCCAGGTCGGTTTTATTGATTACGAGCTTGAAGATGGCGACCTGATCGAGCTCTGGTATGGCGCCTGGGGGTCTACTCCGGAGACTGCTGACCATGTGGTGACGATCACCGTCATGATATCTGGAGATGAATCGGATCCTGGTGATGATCCCGCTCCCCCCATCAATCAAACCATTCTCTGGAAGAAAGATCTCCAGGAGTTTATCGGGGCAACCCCACTGGTCACCGGAAATTCGGTGATCGTTGGTGTCTGGCCTGATATGGTCTTTACTCCTGGTGAAGAATACCATCTCTTCAGCCTGGATGCAGAAACAGGTGAGGAGATCTGGAGAAATCCCCTGGGTGTGGGTGAGGGTACTGTCTCCAGTGCAGAATTGTATGAAGGGCGCATTTTGGTCGGGTGCATGGATGGGCGGCTCTATGCCATTGATGCCGGAGATGGCACCACTCTCTGGAGCAAAAAGGTGGAAAAGGGACGCCTGGATGATGGAAATTGGCATGGTCTCTCAACATCACCTGTTGTCCATGATGCAATTGTCTATGTCAACACCCGCAGCAATGGAACACTCCATGCATTCTCCGTCGACGGTGAGCCACTCTGGTCATATGTCACAGGAAACCAAACTTTTGTCTATTCATCTCCGGCATATGCAAAAGGAACCATCTTCTTTGCTGGTCACACGATCGATCATGTCCTTGTTGCGGTGAATGCTTCATCTGGTAATGAGATATGGACAGTTCCTGTTGGTTCCCAGATCCGATCGACACCGGTCATTGATGATGAGATCGTCTATGTGACAACAACCGACAGCTTGTATGCGTTCCATGCTACAGATGGAGCCTTACTCTGGATACTTCCAATAAGCGGCGCCTGGAGTAGCCCGGCGGTCACGGATGGCCGTATCTACCTGGGAACAAACTCCGATCATGCGCTTCACTGTATTGATGCTATTTCTGGTGAGATCCTCTGGACATTCAATGCAAATGGAAAGGTGGATTCTTCACCGGCTGTGGCTGATGGTGTGGTATATTTTGCGACGAATACCGCTTCCGGAACGATCTATGCGGTCACAACGGATGGTGAGGAGATCTGGAGATATCAGACGACTAATTATATCATGTCATCTCCGGCCATTATAGATGGCAGACTCTATATCGGGACAGATGAAGGCTTCCTTTATGCATTTGGGGACAGACCGGAGCAAGAGAGAGCAGTTGCATCCTTTACTCCCAATAGTACACGTGGTATGAGCCCTCTTACCGTTCAGTTCACCGATACTTCGGCGGGATCAGATCCCCTCACCTGGCTCTGGGACTTTGGTGATGGCAATACCTCAACCGATCAGCACCCCTCCCATATATTCATGTCTGCACCTGAAGATCTGCAGACTCGCTATAATGTCACTCTCACGGTGGGTAATCCGTATGGCCCAGATTCAACTGCTTTTGATACGATAACCGTTATCTCTCCTCCACAAGCTTTTGCTATCAACGAGTCTTTCAACTCCTCAACCAGGAGAACAACAGAAGATATCTTCCTGAATTGTACTGGGATACACCTGTTTATTCCTCTCAATACATCCCCACTTTTGAATGGAACGCCGATTGCAACTCTCACTGCAGGAATTGCCCCGGAAATCCCAAATCCTCCTGCAGGTACTACTCTCAGACTGGCCGATCATGTCTATACCCTTGGACCCGCGGGAGCAACGTTTGATCCCCCTATTGCGGTCACTTTTGGGCCCTTTACCACTGATGAATGGGCCACCCTCTTCTCTTCAGGGATTACAACCACTATCCGGAGATATGATGGTACAGACTGGATTCCACTAGATGATCAGGTTTCTGATCCGGTAAACCGTACGATAACCGGGCATGTATCCTCATTCAGTATCTTTGCTCCGATCACTGTTTCATCAGGTGGTGCTAGCGGAGGCGGTGGTGGAGGGTCAGACAGCCCTGCACTTGTCTGGAGAGATGTCACCCTCTCTCCAGGTACGTTCTCTGTTACCGCAGGCAACAGTGGTAAGACGTATCAGGTCAGCCGGATGACAGCGTTTGGAGCACTCCATGCATCCGGTGTCCCCTACACAATAGATGATTCATACTATGGAGAGTATGGATCCTTATTTATAAACGGGATTGAAGGGCGGGCAAACTCGGGTACACAAGGATGGATGTACCAGGTGAATGGGGTATCCCCGGCTGTGGGGGCCAATGTCCAGACGGTTCAGGCAGGGGATACGGTCGTCTTCTTCTGGAGTGAGGGGATGTCCTCGACTCCGGCGACTTCTCCTCATGTGATCCCGCTCCGGATCAGAGCCTCTGGCTCTACGGGGAGTTCAGTGGGGTCAGTTCCGTCAACAGTCCTGATGCAGAATACTATTAAGGATAACCTCTCTTCCCGGATGGTGTCACGCAACATCTATCTCATGGTGCCCTTCGGTGTGGAGATTACCCGAAGCAGTCAGGGCCAGAACTTCCGTGTCGACCAAAAACACCTGAAGAGCAGAGGTGCCGATCTCATGATTCATCAGGATTCTGTTCACCTGATCTCAGAGGGTGTCACCCATATCCTGAAAGGAACCGGTATCCGGGAGCAGAGTGGTGTCATCTTTGGGAATCTCGAAGAGATCAGGGTGGAGATCGATCCGATAGACGCATCTCTTGAAGGGGTCGGATATATGCATGCCGGGGCTGCGATAAATCTGGCCCTGCTGCCGGAGGAGAGTAGTCTCATCATCACATTCTATGAATCACCTGATGATACGCAACTGGAGAGGATCAGATCATCTGCTTCGCAGGAAGGATATGAACTTCATGACATCTCGCATCTTGTCTCTTTCTGGCCGGTCAACCTGGTGAATACCAGGCACATAAAGGATGCGACCGTCTCTTTATCTGCCCCTTCAGCATGGGTGCATGGAGAGGATCGTGGAGACAAAATTCTTGTCTGCAGCCTACATGAGGATGGCTCAGTAACCTTCATCAATCCGGAAAAAACCGGTTCATCAGAGGATACTGTGACGTATTCTGCCTATTCTCCGGATGGGCTCTCCACCTTTGCCATCATCTCTGTCAGAGAGAAACTCCGTGATCAGGTTGCAGGCANNTGAGGAGTTCTGCGGATCCGACAGAAGAGACGAGAGCTGATGGAGGATCTGGTCCTTCTATCGTGCTGGTCTCTGTTCTTCTCATCGGGGGTATAGTGGCCGTCTCCTGTAGTGGCCTATGGTATACAAAATGGAGAGGACGATAGTGAGACACATACTGTGTATAATCCTCCTCACCTTCCTCCTTTGTACCGCGTCGGCAACTGCCTACCCGATCCATCCGGATGATCCGTCAATACAGACCGCACTTGACTATCTTCGAACAACCCAGAAGGATGATGGCGGATTCGGAGAGGAGGGTCGGGGAAGCTCTCCGGGAACCACATCCTGGGCTATTCTTGCCATATTTGCCGCCGGTGAGGATCCTGCGATCTGGGTAAAGAATGGAATGAGCACCGTTGATTACCTCAGGGATATGAATGCCGAGATTCTGGCGAAAGGTGGGACAACCGATATAGCACGAAGCATTTTGACATTCCATGCAGTATCCATCGATCCGCGGGACGTTGATGGTATTGATTACGTTAAGGAGTTGAAACAGCGGTTAAAACCCGATGGGCAGGCAGGGGATCATGTCTTTACCACAATCTGGGCGATAATTGCGCTTGCATCTGTTGGTGAAGATACATCAGCATCCGTCCGCTGGCTCTCATCGCAGCAGAATGCTGATGGCGGGTATCCCTGGACAATGGGTGCTGAGAGCGATCCCGATGATACCGGGGCAGCTCTCCAGGCATTTTCGGCAGCGGGTGTGCCGAAGGATAATCCCGCGATGAAGAATGCTGTTATGTATCTCAGGGCAATGCAGCGTGATGATGCTGGATTCCACTATGGTGGAACGAGCGCGACAAATGCAGCATCTGATGCCTGGGTTATGCAGGGTCTTGTTGCTGCCGGTGTCGATCCATCAACACTAACAAAAAGCTCAGGAAGTGTTGTTGATCACCTCCTCTCACTTCAGAATCCTGATGGTTCATTTCGCTATACTGCTCATGTAACCGATAATCCCGCGAGAATGACTGCCAGTGCCATACCTGCCCTCCTCGGAGCGCCATATCCAATTATAACGCCAGTTGTCAGGCAGGGATCATTTACCGGAACTACGCCGTCACAACAACTTGATCCCCTGCCGATAGTTTCGCCTCTTTCTGCCCCAGGTGACAGGGTGATCACCATCACTGATGATTATTTGGAGGAGGTGACAATAAACGGATACCCCGAGCGTATCATCTCGCTTGCCCCTTCAAATACTGAGATCATCTTTGCACTTGGCCTGGGTGATCGTGTTGTCGGGGTGACAGATTACTGCGATTATCCGGCTGACGCACAGGACAAGCCACGGGTTGGGGGATATAGTACAGTAAACCTTGAAAAGGTTGTTGCTGCGAAACCAGATCTTGTATTTGCGGCATATGGCAACACTCAGGATCTGGTAGATCGTATGCGATCGCTTGGACTCTGTGTTGTGGCTTTGAATCCCCTGACGCTTGAGGGTGTCCTTGACAATATAGATCTCATCGGTACGATCACCGGATCTGAGGCAGAAGCCCGTATTCTCAGGAACGACCTTTCAAAAAGGATAAACGCGGTACAAGAGAAGACTGTGGGTCTGGAATATCGGCCTTCTGCTGCTCATCTTGTCTGGTATGATCCCCTCTGGATATCAGGCGGAGAAACATTTCAGGATGAGGTTATCAGTATGGCCGGGGGGAGGAATGCATTTGGAGATAAGGATGCATGGGCAGTTGTTGGTTTTGAGGATTTTATAGTAGCAGATCCCGAGTTTATCATCGTCAATTCGGGGACAGGAATGGGTACAAGCGGGTATGATATCATCTATGAATATGTGATGGCGGAACCGAGGTTCCAGAACCTCAAAGCAGTGAAGAAGAATCAGGTTATCCTCATAGATGCGGATATCATCAGCCGTGGAGGACCCCGGATTGTGGACGCACTCGAAGAGGTGGCGGAGGCATTGCATCCTGAGCTCTATGCTCCTTCGGTTCGCGAAATGCCGCAAGCAGAAGCGTCTTCTCCATTGGCGTTTGTTCCCCTGCTTGCTCTCCTCTCACTTGCCCTTTTCATCATAGTATGGAGAAAACGCTCTCCTTGATCACAGTGTCCGGGTGACCGCCACCCTCCACTCTGTCCCATGCAGTGAGACGGTGGTCCAGACAGCCTCTTTTGTCTGGTCACGGAAGATGTAGCTCCCCCGCCCCTGCCGCTCTTCTGTGACGCGGGTGACGAATTCGACCAGCACAGGATACGCGGTATAGACGGGATCATCAAGGGGGAGCCCGATCTGGTCCGGGTCTGTGTCATAGAGGACGAGGCCGTCAGTATCCACAACGGTGATTGAATAACGAGTTCCGGAAACAATCGGCTCTACCGCCTCTCCGATCAGGAGATCCGGCCTGAAGACGACGGAGGAAAACCCAAGGAACCTCCCCGGTGGCTCGCTCGCGATCCCGCCCTGTGCGAAGACCGGAGCGCTGATAAATACGGCATCAAGGTCTTCAGCAACCAGCCCGTACCCGCTCATGACTGGCCGTTTTGATTCCAGGATCTGCATGGTCGATGGCTGGTCTGAGACCTCTTTCCCTTCTGCGCGATGGTATTCCGGAGGCTCAGCCGCCAGGATCACCCCGTCCGGGCTGACAGTGGTGCAGTCGATGATCGCCGGATGGATCCGATTTGTTTGAAGTAGTATTTTCCTTGCAGCCTGGTTATCAAGACCGGTTGATCCGAGATCATATGCAACGGCTGCCAGTTCGTTATCCAGCATCTCCAGCGATGCTGATATCTCTGACTGGAGCCTGAGAAGTATCATTGCCGTACCATCATCGGCTTCAGGTGCCGGGGCAAGAGTCATCCCGATGGCCCCTCCGGCAAGGAGACAGGCAATGGCAATGATGATCATGTGGGNNTTGTTCCTCGTCATATCTTAAGAATCGATCGACTGCATGATGGCAGTTACCTCCCTGTCCGTTCATCACATTTAGCAAAAAGATATTAGTTATAGCAAATTAATTTTATTATGATGGATCATTCTGCCATGCCGGACACTCCCCCCGCTCCGGGTATTTTATGGGGTATATATGAAAAGCCGGTTGATACTATCCTCTCGTTTCCGGATCTCTTCCGGGGATCGGCATATCCGCTACTTCCTTCCCCCCGGATGCAGGCATCCCAACTTCCCTATCCTTTCCAGAAAGGCGATCCCCTCTCTCCCGGGGTGCTTGCCTCCTATGCTGCCATGATACAGCATGAAGGAATTGAACATGCATTTGTCTTTGACGAGCATGGAACCTTTCTTGAGAAACTCACCGGTGAGAGGACACGGATACAGTTTGGGCACCGGGATCTCTTCACTCTCACCCACACCATCTTCATCCACAACCATCCACGCGGCTATTCGTTCTCATTGGCGGATCTGGAGACTGCCTGTGTCTTTGAGATGCGATCGATGATGGTCGTTTCCGGGAAAGGACTCCATATCCTGATGCCGCCTATTAAAGATGAGTATTTCTCCCGAAAACTGCTCCGTGATATTGTCCGGTGTTATCGGATTAGATCCTCTGCGCAATCACTCTCGCAGCATTTTGAGCCAAATGATGGCGTATGGTATTTCATTGCAGCGGATCTCGGCCTTCGTTTCTGGAAGATGCGGATCTCCTGAGATCCACACCTGACAGCCCTGCCCCGCTCTTCTTCCCAACACGTCCCAGATCTCCTGCGTAACTCCCATGGCAAATGAGGGGCGAAAACAGTCTTCCGGCATCTTCATTGCAGAGCGGTACACACGATCAGCATCATGAAGAATATGGAGATGAAGAGAGAGGGATCGAAACTGATCATCGAAGTGGATCTCACAAAGGATTTCGGGATTTCAAAGTCAGGGAAATCGAAGATCATCGCATCAAGCGAGGGGAATATCAGCATACCTGATGATGAAGAGATCAAGATCGGATTGAATATCTACCGGAAAGCGTAGAAATAAGCTTTATTATCTGCATTTTCAGGATACGAAATCTTTCAAAGATGTGAGGGTTGTTATGTTCCATCCATCTTTTCATTCCGGGAGATGGATACCAAGCGTTGAGCAGAGCATATCCCTGAAGATATGATACTCCTCGTTTGTTCATCCTGAATTTTATCGATGTTGAAGAAGCGTGTAGTTGTTGGGGATTCCTGTTCTGCAATGGAATAATCCATCTCAATCCGTATCAGTGTCCAGAAATGGGAGAAGCCCTTAGCCTTTGCATTCCTGTGGCTTTTTTCTGCTTCACCAAGACGGTTATGAATATTTGATGCATCTCCTCCTCCTTTGATCTCAATTGAGACGAGGGGAAGAAGGCCAAAGCGGGCTTCTTCAATAATCTGGATATCGGGGTCTGCAAAGAATTCAATTCTGAGTATGCGGCCGGAATCGTTTGTAAGTGTGATCACTTTCTTCATCTCATCGACAGTCCGGATATTCGATCTGACAATCTGATGAATCAGGTCAAAGACCTCTGTTGTTGCTGACTGGCCAACAGTATTGTTCCTTCCACCACGGAGCTGTGGACCAAGTGTGAGCATCTGGAGATCATGCACCAAATCTGTTGAAAGTCCTTCGACACCGCTTACCAGTGCTTTTCCGGTTTCAATCAGGCTCTTGCAGAATGGCTCGATCTCGGGTTCAAGGCGTTGAGGAATTACTCTCCTCTCCTCAAGGGTTTTGAATCTTCCAAATGGCCCTTTTGTATAGAGCTCTTTCTGTGAGAATCCATACAGGAGTCTGTAATAGCCAAGGAGCCCTGGTTCTGCCCGGATGAGGAGAGGGACGGGAAAGACACTCTCGCCACGCAGCCCCAGTATCGCAAGTTGTTTCAGGTATGCCTCATCGACATATTTGATAAGTTCAGAATCAAGATCGGCGATATGTACCTGCGCAATTGCATATGCGAGTGCAGGGTGCAGATAGAGCGAGCGAAGTTCCGAAAGCCTGTTAGAGAACTCGATCTGTAATATGGGAATGAGAATTGGATATTTGTTCTCTGTCATAGGTGAATCAACTCGCTGATACGCGTATAGGCGACATCCATATACTTCGGGTTGAGTTCAATGCCACAGAATCTCCGATGTAACTTCAATGCCACGATCCCAACTGTACCTGATCCAAAGAATGGATCGAGGACATGGTTGCCTTCCTCGGTACTTGCAAGGAGGCAGGGTTCAATCAGGGACTCCGGGAACATGGCAAAGTGATCATAATGATTTGGTTCAGTGTTGATTGACCAGATTGTACGCCGGTTGCGCCACCCTTTCCGGGAGGTTGAAGGCTCCCTGATCTTCTCGGCATCAAAGTAATACTTCTCATTCTTAGAGAGGAGGAAGAGGTATTCATGGCACCGTGTCGGGCGATCTCTCACCGACTCTGGTTGACAATTGGGTTTGTGCCAGATTATGTCAGAACGCAAATACCATCCATCTGCCTGAAGTGCAAAAGCCAACCTCCATGGAAGGCCTATGAGATCCTTCGGCTTGAGCCCCTCCGGGGTTGGTGGACGATAGCTCATTCCCCGTGCGATATTTTTCTTATCAGGATCTCTTGTCCTTCTGTTACCACTTGTATAGCTGTCACCAATATTGAGCCAGAGCGTTCCATCAGGAGTAAGTGTTCGCCGCACCTCACGAAAGATTGCAACAAGATTCTCAATATATTCATCAAGTGTGTTTTCTGCCCCAATCTGACCGGGAATATTATAATCGCGAAGACCCCAGTACGGCGGGCTCGTTATACATGATCGAAATGTGTTATCGGGTATTGTTTGCAGAACCGCCTGAGAATCTCCCTGGATGATGCGTGAGACAAGCTGGGAATACGTATTCAAATCGTTAACGAGTATCTGGCCATCTGAAGCCGGATCTCGTGTTATTGAGTATCCGGACAGGGTCTGTTTCGTTGTATAATCGATGATACGCTTGTTCATCATCATAGATAAAAATCCTCCCTCAGAATGAATGATATGCTCTTTGCTTTTTGTATATGATTCTCCTCAATGATAACAACTTACCAGGCCATCACTACCTAACGCCTGATAGCGAAGGGTGAAAGAAGGAGCTATTCATAGGGAGAAATCCTCACGGCAGATTCCCATCCCCCATACATCCTCTCTGCTTCTCCTCGCTCATCAGCACAAGCCTGTTAAAGATCTCCCGCACACCTGTCGGATCGATACCTGCCTCAACGGCCCGGTCAACTGCCCGTGCAATCACCTGCTCCCGCTGTGCGGGGTCGACCGGGGGCCGGCCCGCCTTCACCTTCTCGTGTGCCATCAATCCTGCCAGCGACTGCCGCCTTTTGATCAGATCGACAATCCCGGCATCTATTGTTGCAATCTCTTCGCGGATCTCATCAATGGTCATGTGGAATCTCTCTCACCCGGTAAAATAAAAACCCTCCTGATCCGCTCATACCCTGAGATTCACCATACCGTAGCGGGCTGCTCCAAGGAGCCCGACATCTTCATTGCAAACAAGTGAGATGGGAATTGTTTCGAGTATATCCCGGTAATGCGGAGCATTAATGAATTCCTCCCGGAAATAATTGTTATTCACGAGGAACGGGTTTCTCATTGCAACTCCGCCGGTGATGAAGAGGCCACCTGTTGCGAGGACACTGAGTGCATAGTTTCTGCATGCACGTGCATAGAACCTGGCAAAAAACTCTGTTGTCTCAGACTCCGGCCCAATCCTGCTGACTATATTCTCCGGAGGAAGCGTCTCGCCGGTCAACCATGCATGCAGATGGGAAAGGCCGGCCCCGCTCACCACCAGATCGTTATGCGGATAACTACTACCGGTTTTTTCCAGCAGGTACTCCATGAAACCTGCTTCATCCTCTTTGCAGAAGGCAAAGGCGGCATGGCCTGCCTCTGAAGGAAGAGCAGAGATCCTATCCCCCGCTTCCTTTCGGATTGCGCAATGCCCAAGGCCGGTACCGGCACCGACCACTGCAATGACGCCGCCATCCTCAGCTCTCCCTGCCTGTATCACTTCTCTCGCAAGCTCTGTCTCCAGCAGGCAGGCATATCCTTGCGCAACAAAATCATTGATCAGGTGGATCTCTGTTCCCGGCATCTTCTTTCTGAGGTTGGTTATGTCAGCAGTCCACGGAACATTGGGGAGTGTTGCCCAAACACCCTCCCTGACAGGTCCCGGTACCGCAAGTACCATCGCATCCCACGAACTGTTGGTAACCGGGGCAACATGCATGAGAGCGCATTCGATCAGATCGTCAAATGAACTGAAACTGCCGGTTGTGAGCGAAATAGAATTCAGCCGGGATATGGTCTTGTCATCACTGAAGTTGAACCCGGCGAACCTGCTGTATGTCCCGCCTATATCTGCTGTCACGATTCTCTGCATTGATGCTTCTCCGTTCTGGCATATCTTCTGCCGGTATACCATCTCTCCTCTCTATGATCTGATAAAGCATACCCTGAGGGCGTAAGTTAATAACGGGGTCAATCTATAAATACATTCATGCCGGTTCATGATATCGAGGCTGTCCTGAAGGTGGAGGAAGAGGCGATCTCACGGATTCTGGCTGCTGAAGAGGAGGCAGAAAAAGCAGTCAGTTCCGCCAGGAAAGAAGCGGCAGCATATATCGAAGATGAACTGAAGAAGGCAGGGGCAGAGGCAGCAGATGCGGTTATACGGGCGACCGGAGAAGCGGAAGAGAAAGCCCGTGAGATAGCTCTTGAGACAGAACGTCGCGTTGAGCAGACCACAACTGCCGCTGCCTCACGAAAGGAGAAGGCGGTTGTAGCGATCATTGCAGCGGTCACAGGAGGGAAAGATGTTCTATCCGGCTGAGATGCAGAAGGTGACGGTGGGTATCCATCGTAGATATGCAGCCTCCTTCCTCTCTGCTCTCCACGAAAAGGGGATTCTTGAGCTCACCCCGATCACCGGTGATGAGCATCTCCTCCACCTCATATCACCAGTACAGCGGGATGAGATCCGGCAGGCACTTGCCGCTGCCCAGGCACGCACCGAGCGTGCTGTAGAGGCGCTCCTTGATCATACCCATAATGAGCAGGGGAGAATTACCCGCTTCTTCTTCCCAGGACGTGAGCCGCCGGTCCCAGCAGAGCAACCTGATCCCATTTCACTGCTGAAGGTGGTGGATGGGTATGATCCGGTCATCTCAGAGATCCTCTCCTGCCGGGTTCGCCGCTCTGCTATCCATGAGCGTATTGCTCGCCTTGATGAAGAGGAAGAACACCTCCTCCTCTTTGGGTGCGTTGCAGAGGTCCTCCCTCCACGCGAACCATCCCGGTTCGTATCCGTCCGGGCAGGGATCATTCCAACCGGTGAATGCGAGGATCTGAATGCCCTTTTTGAGGAGGAGGGGATACCTGACGCAATTGCGCACTCGGCATGCCGGTGCCAGGAAGAGGGGATGATCGCAGTTGTCCTTGCCCATGCACGTGCTGCCGGGGCAGTTGATGCCCTCCTCCGTTCAAGGGGTTTTGCCGATTTTACCTTCGGCGATCATGGGAGTACTGTTCCTGAGGCGCTTGAACATAACCGGAAAGAGAAGGAATCTCTTCGTCAGGAAGATGAAACGATACAGAATCATCTAAGAGAAAAAAGCTCAGAATACCTCCAGCTCCTTGCCGGGCTTGCCGAGGATCTCGGGATCGCCCGTGATGCAACCGATGCCGCTGCCCTCACCGGTTCAACCCGCGATCTCAGGCTCTATTCGGGGTGGATCAGGAGCCATGATCTCCCTCTCCTTGAGAAGATTGGAGATCTTCATGCCGGGGGTACCATGATCTACCGTGCAGTTCCCGGGAAGGATGGGGATACAGCGGTTCCTGTTGCCTATAACCATCCACGCTGGCTCGCGCCGTTCCGCTCCCTCACTACAACATTTTCCCCGCCCCGGTATCGCGAGGTGGATCCGACATTTTTTATCGCTCCTGTACTTGTCATCACCTTTGGGGTAATGCTTGGGGATGCCGGGTACGGACTACTGCTTGCACTGGTTGCCGCCAGCTTGCTTGCCGGTCCTGCACGGTACCCGGGATCCACCCGTGACTTCTCGTTCATCCTGTTTGCCTGCGGTATCTCCGGTATTCTCTTTGGCATCCTTCAGGGTGGCTTCTTCGGAGATCTCCTCCCGAGATTCTTCGGCATCGCCCCGCCCTTCGCCGTAATCGATCCCCTGATGGATCCGATCACTATCCTCACCGCAGCCCTCATCTTCGGGATCGCACACCTGAACCTTGGTCTTGGTATCGCAGCATATAGCCATCTGAGGGCAGGCAAACCCCGGATGATGCTCAAAGAACAGGGTGTCTGGTTCCTTATCCAGCCCTGTGCGGCAATCCTCCTCTTCGCCTTCTTCGGATGGGCTGAGATTCCGCTCACCCTCCTCTTTGCATCCGGAGCCGGAGCGGCGGCGGCAGCTGCGATGATCCTCACCTTCGAAGGGCCGCTTGGTTTCTTCAGCATCACGGGATTCCTTGGGGACTGGCTGAGCTATACAAGGATTCTTGCGCTTGCACTCGCAACAGCCGGGATTGCCATGACCGTGAATATCCTATCTGAGATGATCGGATCAGTTCATCCGTATCTCGCAATCGTTGCGGTACTGTTTGCGGTCGGCGGCCATCTTGCAAACTTCCTGCTCCAGGCACTCGGCGGGTTCATCCATGCCCTCAGGCTCCAGTATGTCGAGTTCTTTGGCCACTTTTATGAGGGTGGCGGCCGCCTCTTTCAGCCATTTGCCGCGAAC
This sequence comes from Methanocorpusculaceae archaeon UBA456, assembly GCA_002496395.1. Classification (GTDB taxonomy): domain Archaea; phylum Halobacteriota; class Methanomicrobia; order Methanomicrobiales; family Methanocorpusculaceae; genus Methanocalculus. The sequence goes on from DAJQ01000044.1 coordinate 43,673, forward strand.
CGGAAGAAGACAATCCTCCCGGAGGATGAACCATGATACCTGAACTCACTCCAGGATTTATCCTGGCAGTCACCGGTGCCGGGCTCGCGGTCGGATTGTCTGCAATTGGGTCCGGTATGGGTGTCGGCATTGCCGGCGCTACCGGTGCCGGAGTGATCGCGATAAAGCCCGAGAAGTTCGGGCAGGCACTGGTCTTCCAGGCGGTTCCCCAGACACAGGGGATGTACGGCCTGCTGGTGGCGGTGTTGATCCTCCTCTCGACCGGGGTGATCGGCGGTGTCGGCGATCCGGTCTCCACCCCGATGGGGCTTGCCGCTCTTGGTGCCGGGTTAGCGGTCGGTATTGCGGGCCTCTCGGCAATCGGTCAGGGTATTGCCGCATCTGCGGGGATTGCCACGAGCTCTGAGGACGATACTGCGATGGGGAGATCCCTTGTCTTCTCGGTGATCCCCGAGACGCAGGCGATCTACGGATTGCTGGTTGCGATCCTGATCATGGCGTTCTCCGGTATCCTGGCGGGTAATGCGGTTGCGACGATGGCAACCGGGCTTGCCGCGATCGGCTGCGGCCTTGCGGTTGGTCTTGCCGGCCTCTCTGCGATCGGTCAGGGTATTGCCGCTGCTGCCGGCTGCGCCTCTTCAGCTGAGCATGAAGGGGCGTTTGGCCGTGCCCTCGTCTTCTCGGTGATCCCGGAGACGCAGGCGATCTACGGATTGCTGGTTGCGATCCTGATCATGGCATTCACCGGGATGATCGCAGGCGGCCCGATCTCGGATATTTCGATCGGCATCGCTGCAATCGGGTGCGGATTTGCAATCGGCCTTGCGGCACTCTCTGCTATCGGGCAGGGTATTGCGGCAGCTGCCGGTGCAGCGGCAACCGCAGAGAAACCGGAATCATTCGGACGATCTCTTGTCTTCTCGGTGATCCCGGAGACGCAGGCGATCTATGGTCTCCTGGTTGCGATCCTGATCATGGCATTCACCGGGATGATCACACGGGATATCGTTCCCACCCTTGCCGCCGGCTTTGCCTCGATCGCCTGTGGAATTGCTGTTGGTTTCGCAGCACTCTCTGCGATCGGTCAGGGTATTGCCGCATCTGCTGGGATCGCGACCACATCCGAGCGGGAAGAGATGTTTGGAAAGGGGCTTGTCTTCTCGGTGATTCCTGAGACGCAGGCGATCTATGGCCTGCTGGTTGCGATCCTGATCATGGCATTCACCGGGATCATCACCCGTGACGTGACGGCAACCGCGGCTGCGGGCCTTGCCTGTATCGGATCAGGATTTGCCGTCGGCCTTGCGGGTCTCTCTGCCATCGGTCAGGGAATGACCGCAGCTGCCGGGATTGGTGCCGTGGCACGGCGGCCTGAGGCAATGGGGCAAAGCCTCGTCTTTGCGGTGATGGCAGAGACCTTTGCAATCTTCGGCCTGCTGGTTGCGATTTTGATCATGTTTGGAATCGGGCTCTTTGGGGGTCTCTGAATGGGGCTTGAGACGATCATCTCCTTGATTAAAGAAGAAACCGAAGAGGAGATCGCGAGGATCAGGCAGAAGGCAGAAGATGAGTGTACTGCGATCCGCGAAGCTGCCCGGGAGAGAGCCGGTCGTGAACGCGAACGTATCCTCCTTGAAGGTGAACGGAAATCGCTCCGTGCAGAACAGAAGGTGCTCCTCCAGGCCGAATATGATGAGATGAAAGCCCTCCGTGATGCGAGATGGCAGGGGATCCGGGAGGTATTTGAGGTGGCTGAAGAAGAGCTGGCTGCACTCTCGTCATCTCCTGAGTATCCCGCCATCATCCGTTCCCTCATCGATGAAGGGAGGGGGATCGTCGGGGGGGGAGAGATCGTTCTTCTCTGCCGATCTGCTGATACGAAAGCAGTTGAAAGCGCAGCAGAAGGACTGGAAGGAGTGACGATCCGCTCCTTGCCACCCCATGATCCGCAGATCCGCTCCGGCGGGGTAATCGTTATGTCCAGAGACTTCCCCATCCGGTGTGATCAGACCTTTGCGACACGGCTGGATCAGATGCGGGATATTCTGACTCAGAAGGTATCCGGGATCCTCTATGGAGGTGGGGAGAATGGATATTGATCTGATCTTCTCAGAACTCTTCACCGGAGAAGGATCAGGGCTGATCGTGATTGCGTTTGCCATTGCGTTTTTTATTGCAGTCTTCATTGCAGTCTCTGCGGGATGGTTCAGGCTGATTCTGAGTATCGCCTCGTTTGCCTACCCCTCTGCACGGGTCCGGGCGATGGGAAATCCGCTCGTGACGGCAGAAGGTGCTGATACCCTTTCGGATGCTGGCGATCTCCTCGAACTCTTTGAACGGGCCGGGCGGTCCGGCCACATAATCGAGTACCGGGAAGGGATGGGTCCGGACGATACCGAACGGCTGATCCGTCACTATCACTATACCCTGCTTGGCAACCTCGCCGTATCGGTCCCGGATGCGATCCACTCCCTGATCCTGGGGTATATCCAGGTCTACGAGGGATTGGAGGTTGCAGCTGTTCTGAGGGGGATTAGCGGCGGTCTGCCTGGGGATCTGATCGAGAAGAGGGCGGTTCCGGTCGGCTCATTTTCTGAGTCTGCGATCAGGAAGGCCGCCCATTCTGGCTCTGTTGAAGAGGCGGTCCAGCGGCTTGACCGGTCAGGTATTCTTCCCCGAATCAGGGATATCTGGAAGGCGGTTGGTGAACAGAACGGATATGCGGCATTCGAATCGGCACTTCTTTCAGACTGCTACCGTTCCCTGATGATGACCGCCCGCGGCCTGGATGAATCCCAGTACGAACCTGCAGTCCTGATGATGGGGCGACTGATTGACTGCGAAAATCTCAGGATTCTGATCCGTGGACGATTATTTGGTGCGGATGCAGCAGCAATCGAACCATTCCTCATTCAAAGGGGAGGCTTTGAGATCACAGATGATATGCTCCGGGCATTAACCCGCTCTGCCGATCTCGTTGAACTGGTCTCGCAGATAAGGGAGACGATGTATGGCCCCTATATCGAGCCCTATATTCTTTCTGCGAAAGAGAGCCGGGATCCGGGTGCAATCGAGATGAGCCTCTCGCAATGCCTGCTTGATATCAGCAGGATGGTGAGCAGCCAGTATCATCTTGGCAGCGGCCCAATCCTCCGGTACCTGATGGCGCTTGGGATCGAATGTGAAAACCTGCGGGCCGCTGCTGCCGGAATTTTGTATCATGTGCCGGCCGAATCGATCAGGGGGCAGATGGTGGTGGAGGTGAGTGCGAGGTGAGGATCGTGGCACTTGGTGATCGGACGGTCACCCTCATCTGCCGGCTAGGCGGTGTGGCGGAAACGATCCGGTGTGAGGATGATTCATCTGCTGAAGCTGCACTGAAAGAGCTTCTTATCGACGAATCTGTCGGTATTATCCTTATACAGGATCGGTATGCACGACCGCTCATCCCGATACTTGAAGAGCATGGGCGGTCTCACCGGGTCTATCCGGTTGTTGTAGAAATACCGGGGCCAAAGGGTCCGGTGAAAGGAGATGATAGCATAACCGAGGCGATCAGGCGGGTTGCCGGACGGGGGATTCCAGGGTGATTGGATGACAGAGAGCAGTATAATTCGGATTACAGGGCCGGTTGTTGAGGCTGACCGGATGCGTGGAGCACAGATGTATGAGGTTGTCTTTGTCGGCAAAGATGAGCTTATCGGCGAGATCATCGGGCTGCAGAACGATACCGCAACCATCCAGGTTTACGAGGATACCACCGGTATCACCCCCGGTGAGTCGGTAAAAAGGTCAAAGATGCCCCTTTCGGTGGAGCTTGGCCCCGGCCTTCTTGAGATGATCTATGATGGCATCCAGCGTCCGCTGACAGAGCTTGGGGAGATCTCCGGGGATTTCATCGTCCGGGGGGTCTCGGCTCCGGCACTCTCGCGTGAAAAAAAGTTCCATTTCACCCCTTCCCTCTCAGAGGGCGACGAAATCTCCGGCGGTGCGGTGATCGGATCAGTTCCTGAGACGAAACAGATCCTGCACAGAATCCTCCTCCCACCGAATCTCTCGGGGATGGTGGAGCGGATCGCAGGCGAAGGCGAATATACCGTGGAAGAGACGATCCTCTGGATCAGGGATGCAACCGGCACGGTACAGGAACTCACAATGCTCCAGCGCTGGCCGGTCCGGGTACCCCGCCCGATACAGTCGAAGCTCCCGGCGATCCGCCCCCTGATCACCGGCCAGCGGGTGATCGACTCCTTCTTCCCGATCGTGCAGGGGGGAACTGCTGCTGTTCCCGGTCCCTTTGGAGCAGGCAAGACGGTTGTCCAGCACCAGCTCGCCAAATGGTGCGATGCCGATATCATCGTCTATGTCGGCTGCGGTGAACGGGGGAACGAGATGGCTGATGTGCTCAGGCAGTTCCCGGCTCTTGTCGATCCAAAGACAAAGGAGCCTTTGATGAAGAGAACAGTTCTCATCGGGAATACCTCGAATATGCCGGTTGCAGCCCGCGAGGCATCAGTCTATACCGGGATCACCATCGCCGAGTATTACCGGGATATGGGGTATTCTGTAGCCCTGATGGCAGATTCGACCTCCCGGTGGGCAGAGGCGATGCGGGAGATCTCAGGCCGCTTAGAGGAGATGCCGGGCGAACACGGGTATCCTGCCTATCTCGGCTCCCGGCTTGCCGATTTCTATGAACGGGCAGGGCGGGTGAAGACGCTCTCTGGTGAAGAAGGCTCAGTCTCGGTGATCGGAGCGGTCTCGCCGCCGGGTGGAGATTTCTCTGAGCCGGTGACCCAGAACACGCTCCGGATCGTCCGGGTCTTCTGGGCGCTTGATGCTGATCTTGCACACCAGCGGCACTTCCCGGCAGTGAACTGGCTCCTCAGCTACTCCCTCTATTCGGATCTCGTAGCCCCATGGTGGGAGAAGCATGGGGGATCTGAATGGGGGAAGATGCGATTGGATCTCCTCGCCCTCCTCCAGAAAGAGAGCGAACTTGAGGAGATTGTCCAGCTGGTCGGCCCCGATCTCCTCCCCGAAGAGGATAAATTCACGCTGAATGTGGCTGCCATCCTGAGGGAGTCGTTTCTGGTGCAGTCTGCATTTGATCCGGTCGATACCTTCTGCCCACCCGGGAAGCAGTATCGGATGATGACGCTGATCCACCGGTATTACCGGCTGGGGCGGCGTGCTGTCAGAGGGATGACAGCTGCTGAGATCCAGAAGCTCCCGGTGACTGCCCGGCTCTCCCGGCTGGGCCCGATGCCTCACGAGGAGTTCGAGTCATTCTACACGAAGGTTTATGACGAGATTGTCAATGCCTTCCCCGGAGGTGAAGACTGATGCCACCGCTCCGCGAGTTCCAGTCTGTAGTCCGGGTGGCAGGGCCGATCCTTGCCGTATCCGGGATCGATGATGCCGGGTATAACGAGGTGGTGAAGGTCCTCCTCCCTGATGGCACGATCCGGGCAGGGCAGGTGCTTGAGTCGAGGAAAGGGATGGCGATCGTGATGGTCTTCGGAGGAACCCGCGATCTCGACTGCGATATCACCGCGGTCCGGTTCACCGGCAGGCCGATGACTATGCCGGTTTCAAAAGAGATGCTCGGCAGGATCTTCTCGGGATCGGCTGAGCCGATCGATGGCGGCGGGAGTGTGGTTCCCGAGAAGGAGATGGAGATCTCCGGCTATGCGATCAACCCGACAAAACGGGAGTTCCCGCAGGATTCGATCGAGACAGGGATCTCTGCAATTGATGGGATGAATACGCTTGTCCGGGGCCAGAAACTCCCGGTCTTCTCGGGATCAGGCCTGCCGCACAGCTTCCTTGCTGCCCAGATCACCCGGCAGGCTCGTGTTCGCGGGACAGACGAATCATTTGCGGTCGTCTTTGCAGCGATGGGGATCACCCATGAGGAGGCCCGTTTCTTCATCGAGGAGTTCTCCGAGACCGGAGCACGGGCACATGCGGTGATCTTTTTGAATCGTGCCGATGATCCTGCAATTGAGCGGATCGTCACCCCACGACTTGCTCTCACCGCTGCTGAATACCTGGCATTTGACCTGGGGATGCATGTCCTGGTGGTGATGCAGGATATCACCGCATACTGCGAGGCGCTCCGTGAGGTCTCGGCTGCCCGCGAGGAGATACCGGCACGGAGAGGGTATCCGGGATATATGTATACGGATCTCGCATCGCTCTATGAACGGGCAGGCAGGGTAAAAGGGCGGCCCGGCTCGATCACCCAGCTCCCGATCCTCTCGATGCCTGATGATGACATCACCCATCCGGTACCTGACCTGACCGGGTATATCACCGAAGGGCAGATCGTCCTCTCCCGGGAACTGCACCGGAAGGGGATCTACCCACCGATTGATGTGCTTCCCTGCCTGTCACGGCTGATGCAGGGTGGTATCGGGGAAGGGAGGACCCGGGCCGATCATGCGAGTGTCTCCAGCCAGCTCTATGCTGCCTATGCCCGTGGGCGTCGCCTTTCCGGGCTTGTGGCGGTGATCGGCGATGAAGGGCTGACCGATGTCGATCGCCTGTACCTGACCTTCCTTGATCGGTTCGAGCACGAGTTTGTCGGCCAGAAGCGGGACGAGGGGCGTTCGTTTGATGAAACCCTTGACCGTGCCTGGGAGCTCCTCTCAATCTTCCCAAAAGACGAGCTCCGGCGGATCGATCCGAAGTATATTGATGACTATTACCGGGGTGGCACCGGGTGAGCCGGAGGCTCCCCCCCGGCACACGTCCGACACGGATCGAACTCCTGAAGGTCAGAAAGCGGCTTGTGATCGCTGAGAAGGGGCATGAACTTCTCAGGGAGAAGCTCGATGTGATGGTGATGGAGTTCTTCTCCCTCTCAAAACGGCGGGATGAGCTGAGGAGGGTGATGGAGGAGGCGTTTGCAACGGCATACCCGGCACTCTTTGCAGCAGAGATGGCGGCGACACACCGTGAGGTGGAGAGCTGTGCCGCTGTGGAGCGGAGCATCCCCGATATTTCGATCATTGAGAAAGGTATCATGGGGGTGGGTGTTCCCCGGTTTGATATCCCCGATCTGCTCAGAGAAAGGCGTGTCCCCGGATACGGCTTCTCAGCAGCAACCGGGAGGCTGGATCATGCCTCGAATCTTGCAGAAGAGGCAGTCGCAGCCGCGATCCGGCTCGCCGAGGTGGAAGGCGCCCTCCTCCGGCTCTCGTCCCGAATCACCTCGGTGCGGCGGCGGGCAAATGCCCTAGATTCGATCATGATCCCCCAGCTGAAAGGGGTGATTGCCTATATCTCGGATTATCTCGAGGAGATGGAGCGGGAGGATCTCTTCAGGAGGAAACGGACCAAGGCACGGGGGGAGGAGCGGCGATGGTGAATAATTATCTGCCCCTCCTGTACCTGGCTCTTGGTATTGCCGGGGTGGTGACGGTGGCAATCGGGGGGATTGTGCTGATATTGATTGTTATTGGGGTGATCTGATCCGGATGGGATCTCAATTCTCCCGTTCAATTCTTTGAAACCGGATAATTCGTGATGATCAGCTCGTTGATTGCACCTCTGCCCGCACCATTCGAATTGATCATCCGGGTTGCAGGTACCCGTTCAATGGTGAAGCCGGAATAGAGATCATCAAAGAAACAATCCTCGGGATCGGTATTTTTGGGATCCGAATTGGAGAGCATGACTTTAGCTCCTTTTGCATCAAGTTCCCGGAAAAAGTCGGCGAGCCTTATCTGGTCGTCTTCGTCAAATCCGTCCTTTGCATATGAGGTGAATACGGCAGTCTTCTCGTTGAGCGGGCGGTAGGGGGGATCGAAATAGACGAATGTCTTCTCATCCACGACGTCCCGGCAGCTGGAAAAGTCACCCTGCCGGATGCTGGTATTCCGGAGGAGTGTCTGTACATTTCGCAGGTTCTCTGCATTCAGGATATCGGGGTTTTTGTACTTCCCAAAGGGAACATTGAACCCGCCTTTCTGGTTCACCCGGAAAAGTCCGTTGAAACAGGTGCGGTTTAAAAAGATAACCCATGCCGCACGAGTGATCCAGTCCGGGTTGTATCCTTCAAACGATATCTCAGAGAGCTGCCTGTTGAAGCGGTCCCGGATATCGTAATAAAAGGCTTTTCTCTCCTCCTCGTCACGTGTGTAATACTCAGATTTCAGGTGTTCCAGTTGTCCGATCAACGCCTCTGCATCTTTCTGAATGACGCTATAACAGAGGATCAGTTCGCAGTTGATGTCCAAGAGATATGACTGTCCTATGGTATGATGCTCGTGCAGGGCAAAGAAGAGCGCCCCTCCGCCGATGAAAGGCTCGACATACGTGGTGATCTCCCCGGTGGCAATCCCTGATGGAAGGCGGCGGATGAGTTCGGGTAGAAGCTGTGTTTTGCCACCCGCCCATTTAAGGAACGGGTGCGCCTGTCCGGGTGTTCGTTTTGGTCTGGGCATGGTGTTTTTCTCTCCTGGGTGGCTGTTCTGCTCCCTGTGTTATCTGTATGTCTGGAAAACAAAAAAAGTCACCAGATTGAGATCAGGGCTCCAGCCTCAGGGCTGATGGATCATAGTGTCTGTTGAGGGTTTATACAGAGGCTGCCGGGGGGGGCTTGCCGCCCCGCCGGTTGTGATTACAATCTGATTTCTGGAACCTTAAAGGACTGAATCAGATATTCAGGATACAGGTCACTTTTCTATCCCAAGAAACCTATACAGCGGCTCAATCCCCGGCTCTTCCCCGAGGAAGTCTGTCAGGAGTACCATGCCGTCTGCCATATTGCCTCTCTCAAGAACAGTTCTCCGGTATGTCATTCCGGTTGTCCGGTTTGTCATGCCGTCCTCAGCGAAACGGTCAACGATGTTCATCGCATACACTTTTGACCAGAGGTACCCGTAGACCCCTGCATCGTATCCCCCCATAAGGTGGCTGAAGCTGGCCGGCTGTTGTGTTCCTTCTATTGCGGGTATCCCTCGTAGCTCTTCATGCAGCTCCTCGTAGATCAGGACGGTGTCAACGGGCCCTTCTGTAGAGTGATAGTTCATATCCTGGAGGGAATTGAGAAGTAGTGAGGAGAATGAGTATCCCTTCCCAAAATCTTTCGAGGCGATGACCCGGTCCCGAAGGTCCGGAGGTATCGTCTTATTGTGATCTGTATAATGGCCGGAGATCGAGTCCATGATGGCAGGATCATATATCCATTCTTCGAATGCCTGGGATGGGGTTTCTGCGAAGTCCCACTCGACCTCGAAGCCTGAGAGTGTGCCATATGGTGCACGGGTGAGAAGGTTATGCTGGGCATGTCCCATCTCGTGGAATAAGGTCCAGATTTCTTCCATTGTTAACAGGGTAGGCTTGCCCTCCTGTGGGGGGTTGAAGTTTCCGACGATCGCCGCAACCGGTTCTGCATACCCTTCTTCAGTCAGCCTTCCGCTTACAAGGCCAAAAATGATGAAATGATTGTACTTGCCCTCACGTGGATAGAGATCAAGATAGAGGTGGCCAATTGCAGTTCCATCTGCCTCATCGCTGATGTGGAAGAGCCGGACATCGGGATGCCATACTGCTGGATCGTCCACTTCCTCAACGGTTATCCCATAGAGGGATTCATAGATTTCAAACAATCCATCCAGTACCCGGTCAAGGGGGAAGTACTCTTTCACCTCATCCTTGCTGTACCCGTACTCTTCGGTTTTGTAGATCTCGGTGAGGTAGGTAATATCCCAATGATCGAGTGATTCTGCATCCGGATCAATCCGCTGTTTGATAGTTAGAAGGGTGGCAAATTCAGCTTCCCTTTTCTCCCTGAAGGGATCCTTTAGATCATTGAGGAATGCCATCACCGAGTCCGCATCTCCTGCCATCCGCCCGTCGATCTGGTAGTCTGCCCAGGTATCATAGCCGAGTTCACGGGCAACCTTCTGGCGAAGCTGGATGGCTTCTTCAAGAAGCGGGATGTTTTTGTCTCCCTGCATGGCATTGTCAGCAGCAAGCATCCGCTTTCGCGTTTCACTCTCATCCGCATAGCTCATTACTGCGATATAATCGGGATAGCTTGTCGTGACACGATAATCTCCCGTTTCTGTCCGGGAAAATCCCGCCAATGCAGATGGAGGGAGGCCGCGGAGTTCGTCTTCTGAGAAGAGAAGGGTTGTAGTATCACTGTTGAGGTTAGCGTTGTACTCTGCCTCAAGTGCAGCAATCCGGTTTTTCATCCCGATGACCTGCTCAAGCCGTTCGTCATCGAGGTGGAGCCCCTGCTTCTCGAATTTTCTCAAAATAACATCCCGCAGTCGCCTCTCATCGGCTGTTCGTGGTACCTGATCTGCGAATGCATCGTAGAGATCCCGTCGTGCATAGGTCTCTGTTGTGAATATCGACATGGCTTCCTCGATGGCCATCCCCTCCTCCCGAACCATTGCATCGGGATGGACATATCCCATCAATTGCATGGGATAGACGGCATCAGTATAATCGGTGATGACGGTGTCAAAAGCAAGGACGGTATTCTCAAATGTCCGATCATTGCGAGGGATCTCTGCGATTTCATCGAATCCGGCTCGTGCCCTGTCTTCTGCTTCTGCATAGAGGAGGGGGATCTCGCCCGGAGCATAGTCAGCCTTCATCGGCTGATCTGTCTGGGTGGTTGGAATCTGGGGCTCTTTGTTATCAAGGCAGCCTGCTGTCCCAACAAGTGCACAGAGGATTAGAAGGAGAGAGATTACGGTGAACAGCTGTCCGGGGGATCGTATGGGAATCATGGTCTTCATTCCGAATTGTTAACGCTGATGAGTTATTTTGCAGAGGAAGGAGAAAAGATGATCCACATATCTTCCTTGATGAGAGTCCCCTTCTCTCTTCTGCACGCTCCCTGCTCTTCTCTTTCCGGGAAAAAATCCGGTTGGCAGGATAATTCAGGTGAATGGTTGATTGGATGATCGAAGGGGGAATGATCTGAATGAGAAACCCTATCTCTTCATGCAACAGAGATATACAGTATGTTGGAACGTATCTCGACACGTGAGCGCAAGGATCTCGGCATCGCCTGGCTTGCGCTTGCTCTGGCGTTCACCCTTGCGCTCGTCGGCGGATTCTCGGCAACCGGGGTGCATCTTGGAACCGCCGCCCTCCTCTTCCTCCTCTCGCTGATCACCGTCGGGGTAGGTTTTGTGCTCCATGAGCTTGCCCATAAGTTCACGGCGATGCGGTATGGGTACTGGGCAGAGTTTCAGAAAGATAACCAGATGCTCCTCGTTGCAGTAGCAATCGCTGCCCTTGTCGGGGTCGTCTTTGCCGCACCCGGTGCCACCATGATCTATGGCCCCACACTCTCAAAGAAAGAGAACGGGGTGATCTCGGTTGCCGGGCCGGTGACAAACCTCCTCCTTGCAATCCCCTTCGGCCTGCTCGTGATCGGGGGAATGATGTTTGATCTGGGGTGGTTTGTGATCCTCGTCGGAGCAGTCGGCGTCAAGATCAACGCGATGCTCGCCGCATTCAATATGCTCCCAATCGGGCCGCTTGATGGGAAGAAAGTCCTCGCATGGAATCCTGTGATCTTTGTTGCGATGATCGGAGTATCGTTTGCGCTGCTGTTTGGGGCGCTCTTTTATCTCTGATTATGCGGGGTTAGGGGTGTGGAGATTTCCCCCTCTTCTTGATTTTATTTAATGGATTTAATTGATCTAATGATAATGTGGCTGATATAAAAGGCATCTGTCTTCAAATCCAAATCACCTCATCAATAACGACCGGTCGGATTCTGGAGTCGAGTGCATGTTCTGCGATAAGCTCGACGTTTTTGCCGAAAATATCCTCAAGATAAAAAATACATTGCATGAATGTACGGAAACGCTCTTTATTCTCTTCAAAAGAGACCAGAAGATCGATATCACTCATCTCACCGGCTTCATCCCGTGCATATGATCCAAATAATCCGATCTTTGTTATGCCAAATCGTCTCTGAAGTGTTGGCATCTCTTGTTTCAGCCTGTTTATAATATCTCTTTGACGGAGGGATCGCATTCCCCTCTTTTCAATTGCATTCATTGCCATATTCCCCACGATGAAGAGATGCGTATTCTATGGTTAAGAAATGATCGAGATTTGCCTTTGGTATTTATACTCGGGTCTGATCTGTATCATCATCAGACTTCTAAATTGGATGGGAGCAGAAACACAATAGAATGTTCCGCCTCTGCCATACAAGATGAATTATCAAATCCCCTTCTGTTCCATCCAATCCCTGAGGAGCCTTCTTTCATCCGGGTCGGATACCTTCTTCTCCCATTCTTCTATAACCGTTTCGATGAAATCAGTGATTCCATCCGGGAGTTCGTCAAGAATATCAGCATGAGAATCGGTCTGGATGTGCCAGAGGCCGAGGATGATGCCTTTGCAGTACTCCCGTCCCGATTCTGTCATTCCCCTCTCACAATATGTTCTGAGTTCAAGCATGTACTCCTCAAGGATCTCCTCGATCATCTCGTATGCCCCTTCAGAGGGATAGAGATATGATCCATCCCGCTGTCTCCCTGAAGACTCCCATACGTCCTCTCTCTCTATAGCTTTAATCTCTGAGGAGAGGGCATCTGCAACCAAATCGGCCTGCACGCTCTCAAGAAGTGCTCTGGCGTACTTTTCAGCACGGGGAGCCAGTGAGGGATCTTCCTGTATTAGCTGGTAGAGGACAGTCCGGGCTCTCTCTCCATCGAGGGTGTTGAGGAGGGATGTTTTGGCCTGTGTTTTTCTGGTGTGTGCCATTCATTTTTGGTATGGACTTTGAAAAGGATGAATCTGTTCATCTCTGTTCGATTGGTACAGGTTTACAGACTTTAAGAATCTAATATATAAATTTTTGGTGAAATCCTGGTAAGGATTCCAGAAGTCACACAACCGCTCTACCGTCATAGGGCTTGTGGATATACTGGCATATACAACTCTGTGGTTTTCAACCTGAGTCTGATCATGTGTTCTCCCGGTTCCTTTGATCATCACAGATCCCTATTCAACAGGATTGACCAAAGATACAATGGGATAACTATATTCTCCCGAAGCAATAACAGGAGTGTAATGAATGACATCCAATATGTGTATGATGCCAGCGGCCACAAAAAAAGTGTCATCATTCCAATAGAACTCTGGGAACAGACGCTTCAACTCCAGAAACCCCGGATCTCACCCTGCAATCCTGAGGAGTGCTATGGAATTTACCGTGACACTATAAAAAATCCGGATGAGGTCGCCCGGTCACTTCGGAGAGAATGGATGCGCCTATGACATCGTATCTAATCGATACAAATATTCTTATTTATTATCTGGCTGGCGGTCTTCCAGATGAAGAGAGATCGTTTATCGAGAGAGTCATTCTGGAATCCTTTAATATTTCAATAATAACCCGAATAGAGCTTCTTGGATGGAAAGGGCACACTCCTGAAGGTCTGGAAAAAGCAAAGAAGCTACTTGATTGTGCACGGTGCCTTCCTTTGACAGTTGCAATTGCAGAGAGCACCATCGATATCCGAAGCGATGCCAATATCTCACTTCCTGATGCCGTTATCGCTGCATCTGCTTTATCACTGAATGCAACTCTAATCACCAGGAATGTAAAAGATTTTCATGATGTTCCGGGTTTGGTTGTTTATAACCCATTTTCCAAATAACCATTTTTGCCCGGAAACGTCATCTAATGGTCTTAAAGATGCGAATAGCCGCCTCCCCTCACTTCTTACTCTTAAATCCCCCCAACTCTCCCACCACCTTCCCCCCTCTCTTCTTCGCATCCTCAAGCGCTGTCGGATGCCCCTGGATTCCTTTGTATTCATCCATATTGTTTGCGATGATATTGTCTGTATATTCAAACCCGATGTCATTGAAGAATGCGGTGATCACAGGGTATGCCCCGTCAAAGACATGATCCCAGTTCTGGCCGGCGGTTGAGATGAAGAAGCCCTTGTGCCGTTTGATATGGTCATAGTCGAAGTAGAGATCCTTTAAGATGAACTTCCTTGCCCAGTAGACCTGCCCCCGGTCGATGAGAGCCTTCAGTTCAGCTGTAATCCCCATCGAGTAGATTGGGGAAGCGAGGGCAACGATGTCGGCTGACAGAATCTCGTCAAAGAGCGGGGTTAGATCGTCTGTTAAGACGCATTTCCCGGTCTTGTGGCAGGCATTGCAACCTTTGCATGAGGTGAATTCGAGGTCGCGGAGGATCACCTTACGGGTCTCTGCACCTGCCTCCTCCGCACCTGCAAGAAATGCATCGAGAAGCGTCTCGGTATTGCCGCCCTTTCGTGGCGATCCCGAGATCCCAAGGGCTTTCATAACATCACTCCGTTCATGCACTTGTTCTCCCATCAAACACGCTCCCCCTTCATCTCCCGCATCGTCGCGATCACCTCATCTGCAAGCGCCACCGCATCCTTCTGTGCGGTCGGGTGATCGTTGATCGCTCCCTTCTCATCGACATTATTCACCATCAGGTAGCGGATATCCTTGTTCTTCACATCGATGACATTGAAGAGGCATTTGACTGATGGAATCGCAGCATCAAAGACATAATCCCAGTCCTGGCCCGCCGATGCAAGGAAGATTCCAATCCGCTTCCCTTTCCGTTCAAGAGGCACAACCGGCAGCTTCAGGACATATTTCCGTGATCTGAAGACCTGTGCCCGGTCGATGAGTGCTTTTGGCTGTGCCGCAATTCCCATGCAGAAGATCGGCGAGGAGAGGATGATGATATCGGCTTCGATGATCTTTGGCTCGACCCAGACAAGATCATCCTTCTGGATACAGGTATTCAGCTTCTCGCAGGCATTGCAGCCTTTGCAGGGGNNGAGGGCATACTTCTCCACCTCCACACCGGGCTGCTTCTCCATCTCTTCAAGCACCCAGTCAAGGAGGGTTTCTGAGTTGCCGTGCCGGCGGGGGGAACCGGCGAATGCGAGAACCTTGATTGCCATACCAGAAGATTATCTCCGATATAGATAAAGGCTCGTCATTCACCTCATAACTTCATCCAGAAAGATATCCTCAGATCCCATTTGACTGTTGCATAACTGAGTGAGTGACCGGTT
>DAJQ01000015.1:0-15088 GCA_002496395.1 Methanocorpusculaceae archaeon UBA456
CGCTCTGGCCGGTGATCGGGAACTCGCCTTCCTGGAGGGCGGTGAGAAGGTTCTGCTGGGAATGCGGGTTGAGGGTGTTGATCTCATCAATGAAGAGGACCCCTTTGTGTGAGCGGTGGATGGCACCTGCCTCCACACGGTCATGTGAAGGGGTTTCAAGGCCGCCGGACTGGAAGGGATCGTGACGGACATCACCGAGGAGGGCGCCTGCATGGGAGCCTGTTCCGTCGATAAAGGGAGCCTTTGAATCAGGGGATGTTGATACAAGGAGTTTTGGAACCATCACATCGTCACGTGGCATCATCGTCCTGAAGGCGAGGAAGATGAAGGCAATAGCGATGATACCCATCAGGAGCATCCCGGAGATGAGGGCATATCCGATGATACCAAAGACGAGCATCAGCATCAGCATATTCCGCATCTGTGCCCGTTTCCGTGACTCCTGTTTATGTGCAGCAACGATCTCCTTGCCCCTGCCAGCCGGAACGGTCCTGATAAGCGGATTATTACTGTCATCAGAGTTTGGATAGACAAGGATGTCCTGCATCTCCTCTTTGGGAAGGAGTTCTGCCATTGCCTTGGCAAGCATCGATTTCCCGGTTCCCGGCGTTCCGATCATCATCACATGCCGCCGCTGGATTGCAGCTTTTTTGATTACCTCAACGGCATGTTCCTGCCCGATCACCTGGTCAATGAGGCCGGGCGGCACCTCAATGTCGGCGGTTGTTGCTATCTCGACATCGCCAAAGAGAAGGTCTTCATTGAAATCTTCTTCTGCAAGCCCTAAAGTATCCGTCTCTGTCCCCATTCTGAGATATACCTCACACAAATGTTGAATGCTTATATATCGGAGACCGATAGTTTAAGTAGTTTCAGTACCGGGAGATAGTAGCAATGAAGGTCATATATACTGATAAAAGCCAGATTATCGCTTCAAAAGTGGCAGAAAACCTGGGGGCACCCCTGGGCGAGGTAAAATTGTCCCGGTTTCCTGATAATGAGATCTATCTCCGGGCAGACGGACTTGATGACCAAACGGTGATTGTATCATCCCTCCCCGATGCAGAATCGATCGTTGAGCTGCTGCTCTTAATCGATGCCTGTGAAGGATCTGAGGTGACACTTGTGATCCCGTACATGGCATATGCACGGCAGGATAAGCGGTTCAATGCCGGGGAGCCGATCAGCATTCGTGCAATCGCAGCAGCAATCAGCAGAGGGGTTCACCGGATCATTACGGTAAATATCCACGAGCCTGAGGTGCTGAAGTACTTTAGTGTTCCTGCTGAGAATATCTCGATCGCACCGGCAATCGGCGATTATCTGGATGGGACCTGGATTGAAAATCCCCTGATACTCGCACCGGATGATGGTGCATGGGCATTTGCACAGGGAGTTGCATCAGCACATGGATGGGACTGCGATCACCTTGATAAGACGAGACTGTCGGGAGTTGAGGTAAAAATCAAGGAGAAGAACCTCAATGTTGCCGGAAGACATGTCGTCATCGTTGATGATATCATCTCAACGGGAGGGACGCTTGCCACCGCTGCACAGATGCTTGTGGCAGAGGGGGCAGAGAGCATCTCTGCCGCGTGCGTCCATGGCGTCTTCTCAGGGGGAGGGTATGCCCGGCTTGTCACTGCAGGATTCTCCAGTGTCGCCTCGAGCGATACGATTGAACGGGGCTGTTCTCTCATCTCTGCTGCACCGGCGATCGCAGAGGCGCTCAGGAGATGATCACAATCGACGGAGGCACGCTCGAGGGCGGCGGCCAGCTCGTCAGGACCGCGGTTGCTCTCGCTGCTGTTTCGGGAGAGCCTTTGACGATTCAGACTATCCGGAAGAATCGATCGGTTCCCGGCCTCGCCGCCCAGCATGTCGCCGCGGTGAAGGCGGCGGCCGCGATATCGACTGCCTCAACCGGTGGAGTGTTCATTGGATCCGGTGAGATCACCTTTCTTCCCGGAAGACCGGAGAGGAAGGATATCAGCATCGATATCGGAACTGCCGGGAGTATTCCTCTTGTCATTTCAGCCTGGCTTCCCCTTGCACTCCAAACCGGCGGCACGATCACCATCACCGGCGGAACCGAGGTGCGTTCTGCCCCGACGATCGATTACTGCGATTGTGTCTTCCTCGAGTTCCTGAGATCACACGGGGGCAGGATCTCCCTTGAGATACTGGCACGAGGATACTTCCCGGAAGGTGGCGGCAGGGTCCGGGTTTCTGTTGAGCCATCCCGGATTAAACCGCTCGGGACGGCGTGTCCGGCCGGTTGCGGAATTGTTTCTGCTACATCGGGACTTCCCGATCACGTGGCTTCCCGGCAGGCTAACGCAGCAGCGTCTCGTGCCGGAGATCTGCCAATCCGGATCATTCGGCAGGATGGCCCTTCGATTGGATCATCCTGCACGATCTATTCAGGTGGGCATGGGGGATCCGCCCTTGGGAGACGGGGGATTCCTGCCGAGGCTGTCGGAAGAATGGCAGCAGAGGCTTTCCTCGGTGGCCACTCCTCTGATCTCGATCCCCATGCCGCTGACCAGCTCCTCCCCTACCTGGCACTCTATGGCGGATCATTTGGCACACCGGAGCTCACCTCCCATGCGATGACCGTTATCTCACTGCTTGGGCAGTTTGGGCACCCAATCTCCATTTCAGGAGAGGGGGATTATGTGGAGGTATCGGCATGAAGATCGTCTGTGATGCATCCTTCTTCTTCGGCGACTACCCGTTTGAAGGCGATCTCTTCACCACCCCCGAGGTGGTGGCGGAACTCTGTGATCTGCGATCGAAATGCCGTTTTGATACCCTGAAGGAGGGGGGGCTGACTGTCACTGAGCCATCACCCGGATCCTCAGGGGAGGTGCGCCATGCAGCCGGGAAAACAGGGGATCGTGACGTCCTCTCCAGAACAGATATCAGCATCATTGCGCTCGCCTCTGAGATCGGGGGAGAGCTTGCGACCGATGACTTTGCGGTTCAGAATGTGGCATCTGCACTTGGAATCAGGGTGCGCCCGATCCTTCAGCGGCGGGCAAAACGGCGTACCTGGAAGATGGTATGTACCGGCTGTGGACAGGATGTTGAGAACGGGACAGACTGCCCGGTTTGCGGGGCACCGCTGAAACGAAGGCATAAATAGATGGATATCACTTTTACAGCTATGTCATCCCTTGAGGATCTGAAAGGGCGGGCACGCCTGCTCCTCGAAGAGGGGCACAGCCCGGGCCAGATTGCAGATGAGCTCTCCCTCTCCATCGAGACGGTCACCTGGCTTTTAACCCAGCCGAAGGGAGATGCCGCGCCCCGTGATGTACACATAGACTGGACACGAGTCAGCTGCGATGCACAACTGATTGAGGCGGCAGCAGCGATGATGATCGATGCATACATCCCACCAGCAGATCGTACCGAGCCCCTTGATGCTGAAGTGATCGTCGGTATTGCAATATCGGGCATCCCACTTGCCACCCTGATCGGGGCACGGGAGGGGTGCAGCCTTGCCGTGTACCACCCTGCCAAACATGCGACATCCGAGACCCCGATTGGATCCATCTCCGGAAATTTTGCAACCGTGAAAGAAAAACGCTGCATTATCGTTGATGATGTCATTACCTCAGGCAGGACACTCCAGGAAGTTGTTCTCTATCTCAGGAGACATGGCGGTGTTCCGGTGGCCATCTGGGTCCTCTTTGATAAGCGCGGTATCACCGAGGTTGAGGGGGTTCCTGTACACTCACTCTTCAGAATCTCCAGAATCGACTGAAGAGGTTCCCAACATAGAATATATTTATATAGAAGTTCAATTCAATTTTTATCAATACAGGAGGATTACAGAGTGGCAAGTCAGAATCAATTAACCGGACAACCTATCATTATTCTGCGGGATAACGTCGAACAGACCCGCGGAAACGAAGCACAGCGATCAAATATCCTCGCGGCAAAAGCGATCTCAGAAGCGGTCAGGACGACCCTTGGACCACGCGGCATGGACAAGATGCTCGTTGCCGGAGACGATATCACCATCACAAACGATGGTGCGACCATTTTAAGCGAACTCTCGGTTCAGCACCCGGGCGCCAAGATGGTGGTCGAGGTCGCAACCGCACAGGATGACGAGTGCGGGGACGGAACCACGACCGCTGCCATCATGGTCGGTTCATTCATGGAGCAGGCCGAACGGATGCTCAAGATGGGAATTCACCCGACAAACATCTCTAAGGGTTATTCCCTCGGCATGAGAAAGTCGCTTGAGATCCTCTCGGAGCTTGCGATAAATGTCACCCCTGATGATAAGGAGAGCCTGAAGAAGATCGCAAAGACCGCAATGATCGGAAAGACGATCGAGGCAGTCATGGAGAAGGCAGCTGATATCGTCGTCGATGCGGTTGCAACAGTCGCTGACAGTTCATCAGGGCGGATCGTTATCGATGAAGACGATATCCTTGTCAAGACCCAGAAGGGTGACGCAATGGATGACATTGAGCTTGTTCAGGGTGTTATCATCGGGAAAGCCCGTGTGAACGAGCAGATGCCAAAGATCGTCACCGGTGCAAAGGTTGCGATGATAAGCACTCCCCTTGAGATCACGAAGACCCAGACCAAGGCAAAGATCAAGATCTCCTCATCCGAACAGGTCGCAGCATTTGGCGATGCTGAGAGGGCTTCTTTGAAGATGATCGCCGATCAGATCATCGCATCAGGTGCAAATGTCCTTCTCTGCCAGAAAGGCATCGCCGATTCTGTGCAGTTCTACCTCGGAAAAGCCGGTATCTACACCCTCGAAGATGTAACTGAGAAGGAGATGAAGTATGCGGCAAAGGCACTCTGCGGAGAGATCGTCAACAAACCGGAAGACCTGACTGCCGAGACCCTTGGCACCGCACACCAGGTGGAGCAGATGGAAGGAGAGGATCTGACAAAAATCTCCGGGTGCGAGAATGCAAAGGCAGTCACCATCCTGATCCGTGGTTCCACCCAGTACCTCATCGATGAGCTTGACCGTGCAATCAATGATGCAAAGCGTGTCATCCAGGATGCAATGGAAGATGGGAAATACACCATCGGTGGAGCCGCTGTTGAGACCGAGATGATCGTCCGGATCCGTGACTACGCAACAACCATCGGTGGCCGCGAACAGATCGCTGTCGAGGCATTTGCAAACGCCTTTGAGATCATCCCGATCACACTCGCCGAGAATTCAGGATTCAACCCAATCGATAAGCTGGTTGAGCTGAAGAAGGCGCACTCAAACGGGCAGAAGAATGCAGGGCTGAATGTCTATACCGGAAAGATCGTCGATATGAGCGAAGAGGGCGTCTTTGAGCCGATGCGTGTGAAACGCCAGGCAATCCAGAGTGCAGCAGAGATTGCATCCCTCCTGATCCGGGTCGACGATATGATGGTCACCCAGTCCAACCATTGATCCGACCAACAGACCAATACCCTTCTTTTCCCTTTTCAGAATACTAAACTCCCTTTTTAGAGATTCGGGGACAATAATTGCCTGATCTCATGCAGATCGGAGACGATCCGCTCAACACCGGGTTTCCCTGAGAATCTGTCCTGATCACCCGCAGCAACCCTCGCAATGAACCGGACACCAGTTTCACGTGCTGCTTCATAGTCCTGTGGAGCATCACCGATGAAGAGGGTTTCTTCTGGTGAAACGCAGTTTGTAGAGAGGATCTCACGGATACGATCCGCCTTTGATCCGGGAGATCCGTAGATCCCGTCAAAATATCCTGTAAGCCCCCGGCGATCTGCAATCTCCAGCATCTCTTCCTCGGGGGTTGCTGAGACGACATAGAGGGGAATTGTGCCCTTTACGTCGTTTAGCAGCTGAAGAGCCCCCGGAACAAGCGGGATTGTGAACATCTTTTCGCGGACGATTCCCGCATACCGGCTTCCAAGCCACTCTTCCTGTTCCCGGGCGAGGTCCTCATGGAGTATCTCTTTGTAGATGTAGCGGAACTTCACAAACCGGCTCATTCCTCCGTTATCCAGATGGTACTGCACGATCTCGTCCTGATGTTCTGGTACAAATGAGAAGGTCTCACGAAACGCTGCTGCCTTCATGGCGATGGACTCGGCGATGACCCCGTCGAAGTCAAAGATGATCAGCCGGAGCGGTGGATGGTGCATAGAGAGGTGTCTGTATTTGGAGCAGATAGCAGTGACTATAGGAGTCCGGTGGCTTGGGGGTGGGAGAGGATGTTTTCAGGGACGTGCCAGAGTTAAGAAATCCACTCTGTCAAAATCACGATCGTTTGTGGCGAAATAGTCAATCTGGTGTTTCTGTGCTGAAGCAGCATGGAGGGCATCTGAGAAGAGCAATCCATAATTCTGTGAAATTGCAAGTGTATCGCTCAGAATATCGGAAGTATCGAGGATAATAAGGTTGTACTCCTGCATGATATCACGTGTGATAGAATATGGAACATGCATATCCTTTAAAATTCCTGGATTTTGTTTGATGTAGATAATCGCATCGCGTGGAGAAAGCTGCTTTTCAGTATACATCTGGGTGAGCATTGCCTTGTGAAAAAATTCATCAATCACGGTAGAATTGATATATCCGATGATCTCTTCAGCTTGAATCCTTTCAAGAAGTCGTTCAGACGAGTCTGAGAAACGGGTAGTGCTGAACGCATAGAGAAGAATATTGGTATCGAGAAAGACTGACCCCTCGGCAATATCATCGGTATGCATCAGTACAACTCTTCAAGGTCTTTTTCAGCCAGATCGAGAATAAATCCTTCAGGGGCAGTTAGTTTAATTGTTTTTTTGGATCGTTTTTTCAACCTGACAATCACTTTCTCTCCCCCATTCTCCAAAGGTTGATCCAGCAGGATTGTTGTAGTATTAACGAGTCTTCCATCTACTTCTACCGGCATAAGACCACTTCGTGATACACTACGAAAGCGGAGCATATAATAGTGACTCTTATCTGGATTGCTTCTGCTCGGAATCCTTGTATCTGGTGAATGCATTATGTATAGGCTCTTATTTTAATACCACCCCGTCATCAGGTTTTGATTATCTGCGAGGAGAGAGGCGAAGCAATGCCTGGCAGTGATTACGAGGTAGTCTACGCATAGGAGAACCCTTCAGAAGCCTTAATACCGCACAAATGAAATTCTATATCCCGATCTATGCCGAGGTAGTCTAGTCCGGGAAGGCGGTGGCCTCGAAAGCCACTGGTGTTCGGCACCTCGGGAGTTCAAATCTCCCCCTCGGCGTCTCAAACCTTTTCTGCACCATAAAATTCCTTAAATGAATATTGGATCTCCATGAATGGAACATCCGCTGCAACATAACCGGGGAGATCCGATGCTCTTAAGTACCTGGGAGCAGATTATTCATGATTACGCATGACAATCCTGACACCGATGCAGGTGGATGCATTGAATGAGCTGGGGAATATCGGATCATCCCATGCTGCCAATGCACTCTCTGCCCTGCTGATGCACCAGATCCAGATGACCGTACCAGCTGTTGAGATCGTGGATCTGGCAGATATTCATGGCTATGTCACCGACGATCTCTTTGTAACAATCCTCTTTGAGATGCAGGGGGAGATCGATCATGCCGGGTACATCATCTTCCTCCTCCCACTCGAATCTGCCATCCGTATGACCAATCTGCTCCTCGGGATAGCTGAAGAAGAGCGCGAGTTAACTGAGATGGATGAGAGCACCCTTCAGGAAGTTGGAAACATCATGGCATCGGCATTCCTGAATGCAAGCGCTGAGCTGCTCGGTGTTGTGATGCTCCCCTCCCCTCCAAGTCTCGTCATTGATATGGGCCATTCGGCGATCGAGGAGATCCTGGCAGAACTGGCGGTCGAGGTGAACGAGGTGATCATCTTCCACACAACCCTCACCTGCGATCAATACTCGATCAATGGCAATCTGATGATGATGCCCGCCATTGATACACTCTCACAGATACTGACGATTATGGATCAGATGCTCAAAGATACTGCCTGAGAAGACAAAAAAAGGAGTTTTCTTTTCGGAAAAGAGAGCAATTGTAGGTAAGTCGATTATCTTCAGGCCGGATTCCCGATCCGGTACGCTCCCTCAGGCACAGAAATCTCAAACCGTGCACCTTTTCCTTCCTCACCTGTTTCAGTGATGGTGATTCCCGTGATCGCAAGAATTTCACGCACCAGAAAGAGCCCCATACCAGTGTTCTTGCCAAAACCACGCTTGAATATCTCCTCTTTTTCATCTTCGGGAACGCCTGTGCCATCATCCTCCCAGACGATTCTGAGGCCGGATGATGATGGCTGGCAGGTGATCTCAATCCGGGTTGCCCCTTCGGCATGCCGGAGAGCATTGTCATAGAGATTGTAAAAGACCTTCTCAAGCATCGGATCGCAATAGATCGAAATACCATCGCATGCGAGACGTATTGGAAGACGCTCCTCTGTATCAATCGCCTCGATCAGGGAATCGATCGCAAACCAGGTCGGCTCCTCGATTCCAAGCTGTTCGTACTGGCGGTTGAATACCAGGATGTTCTGGATCACCATTGCTGCTGCCCTCACATGCGCAAGATATTCTGCCTGGGTCGGATCAGTCGCCATCTCTTCGGCAAACCCGAGGAATCCATCGATGACCATGATCTTGTTGAGGATATCATGGCGGGTAACGCTTGAAAGGAGGTTTAACTTGACATTGAGTTTTTCCAGAGCTTCTTCAGCACGTTTCCGTTCCTGTACCTCCAGAAGAGCCTGATCTTTCATCCTTCTGACCGATCGTATCTCCCGGTCAAGCTCGGTGACATCCTCAATGATGATCATCGCACAGGGATGATCAGGATCACCTCCGGGATACCCGATAACAGAGGTCTGCTGAACACGAAGCGTTCCGTCTGACTGTGTGCAGGGGATAAAGGTCTTATGAAGCTGGGAAGAGAAGACTGCCGGGGGGCCGCCATCCAGCACAGAATGGATCCTGGTGCGGAATGCATGAGTGTTGAGATCCGGATAGAGATCAAGAAGGTTGAGACCGATCATCTCCTCACCGGAGCGGCCACTCCAGCCCGCAAGGGTTCTGTTCCAGAAGATAATAGTCATCTCCCGATCAATGATACAAATCCCAACCGGGAGCGCATCAGAAAAATTCGCAATGATCGAAAGGTTAGCCTGTTGTATCACGCCTCACTATCCCTCGAGATCTCTCTCATCCGTTCGACAAGGATTTCAAATGATGCAGAACCCATAATCATCAGGATCTTCCCCTCGATATTTAAGTTCCGGATGAACATGTGCGTCTCTGCAAGCAGGATTGCTTCCCGGTGCTCCTGCCCGACTTTTTGGATTAATGAAGGGATATCCGCCTCACAGTAGGAGGGGAGGGAATAGGTGAGCTGGCTTTTCAGCACATTCGTAATTGAGCCCATCACACCGTTGATCAGGATGTTCCCGATCTCTTTGAGGGTTTCTGCATGAATCGAGGTGAACGGCCTTTCTGCACCATTATCAGAAGGTTCCTCACCGGTGATTGCATCAATGAGGATATGGGCACTATCTGCGGGAATAATCGAGTAGGCCATTCCGGAAAAAGCCCCCCTGAAATCAAGAGAGATGGCAGAGTATCGTTCTGTACCGATCTGAGAGGCGAGCTGACCGAACTCATCGGGGGTATAGATGCTGACCTCTGGTATCGTGAGCTCGATTGTTGATCCGGTCATCTCAGAGAGGATACCAGCACCTTTCCCAACACCGATATTGACCAGTTCGCGGATTCCATCGAGATCCTGAGGAGCAATCTCCATTAAATATCACCGGATGGTTCCAGCACCTTTCGTATTGCCGGAATAAGGTCGTCTGGCCGGAGCGGTTTATTCAGGAAACTGCGTGCTCCAAGCTTCAGGCAGAGATCCCGTGTGGCATCCTGGATATCGGAAGTGAGGACGATGACCGGAATGGTGATTCCCTTCTCCTGTATTGCTTGTAAAAACTCTATCCCATTCAGATCAGGCATCAGGAGATCAACGATGATGGCGTCAGGGCTCTCCCTCTCCGCCATCTCAAGGCCGAGACGGCCATTGTCAGCTTCGATACAGGTGAACTGTTCGTTTGTGAGCGTCTTCCTGATGAGGGTCCGCTGGAAAGATGAGTCGTCAATGATGAGGATGGTTGACATAGGTATCTGTTGAATTATACGCACTTCTCATATGAAATAATTATGGCAGAGGGAGATAAAAAGAGAGATTCTCCCCTATAAGGATCGTTGTGATGGCGAGTAATGCTTTGTATGAGAGGCATTCCACCCCGAAGTATATTTCAATGACCCTCAAATATATATAATTATACTGAAAACTATGTAGTATGGCCACACTCTCTCTACTGAATTTGGCCGAAGGAATATGGAAGTGAAAGTATGAAGATCATAGGAATCTCGGGATCACCTATCCCCAACAGCAACACAGATCAAGCTGTAAAGGCTGTTTTAGCTGCAACAGGCATTGAGAATGAGTTCATCAAACTAAGTGATTATAGCTTTGAACCATGCCGGGCATGCCTTAAGTGTGCTTCAACAAATATGTGCGTATTGAAGGATTTTGCATCAGAACTTGGACAGAAAGTTAAAGATGCTGATGCTCTGGTTGTTGGTGGATATGTCGCCTACGGAACACTTGACGGAAGGACAAAATCATTCCTTGAACGTCTCTACTGCCTCCACCATCAGAAAAATTATCTTAAGGGAAAAGCCGCCGGAATAGTGATCACCTCAGGTGTCCCTGCATGTGATCCATATCCTCCTCTGGCAGACAATGCAGCTTCGGTGGTCAGTGGCTTTATGGATGCTGAAGGAATGAATGTCCTGGGTACTGTGAAAGTTACAGGGAATTTCTCATGCATACGATGCGGTTATGGCGATGACTGTGGTCTGAGTGGCATAAAAGCCATATATGGTCCGGAAGCAACAGTTGCCGGAACAAAGATCAATAATTTCGAGGAACAGCCCGATGTGGTCAGTGACGCTGTTTCACTCGGAAAAAAGATCGCAGACAATCTGAAATAGAAGGATTCGGATTCAGTTTCAGGTCTTCTGGAAGACCTCCTGCAATCCTGAAACAGAGTATTTTTTGCAGATAGCTCAACGGGATCGGGATTCCATTGAAATATGACCCGGTGATCGTAAATGAGCAGATGCTTCCTCGTGAATGTCATTTGAAGAGAATTCTCTGAACTGATCTCTCACTTTTATATGAGAAAGCCATGAGGTAGCCATCATTATCATCTTATATGTCTGTTGCCCTGAATGGCATCATGAGCATTTTTATTCATGAGCGTTTTTATAATTGAGAGGTTGAGAGCAAGGCTTTTTTAAGTACCGCTTCCTTTAGAAATACATATAATCCTGTGTATTTCAACCAAATACAGAAGATTAATATGCATGTTTCGAAGCCGGATTATGTATAAAAACAAATTGACTTCGATTGAACGAGAGCCGGATCCTTCGGCCAGTGTATTAGGAGGAGATGAATTATGGGAGAGGGATTATCCTCAAAATTTGGAAACATGAAGATCGGGACGAAGATCCTGATCATCTGTCTTGCACTCGTCATCGTGCCGACGGTGCTGCTTGGCCTCATTGCATATAATAGTGCAAGCGGGGCATTGGAAGAACAGGTAGAGACTGAGTTTGAACTTCGCGTCAGTGAGAGCGCGAAACAGGCAGATGCCGTCTATACACTCACCATGGATATACTGGAGGTCGGCCTGAATGTCCTCAGGAATGAATTCCAGAGTTATGGAACACCACAGATTCAGAATGGCCAGCTTGTTCTTGTTGATTCGGCTGGCCAGGTAACTGTTGTGAATGATAATAACGCGATGGTGGATAGTGTGGTTGACCAGGTCGGCGGTGCGGCAACAATCTTCCAGGTACAGGGCAACCAGGCTATCCGGGTTGCAACTACCGTCATCGGTGCAGATGGCAGGCGTGCTCTTGGGACACCGGTTTCACAGGCAGTCTATGACGCAGTGGTTGTCCGTGGAGAGACCTTCTATGGAACCGCAAATGTCGTCGGCGTCGATTATATCACCGTGTATGAGCCGATTCGTGGGCCGGGCGGTGCAGTGATTGGTATTCTCTTCACCGGTGTCCGCGAAGATGCAACACTCGGTGTCCTCATCAATGACTTCAAGAGCACAGTTATCGGCCAAAACGGGTATATTTACGTCTTCGACTCTGCAGGTACTGCCATTATTCACCCAACCCTTGAAGGTCAGGATCTGACACAGTATGATTTCATCAGGGAGATGCTGAGGCAGAAAGAGGGCCTCAACCGCTATGACTGGCAGGGTGAGAACATAGCCGCTTTCACCTACTATGAACCGCTTGACTGGTATATCGTAGCGGGTGCAGACTGGGCAGACTTCACCGGTCCGATTGACGCTATCAGAAACGCAATCCTGATCATTGTGATTGGGGCAGTCATCATCGGCGGCGCAATTGCGGTCCTCTTCGGGCGCAGCATCGCACGCAGGATGGGCGACCTCGTCAGTCTCGGCAGGCGTGTTCAGGACGGAGATCTCTCAGGTACCATGCAGACTGATGGAAGCGGGGACGAGATCGGCCAGGTAGCCGGAGCATTTGGCGGCGTCGTCTCGACAATACAGCAGTTTGGATCCGAGATGAATATGATCAGTGCCTCTGCAAGTGAAGGCAGGCTGGATGTCCGTGGAGACGCCTCGAAGTTCAAAGGCGATTACGCACAGATGATCCATGGTGTCAATGATATCCTTGATGCGGTGATCGGGCCCCTGAATGTTGCGGCTGAATACATCGACCGGATCAGTGACGGACAGATACCTGAGATGATCACAGACGATTACAAAGGAGACTTTGCTGAGATCAAGAACAACCTCAACAAGTGCCTCGCTGCCATAACGCTCCTCGTCAAGGATTCTAACACACTTGCAGGGGCTGCAATCGAGGGGAAGCTTGACACCCGTGCAGATGCATCGAAGCATGAAGGCGACTTCAGACTGGTTATTGAGGGATTAAATAACCTTCTTGACGCCGTTGTCAAGCCCGTCAAAGGGATGGGCGGAGCGATGAACAAGATCAGCAAAGGCGATATCCCCGAGAAGATCACCCGTGAGTTCAAAGGCGAATATAATGAACTGAAGGATAGTGTGAACAGGTGCATCGATGCAATCAACCTCCTTATCGATGATGCAAACCTGCTTGCCGGGGCAGCAGTCGAGGGTAAGCTCGCTACCCGTGCAGATGCCTCGAAGCATCAGGGAGACTACCGGAAAGTTATAGATGGGCTGAACAACACCCTTGATGCGGTTGTCAAGCCGGTGAACGAGGTGATCCGGGTTGCAGACTCCTTTGCAAACGCTGACTTCAGCGTCAGGTTCTCAGATGATGTCGTTGCAAAAGGCGATATGGAGAGGCTGAAGAGGGCACTGAACAATGTCTCCACCAATGTTTCAATGTCGATTGGTGACGTGAACCGGATGATGGGAGAGCTCGCCGCCATCTCGGAAGAGGCAAATGCCAGCATCGAGGAGGTCTCCTCAGGTGCCCAGCAGATCGCAAAGAACACCGGGCATGTGAGCGAGAACTCCGAGAAGGCAAACAATGGTGCCATCCAGGTGCTTCGGGCAATGGAGGATCTCTCGGCGGCAGTCGAGGAAGTCACCTCGAATGCTGAGTCGGTTGCATCACTTGCACGGAATGCCAACGATCAGTCGAAGCAGGGAGCAAAACTTGCTGCAGAGGCCGAGCAGGGAATCGGGGAGATCAGCCAGTCTGCGGCAGATGTTGATACAATTATCAAAGGCATCAACGAGCAGATGGATCAGATCGGAAAGATCGTCGGCCTCATTGCAGATATCTCAAACCAGACGAACCTGCTTGCACTCAACGCTGCAATCGAAGCAGCACGTGCCGGTGATGCAGGACGCGGGTTTGCGGTTGTCGCAGCAGAGGTTAAATCGCTTGCCCAGGAGTCCGGATCATCTGCCGAGAGTATTGCGAGCATGATCGGAGAGCTGCAGGTACAGGCAAAGAGGGCGGTCGAGGCGATGGGAACAGCGAATACTGCTGTTGAGGCTGGATCTGACCAGATGGAGAAGACAATTGTCGCATTCAACGAGATCGTACAGTCTGTCGAGCAGATCTCACGGGCTATTGAGGAGGTCGCCAGCGCTTCCGAAGAGCAGGCGGCAACCGTTGAAGAGATCACTGCCAGTGTCCATGAAGTGACCAACCTCATTGATGAGAATGCACGCGAGGCAGGAGATGCAGCAGCAGCAACCGAGGAGGCATCTGCCGGTATCGACGAGGTTGCACGGATGGTTGAGAATGTGAGCACAGTCGCAAACAAGACCCTCCAGGCGAACCAGAANNGGCGAAGTAGGAGGGATGAAACGATGGCAAGTGACGTGCACAGTGATGATAGCCAGGTAATGTCGGGGTCGATTCAGGTCGTCGAGTTCGTCCTTGGGGATGAGAAGTTTGCGATCGACCTCTTCGATGTCCGTGAAGTGGTGGAGTACACCCGGATCTCCGCCCTCCCCAACTCCCCTTCCTATATCAAAGGGATCATCGATCTCAGGGGCGAGATCACCACCATCATCGACTTAAAAGAACGTCTGAATATCATGAGAAAGAACGATCGGCCTGATGAAGAATCCCGGATCATCGTCCTTGACGAGAATATCACACGGAAGAAGGTCGGCATCATGGTCGACGATGTCCTCTCAGTCTCAACATTCGAGATGAATCAGGTCGACAGAACAGGCGCAGCTGATGTCGATGATGCCTCGGGCATCCTCGGGATCATCAAGAAGAAGACCAGAGTGAAGGATAAGGATCAGACAGATCTGATCATCTGGATAGAAATTAAGCAGCTCCTCGGTGAGATGCTGAAGGTTTAGGATCGCCCCTCTCCGGGCGATCTGTTGAGGGATATCTTCTCCTTCATCCAATCCTTTTCTCAGCAGATAGATCGGGATACAGGACACTCAGATGAAGATTGATACAAATGAATATCTCCCCCTCCTCCTTGTTGCAGTTACAACCACACTATCAATCATCATCGG
>DAJQ01000015.1:15095-19580 GCA_002496395.1 Methanocorpusculaceae archaeon UBA456
ATCCCGATCATCATCGCCTGTATCTATTATACCAGGCAGGGTCTCCTCTTCTCCATTCTTCTTTCAGCACTTTATCTCAGCATGCTCCTCTCCTATGCAGGAGCCGGATACCTGACTGAAGGGCTGATCAGGGTTCTGCTCTTTGTGGCGATTGCCTTCATCGTCACCCTCCTTGCAGAGAAGTCAGAGGGAATCGAAGAGAGACTGGAGACGATGAATGAGGAACTGGTTGATTCAAACACCATCCTGCTTGAGATGAATGAACGACTTGCCCGGACAGAAGAGGAGATACGATCCCAGTTTGAGGAACTGGTTGCAACCCAGCAGGCACTCCGGGATGAGATCGAACGCAAGACCGATTTTGTCATGGTTGCGTCTCACGAACTCCGCACCCCGCTCCAGCCGGCACTCGGCTACCTCAGCCTCCTCACCTCCGATCCAAAAGGCTTCGGCCTCTCTGAAGAGGTTGTTAAACTCCTCACCCGCTGCCAGAAGAATATCGATCAGGAGCGTAAAATCATCGACAGGGTCCTCGAACTCTCGCTTGTTGATTCCGGCAGGATTGAACCGGTGTATGATACTATCAATCTTCACGACTTTCTCAACGATATCATACGGGAATCCGGGTATGAATCAGATGCAGAGATAACAAATGATATTCCACAGGATCTGATCATAGCAGCAGATCCCTCTCTCCTCTACCAGATCTTTGCAGTCATCCTCTCGAACGCAATCCGTTTCAATGAACCTCCCCGTGAGGTCGCCCTCCGCTATGATGCAGGAGAAGGAGGGCATTCAATCAGGATCCGGGATAACGGGATCGGCATTCCTCTCCAGGCACAGGAGAAGATCTTTGAGCCGTTCCATATCGCCGATCTGAATAACCTCAGCAGGCAGTATAACCGGCTCGGGCTCGGCCTTCCAATCGCCCAGCGCTACGCCCGGCTTCATGGCGGAAAGATTACCGTGGAGAGTACACCTGGGGAGGGGAGCGCCTTTACGGTATGGCTTCCTGAGAAACAGGCAGGTGCAGAAAAGCCCCCTGAAAGGAAAGGATACAGCATAACATAATTTTATCTGTTTCCGGGCTTATCATAGCATAATGGTCGATACCCGCGATCAACCCCTCTCAATCCTCTATGTGGATGATGAGCCCGGACTCCTTGAGATTGGAAAGATATTTCTTGAAAAAGACGGGAAATTCACCGTCACCACAGCGGGTGGGCCGGATGAGGGGATTAAACTTCTCAAAGAGCAGCCATTTGATGCGATCATCTCCGATTACCAGATGCCGGGTATGGATGGGATCGCATTTCTGAAGCACCTGCGATTAGCAGGCGATACCACACCCTTCATCATCTTCACCGGAAAAGGGCGTGAAGAGGTCGTGATCGAGGCACTGAACGAAGGTGCCGACTTCTATCTCCAGAAAGAAGGAGATCCGAAGGCACAGTTTGCCGAACTTGCGAATAAGATCAGGTACGCAGTCACCCGGAAGCAGGCAGAAAAGGCTCTCCTCCTGAAGAACGAGGAACTGGCAGCATCTGAGGAGGAGATGCGATCCCAGCTTGAGGAGATTATCAGTATACGGGATCTGCTGGATGAGTCGAACGAATATCTCGAAAACCTCATCACCTATGCAAATGCCCCGATCATCGTCTGGGACAGGGATCTCAGGATAACAAAATTCAATAATGCTTTTGGGAGGCTCACCGGCATACCACCTGAGCAGGCGATAGGATCCCACATCGAAGTACTCTTCCCTTCAGAGAGACGGGATGTAGCGATGGATATGATCCAGAGAGCCATGGCCGGTGAGACCTGGGATGTCGTTGAGATACCGATCCAGCACCGATCTGGAGAGGTGAGGAGTGTCCTCTGGAACTCGGCAAATATCCGGGGGAGTGATGGGAAGACAATTATTGCCACCATCGCACAGGGGCAGGATATCACTGATCGGAAGAAGGCGGAACTGGCAGCAACTGAGGAGGAACTCCGGCACAATATTGAAGAACTGGAGGCACAGGAACTGGCAATCCGGAAGAAGACGAAAGAAATTGCCGATATCATCGAGTTTCTCCCGGATGCCACCTTTGTCATTGATGCAGATAAAACAGTGATCGCATAGAACCGTGCGATAGAGGAGTTGACGGGTGTCTGCAAAGAGGAGATCCTGAACAGAGGCGATTATGCCTATTCGGTCCCAATTTATCTTGAGAAGAGACCTATGCTGGTCGATCTGGTACTGGGTGACAACGGAGATACCACCACCAGGTACCCATTCATCCGGAAAGAGGGGGACCGGCTCATCTCCGAGGTATTTATTCCACACCTGAATGGAGGCAGAGGAGCAGACCTCTGGTTCACCGCTTCACCTCTCTATGATGATGATGGCCGGATCATCGGTGCAATTGAATCAATCCGGGATATCACTGAAAAAAAGCTGCTGAAGAAGCACTTATCGAGAAGAACGAGGAACTGGCAGCATCTGAAGAGGAGATCCGATCCCAGCTTGATGAGATCATCACCATACGGGATCAGCTGGATGAGTCGAACGAATATCTCGGAAACCTCATCACCTATGCAAATGCCCCGATCATCGTCTGGGACAAGCGATGCAGGATCACCAGATTCAATAACGCCTTCGGAACATTGACCGGTATAGTACCGGATGAAGCGATCGGCAAAGACCTGACGATACTCTTCCCGGAAGAGAGTCGGGATGCATCCATAGATCTGATCAGGCGTGCCATGGACGGTGAAACCTGGGATGTCGTTGAGATACCGATCCAGCACCGATCAGGAGAGGTGAGGACTGTCCTCTGGAACTCGGCAAATATCCGGGGGAGTGATGGGAAGACGATCATCGCCACCATCGCACAGGGGCAGGATATCACTGACCGGAAGAAGGCGGAGCTGGCACTTCTCCAGAAAACCGAAGAACTACATCAGAAGAACGAGGAACTCGCAGCATCTGAAGAGGAACTCCGGCACAGTCTTGAAGAAATGACGGTACAGGAACTGGCAATCCGGAAGAAAACGAAAGAGCTGGAGGAGAGATACCGGTTTGAAGAGCTTGTCAGGCAGATCGTATCCAGGTTTATCAGAACAGATGACTTTGATCAGAATATTAGAGCATCACTTGCGGATATTGGGACCTACTGTGTGGCGTCCCGATCCTATATCTTCGAATTACGAAACAACAGGGAAGTCATGGATAACACCTATGAGTGGTGTGCAGAGAACGTCAGTCCAGAGATAAATAACCTCCAGAACTTATCCACCACACTCTTTCCCTAGTGGATGTCACATCTTAAAAATGGGAAGATGATCCATATTCCGGATATCTCCCTCCTCCCACCTGAAGCATCCGCGGAGAGAGAGATCCTCGAGCCACAGGGTATACAATCCATCATTATACTTCCTCTCACCATTAAAGAGAGGCTCATCGGTTTTATCGGGCTGGATAATGTGCAGGGGACTCGGGAGTGGTCTGATGAAGCGGTTGCTCTCCTCAGGATCTATTCGGATTTCCTCGGGAATACATTTGAACGCAGGCAGAACTGGAGAACATTAGAGGATCAGAACCGGGCGTTGCTTGAAGCAAAGGAACAACTTGCCGCTACTGAAGAGGAGATCCGATCCCAGCTTGATGAGAATATTACCATACAACGCCAGCTTGCGCTATCAGAGGAGCGGTATCGGGCAATCTTTGATCATACGAAAGCACCGACAGCCATCATCGAGGAAGATACCAGCATATTGCTGGCAAACAGTGCGTTTATAGAGCTCTATGGATATACACTGGAAGAAATAGTCGGCAGGAGCTGGACGGAATTTGTCAGCAAATCGGATCTCGATCGGATGACCACCTATCACCGGCAGAGGAGAGAGGAGGGAGCGGAGGCACCCCCAAAACAGTATAATTTCACGTTCATCAACCGTTATGGGGACCCCCGTTCCATCCACCTGACCATTGGGATGATCCCCGGCACACAGCAGTCAGTTGTATCGTTCCATGATATCACTGAGCTGAAACAGGCGGAGGAAGCACTCCATACCGCAAACAAGAAGCCCAGCTCCTCTCCAGTATCACCCGGCATGACATCCAGAACAAGATCATGGCACTTCAGGGATACCTCGATCTGACCATGCATGAGATCGATGATCCCACGCTCTCCAAGTATCTCACTGAGGTAGAGAAGGCTGCCACTGCCATCCAGAACCAGATCGAGTTTACAGGGATATATCAGGACCTCGGTGTGAAGAAGCCAGAATGGCAGCCGCTCACAGCCATCATCGCAACCATCAGTGGTGATTCTCGCCTCCCAATCCATCAAAAATGCGGAGATTTCTCAGTCTATGCCGATCCGATGTTTGAGAGAGTACTTCACAATCTCTATGATAACACCATACGGCACGCTGAGGGGGCAGACCACATCAGGATCCGGTGTGAAGAGGGAGCACTGATGTCAGGTTAAGACC
>DAJQ01000016.1:0-228 GCA_002496395.1 Methanocorpusculaceae archaeon UBA456
CCTTGAGGCTGCGATTGTTCTGATCGCATTCATCGTGGTCGCTGCGGTCTTCTCATATGTGATGCTCGGAGCTGGGTTCTTCACAACCCAGAAGAGCCAGGAGACTGTCTTTGGCGCAGTTGGCCAGGCCACTGCTAACATGGAGGTTTCGGGACCCGTTGTTATAGAGACTGCGGATAAGGATGTCGTAAAAAATGTGACATTCACTGTGGTTCTTGCGGCAGGGGG
>DAJQ01000016.1:238-66263 GCA_002496395.1 Methanocorpusculaceae archaeon UBA456
GCACCGATGGATACGAGTAAATTCTCCTATATTGCATCGAATGCTACACAATACCATGAATTCAATTCAAGTCAGGTCAACACAACGTGGTATAGTGAAGGGAAAATGCTCCCGGGGGGCAAAGTGTTCCTTGAACGCGGTGATGTCCTGGACATTATCGTTGGCCCACCTTTCACAAATGTTGTTTATGCAAACAAACCATTCACCATTGAGGTAAAACCACCGGTTGGCGCATCGCTTCCTATCAAGCGTCATTCACCACTGTCACTGGCTGCGAACACTACATATGAGGTCTACTGAGGTGATGTATCATGAAGAAGATTGAAAATGCATTTACAGGCCTTGAGGCTGCGATCGTCCTGATCGCCTTTGTGGTTGTTGCCGCAGTATTCTCATACGTGATGCTCGGTGCAGGGTTCTTCACAGCCCAGGAAGCACAGTCGGTCGTACACACAGGTATGGGACAGGCAGCTTCCAGTATTGAAGTCGTTGGAGATGTCTATGGATTCAATGATACGGTAGATCCAGTAGCAATAAATAAAATTTCCTACACCATATCCCTGACATCAGGCAATCAGCCTATGGATATCGCTCGTGCACGAGTAACACTAGCAACACCAGACTCACGAGATATACTATCTCTGAATAGTACAACAGGCACAGCCACACCCTCAGCTGGAGAGTGGGCAGTCACTAAGATCTTTGATGAGGTAAACGAAGGGGATCTTGTTCTTGATCCAAATGAGAAGTTCCAGATAACTGTAATGACACCAACAGGTGGTGACATAGGACCAGACACCAGATTCACCATCTCGATGCAACCTGAAGTTGGGGCCATGACCACAGTGGTCAAGACAACACCTGCTGATATCAAAGGCGTGAACATTCTCCGGTAAACCACCACAAATCTCTCTTTTTTGAAATCCTGACAGATTTGCTGAAGCACTTAATCCTGCAATATGATCTGTGTCGTCCTGCAGGGCAGATAGTATTCATTGCTTGCGTAACTGCTTACCTAGCCGCTTCCATAACCATTCCCCACATGTACAGGTAAAACCCATCACCCAGGAATATCCCCCCATCCCCCGCAGATAACACCCCTATTCCTCTGAATTGAGCAAAACTATTATATATCACTCAAATAATATACTTTACACATGGCAGTAAACCAATCTCAGGTCGATAATATTCTGGCGACCGCCTCCGCCGACGATCCCGAGGTTAAACTGCAGAACCTGGAACAGGAAGTCGACCTCATGAAGAAATCGATCAAGAAGCTCCTGATCGATATACGTGAGCGACTGAATGAGGCCGATAACCCGCTCACCGTGATGGCACAGGGAGGCGAGGTGATTGCAGGGCTCACCCCTGCCGATGCGGCACGAATCCAGGATATTGAACAGAAGACACAGGAGGACGCAGTCCGGATCCAGGAGCTCGAAGAGAAGGTGGAAGAGCTCCTCTCCCGCCCCATAGGGGAAGTGGGGAAGCCGGTATCTGAGAAGAAGCAGAAGCGTTTCATTGAGGAGGATGAGGATGAGCAGATCCCGGAGATGCCTGCCGAATATGCACTCCCACGGGTTCCGGCGATCGATCCGAACACCCGATTCCCGGCAAACCTTCCGATGAAGAAGGAAGAGGATGGGAAGCTCTGCCTCCACAAGGTTTACCAGCTCTTCAACTGGACAAAAGCAGCCATCACCAAGTACGGCCATGATCGCCTGGATATCATGCTCGATTCCTACCAGTCCATCGGGTACATCAAGAAAGAAGCAGCCGACGAGGTGAAAGAGATCGCCAGGATCATGCCCACCTCGCTTGGAGAAGAGCATGAGGTGGGGGCAGATGAGTTTGTTTCAGAGCTCTATGTCTTAAACCAGATCCTGGATCCGGAAGATACCTCCCTTGACCGCGACATGATCGCCGTCATGATGGAACGGGACACCAGGAAAGGCTTCTCTAAACGCCCGAAATTACCAAAAGAGGAGCCAGGCGAGGAATGGGCACACCTGATCGATAAGATATAACCCTATACAAACCATACTATACCAGGAACAACAACTCTATGGATGAGCCATCATGAGTTCGGAGACCTTCGTCACTGCCATATTTTTAATCACTGCCATCATAGCAGCAGGTGTGCTGGTCAATGCCGTCTTTCCTTCTATTTACATGGCATCCGAGACCTTTGTATCAAGCTCCCATGAGATGGACGACCGATTGCGGACCGATATTGCAATTGTCAATACAGTCATAAACGAGACCGGTATAGCCTATATCTGGGTAAAAAACATCGGGGTGAACCCGATAGGCGAGAGCCTCATCCCCCGGTTTGATATTTATCTTGGAAAGACGGGTGAGATCAGGCGGATGGAATATGATAAAGATGCAGGAAAAACGCCAACTGAAGGAAGATGGAATTTTGAACTCTACGACGACAATAACAATGGGCTCTGGGAACGTGGAGAGACGCTTGAGATCGTAGCACATAGCGGGAATGTCGCAGAAGGGGATCGGATGACCTTCCAGATCGTCCTCACAAATGGCGTTCGCAGAAACATTGAATTTACAGTCGTCTAGGGGGTGTTTGAAATAGGATTTGCAACCATCATAGGAGCGATTGTAGGGGTCTTTCTTCTTCTTGTTGTCGCATACCTTCTGATAGGAGCCACCCTGATCACCGCTGAAGTCGTCATGACGGCACAGCGGGATATGACTGAGGTGCAGACGGACAAGACGGGAACCTCCATTGCAATTGAAGACCACCAGATAGTAGATAACACAACCCTCTATCTCCTTGTGAAAAATGACGGAACCACAGTGATCAAAAACCCCCTCCAGATGGATATGTTTCTCGCCACCGAGACAGGCACCCAGACAAGAGAAGAGTGGGTAAAGATAGAAATCACCCCGGATTTTATTAACCCAGGGTTCCTTGATCCGGGTGAAACTCTGAACATGAGCATGACTATTGAT
The DNA here is from genome assembly GCA_002496395.1 of Methanocorpusculaceae archaeon UBA456. Classification (GTDB taxonomy): domain Archaea; phylum Halobacteriota; class Methanomicrobia; order Methanomicrobiales; family Methanocorpusculaceae; genus Methanocalculus. The sequence goes on from DAJQ01000016.1 coordinate 3,215, forward strand.
GAACTGAATCCCCCCATCTGGGTGAAGGTGGCAACACCAACAGGCACCGCTGCATCTGCCTATCTATGAGGTGATACCATGGCCATATTTGATGATGACGATGATTCCGGCAACTCATACTTAAATGACCTGATCGGGGGATCAGACAAGGAGATCCTCTCAACAGGCAACCCGGAGATTGACAGAAAGATTGCAGATGGCCTGCCCCTCTACTCGATGACCCTGATCGAAGGCGAGAACGACACCGGCAAGAGCGTCATCACCCAACAGATCATGTGGGGTGCGATGAAGAATTCATTTACTGTTGACCTCTTTACAACAGAGAGCACCGTCAAGAGTTTCCTGAAACAGATGGAATCGATGAGCCTGGATATCTCAGATTACTATGCCTGGGGATATATACGGGTATTCCCCCTCCATGTCGTTGGATTCGACTGGGATGAGAGCGATATGCAGGGTATCTTAGGCCGGCTTGTGAAACATATGAAAAATAGCAAGGCAGAAGTCATCATCATCGATTCACTCACCCTCTTCTCTGAATACGCATCCACAGACCAGGTCATGACCTTCTTCACAAACTGCAAAACCCTCGTCGACAACGGCAAAACCATCCTGATCACACTCCACACCTATGCATTTGAAGAAGACTCGCTAGTACGTATCCGCTCCACATGTGATGCACACCTGGTGATGAAGAAGTCACTCATCGGTGACAAGTACGTCATGGTGATGGAGGTTGGAAAAGTACGTGGCGCACGAAAGACAACCGGAAACCTGGTGTCCTTTGAAGTGCACCCCGGGTATGGCATGAAGATCATCCCAATGTCAGTAGCAAAAGTATAGATCATGGCATCCTCACTCTCAATGGACGTAACCCTCCCCTTTCAGCCCCAGACAGCTGATGTCGAAGAGATCTATGAAGGGGACCTCGAATCGTCAGCACTGTACCGTATGCTCCCCGAGAATGCCCGGGAGTACGTCCGTGAGAGTCCACACCTCCTTGAATACCTGTTAATCTTCCCCGTCGATGTCTATGGCATCCCCCTCTTCCTCTCTGAGCTGAAAGGGGATCTTAAAAAGATGGAGAGCCCCAATGTCATCTACCCTGTTGGAAACGACACATTCGTTCATATCCTTCCTGATCCAAATGATGTCCGGCAGTACTATATCCCAATTGAACCCTCATTCCTTCACAGCGTCGGCTATCTGAACGCAGCAATTGAGTGCAAACTGGTTGATCTCCTCGATGCCCTCGATTATGATCCGGTAACCGAAAAAGAGCGGGGCGATCTCCTCAAAAAACTCTTAAAAGAGATCACGTACATCAAAACTTCCCAGGACACCGCACTCATTGAATCCGGTGAAGCTGAAGTCTCAAAATCCCTCAAAGATAAAGTTATGGACTTCCTGCATAAGGATCTTGGAGATACAAAGAAAGACTCTGTGGCAAGAAAATTCCCCGGAGTGCCTCAGACTGCGGATGGAAAAGTGATTGTCACTCCTGCACAATATACCGCACTTGAGTATATCCTCATACGTGACAAAGTCGACATGGGAATCTTAAAGCCCTTTCTGCAGGATAGCTATATTGAAGATATCACCTGTAATGGTGTCGGGCCGATCTTCATCGAGCATAAGATCTTCAAAGGATTGAAATCTGTCATCGAATTCAAAAAATCCGATGAACTCGACCTCTTTGTGCTGAAGATGGCAGAGCGGATCAAAAGTCCGATCACCTACAAGAGCCCTATCGTCGATGCAACACTCCTTGATGGGTCCCGTATCAATATCGTCTATGGAACAGAGATCAGCAGGCACGGGAGCAACTTCACCATCCGAAAAGCGATGGGAGAACCACTCTCAATCCTGAATATCATCGACAGCGGCGGTATGGACTACATGTGTGCGGCATACCTCTGGATTTTGATCGAATATGGGATGTCCCTCTTTGTCTCCGGGGAGACGGCATCAGGCAAGACCACCACCCTGAATGCCATCACTGCATTCCTGCCGCCGGATAATAAGATCGTCACCATTGAAGATACACCTGAGCTGAACATCCCGCACCGTAACTGGACACGCGAGGTTGCCAAAGGGAAAGGCAAGGGCGAGGGTGAAGGCGGCGAAGTGACGATGTTCGATCTCCTCCGTGCCGCACTCAGGCAGCGGCCAAACCAGATCCTGGTCGGAGAGATTCGTGGTGTCGAGGGCGCTGTTGCTTTTAGTGCGATGCAGACCGGCCATCCGGTCATGTCAACATTCCACGCATCAACTGTTGAAAAGCTCATCCAGCGTTTAACAGGCGATCCTATCCTCATTCCAAAAACCTTTGTGGACAGCTTAAACCTCGTTGTCATTCAGAGTGCGGTCAAACGCCCCACTGGTGAGACGGTGAGACGTGTCCTCTCCATATCCGAGCTTGTCGGATATGATCCGGAGAGCGGGGGATTCTCCTTTGTTGAGGCATTTTCGTGGGAGCCGGTTACCGACACCTTCACCTTTAATGCGAAAGGAATCAGCTTCCTCCTCGAATACAAAATTGCAACGATGCTTGGAATACCAGAGCGGAGAAAAGCCGACATCTACCTTGAGATCGAGAAGCGTGCCAAGATACTTGAGAAACTCCATGAGGCAGGTTTCACCCGGTACTATGATCTCTTCAATATGCTGACAAAAGTCAGAAAGCAGGGTCTCCTGAAGATCGATATCGGGGGCGACTAAAAGATGTTTGAGGATGTTGTTGAGCGCCTTCGGGAGAATAATCAGGGAAAGCTCCCCTTTGAAGATCTCTTTCAGAAGATATACAAACGGATCACCAGAGTCTTTGATGACCGGAGAATGGCATCTGATATACTCCTGATGGTCACGTACATGGATTCGCTTGCAATCGCAAAAGCAACACGCCCCGAGATCTTTGCAAGCACCGCTGAGAAGAAGGAGTATGCATCATCAAAGTACATCAAGAAGATCGAGTTCTTTGTCAAACGGTTTGGATACAGTTATGTCCAGGCGATAACAATCGTCGGAGAACGGGTTGAGAATGCCATCTTAAAAACTCTGCTCAATAGATTTGGGAACGCGATGGAATCAGGTGTTCCGGATATAGATTTCCTTGATGGCGAGCTCTCTTCCTCAATGGAGATCTTCAGGAACAACCAGGAGGCTGGATATGAACTCCTGAAGAAGTGGGCGGATGCCTACATCGCCATGCTCCTCTCCTCGGTTGTGATTGCCATCACACTCATGATATCGGTTGCGATCTATACACCGGGTTCTGTTGAAGAGACCCTGAGGATCACCTATGTAATCGTGATCCTGATCTCGGTATTTGGTATCGGAACGATGTTTCAGACGGTTCCAACCGACGATCGAGTCTATAAATCAGAAGAATGGTCCTCAAAAGAGCAGGCGATGATCAAGAGACTGGAGAAGATCATCATCCCGGTTACTATCATCGCATGGCTTGTTACCTGGGCAATTGGTGTTCCGGCGGGAGTCGTCTTTATGCTTGTTGGCATCATGCTCGCCCCGCTTGCGATCCTGGCATATATTGACAATAGCAATGTCATCGCCCGTGATGAGGAGTTTCCCAACTTCATCCGGGGAGTCGGAGCGATGATGGGAGGAAAATCAGTCACACTGTCAACGGCACTTGCCCAGGTGGATAAGAAATCGATGCCCACCCTCTCTCCCCTTCTTCTGTCAGTCTACTCCAAGCTGAACCTTGGGCTGGATGAAGAACTCTCATGGAAGCGGTTCATTGGTGAATGCGGAAGTAATTATATCTATAAGTACTTCAGCATCTTCCGCGACACCGCAAAGATGGGGGGGGATGCGAAGAAGATCGGAACCGTTGTTGCCGATTCCATGCTGGAACAGGTGCTGATGAGAAAACGGCGGGAACTTGCAAGCATGGGTTTTGTGGTCCTCTTAATCCCGATGCATGCGGCGATGTCTGCCATCTTCATCGCGCTCTTTGAGATACTGAGCACACTTTCACGATCAATCACCGAGGTGATGATGAGCTTTGAAGAAGCATCAGCAGCAGCATCAGGGGATGTAATCGGAGGTGCCATGGGTGGTGGGATGATCGGTATGTTCCTCGATTTTCCTGAAGCCTTAATCGGTGCGTATGTCGTCCAGATCCTGGTGATCATCTGTTTCTCCAATGTCATAGTCGGGCAGCTCGCGGTCGGAGGCGATCGGACCATCGCCTACCCATTTATTGCAATAATGTTTGTCATCACGGGAATGCTCTTCCTGGCAATACCCCCGGTTGTCGATATCTTCTTCAGCATGGAAGGACTTGTTTCAACAGGAGCGGGTGTTGTATGAAGGATTCAGTGCGGAGGATACTCCTCTTTTTTGGCATTGTCGCGGTTGGAATGATACTCCTCTTCATCGATCTGCCGTTCCTCTATCTTGTATTGATCGTCTCACTCTTTGGCATATTCTTACTCTTTGTCACCGGTGCTCTCTCCCTGAAGAGCCTGAGGAGAGAAAAAGTTGATACTCCAAAGGAGGAGCTGTCAGCCAAACCTACATTTGGTGAAAGGTTCGCAGAAAAGGCACCGTCATTCTATAATCTCTACAGGAAGCTCACCGGAGGGGCGCGAAAGCCAAAAGAGAAGAAAGACAAAGGTGGCGGGCTTTTTGGCAGGAGAAAGAAGGATGATACGGAAAAGGCAATAGCAGCCTCTTCATCAGGTGTAGTCAGTTCTGCAGGTGGAGAACCGGAAATTGATGAACTTGAGGAAGACGATCTCTTTGGGGACATCAATCTGGATGAACTTGATGATGAGGGGCTTGATGATTTTGGAGGCGATGATGCGGTCATTGACATGGGACAGGATGACGCATACATGGCAGATGACGTCGCCTCAATCCTTGCCCAGGCCGGGAATCTGGATGATGATCTCCCTGAGGAAGGCTTCGATCAACCAGTGGACTCACCGCTTGATGATTCATTTGATGACTCCCTGGACGATGATCTCCTCTCAGCTGACGGCGATCTTGACTCCATTGATCTCGATGAATTAGAGACAGGCGATGAGGAGGAATTGCCGGATGGATTTGAAGATTTGGATGAGATCGAGGATCCGCTGGCTGACTCACCAATTGAGGAAGAAGAGAGCTGGGAAGAGAAGAATAAGGATCAGTTCAGCTTTGGTGAATCTGCTGTAGCCATCAGTTCAAATGTAGGGTTTTCCGATGCAAAAGGGACAGAGAAGAAGAGCTCATTCTTCTCAAAATCCGGCGGCGGGGGGGGCATGGGAGAGAGCGATCTTCTCAGCGAACTGAAGAGCGGTACAAAGAATATCAGGAAGAAACAGGATCTCAGCCTTGTCCGGGAGTTAAAGGATGCTGAAGTCTCACCGGAGGAGCTTGAAGAAGAATTATCCAATCTACTCACTATATTAGGAGGAAAAAAGGATAATTAATCAATATCCGGTAGAAATGATATGGATGGGATGAAAAATCATGGTTAGCGCACCGGTAAAAGTTCAGCATAATGGTGAATGGATCAATTGCAGGATCACAATTGATGATGAAAAACTCGTTATTCCACCACCGGTTAATCTAACAATTCCACTCAAGCATATCGTCGATCTGGAAGAGAAAAAGAAGAACACCCTCACCATCCACAGAAAAGACGGCTCAGTCGTCGATCTTGTCTCTGTTGAGAAGGTCAGATTCGTCCTGAAGCATAAAATTCTGATGAAATGCAGCGGGTACCGGCTGATGGTGCAGTTCATGTCGCCTGCAATCCGGGGAGGTGTGCTTCTGACAAACGCCGCCTGGGAGAAAGGTGCCATTATTGTCCTGAAAACCGGCATCTGGTGCATCACCCAGAATAAACAGATCTGCATTCAGATCGACGATGTCACCAGCATTGAGCTCACCAAACGGGAGGTCAGTGAGAAGCCGACTGATGTCGTCAGGATCGATCACCTTGAGCACCATGATGTTGTATCAAGTTTCATCCTCACCCAGATCTCCACCCTTCAGATCCTCCATAATTTCCTTCAGGAAGCAACAGCAGGCATAAAGATGGAGGGAACAGAACTTGATGCAATGGATCAGCAGATAGCCATGCTCGTCTATTCAGGAATGGATTCCTCGTCAATTCAGAATATGCTCCAGATACAGTTTAAAGAGATAGACCGTGTCTACGAGAAATTAATCAGCCTTAATATGGCTGAAGTAAAAGAGATACGAAGAGAGGTTCAGCTCACTGCTAAAGGTGTCCGATATATCACTGATGCAACCAAATCCGGGGCTAACTGATCCATAAGTATACCCTGGCAGGACAAAACTCTAAATATCGTCCCACACACATATCTGGATGGATGCTGAATGGGTAAAATACTGATTGTAGATGATACACTGTTTATGAGAACCCTTCTCAAAAACATTCTCTTCTCCGGTGGCCATGAGATTGTTGGTGAAGCCGGAGATGGAGCTGAAGCTGTTGAAAAATACCAGGCTTTGAAACCCGATCTTGTTACAATGGATGTGGTGATGCCAAAGATGAACGGCATTGAAGCACTCAAGGAGATTAAAAAAATTGATCCCGGTGCAAAAGTCGTCATGTGTACAGCGGTTGGACAGGAGCAGATGGTGAAACTTGCCATTAAAACCGGGGCAAGAGGATATGTTGTAAAACCGTTCCAGGCACCAAAGGTGCTTGATGAGGTAAAAAATGTGCTGGCGTCATAACGTATGATTACAGTTCTTATTGTGGATGACTCTGTCTTCATGCGGACGATTCTGAAGGATATCATCAGCCGTGATCCTGAGATTGAGGTTCTGGGAACCGCAGTGGATGGGATTGACGCACTGGAAAAGATCGAGCGTCTTGAGCCTGATATCATCACTCTCGACATCGAAATGCCAAGGATGAACGGTATCGAGGTGCTTCAGAAGCTCAGGCGATCACCATTTGCAAAAAAACCGAAAATTCTGATGGTCAGTTCCCTTACTGCCGAGGGGGCCGAGATGACATTGAAAGCGATCCGCCTCGGAGCATCGGATTTTCTTCTGAAACCAACAGATCTCCGGAAGGTCAGGACTATTGAAGACGATGTCGTCAGCAAGATCAAACATCTTGTAACACTTCCGGATGAGATAGTGAAGAAACCGACACCGGGAACAACTTCAGCAAGCAATTCAGACAAGGCAGATACCCTTGTCTTGATTGGATCTTCGGCTGGCGGGCCGCAGATNNGCTTGACACGCTCCTCTCAATGTTTCCAGCGGATCTCGGTGCAGGTGTTGTTATCACCCAGCATATGCCGGTTGGGTTCACCGCCGCACTTGCCGAGCGTTTCAACCGCATCTGTCCATTGGATGTGAAAGAGACCGAGAATGGAGATGTCATTACCAGGAACAATATCCTCCTTTCAAAGGCAGGGTACCATACAATCATTACCAGCGCCCAGACAACACCCGGAAGGATCACCGGAAAGGTTGTTCATTCAAGCGGCCAGCCACTCCATGGAGTGAAACCGGCAGTCGATAAGACATTTATATCTGCTTCAAAAGTCTATGGAAAAAATATCGTATCAGTGATCCTCTCGGGAATGGGAAGCGATGGCGGGGCTGGCATGCTGGCGATCAAGGAAGCGGGGGGAAGAACCTTTGTTGTCCGTGAAGACGAATGCCTCGTCTACGGCATGGCCAGATCAGCACTTGAGCATAACGCAGTCCAGGAGACATTTTCCCTGAAGAAGATGGCTGACGAGATTCACCGGGCAGTCCGGAGGATTGGAGGGTAGTATGGTAGAGTCAGAGTTTGAGCAATATCGGGGCCTCTTCGTTGCCGAGTCACGGGAGAATCATGAGGTGATTGTACGAAACCTTCTCATCCTTGAAGGCGGCGAAGACACAGGTGCAATCGATGAGATCTTCCGGGCTGCACACACCCTGAAAGGTGCCTCCGCCTCGATGGGCTTTGATACAATGGAACATCTCTGCCATGCAATGGAGGATGTCTTCCAGGCGATCCGAAATAACGAACTGACCGTCACACAGGCTTTGATGGACGTCCTCCTCAGCACAGTCGATATCATTGAGGAGCAGATCGACGAGATCGAAGAAGGCGGGGATGGTTCATCCATCAATGTTGATGAGATGGTCGAGTCGCTCCGGACTGTAACCGGCAGTGGTGAGAAGAGAGAGACTCTACAGGAGCCAGTTATTAAAGAAATGCCCAATCTCCCCTCTCCTGAAGGTATAAACGGTGACCCACAATACACCATACGAATAGAGATCGATGAATCCTCCCTGATGAAGGATGTCAGGGCATTGATTGCTATTGGGAACCTCGAACAGTTTGGCACCATCCTCGGAACCAACCCCCCACTCTCCCAGCTGGAAGATGAGGATGCTCCCTTTGATGGCATACTGACCCTTGTGATAGAGAGTGATGCAGGTATCGAGGCACTCCGATCAGCCGCATCAGGAACAGAAGTTGCCGCCGTCTCTGTCGAGGAGATTGTCACCGGGGCTTCAACAGAAGATCAGGCAGATACACAGAACCTGCCTCTCTACCAGATGATCATCAGTGTCGATGAAGAGTCGGCGATGAAAGGGCTCCGCGCCTGCATCTCCCTCGACCGCCTTGAGGAATGCGGAGCGATCATCAGCTGCGATCCCCCGCGTGAGGCGGTTGAAGATGGTCTCTTTGATTCAAACTTCCAGCTGACGATTGCAACAGACAAAGATCCGGAGGCATTGAAGAAAGCAGCGATGGTGCCGGAGATCCGATCTGTTGATGTCATCCCGCTGGATTCTCCGGATCTGTCAAAGCAGAAAGTTTCCACGCCAGCACGAAACGGTGAGGCGGGACCAAAAAAGAAGGATGATGCCAAGAGCCGGGAGATCAAGAACCTCAGGGTCGATATCCAGCAGCTTGATCGGATGATGAACCTGATCGAGGATCTTGTAATCAATCGGGGCCGCCTCAAGCAGATTGCAGAGAAGAACCAGATGAAGGAGATGGATGAGGCGATCAGCATGATTGATCGTTCTGTCTCTGAGCTCCAGGTCCTGATGATGGATATCCGGATGATCCCCTTAAATCACATCTTCAACCGCCTTCCACGTGTGGTCAGGGATACCGCCCACTACGATGGAAAGGAAGTGAATTTTGTCATGGAGGGTGGTGAGACCGAACTTGACAGAAGCGTGATGGACGGCTTAAATGATCCCCTCCTCCACCTCATCAGGAATGCCGTCAACCATGGCATCGAATCTCCCGAGCGCCGGAAGGAGCTCGGAAAACCGGAAAAAGGGCTTGTTCAGCTCTCGGCACGCCGTGACCGTGATAATGTCATCATCGAGCTCAGGGATGATGGTGCGGGAATCAATGTGGAGAAGGTGAAGGCTAAAGCTATCGAGAGAGGCATCCTCGCCCTGGATCAGGCAGACCAGCTGACGAAGGAGGAAGCAATCAGCTATCTCTTCCACCCGGGCTTCAGCACCGCCGATACCATCACCGATATCAGTGGACGTGGCGTCGGCCTTGATGTCGTCAGGGGTGCGATAGAATCGCTGAAAGGAACCATCCGCGTAACAACCAATGAGGGGAAGGGCTCGACTTTTGAGCTGTTGCTCCCACCCACAATGGCGATCGTTGAGGTGATGATTGTCCGGCTGAATAACCGGAGGATTGCAGTCCCCATCAGCGCCATCGTTGAGGTGGCAAGCATGAGACGGGAGAATATTCACCGGATCGGGACACAGGAGTCGATCCTCCTCAGGGATGAGGTATTGCCTCTCCATATGCTTGAAGAGATGTTTGGCGGATCAGATTCATCGGAGATTCTGATTGTTGTACAGTATAATAAGCAGAAATGCTGCATTGCCGTCGATATTGTCGAGGGGCAGCAGGAAGTGGTGGTAAAACCACTGAGTAAGATTATCGGAGTGATCCGGGGAATTTCTGGAATCACCATCCTCGGAGACGGGTATGTTGTTCCGGTATTAGATGTAAATACAATGGTGTAAACAATGGCATTACTGACACCCACACAGATGGATGCGCTTGGCGAACTTGGCAACATCGGGGCATCCCATGCAGCAACTACGCTCTCGCAGATGTTAATGGGCCAGATAGAGATGACAGTGCCTCTCGTTGAGGTTGTCGATCTGGCGGACATATACAAGCACGTAACCGATGAGACAGCAGCTCTTTCCATATTCCAGATGCAGGGCGAACTAGACCAGGGAGGGTATGTGATATTTATCATGCCACTCTCGTCTGCAATACGGATGACCAATACGATGCTCGGCATGGGGGACGAGGAGCGTGAACTCAATGAGATGGATGAGAGTGCATTAACCGAGGTCGGCAATATCATGGTCTCTGCGTTTCTGGATGCAACAGCAGAGCTCCTGGGCGTTGTGATGCTCCCCTCTCCACCGGTTCTCGTCATTGATATGGCCCATGCCGCAGTCGAACAGCTCCTTGCAGAGGTTGCCTTTAATGTGAACGAGGTCGTCTTCTTCCACACAAAACTCTCATGCGACCAGTATGCAATCAATGGCGATCTGGTGATGCTGCCAGAGATGAACACTCTCTCCCAGATCCTTGAGCTGATGGATAACCTCCTCAAGAAACATGCCAGTTAAGTGGCGATGGAGACATTGAATGGATGAAGAACCAACCCGCTACAATGCAAAAGCCATCGTTATTGGCATCGGAGACTACCACACCGGAGCAGAGCCGATGACCTCTATTGGGCTTGGATCATGTATCGGGCTCATCATCCATGACACAAAACTCGGCATTGGCGGTATGGCACATATCATGCTTCCTGAGAGTGGAGGAAAGCGGGATCGCCTTGGGAAGTACGCCGATACCGCCATTGAGATCCTGATGAAGGAGCTTTCGAAGAAAGGATGCTCTTCAAAGACCCTTCAGGCAAAGCTTGTTGGTGGGGCACAGATGTTTGCAAATTTCAGCGGCAATCTCTCTATCGGCGAGCGAAATGTCGAGGCGGTCAGGGCAAAACTAAAGGAGAACAGAATCCCGATAAAAGGCGAGGATGTTGGTGGAACAAAGGGAAGAACCGTCATGTACTGCCCGGAAAAAGGTTTTACCATCTCCATCCGGCGTGCGGATGGAACCTGTTCTGAGATCTAAATCATATACTATTATTGCCTATTTTTCTGCTCAATCATCAGATGCGGTCGCATAGTAATACTCTCTATGCGACTTCTGTTCGCGATCCAGGAATGATCCAATCTTATTGATCCTGGGCCTGCCGGTTTTGTCCCGTCTGAAGGTGATACCAAGGTTTTCGAGGAACCGGTTCATTCCCTCCTTCATCCAGAAGGGACCATATGCTGCCCCTTTTTTCCCGGGTTCTCCTTCAAAGACGAGAAGACGCTCAGAGAGCATATCAATTGAGTACATATCATGATCGATGACGAGAATACCCACTTCCTTTCCTTCTGCAAAATGTTTCAGAACAGAGACAGTATTCATCCGCTGCTCGACATCAAGATGGGCGCTTGGTTCGTCGAGAATATAGAGATCAGCATCCTGAGAGAGGCAGAGTGCAATTGCCAGGCGCTGGAGTTCACCACCGGAGAGGGTATCTGCCGGAGACTGGAGGATCGGTTCAAGCACCAGCGGTTCGAGGATCTCGTGCTGATAGAATGAGGTATCAAACCGTTTTGTAGCAGAACGAAGGAGCTCCTCAACGGTTGCATCTGAACCAGCCTTGATATACTGGGGTTTGTATGATACCTTGATCCCTTCTTTGACATCATCTGATCCCGAATCGGGCATCTCAACCCCGGCAAGCAGTTTTGCAAAGGTACTCTTTCCAATACCATTTGCACCCACAATCCCAAGCACCTCACCTTTGCGGATCTCGCCGCCATCAATAGTCAGGCTGAATCCGGGGTAGGTCTTCGTCATCCGGGGAATCGTAAGGAGTTTCTCCCGCTCAACCATCTTCTGGTGGGATCTCGTCTCAAAGATCACCTGGTTCTTTCTGAACCGGACATTCTCCTCGTGCAGGAATCCCTCGAGATACTGGTTGATCCCGACACGGACCCCTTTTGGTCGGGTGATCACGCCGAAGACGGCAGGTTTTCCATAGCCGATATGCACGGTATCTGCGAGGAGATCAAGAATTGCCAGATCGTGCTCAACGATCATGATCGGCCGGATCTGGGCAAGTTCACGGATTAGCCGGGCTGTTGCCATCCTCTGGTAGATGTCAAGGAAGGGGGTGATCTCGTCAAGGAAATAGAAGTCGGCTTCGCGGGAGAGTGTGGCGGCAAACGCCACCCGCTGGAGCTCTCCACCGGAGAGGGTATCGATCTTTTTATCAAGGATCGCCCCCAGACCAAGCTCACTGATGTAGTGATCGAGGCGGCCGGTCTCATCGGTCTTCCTGAGGAGATCCTCGACCTTTCCGCTGAAGATCTTTGGAATTCCATCGATATACTGGGGCTTGACCGCAACTTTTACCCCTCTTTCTGCGACAGCCTTGATATAATCAAAGAGTTCGGTTCCGGCGTACTGTTTCAGGATCAGATCCCATGTCCCTTCCCTCTCCTCATCTTCTCCGAGATTCGGTTTCAGCTGTCCTGAAAGGATAGCAACTGATGTACTCTTCCCGATGCCGTTTGGACCAAGGATACCGGATACTTTTCCATCAACCGGGATTGGAAGGCCATAGAGGGCAAAGCCGTTCTTCCCATACCTGTGAGTTGGATTATCAAGCTCGACGGGGAGGGTGATGATATCAATTGCATCAAACGGACATTTCTTGATACAGATGCCGCACCCGACACAGAGTTCTTCAGAGATCTCTGCTTTGCCGTCTTCGCCGATGATGATCGTCTCATCACCGGTTCTGACGCGCGGACAGTAGATGATACATTCAGTGCCACACTTCTTTGAGTGGCACCGATCCCGATGGACGACTGCAAGACGCATGGATGATCAGAGAAGGCTTGTTGTCAGGAGGATTGTCCAGGTGATGAACNNGGAACCAGATGGCAAATGTCATGAAACCCTGGTAAAACCAGTCTTTCTTGCCAAGTTCCGTGATATCAATCCCGATGATTGTGAATACATGTTTCTGAAAGACAATAGCGGCAAGGAGAAGCAGGATGGTCAGCATCGTATTTGGCTGTATACCCTGTGCATCCGGCACTCCTCCAAGCATAAACGAAAGAATACCTGCTATAAGACCCAAAAGGCAGGCGATGAGCGTCCTCTTCACCCGTTTCTTATGCTGATCCTTCTTCTCAATTCTTTTCTCTGTAGTATCCTTACTCATCTTCGCACCAGTGGTGTATTTTTTAGTCTTCGCATCTTATGTATCTTGGTATTCACATGGCAACAGACAAAGGAATGAGCGGGCTTGATCTGACCGCATTAACAGCGGAGTTACAAAGCCTTCTTCCTCTCTGGGTCGGCAAGATTTATCAGTACGACAATACATCATTTGGGTTTCGTTTCAATGGAGAGAATAAGGCACGTCACCTCTTCTTTATCGAGATCGGAAGGCGTGCCCATCGTGTTCCTGCTCTCCCTCCCGCTCCGAAGAACCCATCCGGATACTCCATGTACCTCAGGAAGTTCCTGGATGGAGGAAGAATCCTCTCAATCACCCAGAAGAGTATCGAACGGGTGATCATCCTCGAGATCGGAAAAGGCGGCGGTACACAGAACCTCATCATCGAGCTCTTTGATGAGGGAAACCTCATCGTCACCGACGAAAATTTCGTCATCCAGAATGCCCTCAGGAAACGTCGGTTCCGGGAACGGGAGATCGTCACCGGAGAGATATATGAGATTGGGGGAATCAATCTCGCCGATCTGAGCCGGGAGGTATTCGAAGAGATCCTGAGATCCCAGGAACGGGATCTCGTCAGGGCAGTTGCTGTTGGCCTGATGTTTGGAGGCGTGATGGCAGAAGAGCTCTGTCTCCGTGCAGGTGTCGAGAAGGCATTCCCAACACAGTACCTGACCGATGAGATACTCACGCGGCTGTATGATGCGTACACGAGCATCATTCTTGATGCCAGATCCAGCACCAGGCCGATAATCGACAAACAGGGGTGCTGGCCTTTCCCTCTCTGTGGATCAGAAGACCCGAAATCATATACAAGCTTCTCGGATGCACTTGCCGCATACTATCCGCTCCCGAAGATGGAGGAGAAGGAAGAGGCAAAGAAAGTAGTTCTTTCGAGGGAAGAGCGTATCCGTCGGCAGCAGGAAACTGCAATTCAGACATTTGAGAGGAAAATTCGTGATTCCGAGCGGGCCGCAGAGCTGATCTATGAACACTATCTCGAGGTTCAGCAGCTGATAGACATCCTCAAAGCCGCATCTGAGAAGATCTCCTGGCAGGAGATTGCACAGGTGATCAAATCATCTGATCACCCGGCTGCAAAGATGATCGTCTCGGTGAACCCGGCTGATGCATCGGTTGTTGTGGATCTCGGGATGAAGGTGACCATCTCTGTGCAGAAGAGTGTGGAGGGGAATGTCGGCGTCTACTATGACCAGATGAAGAAGTTCAGGTCAAAGCGTGAAGGTGCGATCCGGGCGATGAACCGGCCCCCGCCAAAGCAGAAAGAGAGGTCGGCCATTCCAAAGAGGCAGAAGCCGAAATGGTATCACCGGTTCCGCTGGTTTGAGACAAGTGACGGCGTACTCGTCATCGGCGGCAGGGATGCAGACCAGAACGAAGAGCTTGTGAAGAAATACATGGAAGGGGGCGACACCTTTGTGCACGCTGATGTGCATGGAGGAAGTGTCGTCATCGTGAAAGGGAAGACAGAACAGATGGATGAGGTGGCACAGTTTGCCGCCTCATACTCAAACTTCTGGAAAGGCGGATATGGATCCGGGGATGTCTATGCAGCGGCCCCGGGACAGGTGAGCAAGACGCCCGAATCAGGCGAGTATGTTGCCAGGGGTGCATTTGTGATCAGGGGAGAGCGGATCTATTACAGAAACGCTCCCCTCGGGGTTGCTGTTGGTGTTGTGACAGAGCCGGGAGTGGCTGTTATCGGTGGCCCTGTTGCTGCTGTTGAAAAGAAGGCAAAATATCTGGTCAGGATCGCACCCGGAACCTTTGAACCAAACGATATCGCAAAGAAGGTGGTCAGGATGCTCCGGGATCATCTTCCGGCAACCGATGCAAAGGTTTTAAAAAGCATCCTCTCAACCGAAGCAGTTGCTGCCTTCATACCGGCCGGGGGATCCGATATCATTGAGGAGTCATGAAAGCCACCTTCTGTGACCTCAGGAGAAATAACGGCGAGATTAAACTGATGCCCGAGTCACTTGACGATCTCTGGCACCTCTCCCATCTGATCGAGCCGGCTGATCTGGTATACGCCACCACCCTCCGGTCGGTTGAACAGTCATCAGATAAGATCAGGCCCGATAAAATAGAGAAGAGACCGGTTCGGATCGGTCTTCAGGTTGAACGAACCGAGTTTGTACCGGAATCACGGAGACTGAGGATAGCGGGGATAATCCGTGACGGACCGGATCCCGGACTCCACCACAGCCTGAATGTCGAGACGGGATATGAGATCTCGGTTATCCGGCAGTGGAGGAGGTCAGATCTCGCCCGGATCGACCGGGCAGTGAAGGCATCACTCTATGACGCGATCCATATCGTCGCACTTGAGGAAGGGGAAGCTGAGATCTGCCGGGTCAGGCAATATGGGCCTGAGCGGATCACCACGATGACACAGGGAAGCGGGAAGACAAAGGGAGAGAATACCCGCCAGGCCCTCTTTGAAAGTCTCTACCAGTTCCTTATGCAGGTCACCGGACCCATTGTCATCGCCGGGCCCGGATTCATCAAAGAGGAGTTTGGCAGCTACGTCCGATCGCGTGCACCTGATCTCCTTGCGAGGATGGCAATTGTCGACACCCAGAGGAGCGGATATGGCGCTATCCAGCAGGCAATCGGCGATGGTGTCATTGAGCGGGTGGCAGAAGATCTCCAGCTTGCCCATGAAGTGAGAGCAGCCGACGAGATCTTTAAGCGGATAGCCCGTGAAGATCCGGTTGCATACGGGATCGAAGAGGTACACAAAGCAGTTGCATTCGGGGCGGCAGAAGAGGTGATCGTTGCGGATTCTGCCATCAGGAAACCGGAGATCTCATCCCTGATGGAAGAGGCAGAAGCAATGAATGCAAAAGTCCTTGTGCTCTCAACAGAGTTTGAGCCGGGGAAACGGATCGAAGGGCTTGGCGGGATAGCCGCTCTGCTCAGGTATAAAATCGCATAAAAACCTCTTTTCCCTCAACTTATTGTGATTTTGGGAAAAAATGGATTGCCCATAAGGGCAATCAGTTCTCTTCTTCAGGTACTTCTTCAGGTACTTCTGCAGACACTTCTTCAGATACTTCTGCAGGCAACTCTGGCCGCTTGAATGATTCCAGGAAGACGATCTCAGCAACAGATTCGCTGATCGCAAATAACTCCTGGATGATCGTTCCACGCCAGAGGAACCACCGCTGATCATAGTTGATACCTGGGGGGAGGTACAGGGTGATCTTCCCCTCTTCAAGTGTGAGATCGAGATCCCGGCCTGAGAAGAGGCGGATGATCCCTTTCATCTTCTCTTCATCATCAAGAACGATCTCTTCGATGGTGAAGGTGTAATCGAGGGTTTTTCCTGCAAGCGGGTGGTTGAAGTCAACGATTGCACGCTGTCCGATGATATCGACAACGACACCTTCCTGCTTCTCCATGTTGACTCTCATACCGACAACAGGCTTTCTCTCAAATGCCTTCACAGGGTATGCTTTGACCTTCTCTCTGTCATGTGGGCCAAAACCCTTCTCAGGGGAGACGGTGACTGACTGCTCAACACCAACTTCGGCGCCGCTCAGTGCCTCGTCAAGGCCGGGGATGACATGCGTGCTGCCAACCTTGATGACCATTGGGCCATAGCGTGCTGATTCATTGAAGATTTTCGCATCTTTTGCGATCTCCTCACTCGTCGTATCAAAGGGCATACCTTCGATCGATCCTGTATAGGAGAGCCTGATAAAAACTCCATTCTCGATTGCCATAATGATACCTTGTCTTAATTACTGCGCCCGAATAATACTTAAAGAAGAGGTACATTCATGCTCGAGATAGAGATTAAAGTGAAAGTTCCGGATCTCCAACCCATTCGGGAGCGGATCCTCGCATCAGGGGCTCTCCTCCTTGAAGAAGGAGTTGAGTTTGATGCGTACTATAACAGCCCTGAGAGAAATTTCGCAGAGACAGACGAGGCACTCCGCCTGAGGAAGGCCGATGACTATGCCCTCCTCACGTACAAAGGCCCAAAGATAGGTGCAGGTTCCTTCAAAGCACGGGAAGAATTAAATCTCAGAGTGGAATCCCTTGAGACGATGGACCTGCTCCTCCAGCGGATTGGCTTTCAGCAGACAGCTGCTGTCCGGAAGTACAGGGAATCCTACCGGGTAGGGCAGGCGACAGTGACGCTCGATTCCGTGGATGGGCTTGGCACTTTTGCTGAGATCGAAGCTGCCGCTGAACTCTCACAGGATGATGCTGAGAAGGAGATCGAGAGGATTGCAAAAGAATATGGGGTTATTGGTGAGCGGCTCACGCTGAGCTATCTTGAACTGCTTCTTCAGGAGCAACAGAGATGAGATCGATCTCAATCTCCCCATCCCCATCTCCTATCTGAATCAGGGCACCATAGCCCTCTGAGGCGGGACCCGGATTCACCACCCAGGTATTGCCTTCCTTCACGACACCCCGCTGTTCATGGATGTGAGCACAGCAGACGAGATCAAAGGCACCCAGATGTTTTCTGATGCTCACGGACCCGACATGGACATCCGGGGCGACCTCATCAAGTATCCCAAACGGCGGTGCATGGGAGATGAGGATGTTTATTCTGTTCTTCTGCATCCTTTTCAGAAGCATTTCCAGCGTTGAATCGATCTCCTCTTCGCTGCATTCAAAGGGAGTATCGAAGGGGGTCGGATTCGATCCCCCGATCCCGGCAATAGTGACCGAACCAAAGGTGATTGAGGAGCCATGCAGGCAGACTGCATCAGAGTCATCCAGGCAGGCAAGGGACTCGCGGGGATCGCAGTTGCCGGGAACAGCCAGAACCGGAAGGCTGAGCCTTCTGGTCAAAGCAGAGATATCCTCAACCGGACCCATCTGGGTGACATCTCCGGCAATAAAGAGGCAATCCGGATCTGTGGCAAGAAGGAGATCAATATGATCGTAGTTGCCGTGGAGATCCGCAAGGAGCAGTGCTTTCATCATATATCTTCATTATCACGCGGAATACTCAAAAACCTTCGTTCCGGCTCCATCCAGTACCCGGTGATCTTTCCTGAGAGGGCGAGCGAGCCAAAGGCCTTCTCGATATCGGGGGGGAGGGGTGTTGGGTCAGCACCAGCCAGAGGGGTGCCGGGGAGCGGCTGGAAATAATGAAGATGTACTTTTCCCTGCCTGATGATCGATCGGATCAGATCCATCGTCATCCCGAGATCCTCGTCAGTCTCGCCCGGAAACCCGACGATCATATCGACGATCGGCAGAAAACCATGGGATCGACAGAGATCAAGGGCCTCTTCTGCATCTCTTCTGGTATGCCCCCTGTTGATTGCCGTGAGGATACGATCGCTTCCGGATTGCGCCCCAAAATGGATCTTTCTTCCCGCACCATATCTGCCGATCAGTTCAAGTGCCTCATCCGAGATCCAGTCAGGACGAACCTCTGAGGGGAAGGTACCAAGCCAGATCCGGCTCATCGCTGAGAGCCGCTTCAGGAGTGACTCCACGCGGTCAAGGCGGGGAGTTCTCCCATCGGATCCATAGGCAAGCGCATTTGGTGTGATGAAACGGGCATCAGACACCCGCTTTGCCGACTCCGCAATTACATCGACGCTCCGGTGCCGCATCCTCCGGCCATAGAGGCGTGGAGTCTGGCAGTAAGCACAGGCATGCGGACAGCCACGGGTGATCTCGAGATAGCCCTTCACCTCAAGAAAACAGGGATAGGCATCAAGGAGGACGGTATGATCGGGGGGAGTGTACCCTTTGCTTGTCGCAACACCGGGAACTTTCTCAGTTGAACCTGACTGAATTGCATCGAGGAGCCGGGGGAGTGTCTTCTCCCCTTCACCGACGACCACATAGTCTGCATACTCTGCTACCTCCATAGGGCATGCAGAGGCATGCGGCCCTCCGACGATGGTGATTGCTGATGCATCCCGGATCTCGGATCTGAACTGCGGCTCGTTGATGCTGTTCAGACTATAGCAGATCACATCTCCATCAGGGGAGTCTGAGAGGGAAAGCTGATATCCGGACTGCCTGCACGCGGCATACAGAACCGCATAGGTATTCCGGGAAGCCCTGATATCGCGCCAGACAACCTTCATCTACGTATTCGCCTGATCTTTGCAGATCAGCTCGCCGCGATCACCATCGACAGTGACAGCTATCCCGCTCTTCAGGGAGGAGAGATCCCCTTCCAGCCGGTCGATCATCGGGATCCCCGAGATGATTGCTCCAACTGCAATGATCGCCTCAGCCTCGGAATTGATCATGGCAGCAGGTGCACGATCATTCTTTTTTAGTGCATAGATCACATACGATCCGACCGTCGACCCCTTCCCAAACGGAAACGCAAGCACTTTTCCGGTGATTGATACCCCCTCCAGGGGATGGCCTTTCTCGATGATGATCCCGGTATCCGGGTCAACCCCGGAGAGGAATGATATCGGGGCATCAGTCATGATCAGTTCTCCGCTGGCTATACCTTTTGCAATGGATCGGCCTTTGATTATCACAATACCACCTAATAAGTGGTGGGAGCATAGAGTATATTATAGCCATGGACGAATCCCTCATCGACAACCCATGTAATGACTCGACACTTCAGTCACAGCAGTTGAAAGAGCTGTATGAAACGCTGGTCGAGCTTCGCGAGAAACTGGAAGTACAGCAGAGAGAAGTAACAAAGCTCCGTGAGGAGAACATCCAGTTGAAGCGTGAAAACACGCAGTTAAAACGGCTTCCACTCTTTGTTGCAGTTGTTATCGAGAAGTTGCCAGGTGGTGAGGTCTACCTTCGTCAGCAGGGTAACAATCAGGAGTATATCACCCATGCCGGAGATGACATCTATCCCCTTCTGAAGGCAGGTTCAAAAGTCGCCGTGAATAATGCGCTCTCCATCGTGAAGGTCGTCGGAACAACCTTCGACTCCCGTGTCAGGGTGATGGAGCTTGAATTATCACCAACACAGACCTTTGGTGAGATCGGCGGCCTGACCGATGAGATCGAGGAGGTGCGGGAGGCTGTGGAATATCCGCTCACCCGGCCCGAGGTCTTCAAACGTCTGGGTGTTGAGCCTCCAAAGGGAATCCTCCTCCATGGGCCCCCGGGAACCGGAAAGACCCTGATCGCAAAGGCAATAGCCCATAATGCAAATGCCACCTTCATCAGGATGTCAGGGAGTGAGCTTGTCCATAAGTTCATCGGGGAAGGCGCACAGCTTGTCCGTGAACTCTTCCAGCTTGCTCGTGAGAAGGCGCCCGCCATCGTCTTCATCGATGAGATCGATGCTGTCGGCAGTACCAGGACCCATGACGGGACATCGGGATCTGCCGAGGTACAGCGTACCCTGATGCAGCTGCTTGCCGAGATGGATGGCTTCGACAATCGTGGCGAGATCAGGATCATGGCCGCAACAAACCGGCCTGACATGCTGGATCCTGCCCTCCTCCGTCCCGGAAGGTTCGATCGGCTGATTGAGATCCCATTCCCTGATGGATCCGCACGCCGGGAGATCCTGAAGATCCATGCAAAGAATCTCAGCCTTTCAGATGTCAATCTCGATTCAATTGCTGATCTCACCGAGGGTTCAACCGGTGCAGAACTTGAGGCAATATGTCGCGAAGCGGGAATGATCGCAGTCAGGCAGAATGCGAATTCGGTTGCAATGCCACACTTCGAGGCGGCAGTTGAGAAAGTCAGGCATAAGCAGGTCGAACCGGACACACGCATGTACCTGTAACATGGGGTCGCCTCTATGCGGGTTATCTTCATCCCAAAGCCCGGCATCGACCTCTATCAAACTTTTCTTCAATCTGAGACGAGCAGGCTGATCCTCAGGTTTTATGCACCAAAACGCTACCCCGGTGGCGGGGTTGAGGTACCTGTTGCAACACTTGGATCAGGGCTTTCACTTGCATCAGAGCTTCGTTGGTATATCAGACGGTACACACGGGATTTTCTGATGAAAAACGGTGATGGCCAGATACTCTCTCTCAAGCTTGCAAAAGAGATCTATGATCGGAATCTCCCCTACCCGGGAGACGACTGGGAATTTTCCTATCTCTGCAGGATAGCAGGAGTTGAGGGGATCATCACCCTCCCGGTTCTCTGTATCGGAGATGAGGCGGGGAAAGAGGGAGAGATGCCTGAGTTTTCTGATGCATCATCTGGTGATACAGAGTCTGAGATCCCTTGCGCTCCGGATGAAAAAGAGGAAGAAATGAGGTGACGCTCAGGCAAACATTGTTCCTGTGCCGGAAGAGTATGTCATCCGGTTCCGCTCGAAATCCAGCGTAACCTTCCGTGCCGCCTTCTCAAAGTCAGCCTGGGTAACAGAAGTCCTCTCCTCGCGAATTGCGCACATGCCTGCTTCCATGCAGATGGCGGCAAGATCAGCACCATTCTTCCCTTCGGTGATCCCGGCGACCTTTTTCAGATCAACGTCATCTGCGAGAGTGATCCGTTTGGTATGGATCCTGAGGATAGAGAGCCGACCCTCCACGTCAGGGAGCGGTATCTCGATGATCCGATCAAAGCGGCCTGGACGGAGGAGTGCCATGTCAAGGATATCGATCCTGTTTGTTGCCCCGATGATCTTGACATCACCCCGTGACTCAAAGCCATCCATCCCTGCCAGGAGCTGCATAAGCGTCCGATGAACCTCCCGATCACCGGAGGAGGTCTCCTGTCCACGTGATGCACCGATTGCATCGATCTCATCGATGAAGATGATGGACGGGGCATTCTTCTTTGCATTCTCAAAGAGCTCGCGGACAAGACGTGCTCCCTCACCAATATACTTCTGGACAAGTTCTGATCCAACCACCCGGAGGAAGGTTGCCTCGGTCTCATGGGCAACAGCCCGTGCAAGCAGGGTCTTTCCGGTCCCCGGCGGCCCATGAAGCAGAATTCCTTTTGGAGGAAGAATGCCGACCCGCTCAAAGAGATGAGGCTTCTTCAACGGGAGCTCGATCGCTTCCCGCAATTCGGCAACCTGCCGCTGGAGACCGCCGATATCGCTGTAGCTCTCGCCAGGACGGCTTTCCACCTCCATACCATAGACCTGGGCATCATAGGCAGATGGGAGCACCTCGACAATTGCCAGTGTCTGCTGGTTCATTGTACACCTGACACCAGGTTTCAGATCCTCGGCATTGATGAACTGTGATGTGCGCACAAGGAATTTGGGACCTGCACTGCTCCTCACAACAACACGGGTGTTGTCAATGACATCGGCAATTGTTCCGACGATCAGAGGCGGACTCCTCATCTGCTCGATTTCTGACCGTAGTTTACGGACCTCACGTTCATACCTCACCTTCTGGGTCTCGAGGTACTGGCGATCGGTCTTCGACTGCCGGAGTTCCTCTCGCAACTCCTGGTTCCGGCCCTCAAGCTCGGTAAGACGCTCAAGCACCATCCGGTACGAATCGTCAGGATGGAATGGATCGTCAGGGGTGCGGGATTTAACGGCCATAACTCTTCAAATAGATATATAGGAAAAAAAGTTATAAAGTTGTTTGGGATATGTATGCAACCACAACACTGTGAAGCCTGTGGAGAGCTTATCAAAGGACGATCAAAGATTGTACGGATTGAAGGATCACAGCCGATGAAGGTCTGCGAACGGTGCGCACGGCATGGAACGGAGGTGCAGGTCCAGACAGGGGCGCGGCCGTCATATGCCAGGGCAGGAGGGAAGCCAGTGACTTCTTCCGGCCGGGGCGCCACCCCTCCAGCCCGTCGAAGGCGCGACGTCTTCGATCTCATCGGCGGCGATATCGTTGAGGATTATGCCGATCGGATACGTGACGCACGGCTTGAAAAAGGGATGAGCCAGAAGGATCTTGCCCTTGAGCTGAAAGAGAAAGAGCACTTGATCAAGAAGATCGAGAACGGCGATCTGATCCCGGAGGATTCTGTCCGGAAGAAGCTTGAAGCAGCGCTTGATATTCGCCTGATTGAGTCGGATGGTATGCCGGATGACAGCGGCGGACATGTAGAGACGAGTGGGACAACCCTCGGCGATGTCATCCAGATCAAGAGGAAGTGAGATGAGCTCGCCATTCATTCTCATCAACTTCAAGACATACCGGGAAGGAACCGGGTATGGCGCTGATCGTATTGCACGGGCGGCACAGGCGGTGATGGAAGATACGGGCATAACAATCGGCATTGCCCCTTCATATACCGACCTGCGGAAGATGGCAAAGCATTTTTCGATTCCCATCTTCGCCCAGCATATCGACGGTGTCGGAGCAGGAGGCTATACCGGACATACTCCTGCGTATATGATGAAGATAGAGGGTGCTGCCGGATCTCTCATCAACCACTCAGAGCGGCGGCTGACACTTGCTGATATTGAAGCCTCGCTCACTGCCGCAGAGGCAGAGGGATTGACGTCAGTTATCTGCACAAACAATATCAGGACAACAGCTGCTGCCGCCGCACTCGGGCCGGAGTATGTTGCGATCGAGCCCCCTGAGCTGATTGGATCGGGGATTTCGGTTGCACAGGCGGATCCTGAGATCATCGCCGGATCCGTGAAGGCTGCTTTGAAACAGAATAGTGAGGTGAAGGTACTGGCAGGTGCCGGGATCCAGTCCGGGGACTGCGTCAGGATATCCCTTGATCTCGGGTGTTCAGGTGTCCTGCTCGCCTCCAGCGTGGTAAAAGCAGACGATCCCGAGACGGTGCTCCGGGATCTCGTCTCAAAGATCTAAACTATTCAACGATTAACGAGATAAGGTCATGTTTTGTAATGACCCCCTCAACACGCCCTTCTTTCATCACCAGCACCGCATGGTGCTGTTCTAAAATACCGACGACCGTTTCTATCTCGATTCCCGGGGGAACAGTCGGGAAACTGGATTCCATATAATCCCTGACTGTTGGATGATGTCCTTTCTGGTGCTTCTGCTCGGCAATGGCTGTGAGAATAGCAGATTCTGATATACAGCCAACCGGAACCCCATCCTGAAGAACAGGGAGCTGGGAGAAGGCCATTCTGTCCATCTTCTCAACTGCCGAGAGAATAGAGTCATCCGGTGAGACACTCTCGACCGGGGAGTGCATCAGGCTTGAAGCTCGTACAACAGGCACTTCAGCAGATGTAATAACATCAACAATCCGCCGGAGGGTGCTGACACGGGGGTCAACCGATCCCCGCTCGATACGTGCCACCATCGACTGGCTGATACCGGATCTCCGGGCAAGTTCAGCCTGAGTCATCCCTATACGGCGCCGTGCAGATCGGATCTCATCTGCGCCAGGAATATGCATACAATTACTCACAGTCATATATGAAAAAAGCTGCCCTGATAATGATGAGTGGGAGGAGTAAGCCCCCTTCTGTTCATTGCGGCATTCAGCTAAGCGCCGTACCCGGGCGGGATCCGGGCATCCCTTCTGCCCTGTTTGGCTTGCACCCGCAGGGATTCACCGTTCCATCGATCCCTGCCGATACGCTCAACGAGTTGCACTGCAGTATGCAGAGTATCGCACCACCGGAGACCGGAGGTGCTCGATCGTTTCATTGCTGGCGGCAGGACGTGTCGTTTCTGTGTCATTGCCATGACTCTCGCCATCCCCGATTGACCGGGGCTGCGCGCCCGGAGGGTGGGGGGACTTTCCTCAGCAGCCCGAAAGGGCCACCGTCAGCCGCACTCTCCCTCTCATCGCTGTACTATAGGGCGAAATGCGCTATGTACAGTATAGAATTATCGATGTATACAGAGATTAAACCTCGTATCATGGGAGATAGCATCATCTTCTCCGAAGGTGATTCATTACTATGATGCTTCTGTCCGAGGAAGACGGGAGGAGCGCAGTCTCCCTCGCAAGAGAGGCCCTCAGGGCGGCGGTGCTGCACGAGAAGTTGGCGCCGCCTCCCCTTCCACCGGTTTTTTCCGGGAAACGAGGGGTCTTTGTCACCCTGAACAGGGATGGTGAGCTGCGGGGATGTATAGGCATCCCTCTCCCGGTGATGCCGCTTGGTGAGGCGATCATTGAGGCGGCAGCGTCTGCTGCACTTCAGGATCCACGGTTTAACCCGGTTACACCAGAGGAACTTTCGTTGATTTCGCTTGAGGTGACGATCCTCAGTGTTCCTGAAGAGATCACTGCTTCCCCTGCCAGCAGGGCAGATGAGGTGGAAGTCGGAAGACACGGTCTTATTGTGAAAGGCAGGGGGCGATCCGGCCTCCTGCTACCCCAGGTTGCATCCGAATATGGATGGAATGCAGTTGAATTCCTCGATCATACCTGCACAAAAGCAGGACTTCCGCCGGGATGCTGGCGGGATGAACAGATATCCGTCCTCAGGTTTGAGGGCCAGATCTTCTCTGAATAACCATGTCAATACAGTTTGAAATCATGCATAAGGATATTGCCGGCAGGGTCGGAAGGCTCACCGTCGGCGATAAACGTATCAGAACTCCGGCCCTTCTCCCGGTCATNNGTCATAAATCCACACATCCAGATCATCCCCCCTTCCGAGATGGCCGCAATGGGGATTGAAGGGCTGATCACCAATGCCTATATCTTCTCAAAGAGTGCCGATTTTCGTGAAGCGGCACTCTCACGAGGGCTCCACTCAGTGCTTGGATTTGATGGGCTGATCATGACGGATTCCGGATCATTCCAGCTCTCGGTGTACGGCTCTGTCGATACCACAAACGAGACGACCATCTCGTTCCAGCGGGATATCGGCAGCGACATCTGGGTGCCCCTCGATATCCCTACTCACCCGGATGCGCCACGGGAGACCGTTGAATCTGATCTGGCGACCACCATGAGCCGCCTTCGTGAGGCAAAGGAGATCTTTGGGGATGATGCCCCACTTGCAGGACCTGTGCAGGGGGGTCTCCACCCCGACCTGAGAGAGCAGGCGGGCCGTGAGACGAGCGAGCTTGGCTTTGCTTTCTGCCCGATCGGAGCGGTTGTTCCGCTTCTTGAAGGATACCGTTACAAAGAGCTCGTCAGATCAGTCATCTCTGCTAAAATTGGGCTCTCATCTGCTGCCTGCGTCCACCTCTTCGGTGCCGGCCACCCCTCGATGTTCGCACTTGCAGTCGCAATGGGCTGTGATATCTTTGATTCTGCCGCCTATGCCCTCTATGCACGGGAAGGCCGCTACATCACCCCGTCCGGCACCCTGAAGCTCGCTGAGATCGCTGAGCTCCCCTGTGCCTGTTCTGTCTGCCGATCCCATACCGCTGATGAGCTGCGATCTGCTCCCGATAAGGAGCGGCTCCTTGCCTACCATAACCTTGCGGTGATACAGGCTGAGATCTCCCGCATACGCCTCTCCATCCAGGAGGGCACCCTCTGGGAGCTGGTTGATGAGCGGTGCCGCTCCCACCCGAGGCTGCTTGAGGGGTACCGTGAACTGTTGAAGCATGCCCACCTCCTTGAACGATCTGATCGGGCAACAAAACGGAGATTCTTCTACCGGGGCGATGAATCATGCAGGCGTACCGAGGTGATCAAATTCCAGGAGATGATCCCGCGGATTCAGCTTGGAAAACGCTCTTTAATCCTCTGCGGCGGGCCCCGCCCACAGGAGTTTGATGAGGTGCTTGAACTTCGGCCGCCTTTTGGGGCAGTGCCGATTGAACTCTCCGAGACTGCACCGATGGGTCAGTGCGAGGTTCCTGAATGGGATGATGCGATGCTTGCATCAGCTTTTGCCGGGGTGGATGCCCTTTTATCTGCAAACCCAGGCACTGAGGTGACCTTCTCGACAACACCAGATCTCGTCGATCTGATCCAGAAACGGTTCCCAACTGCACAGGTGATCTCATGAGCACCTTTGAGGTCCGACGCCGTGACGGGCTTGCCCGATTTGGGATCTACACGATCGACGATATCACACTGGAGACCCCGGCGGTGATCGATCCGATCGCAGTCTTCCCGGATCTTGCATCCCGCCCCTTCTCCAATATCCCCCTTCTGGCCGATGCTGCATTTGTGAAGGAGTGGTCCAAAAGAAGTGGTGAGGAGCCGATCCCTGTTCATCCGGTTCTTTCTGAAGGCATCTCTTCAGGCGATGCAGCGATCATCTCCTGCTGGCATACCGCCCTGACAAATCCCCGCGCCTATGCGGACTGGATAGAGCAGTTCATCTCTTCCCTCCCCCCCGATGCCGCCCGGTATGCACCGGCATCTGCACTCCCCTCCAATGCGGCGATGCTGGTTGCCACCGGGTTTGACCTCTTCGATACAATCGCAGTTGACCTGAGAGCCGCACAGGGGCTCTTCTGCACGCCAACAGGGATCTATCCCGGCTCATGGATCGATGAGGAGGTCTGCTCGTGCCCAGGATGCCAGAGTGGCGATCTAAGGGAGCATAACCGGCAGGCACTTGCATCCGAGATCCGTCTGGTAGCTGCACTCCTGAAACGAGGTGAGCTCCGGGAGCTGATCGAGTCGCGGTGCAGGTCAGATGCCGCCCTTGTCGGCATACTCCGGCATCTTGATGCAAAGAAGGCATTCATGGAAGTGAATTCTCCTGTTGCCCGACCGACACCGTTCAGGGCATATACAGCCGAATCGATGAACCGGGTCGAGATCGATCGCTTCGAAGAGCGGGTGAGAAGCAGGTTCTCACAGGATCGGTGGGATGTCTGCGTCCTCCTCCCCTGTGCTGCCAGGAAACCCTATTCATTCTCCCAGAGCCACAAGAAGTTCCAGGAGGCAGTTGCCGGGAGAGCACATGAGGTGATCGTCACCTCCCCGCTCGGGGTTGTGCCGCGTGAGCTTGAGCTGATCTATCCGGCTGCCCACTACGATGTTCCTGTCACCGGGTACTGGGATCGCGAGGAGATGCATATCCTCACCGGATATCTGACAGAGTATCTCCGCACCCACCCATACCGCCGTGTCATCTCGCATCTCGAAGGCGGTGCCCGCGAGGTGGCGCGTGCCGCAGCTGCGGAGGCAGGCATTACCCTTGAAGAGAGCGCAATCGATGAGCGTCCGACATCACGGGAATCATTGAACCAGCTCTATGATGCGCTTGCAGGCGAGCGGAAGCGGTCTCCCGATATCGTCGGGGGCACAATCCAGTGGCAGTTTGGTCAGACGATCGATACGAAAGGGATGATCATCAAAGGGAAAGGCCCTGAGAAGAAGGTGTACCGGGGGCGGCAGCAGCTCTTCTCATTTGATCCAAAAACAGGACTCCTGAGGCCGACCTTTGAAGGCTGGGATCTCCTCCCCGGCTGTTACCGCGTCGGGATAGAGGGTTTTGTTCCCCAGGGTGATATCCTGGCACCCGGCATCGCAGACGCCGATCCCGCCATCCGTGAGGGTGATGAGGTGCTTGTCACCGGGGAAGGGGTGCGTGCAACCGGCAGGGCAATGATGTCCGCAGACGAGATGCGACGTTCTTCACGTGGTGTTGCTGTGAAGGTGCGTAAGGTAAAGAGATCCTAGTTGCAACGCATACGAGAATAGTGAAATCCATCCGGAGTGGTTACGAGTGTATCAGGTAAGATCTGCACGATTATTAGCAGAAAATGTATATGAAACATGGATTGAAGCGCCCCATGTAAGCAGAAATGCTGAGGCAGGGCAGTTTCTTGTGCTCCGGATCGATGATGAGGGAGAGCGGATCCCCCTCACCATCTCGGGAGTGGACGGGGATTGTGTCCGCGTCATCTTTATGGCAGTCGGGACAACGACCGAAAAACTTGCTGCCCTGAAAGCGGGTGACACCATTCCTGATGTGGTCGGACCCCTCGGGCAGCCGGGTGAGGTGCACCACTTTGGAAGCTGTGTTCTTGTTGGCGGCGGTGTCGGGATCGCCTGCCTTCCGATCATTGCAAAGGCGCTGAAGGAATCCGGAAACAGCGTCATCGGGATCATCGGTGCACGGANNAACAAGGATCTCCTGATCCTTGAGGATGAGATGAAAGAAGCCTGTGATGAGCTGATCATTACCACCGATGATGGATCATATGGAATCAAAGGCTTTGCAGCGGGTCCCCTGAAGGAGATCTGCGAGTCACGACCACCGGATGCAGTCTGGGTGATCGGCCCAGCCATCATGATGAAAGTCACCTCAGGCGTAACAAAACCATTTGGCATTCGGACATTCGTCTCACTGAACCCGATCATGGTGGACGGGACCGGGATGTGCGGATCATGCAGGGTTGTTGTGAATGGCGAGACGAAGTTTGCCTGCGTGGATGGGCCTGAGTTTGATGCCCACCAGGTGGACTTCGACCTCCTGATGAGCCGCCAACGGTTCTATCATCCCGAGGAGAAGGAATCGCGTGAACATTACCATTCCAAAGGATGCGGCTGCGGGGGGAAGCACTGATGGCTGATCGTTCTGCTGAAGTCAGGATCAATGACTTCGCCGAGGTTGACTGCGGCATCTCCGCTGAGGAGGCTGTTCTTGAGGCAGAACGCTGCCTCCGATGCAAGAAGCCCGCATGTGTTGAGGGGTGCCCGGTCGGAATCGATATTCCGGGGTTTTTGAAGTGTATCGAAGAAAAAGACTTTCGGTCTGCAATTGGGATCATCAAGGGGAGCAATATGCTCCCTGCGATCTGCGGCCGTGTCTGCCCCCAGGAGGCGCAGTGCGAGGGCGAATGTATCCTCGGCGTGAAGGACAAGCCAATTGCCATCGGCGCACTTGAGCGGTTCCTCGCAGACTGGGAGCGGGAGCATGGCGTTACTGTCCCGGCTGTTTCTGAGAAGAGGAGAGAGAAGATTGCCATTGTCGGATCCGGCCCTGCCGGGCTGACAGCAGCAGCAGAGCTTGCACGAAACGGGTTTTCTGTCACGATCTTTGAAGCGCTCCATGCAGCAGGCGGCGTCCTCACCTACGGGATTCCCGAGTTCCGTCTCCCAAAGAAGGTGGTCGCTGCCGAGATTGATGAGGTGAAGCGACTCGGTGTTCGGATCATGACCAATCATCTCGTCGGGAGGAGCGTGCCGGTTGAAGAGCTCCTCTCCTATGATGCAATCATTCTCGCAACCGGTGCGGGGCTCCCGGCATTCATGGGAATTCCAGGGGAGAACCAGATCGGGGTCTATTCTGCCAACGAATTTTTAACCCGTGTGAACCTGATGCATGCGAATGCGTTCCCGCAATATGATACTCCCGTCAAGCAAGGAGGGAACGTCGTTGTCATTGGCGGCGGGAATGTCGCGATGGATGCTGCCCGTGTCGCCCGCCGGATGGGTGCAGAGGTGACGCTCGTCTACAGGCGGAGGCAGGAGGATATGCCTGCCCGTCTTGTTGAGGTGCACCATGCCGAAGAGGAAGGGATCCGCTTCCTCACCTGCACGAACCCGACCCGGATCCTTGGTGAAGGAACCGTCACCGGGGTCGAGGTCGTCTCGATGGATATGTGCGAGCTGGATGACTCCGGCCGGCCGAGTGCAGAGCCGATTCCCGGCAGCGAGCAGATCATCCCGGCTGATGTCGTAATCGAAGCAATCGGCCAGAGCCCGAATCCACTCCTGATCCGGATGATCGAGGGGCTTGTCCGTGAGAAGAAAGGAAACCTGAAGGTCGATCCCGATGGCAGAACAACCGTTCCGAAGATCTTTGCAGCAGGCGATGTCGCAACCGGTGCGGCAACGGTGATCCTTGCTATGGGTGCGGCGAAGGTCGCAGCAGAGTCGGTAAAAAAGATGTTTGATAGCGAATAAGAAAGCTTGCTTTCCCCCTATTTTTTGTAAGATATCGCTCTCCGATTCTCAGGAAGCCTCCGGCATCTCTCCCGGCACATAGTATCTCGGCGGGAGGATTCCTTTCTGCTGGAATGCCCTTTTTGTTCTCCGTGAGATCTCAGCCCTGCATTCGAACTCATCACGGAGATCCCAGACATAGGCTCGTGCTCTGAGCCGGACTGAATGGAGCTGGTTTTCAGTAAGGATGGTATAAAAGCATCTATCAGAGATGTACACATGCCGGGATGTGACAACGGCCTCCTTGAAAATAGTTATGGCACGATCGAGATCTGCTGAATGATCGATGTAGATGTCAATGACAACCATCATCTCTGTAAAGCCCGCATTGGCGCTGGCAACGCTCTGCGTGATGATCTTATAATTGGGGATGGTGACATAATTATCATCCGGGGTGACAATACGGGTATCAAGCATCCCGATTTCTGCAACCTCGCCATAGTGCTCACCCATTGTGATCCGATCCCCAATCCGGAATGGCTTCTCAAATGCGATGATCACGCCACCGATGATGTTAGCAAAGACATCTTTCAGCCCAAAACCAATTGCCGCACCAAATAAACTGGAAAATGCAACAATTTCTATTGTCGAGAGCGTTATAACCCGCTGAAGCAGGAGCAGAATCGCAGTTGTATAGATGATGATATTTAAGATCGGAACAATCATCCGGACAGCTATCCGGGCATGGCCAAAGTATTCTGAGAGCCGGATCAAGAGAAAACTGATGACTCTGGCGAGGATATACGCACCTATGAATATAATAACGGCATCCAGTATGAGAGGGAGGATCTCGTTATATATCTCTGAGAATGAACTCTCAACAGTACTTCCCTGAGAGACAGCTGTATCAAGCACACTGTTATCTGCCATATATTTCACTCCCAGATGATCCTCAGTCTTCTGAGGAGATCATGCACCCCGAGGATCGCCTCGGGACAGATCTGATATCCACCATTTTTTTCCGTGATGATGCCGAGTGTCTGAAGCCGGTAGAGTATCGGATTGATATCATATTCGAGAGCCGACACCTCCTCCAGATACTCCTTTGAAGTGACACCCGTCATCGCAATCACCCCGAGTATGAAGGCGTCCTTTCTGATCATGGGATCATTGAATGTGATAGGCTGGTAGTCCTTCAGGTTCACCGTTGGATAATCGAAGCTCTTCTTCCAGATAGCTTTTCCAATCCCGGGGTTGCCCTCAGCCATCTTCGTTATCTTTCGGAAGATAACCTCTTCATCAGAGAGCGCCTCTTCAGAGTTTCGCCTGAGAAATCTCAGCCTGTCGAAACTGATTTTTGGGATTGGTATCTTCAGGGGCTCCTTTTTGAAGGGAATATGAACCTCATACGGTTCAGTATGAATAAAAGACGGGAGTTCGACCTCAACTCCGCCGATGAACTGAATCTCGGCATCAGTATACTCTTTCAGGATACATTCGCGCATCTCGGTATCCGAGAGGTGGGGTATGAGAATCGTCCGCGGAAATATCCGTTCTATCTCTGTTACCCGCCTGAGATAGTTCCAGGCATAGAGGTTCCAGGTCGTGATGAAGAGCGAGGAGGAGGTGACAACCTCGGTAAGGTAATCATCCAGTACAGAGAAACCACCGATATTCCGGGAGAAGAGGTGCTGGCAGCCATCCATAAGAAAGATCGGTTTCGATGACCGGTAATCCAGCATCTCCCGCTTGCTGGTTATTCTCGATTCATATTCGATGAGAAATGAATCCTTCTCATAATGCTCATGGATCTCTGCAAGGAGCGTACTTTTCCCTGAATACGGAAGGCCGATGATGGCAACATTTTCCCTCTTCCCGGAGCGATAAGCATTGATTACTTCCAAAATTTCATCATATTGTTTCTGAAAGCCAATACAGCAGGGGTGATTTTTTTCTAATGGAAAACCTGCTCCTTCACCCATCTCCAAACCACACGCCACAATATCAGAGGATATCAAGATAAAGCTTCCTCTCTGGCTACGGATCTCCCCTCAGGGCAAGACATATCACCATTAATGAGAAAGGATATACAGATTTCCTGTACAACAGGGCACCGGTTTCACCGGGGAGAAGGGAAGGGAGTATATGACAAACAGCATCTATGTGATAGGCCATAAAAACCCGGATACTGACAGCATATGCAGTGCAATCGGATATGCCGAATATCTGAACCAGCAGGATCCCGGGAGGTACATCCCTGCACGTTGTGGTGAGATCACCGCAGAGACAGCCTATGTCCTCTCCCACTTCGGAGTTGAAGCTCCTTTCTTTGTGGAGTCTGTCGAACCAACAGTTGCCGACATCCCATTCACCTACACCCATAGCGCACAGAAGGATCTCCCGACGATAGATGTTGTCGATATGATGGAGGAACAGGATCTCAGGAATATCCCGATAACTGATTCCAAAGGATCATTTGTCGGCCTTGTCTCAGAACACGGACTGGCACGGGCATATGTCCGCCGTACCCGGATCGAACCCCTCTCAGTCCTCCCGATAAAAATCGAGACACTGGCACGGATCCTTGAGGCTGAAGTGGTTGTGCAGAACCACGATCTCCTCGAAGGAAATGTCTACATATCAATAGATGCCCTGCATGTCACCCTCTCCCGCCTGACACAGGATGATATCGCCATTGTAGGAGATAACGAGCCTTCACAGCTTGCCCTCATCCAGGCAAAGATCGCCCTTTTGATCATTGCAGATGGCGCTCCTATAGGAGAGCGGGCGATCAATGCCGCAAAATCACAGGGTGTTTCTGTCATCTCAACAAAACTCGATGCATTCGGGGTTGCCAAGATGATCAACCTCTCATTGCCTGCAAGCGAGGTGATGGCAACCGATGTTCCGATCATCCACATGGACGACGGGCTGGATTATGTGAAACAGCTGGTGACGAACTCCAGGTACAGAACCGCCTGTATCGTTGACGAGGAGGGGAAGCTCCTCGGCATGATCTCACGGAACACCTTTGTCTATGATATCCAGAAATCCGTCATCCTTGTCGACCACAATGAGTACAGCCAGGCGGTTGACGGGATCGAGAATGCCGAAATTCTTGAGATCATCGATCACCACCGGCTCGGTGCGATGACGACGCTGAAGCCGATCCGGTTCATCATGGAGCCTGTCGGATCAACCTCAACGATCGTCGCCTCAATCTATCAGGAGAGCGGACGCACCCTTTCCGATCAAGTCGGGGGACTCCTCCTTGCCGGGATCCTCTCCGACACCCTTGGCCTGAAGATGTCAACGACCACAAAGAAGGATGAAGAGATGGTCGCCTGGCTTGCAGAGAAGACCGGGATCGATCCGGTGGAGTTTGGGATCTCGCTCTTCAGGGAGGGGATGGAGCTCTCAAGCTTCTCGATTGAGGAACTGGTGAAGAAGGATCTGAAGCGTTACAGCCTCTATTCGATGGATGTTGCAATCTCACAGGTGATGGCCCCTTCATCCGAGTTTGCCAGACAGCATGAAGAGGAGATCCAATCCACCATCGAGAACCTCCGGAAATTGATGGAGGTTGATATCTTTGTGGTGCTTATTACGAGCGTCTTTGAGAATGGATCAGATCTCTATGCCGCAGCAGATGATACCACACTCCAGCGGCTGGGTTACCAGAATCAGCCGGTCCGGCTTGAGGGTGTTATGTCCAGAAAGAAGGATTATCTCCCGGAGTTTGGCCAGTTAATCCGGGGATTATAACCTCTGTGGCTTTCGCACCATCGGGACAACACCCGATCCTTCAAGATTGCCAAGGGCAAAAGCATAGCGCTCCCGGATCGTCTTTGGGAGAGCATCCTCGGGGATCTGCTCAAAGCCATACCTGCTATACCATCCGACAAGCACCTTTGTCGAGTGCATGAACAGCCATTCTTCCCTGCATGATTCGATCAGGGCATCCATCGCATATTTTGCAAACCCATGCCCCCGGTATGCCTCGGGGGTGAAGACAGAGTCGACTTCAAAGCCATCCGGGTGGCGGCGGCATCTCGCAACTGAGACGAGCACACCCTCGGCAAAGGCGCCAAATACCCGATCTGTCTTTGGATCGACCTTCTGTTGATGGTACGTCTCCCAGATTTTTTCAGCAAGAGGGAATTCTGAAGCCATCAGCTCTCGCCCCTCCATCCTGAGCGTAAACTCAGGGTAGCGGATATATACGGGAACACCGGCTTGTGCGGCGACACCTGCAACAGTGGATCCAATCTTCGCCTGCTTCAGATAATCAAGATGCCCAAATCGCGAGATGAGTATCATGGTTGCCTGGAGTGTCTCTGCTACTGAGAGGATCGTTTTGACACGCTCTCCATGCAGGACAAGAAGGGAGATGGAATACCGGCTGTTTCCGTCGTTGATCCGATCGGCAGCGTCCTTCAACTCTTCCCTCAGTTTTCGGATAGCAACATGATCGGTGGAATCGGTCACATGCAGGAGCGTGATCTGCCCTTTGATATTTAAGCTCCTGACAAACGCCAGGATCTCATATGAGATGCTGGAGAGCTCAATTGGAATGAGGAGATTATCAAAAATATCCGGATGATGGCTGTTTTTGATATAACTGGGGTACTGCATGATCAGGAGATCCCGGCTCACATTGAGGAGGAGGTTGTCTGATACCGATCCCAGGAGGAGTTTTCCAACTTTCCCCCGGCCCCGTGCACCGACGATGATGCAATCGATCCGCTCCTCTTCTGCAACCGATCTGATCGTTGCTTCTATTGGTTCTTTGATCTGCTCCACGATCCTGATCTGGGTAGTGATACCCTGGGATGAGAGAAGGAGGCGAGCCTCCTCCAGC
Organism: Methanocorpusculaceae archaeon UBA456; assembly: GCA_002496395.1. Lineage (GTDB taxonomy): Archaea > Halobacteriota > Methanomicrobia > Methanomicrobiales > Methanocorpusculaceae > Methanocalculus. The sequence goes on from DAJQ01000016.1 coordinate 39,044, forward strand.
TTCTCTTTAACCTTCCCGTTTGCTTTTCCTTCAGTCACATGGAGGATGATCGCCTCTGTGACATTTGGGATCTCAGAGGCCATTTGGAGTGCTGCCTCTGAATAGTCTGAAAAGTCAGTTGGAATTAAAATCCGCATTCCGATCTACCAGATGAAAAAATGGAAGGCTGAGGATATAAGGAGAGGGGGTCTGGTTGTATGGAGATGGGGGTTGTGTATTGGATGATGTGAATCGGTATTGGGTAGATTTACGTGGTACTCTTCATTCTACATCGTGAGCAGATTCAATCCCACTCATTCCGTAAACGGGCTATGTATTTCGGGGCATCGGTTTGGTTCCAGAGCTCTTTTCCGCAACCTTTCAATTCAAGAATGTCGCGATTCTTTCTGATCGATGAACACCCTGTTTTCATACATCGGATGATATCCAGGAGTATCCTCTGATAGTGAGGAGGCAAGTCTCTTATTTCACTCAGGATTACCTTTTCTAAATGAGTATATCCCATTCCAATCCTCGTATGACAATCTAACTAAAAAATTGTGTAATGATCCTCAGCAGAGATCCTTAGATTGGCTCTTCCCGATCTGAAGAAAGGGTAAAAAGAGATCCGTGTGCCCCCCCTCACGCCGGGGGGAAGACCTTCACACCCTCGTTATCAATCTTGGTTGTTACTGCGATCTCAAGGCCGATCTTCCGGACAATCGCCTGCATCTCCTCTTCTGTCCTGTCGGTGATGATCGCAACGGCGGGGCCGACCGAGCTCATCGCGACAAACTCGAGCCCGGCTTCGCGGAGGCGGCTCATGTACTCGTAGAGGGCGAAGCTGTGATGTTCAATCTCAGCCCTTTTTGAGCCCCGGAACTCGATCTCCCACATGATATCGCCGATCGCCTTCAGATCGCCCCGTTCAACTGCCGGGATTAAGTCCATCAGCATCATGTACGACTTCAGTTCGCGGTCACGGTAGTCAAGGGTCCGTGCCTTTGTCATAAGGAGATCAAACTCGTGTTCGCCTGCACTGGAGACGCCGGATGGCGGGATGACGATATAGACGTTCTTGTCCTCTGCAAAGGAATGATGATAGACAAGGGTGAGGCAGTCCCCCATCACGCCGATACCGCCGTGCGTGGAGACGGCAGGCCCGACACCGGTCTCAAATCCATAGACGACATCGCCCGTGTCGGTCTCCTCGACATAGTTGTTCCCTATTAATAGCCGGATTTGGTCTGCGGTTAATGGAGAACCAAGGGCGGCATTTGCCGCATGGCCGACGACGGTGAGGAGTGTGCTTGTCGAGCCAAGCCCCACATGCTCCTTTCCATGATCGGTTGCGGTGACCGAGAAGCCACCGGTATAGCCGATTGCTTTTGAAAACGCGATTAGGAAGTGGCGGATGATCGCCTCACGCGGGTGGTTGATGACAATTCCTTCAGGCTGGCAGGCGATCTTTGCTTCGCAATAGAGCTTGAGCGCAAATCCAAGCCCGCCGCCACCGGGGTGGCCGGGTGCAAACCGGTTCATATCAAAGACAGTCAGGTGGATCCGGGCAGGGGCAACCGCGGTGAAGGTGCCTTCCTGTGGCATGGCAGTCACCGTCCCTTCAAGACCGCATGTCCTGATCTCTTCGCCGGGAGCAAAAGCCATGAACTCATACTCGACAAGGTCAAGGTCACCCCCACGGATCTTCATCGTAGGCATGGTACTAATCTCTTAACGGTTCAGGATAGTGTATGATAGCTTTTCTGATCTGATCCCGGACACTTTCACCACCAGCCCGCCGGGGTTATTACCGCATCTCTTCAATGAAGATGCAGAAGAATGTCAGAACAGCTCCGAAAACTCACATCCCTCTCACGTTCCTGTTTTGATCTGGCAGCAGCAGATTCCGGGAGAGAATCCGCTATGGTGAAGGGAGGGTACTTGAAGATGCTGCTGAATGGCAGGTGCAGCTTCGACTGCGCATACTGTGGGATCTGCCGGAGGGAGAATGCGCCTGCATTTGCCCCAAAAGAGCTCGCTGACCTTATCTGCTCACTCTGGAAAGAGAACCGGATCACCGGACTCTTCCTCTCAACCGGAATACCGCGTGACTGTGGGGAGAGCATGGACGACCTGATCGAGGCTGCCACCCTCATGCGGCGGGGCGGGTTCACCGGGTACCTGCACCTGAAGGTGGTGCCGGGCGCCCTCAGAACAGATATCAATGAGGCGGCCCGGCTCGCAAACCGGATCAGCATCAATCTTGAAGCTGTCAGCAAGGATCGGCTCTCGGAGATTGCGTCTGTGAAGAACTATGAGTCGGATCTGCTGCGGCGGCATGCCTGGGTCGCAGAAGCCGCCCCCGGCCGCCACACCACCCAGATCGTCGTCGGGGCGGCTGATGAAACAGATGGCGAGATCCTCTCCTTCATGCACCGTGAATACCAGAGGTTTGCCCCTGCCAGCATCTACTATTCGGGGCTCATCCCCCTCCCCGGCACACCGCTTGCCGGAGCAAAACCGGCAAACCCGGCCCGAATGCGAAGCCTCTATGCAGTCGATGCGCTGGTGCGGGACTATGGCTATTCGCCGGATGAAACCACAGCCGCACTTGACGAAGAAGGAATGCTCCTGCCGGGTGATCCGAAGATCAATGCTGCGGGATCAGTCCGGATTGATCCTTCTTCCGCCACCCGGGAGGAGCTGATCAGGGTGCCGGGGATCGGCCCAAAGGCAGCCGGGCAGGTCATCAGCATGAGGAGTGCCGGGCGGGCGGTGACAGAGAAGATGCTCAGGGAAGCAGGGGTTGTGATGAAGCGGGCAGGGGCGTATCTTGTTGTCGGGGGGAGGGTGCAGGAGAGGATAGGGTGAGAGAAGGAGGAAGGGGGAAGCATTATGGGAAGTGTGTATCCGGATGCAGATTGCTTTTCTCAGGAATTATTATCACAACCGGTAACAAATGTAATTTCGAAATTAAAGAAATCCAGGTGAAAGGGCAGAAAATGGATACCATAATCAAGGGAGAGATGATCAGGTGGGCAAGGGAACGGGCGGGATTGTCCCGAGATGAACTTGCGGCCAGATTACAGGTTCATCCGGATAGTATCAATCGTTGGGAAGCCGGAGAGACTCCGATTCCAATAACAAAAGCAAAAGCCCTTGCAAAAATCTCTTTATTACCCTATGCCCTGCTCTTTGCAGATAACCCGCCGGATGAGACGATACCAATCCCTGATTTCAGAACCCATCGGACGGGAATTATCAGAAAACCGAGTCCTGAACTACTTGAAACGATACGTGATGCAAAGCTGAAACAGGAGTGGTATCGTGATTACCTTCTCTCCGAAGATGCAGAGCCCCTTGGGTTTATTCATTCATTTGGGATTCTCGAAAGTCCAAAATCCGCTGCAGAAGAGATGAAGAGAATTCTGGCCATGAGTGATGATGAATACTATCGCAGCCAGAATTGGGAGAGTGCATTTCGCTATCTGATCAACCATGCAGAGGATGCCGGGATTACCGTTATTGTCAATAATACGCTCAGGAGCAATACGCATCGTCCACTTGATACGGATGAGTTCCGCGGATTTGTTCTCTCTGATGAGTATGCACCCCTTGTCTTCATCAATGGAAGAGATGCAAAAGCCGCACAGATGTTCACACTCATGCATGAGATAGCACATCTTCTGATTGGAAAGAGCGGGGTGCTTGACAATACGCTGGAAACGAACCCATCCATTCCTGAGGAGCGGTGGTGCAACCAGGTTGCTGCGGATTTCCTCACTCCGGAAGATAAGGTAAGGGCTATCTGGGATTATACAGCCGCTCCTGACAAAAATATTGATACCCTCCGGCTTAAGCTGAAAGTAAGCAGGCTGGTCTGCATATTCCGGGCATTTCAACTGAATCTGATAAGCTATCATGAGAAGGAGAGCCTGCTATCTGAGGAGATGGCGCGTTTCGAACCTCAGAAGAAGAAAAACAAAGAGAAAGATGCACACCCGGATCCATATATTATCAGAAGATACAAAACAGGAAGAAACCTGGCTCTGGCCGTAATCTCCGAAGTACAGGCCAACCGGATGCTCTATCGTGATGCATTCAGGATTCTTGGAGTGAAAAGTGCTGACAGTCTGAGAGAATTCTCAAGAAGGCTTGGGTATTAACATGAAATACCTTCTTGATGCCAATATTTTTATTGAAGCTAAGAACAGGTATTACTCCTTTGAGATTGCGGAAGGATTCTGGGAATGGCTTGCATTACTGGCAGATGAGCAGTCCTTTTTAACAATTAAGGAAGTTCGGGAAGAGATCATCAACTCATATCATGATGATCAATTAGAGGCATGGTTGAAGGCATTCCCCTTAAAACAATTCATCGATACCGATTTAGAGATTCAAGCCAATCAAAGAAAGATTGCCAATTATGTATTAAACCACGAAGTATTCTCTCCGGAAAATAAATACAGGTTCCTTGAAAAGGCTGATCCGTGGCTTATTGCAACTGCGATGACGAGAGGATATACTGTCATTACCCATGAGTCGAAAGTGGGAGAGGGGACAAAGAAGGTGAAGATTCCAAATATCTGTGAGGTATTCGGTGTGGATTACACAAACCTGTTCGAGGTTATGAAAGCAAAAAAGGTGAAATTAAAGCTCTGAGTGAATGAAAGGAGGCAGCATACCTTCGATCATTATTCATCAATCCACCTGAGCCATACCTCACTTATACTCCCGCTTCGAGTACTGGTACTTCTCGTCATCCCCGCCCTTGATGGTGATGTAGAGCCACTCATAGAGCGACTTCAGTGTCCCAAACTGCACGTACCGCCGCATCGAGAACTTCACCCTGAGCTTCCCATCCAGTTTCACGCGGCCGATCTGCCGCATCCGGCGTGCGATCTCAAGATCGTCTCCTGCATCTATGGTGCGGTACATCCCTGCCTCAAAGAACGGTTGCCGCCTAAATGCCGTGTTGCAGCCGAGGGTGTAGTAGAGGGTATGCGTGTAGTAGCCGAGCCGTGAGAAGGTATTGGCAAGGGCAAGCGATATCTTGTGCCTGATCCCAGGCTCAATCGGCTCAACCAGGCCATAGAGCTGGACAACTTCCGGGTCAGAGAAACCTGCCTCGATTCTGGCAAGCCAGTCCCGTGGGATGATGCAGTCGGCATCGGTGGTTGCAATGATATCGCCCTTTGATGCCTCTGCACCGTCGTTTCGTGCGCCTCCGACCTTTTTTCTTGTCTGGATGAAGACGAGATCCGCATACTTCTCTGCAATCTCCCGTGTCCGGTCTTTTGAGTTTCCATCAACGACAATGATCTCGTATTCCGAACGGGGGATTGACTGATTCGAGAGNNAGAGGCTCTGTAAACACTGCTCGATATTTGACTCTTCATTATAGGTTGGAACAATAACCGAGATCATGCATCCTCCGCAAGCCTCTTGTAGGTGTTCATGTGCTCCTCAGCAATTCGATTGATATCAAAGCGTTCGGTAAAGGAACGGGAGATACCTCTGAGACGCCGAAGAGCGGTCTCATCCCTCAGGAATCCTTCGGCTTCGTGGATATCAGAGAAGAGGAGTGAAGCATCGCCAAAGACTTCCCGAAACTCCGGAATATCCCGTGCCACCACCGGCACACCGGTTGCAAGCGCCTCGAGGAGCACCATCGGCATGATCTCAGCATATGAGGGGAGCAGGAAGATATCGGCACCCGTATATGCCTCGGTGATATCGGGGACAAAACCGGTGAATTTCACATTCTTCCCTGACTTCCTCTTCAACAGTTCAATCTTTGCATAATCTTTTGAAAGCACGCTGTATGGATAGCCACCCACCCAGACGAAGGTAACATCAGGCATCTTCTTTGCGAGCTTCAGGAAGTCATAGATCCCCTTCCTCGGCGTCTCCTGGGCAACCGTCAGGACAACGGTGGTATCATCATCCACCTGGAGGTAACTGCGGAACCGCCGTCTCTTCTCCTCATCTGGGATAAATTTCTCCCGGTTCACCCCGTTTGGGATGAGGGTTGTCGGCATATCGGGGAGCATCTCCTCGATCTCACGGAGGCTTGGGGGCGTGATTGCGATGATATGGTCAAATTTGCCATAGATCTTTGGGTATTGATTATTGATGATCGTCGAGAAGGCAACATTTCCGTCATTCAGCCGTGGAGTGGAGTGTGCCGTTAAGATCTTCACTCCCTTGCTATATGAGCGATGCGTCAGTGCCATCGGGCCGAAACTATGGTAATGGACGACATCAAAATCCGGTTGATAGGAGTTCCAGGCTACATCATAGGGGTGTTTCTCATGAATCTGGCGGTACAATGTCTTTGCAAGCGTTGAACAGCCGATGTACTTGAAGAAGAAGATATCCTCGACAAAGATATTTGCTCTCATGAATGCCGCTCCATATAAGAGAAGGCGCTCTGGATGCACCCATCCATATTCAGGTACTCAAATTCAGAGAAACGCCCGACGAGATCAATCCCCTGCTCAGAAAGCCAGGATCTGACAATCCCGATATTCTCCAGATAATCGAGATCATAGACCACATACGCAAATTTGGATCTATACACAGAACCATGGGCGATTGTGCCATCTTCAGGGATGACACCCATCTGCCTGAGGCTTCTTATAGTATCGTCAAGGATCTCATCATCGGTGAGCCGGGAGATCGGATCTCCTTCATTATAGGTGATCTCGGCGAGCACCGAGGCATGCCCTTCCGGGGCAACAGCATCGCTGTAGTTTGAGGGGAAGGAGATCCGGTTGAAGTCTCCGGTGGCAGCATCCGGGATATACACCCAGGAGAGTGGCGGTGCTGAACCTTTAAATCCGATACAGACACTGATGAGCGAATTATATCTCAGCGCGTCGCATGCGTTCTGTACCTCTGAAGGGACAGAATCAAGAGATGGCAGCAGGTGCTGGAGCGGGATTGTGGATATCACCCGATCAGCCGAATATTTGGTTGTTCCATCACTGATCACCCACTGCCCGTCCCTCTTCTGAAGTGAAGAGACAGAATAGGCAGTCACAATAAAATCCTGCACCGGCTCAGAGATAGCCTTCACAACAGACTCGANNGATCCCCCCGATAATCGGGTAGGTGAAGACTGACTGGTGGGTATACCCTTCTGTTTTGATGCCGATTGCCGATCTGATGATATCCTCAACAGGAGGGCGGGGCACCCGCCCCTCCATCCAGTGTGCGGACATCTGTTCGGTCGGATAGTTCCAGATCTTCTCGTTATAGGGAATCAGGTAGCAGTCGGCGATTCCGCGTCCGAAGGTGCCAAGAATCCAGTCCCTGAAGTTCTGAGGAGGCGGGATCTCACCCTTCTCAGCGGCGATGATCGTTTTGATATATTCATTGATGCAAGTGAAGAGATCCTCTTTTGGAAGTTCATAGAGGCCGTTTTCGAATGGATAGGTGACCATCAGGCCTTTATAGAAGATCTTGGTATTCCGTTTTCGCTCTGCCTTGTTTGAGGAGAGGAGATCATTCATAAACGAGAGTACAGTCTCGTTCCGGGAGAAGATGATATGTGAACCACCGATATCAAAAGTAAATCCATCCGCTGATTCCGAGCGGCATAAACCACCGATCCGATCCTCTTTCTCAAGAACGATTGCCTCTTCCCCTGCCTGATGCAGGAGCCGGGCGAGTGTGACTCCGGTGAGCCCACCACCGAGAATAGCCCATTTCACACTATATCATATGATGAGGTCTGTTATATGGATTTGTCCGGACACCACCTATCGTCTCCTGAAGAGGAACTCAAGATCGGCTGAGCCGAACCTGACAATAGCCGGCCTTCCATGCGGGCAGGTATATGGCGGTCCTGCGGAAAAGAGCTGCTGTACAAGCCGCTCCATCTGCTCCTGTGAGAGGGGTGTATTCCCCTTGATCGCAGCCCTGCATGCAATAGTTTTAAACACACGCAACCTCCGCTCACTCGCGGGCCCTCTGATCCCCTCGATCACCTCAAGGAGAAGTGACTCGATCTCGCCGGGATTATCCAGCTTCGCCTGTCCGGCTGGCACCGCCTGCACCGCAAAGGTATCACCGCCAAACTCCTCGATCACAAAGCCTGCCGCCCGGAGATCTCCGATTGCATCCAGAACAAGAGCCGCATCTTTTCTTGAGAGGGGTACCATCACCGGGACGAGGAGCTGCTGTGAAGCAGAAGCATCTCCCTCCCTCTTCTGGAGGAGATCAAAGGCGATCTTCTCGTGGGCTGCATGCTGATCGATGATCATAAGCTCCCCTTCATCTGAGATGGCGATAATATACGTCCCGTTCACCTGTCCAAGCAGACGGGGCAGGTGCGATCCCTCATCAGGAGGAGAGAGAGACGTTCCGGCAGGCTCTGTCACCCGGAGCTGCCGATCAGATCGTCCGTATGTTGCCGCTCCTTCGGAGACGACTTGTGGCCTTGGAAGCTCCAGAGACGGTTGATCCGAAACCTGATCCCTCAGAATGGGGAGCGGTTTTAATACCGCCGGGGTGTGGATCAGATGCTCCTGAGCCTTCTCCGTAACAGCAGACCAGACAGTCGTCCTCACCGCATCCATCACCTGCCGCTCTGATGAGAATTTAACCTCACGCTTCGTTGGATGCACATTCACATCCACATCCCCGGGATTAATCAGGCAGTCAATAACGGCAAACGGATATTCACCCTTCGCAAGGCTCGTCCCAAATCCATCCCGTATTGCCCGTACAAGGGATGGCGATGCAATCTGCCGTCCATTCACCGAGATGTAGATCTGATTCCTGTTTGTCCGTGATCCGAGTGGATATGCAACATATCCCACAACCGGCATTTCACCCCTGAGCGGGGAGAGGGTGATAAGTGTGCGTGCGAGATCGCCACCAAAAAGGCTCTGGATCGTCTCCAGCAGATCCCCTCTGCCGGGAGTGGCAAACTTCTCTTTCTCCTGGTGCATCAACTGGAACGAGATCTCGGGATGAGAGAGTGCGGATCGCTCCATCAGGTCAAAGACATGCGCAAGCTCTGTTGAGACAGTCCTGAGAAATTTCCTGCGTGCAGGAGTATTAAAGAAGAGACTCCGGACCTCGATCATGGTCCCGGGTGGGGCGGCACATTCAGAGAGATCGGTGATCATCCCACCGGAGAGCGTTATTTTGATTCCGGCGACATCCTCCCGCCTCCTGCTTGTGAGAGTGACTTCTGAAACTGCCGCAATACTCGCAAGCGCCTCACCCCGGAATCCAAGAGTGCTGATCTCCGCAAGATCCCCGGCAGTTTTGATCTTGCTGGTTGCATGCTGGCGGAATGCGAGGGGTGCATCTTCCGGCGACATTCCCCTGCCATCATCGATCACGATTATACGCCGGATTTCCGCAGTATCGCTCTTCACAAGGACACGGATGCGTGTTGCACCTGCATCGATTGCATTCTCCACAAGCTCCTTCACAACAGATGCCGGCCGCTCCACCACCTCGCCTGCCGCGATATGGGAGATTGTCTCTTCATCAAGGAGATGGATTGTCGGGTCTGCCATTTACTCACCAGCCTTCTTCTTCAGTTCTGCTAATGTGTTCAATGCTTCGATCGGGCTCATCGTATCGATATCAAGAGACGAAAGCTCTGAGAGGACCGGATGATTCTGCTTCTCAACTGAACCGGAATCCATCAGGAGAAGTTGTGTGTACCGGGGCTTCCGCTTTCCGGGCACCTCACCCCGCTCCTCTTCGGCCAATGTCTCCCGGAGGATGGTGCGGGCCCGATCAAGTACCTTTTCGGGCACCCCGGCAAGGCGGGCGACATGGATACCATAGCTCCGATCAGTTGCACCGGGGATCAGCTTCCTGAGAAACGTGATCTCATCATCTGTCTCCCGCACCGCAAAATGGTAATTCCTGACCCGCTTCAGCTCGGTCTCCACTTCGACAAGCCGATGAAAGTGGGTGGCAAAGAGGGTCTTTGGACCTGATGAACGCCTGCCATGGAGGAACTCGAGCACGGATCGTGCAATGCTGTACCCGTCAACGGTGCTTGTGCCCCTCCCGATCTCATCCAGGATCACAAGGCTTCTGTCGGTAACATGCCTGAGGATGTATGCGAGTTCAACCATCTCCACCATGAAGGTGCTCTGCCCGCCTGCAAGATCATCTGAGGCACCGACACGGGTGAAGATCCGGTCAAGGAGACCGATCTCTGCAAGATCCGCAGGGACAAAGGATCCCGACTGCGCCATGATGCAGATGAGGGCAACCGACCGCATATAGGTCGATTTTCCGGCCATATTGGCACCGGTCAGGATCAGGATCTGATCTCCTTCACTATCCATTTCGGTATCATTTGGGACAAAACCGGACTGTACACTCTCCTCGACAACCGGATGCCGCCCGCCCCGGATCACAATAGAGGAGCCGTCAGTAAGCAGGGGGCGGACATATCCTCTCCTGGCAGCAGCATCTGCAAAGGAGAGGAGGAGATCGATCATCCCGACAGCCCTTGCCGCTGCCTGAAATGCAGGCACCAGCGGGCGGAGTTTCTCGATCAGATCGAGATAGAGTTCAGCCTCACGGGCAAGCGCCCGTTCATCAGCTGTTGCGATCGTCCGTTCATACTCACGGAGAGCGGGGAGGGTGAACCGCTCACCTGACGCTGTCGTCTGTTTCCTCTCATATTCCGGTGGAACACGGCTGAGGTTTGGTTTTGTCACCTCGATATAGTACCCAAAGACCTGGTTATAGGCAATCTTCAATGATCTGATCCCAGTCCGTTCGCGTTCGGACTGCTGGAGCGAGAGGATCCAGTCACGCCCGGATCCTGCCGTATCCCTCAGCGTATCCAGATCGGGATCATATCCATTGCGGATGACACCCCCGCTCCTGACAAGAAGGGGTGGATCATCGGTTATGGCAGATCTGATGAGGGCAATTGTCGGATCAAAGCTCCCGATCTCCCCGGCAAGCTCTTCCATCAGGGGGGGTATTTCATCTTTGAGAGAGGTGGTGATCCTCCTGACAGCATCAAGGGATGAAGCCAGTGAGATCAGGTCCCGTGGAGAGGCATTCCCGATTGCAATCCTGCCAGATATCCGTTCAATATCACCACATCCCGAGAGGCACTCAAGAATGTCAGTTCTGGTAAGGGGTGAGTCAAGGAGCCATGCAACCAGATCGAGCCGATCATTAATGGCCTGTTTGCTGGTGAGAGGGGCTGTGATCTCAGAGGAGAGGGCCCGCCTCCCCATCGGAGTCTTTGTTGAGTCGAGGGTTGAAATCAGGGTTGCTTTTGACCGCTCCCCCCCAATCGATCGGGTGATCTCAAGGTTTCTCTGGGTGACAGCATCCAGGATCATGCGGTCAGATGCATGCATGAGCCTGATCCCGGAGAGATGGGGGAGGGCGTTCTTCTGGGTGGCAATCGCATAGGAGAGGGCAGCACCCGCCGCTCCGACTGCAAGCGGCATCTCAACAATCCCAAAGCCTTCAAGGGTTGCCACACCAAAATGGCGGCATAGAAGAGAGTTTGCATCTACCGGATCAAATTCTCCGGGATGCCGATCTGTTGCCAGAACAAAATATGATTCGAGGAGACGGAGAATCTCCGGATCTGTCCTCTCCGGAATCAGGCATTCTGCCGGGCGCTGGGACTCGATGACAGACGCAATTCCCTCGGTTCCTTCGCGTTTTGGTATCTCGCGGACGGAAAACTCGCCGGTGGTGATCTCAAGGATCGCGACACCAAAGGATTCAGCCTTCCGGTCAGGGAGGAGCGCCATCAGGTACCGGGAATCAGGAGCATCCACAATCGATGGATCGACTGCACATCCGGGTGTATGGACACAGACAACATCCCGCTTCACCACCCCTTTTGCTTTTTTGGGATCCTCGATCTGTTCACAGACCGCAACCCGGTACCCCCGCCGCACAAGGCGGGGAATATAGGCTTCAGCTGCATGATAGGGGACGCCCGCCAGCGGAATCGGCNNGGCTTGCCGGACGGATCTGTAGACCTTGAAGTCAGGACGATACCGAGTTCGCGTGCACAGATCTCCGCATCCTCGTAAAATGTCTCGTAAAAGTCTCCCATACGCATAAAGAGGATACAGCCCGGGTACTGGTTCTTCATATCCTTCACCTGCTGCATGGCAGGTGTCAGCGTTCTGGGTTTTGACATGCAAGTACCTGATCTCATCTCTCTCCTGAAATAATCAACGATCGGTGATCGGGATTGGATGATCCGATGGGAACAATTATCGCCTTTCATGGCATGAATCACCATATGGGCAGCATTGGATACTTCAGAAAAGCGATCGAGACGATGCCGCGTGATGACCTTGATGCTGTCATCGATGAGCGGGTCCGGTATACCATTCAGTATGCACATGACCATTCGCCATTCTACAGAAAGTGGTTTAAGAAGAATTCAATCGATATCAGGGAGATCCGTGAGCACGAGGATCTGCTGAAACTCCCGATCATCTCAGGCCAGACGATCAGAAACAACCAGCCCCCTTTCACCGACTCATTTGAGTTCCTCTCTGCACATATGGATGAGATATATACAATCCATGAGACGAGCGGAACAACAGGAAACCCCAAATCATTCTTCCTCACATGGCAGGACTGGCTCCGGTATTCGGAGAAGTACGCACGGATCTTCCGATCATACGGCATCTCCAGAGGGGATCGGGTCATCGTCTGTGCCAGTTACGGGATGAATGTCGGGGCAAATATGATGACGCTCGCAGCACGGAGGACTGGAACCACCATCATACCGGCAGGCAAATGCACGTTTCCGATCAGGGTGATCAGGAACTACCGGCCGACTGTTGTGATCGGATCCGTCTTCAAGCTGATCCGGCTTGCACGGCGGCTTGAAGCAGATGGCATTGATCCAAAAGAGTCCGGTATCGAACGGCTTGTTGTCGGAGGAGAGAGTTTTGCCGAGGCATCCCGTGTGTACCTCAGTAACCTCTGGGACTGTGAGGTCTACAATACCTATGGGAGTACTGAAGGGACAATGTGCGGGGAATGTGTGGCAAAGGCGGGCCTCCATGTGCCCGAAGATCTCATCCATATGGATCTCTACAGTCCCCGGATGGACAGGTTTGTCCCGGATGGCGAGTATGGGCGGATCATCCTGACAAAGCTCCTTCCCGTCGGAGAACGGTGCGGCACACTCCTGATTAACTATGATACCGAGGATGCAACCGCAGTCGTCTCAAGGGAACGGTGCGCCTGCGGAAGAACATCGCTTCGGATCAAGACCCCCGAGCGGGAGGGTGAGCGGTTCTTTGTCGAAGACCGATCCTTCAACCGTGTCGATATCGAACGCGGCGTCTTCCAGCCCGACAACATGCAGTACCTCACCGGCGAATATGAGGCATTCCTCTATGGAGGGAGGGAGACGGACTCGACAGTCATCCGTGTGAGCCTTGAATGTAATGATCCTGCAAATACTGATACCGAAGGAATTCAGGAGACATTCAGGAAGGCGTTCTTCCGGCTCAAGCCAGAGCTCCGTGAGCAATATATCAATGGAACATTTGAGATGCTCTTCCATTTCACGGGACCAGGGGAGCTGGAGCTCTATAAGGTGCAGGGGAGACCAAAAAGAGTCGTTGACAGGCGTTGATCAAAAACCATCTGATTCAAGATGAATAATAACCAATAGATTTGTTCATGTTGAATAAGGAGCATAATATGCCTGATTACGAGGCGGGCTATCGTGATTTCCGGATCGACGTTCCGGAATACTATAATTTTGGGTTCGATACCATCGACGCAATGGCAGAGAGAGACAGGAACAAACTCGCCATGATCTGGGTGAACCAGAACGGGGAAGAGAAATACTATACCTTCCGCCACCTGATGAATCTCTCCAACCAGATCGCCAATATGTTCATGAAACGTGATCTCGGGAAGGGAGATCGGATCCTGATCATGCTTCCGAGGATCCCGGAATGGTGGACATTTGCACTCGCCGCAATCAAACTTGGCGTGATCTTCTGTCCATGCCCGACGATGCTGACACCAAAAGATCTGAAATATCGGGTGAACCTGGGCAAATTCAGGATGATCGTCACCGATGTTGAGAACGCATGGAAGGTGGATGAGATCTGCGAGGAATGTCCGTCACTGGATCTGAGATTCGTCGTTGACGGTGAACTCCCCAACTGGATCAGCTATCCGGTGGAGCTGAACTATCCGGCACCGGCTTCCCACCGCCTTGCCCCCTTATCGGGCGGAAAGAAGACGAAATCAACTGATCCCATGGTGATCTACTTCACCTCCGGAACAACCGGAGAGCCGAAGATGGTGATCCATAATCACAGCTATCCCCTCGGACACCTGATCACCGGGAAGTACTGGTATGACCTCCGGGAGAATAATCTGCACCTGACCCTTGCCGACACTGGATGGGCAAAATCCTCCTGGGGGAAGTTCTTTGGCCCTTGGATCTGCGGTNNGGTGCATGCTCCTTTGTCTATGATATCAGAACAAAATTCAATCCGACCGAGATCATCCCCCTCCTTGAGAAGTACGAGATCACCACCTTCTGCGCACCCCCGACGATCTTCAGGATGATGATCCTCGCAGATCTGGACGCATTCGACCTCTCGCAGCTTCGCCATTGTGTCAGTGCCGGTGAAGCACTGAACCCGGAAGTGATCAAGGTCTGGAAAGAGGCGACCGGAGTCACCATCTATGAAGGATACGGACAGACCGAGACAGTACTCTGTGTCGGCACCTTCCCCTGCATGGAGTCAAAGCCAGGTTCAATCGGACGCCCATCGCCGGGATGGGAGATCGAACTCCATGATGAGGACCATAAGAGGGTCCCCGCAGGAGAGGTTGGAACGATCGCCATTAAGACGACGCCCCGTCCTGTCGGGCTCTTCACCGGATACCTGGATAATGAGGCGGCCACAGATGAGGTCTTTATCGGTGATTTCTATTATACCGGTGATAAGGCGACGATGGATGAGGATGGGTATCTCTGGTTTGTCGGGAGAGATGACGATGTCATCAAGAGTTCAGGATACCGGATCGGTCCTTTTGAGGTTGAGTCTGCACTTCTTGAACATCCGGCTGTGAAAGAGTCTGCGGTTGTGGGTGTGCCTGATCGGGTGAGGGGGACGATCGTGAAGGCTTTTGTTATCTTAAATGACGGTTTTGAGCCCTCGGAAAAGCTCATCCGTGAGATTCAGAATTATGTGAAGCATGTCACAGCACCATACAAGTATCCACGTGCAATAGAGTTTGTGAGCGATCTTCCAAAGACAATCTCGGGTAAGATCAAAAGAAAAGAACTTCGTGAGATGGAGCTGGAGAAGTATAACTCCAGCTGAATCACTCTTTTTTATCGAACCTTCGTGCCCGAAGAACGACGATTACAGCCACAATCGGCACAATCCCTGCTGTATAGATGAAAAATAAATAGAGTGCATACTCTGGAAGGAGCAGGAGCAAAAAAAAGATGCCAGCAGCAGCTATAGCAAGTGCGAGCAGGCTGTTTCCAATCCATGCGATCAGCCCCTCGGGATCTGCACAGGTCTTTCTGTCAAATCCGGCAATGAGGTTCGTCATCTTCCGGTACTTTATCAGGTACCCAAGGGCAAGGAAGACGACTGCAATGAACTCAATTATAAGCAGGAGGATGAGAGGAGCATCACCGATCATCACTCACCCCTGCTGTGCGGCAACATAAGCATCGTACATACTGTAGAGCCAGACGATGAGATAGAAGGGAATCCCGATGATGATGATCGAGAGATATCCGAAGATTACAGCCATGATAAAGAGAGCAATAGCCTTTAAGAGCTGTCCGGTATAGAACTGTCCAAGACCGGGGATAAAGAACGACAGGATCGCTGCCAGTATGGGGGATGCCATGGTATATCCTTTCCACTGCGAAGAGAAAAATCTTATGCCGGATGCTGGTAATGGCGGATATCACCATACGCGACCAGCTTTCCTTCTTCAAGCACAGATACCGCACCATGACCCCCGCAGATGAGA
Organism: Methanocorpusculaceae archaeon UBA456; assembly: GCA_002496395.1. Taxonomy (GTDB): domain Archaea; phylum Halobacteriota; class Methanomicrobia; order Methanomicrobiales; family Methanocorpusculaceae; genus Methanocalculus. The sequence continues at coordinate 55,040 of DAJQ01000016.1, forward strand.
CAGCGTGTTCCCATCTTCTTCATATCAAAATCGATCTCGTCTGCAAGTGCCATCAGGGCATGCCGCTCCTGCCTCGCCAGATCAGAATCGACATTCACCGAAGTGACGAGGAAGTCTGCAATCGAGTTATATTCCTGGCGATCAGGAGTGAGGCTTCTGAAGTTCATCAGGGCATCGGAGGTGAAGAGGAGGCCGATATCGGCTGCAAGCAGGAAGACCTGGCCATAGATATGCCCCCCAAGGCTCTCCAGCACCTCGAAGGAAAAGCCGCCGATCGAGAAGGTATCGATGACCGGAAAGATGCCACGTCGTCCGATCTCATTTTTCGGAAATATATGCCGCTCCTCTGGCGGGGTGCATCGTGAGAAGAGGTTGATGATCACCGTATAGACGGCTTCAAGGATGAGATCCTGGCTCCGTGAGCCATATCCCCGGTTATTGCATTCGATGATCGCATCGGTGCCGTGGTGGAGATACGAGGGGGCCGGATGGAGCCCGGCAGCACCGCAGTGATCGGCATCTGCATGGGTGCAGATGATCCGGGATATGCCTTTGTACCCGGACTGGCCGATCTCATGGAGCATCCGCTCGATATCGTCATGATAGATCCCATATCCGGTATCGATCATCAATCGCTCTGAACCGGCATCAAAGATGAAGACGCTCCCTCCTCCCGGTGGCTGGATACAGGTGAGTGAGGAGCCATCCGGGGTATCAATCTGCTGATAGTCGGCATAGAACCCTTCCCGGGTTGTTTCCGTGAGAAATGTCCCGATCCGTTCGATCTGGTTGAAGACGAGTTTTGGATCTTCGCCGCGATTGGTCAGCTCCTGGACGACATGGTTCAGATCGCCAAGCAATGAGAGGAGGAACTCATCATTTGCCTCCCCGAGGAATGGCCGGATCTTCTGTGCAAAGCAGATATAGAAGATCGTCTCGTCAAGGGCACCGCCGAGGCTATCATATTCGAGGATCTCAAGACGGTAGCGGCTCTTGATGAAATCGATCACCTCCTCAACCCGTGGGGAATCGACAACATTCAGGCGAAGGGTCAGACGATCCGGGTGCCTGCCGGTATCATCAAAGTCGATCTCCGCCACATCTGCCCCAGCCTCTGCACAGGCGGTGAGGACATCATAGAGGGCGCCGGGGCGGTGCGGGGTGGGGAGATAGATATGGAAAAGGAGGATATTCACCGGAGGGATATTCGACTGGAGGTAGCCTATCTCAGAAAGCCCCTCCCGGATAAGGCGGTAGTCCGGAGCGGTTGCGGTCATCTCAAAGAAGACCGTATTCTTATCTATACGCCGGTTGAACTGGATCCGGTTGATGTTGCCGTTGTGCCGCCTGATGATATCGGCCGCTTTCAGGAGCGAGCCCGGCTCATCCGGCATCCGTGCGATGAATGAATGTTTCTCTTCCATTTCACGTTATTGTTCGATTGTATTCAACGTTATATCTTCTCTTTGGTTCCGATCACCACTATTATCTGATCATACCCATGATCTCTTTGTATGCAGATGATGATTGGCGATCAGTTCACCGAATCAGTCTCGGGTGAACGCACCCGGATCGAAAACCCCGCAGACGGCACCCCTGCCGGGGAGGTTCCATCCGGGGGAGCGGAGGATGTAAGGCTTGCAGTGGAGGCTGCAGGAGAGGCATTTCTGAGGTGGAGCGAGCTTCCTAATTCCCACAGGGGGATCACCCTCTTCCGATCAGCTGAACTGATCAGGAGGGAGGCAGACCGGCTCGCCCTCATCCTGACAACAGAACAGGGCAAGCCGCTCCGTGAAGCAAAGGATGAGGTGCTCGGTGCAGCGGCAGTCTTTGAGTACTATGCCGGATCGGCATCCCTCATCACAGCCGGATATTCCGAGAGACTGCCGCGGTATGGGTATGGCATGGTGCAGAGGAAACCGCTTGGGGTCTGTGCCGCGATCATTCCCTGGAATATGCCGGTATTGATCGCCGCCTGGAAGATCGGGGCCGCTCTTGTAACGGGAAACACCCTTGTGCTAAAGCCCTCCATACAGGCACCGATGGCTGTACTTGCAGTTGGCGAGGCGATGCAGCGATCAGGACTTCCTCCAGGGGTGTTGAACATCGTCACAGGGAATGGTGCAGATGCAGGCGATCCCCTCATCCGTCATGATGCGGTGAGGAAGATTTCATTTACCGGTAGTATTGAAACTGGCCAGGCGATTGCCGGGGCAACAGCTGGCACCATGAAGAGGCTGACACTGGAGCTTGGCGGAAACGATCCGATGATCATCTGTTCGGATGTCGACCCGGTTGCAGCCGCAGATGCAGCTCTTGCACTCCGGCTATACAACTGCGGCCAGATCTGCACCTCGCCAAAACGGATGATTGTAATGGATGAGATCCATGATGCATTCGTCTCACGGCTTCAGCAGACAATCCCGGAGGTTGTCATCGGTGATGGTACTAATCCCGCATCCCGGATCGGCCCTCTGAATAACGAAACCGGGAGAGCCGGCGTGGAAGAGGCAATCCTGAGGCTTGAGGACGAGGGAGCCAGGATTCTGAGAGGTAAAATACCTGGAGGGCTCTCACAGAAGGGCTTCTTCTGCCCGCCTGCACTTGCCACCGGATGTGCAGATGATTCAAGAGTGCTCTCTGAAGAGATCTTCGGTCCCGTCATCCCGGTGATCCGGGCGGGCGATCTGGATGAAGCCATAGATAGTGCCAACAGTACACGCTTTGGACTTGGCGCCTCGATATGGACACAACAGATCAATACTGCAGAACAGGCAGCAGAAGCGCTTGAGGCGGGTATCGTCTGGGTAAACCAGCATATGAAGCTCCCCCCGGAAGTGCCGTTTGGCGGGGTGAAGGGGAGCGGGTTTGGGCGTGAGAACGGCCTGTCATTTATTGATGCCTATACCGAGGAGAAGACGATCCTCATCTCCCGGTAGAGGCTTTTATTCCGCTTTTTTCAGCCGGATAACGAATGATACACCCTGTGTGGGATCGCCCGGCACCCGATCTTCAACCGTGACAGAACCGCCATAGCGCTCGACTATCAGGGTATGGACGATGAAGAGGCCCAGCCCCTTCCCCCTCACCCTCTCGGTTCCCCGCGTGTATTTTGCGAAGATTTTCGGTTTTTGATCATCAGGAATGCCGGGTCCGGTATCATCGATTCGTATCAGAACATCATCTTCTGTAGTGGTTACAGAGATAGTGATGCTGACATCGTCACCCCCAAACTTCAGGCTGTTTGCGAGGATATTTGAGATCGCCTGCGAGAGGAGAGAGTCTGCACAAACAGCGACCTCTTCATCCTCCATGAGAAGGGTGATCCGATCGTCTGCATCCGCTTCTTTCCTGAGCAGAGGGGCGAGCCGGACAGGCACAAGGGATGCCTCTGCATCCTGGATCTCGCGGAGTGTCGCCACATTTTCAATGATCTCGTCACTCTTCTTCAGGGAGTTTTTAAGGCCTTCAATATAGGGCTTGAGGGTCTCATCAGCCTCTGATTCCAGGAGTTCAAGATAGAGGAGCGAAGTGTGGTTTGTGTTATTGATATCATGGGTAATCAGGTCGAGATAAAAGCCAACTTTCGCGTGGGCTTCTGTGAGGTCAGCGGTCCGCTCAAGCACCCGCGCTTCCAGCTCCTCGTTCTGCACCTTCAATTCCTCTTCTGATGCCTGCAGGGCAGCCATCATCTCTTTTAGCCGATCCACCATCTGCTGGATCGAGAGGAAGAGCGACCTGATCTCCGGGGGTCCCGCGATCCCGATTGGATGATCGAGATTCCCACCAGAGATGACCTGTGTATCATCGACCAGACGATGAATTGGCCTGGTGATCCGTTCGGTGACTGCATAGGCAAGTATACCCCCAATCAGAATGGCGATGGTGGCGATGAGGAGATGCAGCATCAGGAGATTATGGAGATTCTGTTTGATCGGAGCTGTGGTGTAGGTCATCTCTGCAACGAGGTTCATCTCGGCCGGGTTTCCATTTGAGGAGAGATCAACAAGGACGAAGCGGGTGAAGGTATCGAGCTCTGGATCCCGGAATTCCAATGGTACTCCGTTCTCAAGCACCTCCCCGATAATCTCAGAACGCCACTCTTTGGGGATATAGCTCGAGTTTCCTATCTCCTCCTTCATAAAGTCATAAAGCTTTATTGAGGTGAGAAATGGATTCATCCTGTGAACTCTATCAGCTGCCTCGGTGTACCTGAGTGCTGATCGCATCTCCTGAATCTGATCATCCATATAGCCGATCTCAAGGATATAGCGGTGATCGGGTGTTGGATGATAGACAAACTTCCGGAACATGCCGGTGGAGAAATCCTTGACGATCCTATCTGAGGCAAAGATATTTCCTTCACGGATCTTCGTCAGGCGGCGATAGAATTGCGGGTACTCTGAAAAGTCCAGGAGATGATCGGGGGAGTAGGTAGTATACTCAATCACCCCTGCATCATTGATGATATAGAGCTCATAGCCTTCCCCAAATGATGCTTTCAGCCCTTCAAGATCGATTCTCCCGGGATCTCCTCCACTCTCTTCATATGCAGAGAGGAATGAATCCATCGGACCTCTGAGTTTGTAATCAAGGGACTGGTCAAAGAGGAGAAGCCCCTGATCGACAAGGATCATCGACTTTATGAGCCCTTCTTCATTCTTCTCCTGCTGGAGGAGCATGGTGTTCTCGAGCTGATCCCGGGATGAATGATAGTTGACATTGATGACGACAGCGGTGACAATAAGGATAATAAGCACTATGCTACCGAAAAGAAGCCAGCTGAAGGGCACTCTTCCCGTTATAGTCTCTCCTGCCACCATACACACGCATTCCTTTTTTAAATAAAAGGAAAGGGAGGGTGAAAAATAAAGGTTCCTATCCTATCCGATATCTAACTATCAAATCCTATTTTTTCCGGAAGATATACCAGCCGGTCATTGTCTCATCAAGCACTTTCTGGCTGTTCTTTGTGGTGAGGAGACTCACAACAATAAGGGCAATCAGTGCGAGTGTCACCGAATAGAGGCTGAAATGAACCGGGAGCTTTGCCACGAACTGATGATAATACCCGAAGATGCCTGATCCGACAAGTCCGACAGCCATTGCCGCAAGTGCGCCTTTGGTTGTCGCTCCACGCCAGTAGAGTCCGCCCAGAATCGGTATGGCAAAGGTTGAGAGCATCACGCCAATTCCCATCCAGATCAGCCATGCGAGCATTTCAGGAGGGTTGATGGCAAGAATAAGTGAGATAACAGCTGCGAGAAATACCGAGACTTTGGATACGGTGAGCACTTTCTTTGTTGATGCTTCTGGATGAAGGATATTCTTGTAGATATCCCATGAGAAGATCGTCCCGATAGTGAGCATCAGGCGATCAGTTGTTGACATCACCGCAGCCAGGACGATAACCGCAAAGAACGCCCAGATAAGCATATTTGGTGCGGCAAACTCGACTCCAAGGATGAATGAAAAGTCCTGAGCATTTATGGCATCAGGGAGAATGATCTGGCCTTCTTCGACGAGGACACGGACAGCAAAACCGACGAATTTGACAAGGAACATCACCACAAGGTAGATGAGAAACGCAATCAGGGGAGACCATTTGAAGTATTTCGTCTCTTTTGCAGCAAGGACATTGTTAATGACATGCGGAGCACAGGCAAGCCCGACCATCAGGAGGATGGCAAATGAGAAGAGGAACTCCGGTGTTGCAAAGGCGTATCCTGCATAGACAGGGGTTGGGTACCACGGCGCAACAAAATTCGGATCTATGCCGGAGAGCACCTCGTTGATGTGCGTTAATCCTCCCGCCCGCATGATCAGGAAAGGTGCAATCGCTACGACACCAAAGATCAATATCAGCCCCTGGATAAGAGTTGTCCATGAAACCGCGTAGAGACCGCCGATCACCGTATAGGTCGTGATGATGATACCCGCAATGATCAGCGCCTGCCAGTGCTCTATCCCAAAGAGCCAGATCAGGACGATGCTGATTGCAGTATACTGGCCGACCAGATAGATCAGGGAGACGGTGATCCCGGCGATAGCAGAGAGCCCGCGAAGGTGCTTTACACTCTCAAACCGGTGGGCAAAATAATCTTCAAGCGTGAGATACCCGTTCTCACGCCCAACCGTATGGAGTTTCATCCCAAAGATCGTGATACAAAAGGCAGCGGCCGCAGGAACAAAGATCTGCTCCCAGATCGTCGGCCAGCCTGAGGCATAGCCAAGCCCCGATACCCCAAGGAGCGTCATCCCGCTGCATATCGAGGCGACCATCAGGATCGTAAAGACCCAGAAGCCAAGCGATCTACCCGCGAGGATGTAATCCTCGGTATTGATAATCTTCCTTGATGCCCAGGCACCGATCCCGATCAGGAGAAGGAAGTAGAAGATGATGATGACAAACGTCATTGTATCTGCCATACTCAGTCTCCCTCCGGAAATCTCAATGCCCAGATAACCAGCAGAATGATGATAACCAGTATCGTTCCAAGAACGGCATACACCGTGAGGTCAGGCAATCCAAATATCATATAATGCTAATGTGTGCCATGCTAAAATATAACATGCTCGATCCTTATCATCGATGATACCCACATTGGCGCCGGATGCAGCAAGGCTGTGATCAAATACGGTTGTAGCGCAATAATAAAAGTGAATGAACCTCTCAATAGTCAGGGCTGATACGCAGGTGTAATTGACATAACAGATAGAGAAAAATGGAGGAGAGAGAGATCCTAATCTCCGGCTGTGGTCTTTGAACCACGCAGTGCCGCGATCATTCCGGTCCTCACAAGCTCCTTCACGCCGTACTGGCGGAGGAGTTTCTCGAGCGCATCGATCTTCTCGGGCGGGCCGACCACCTGGAGAATAAGCGTCTTTGCACCGACATCGATGATCTGCGCCCTGAAGGTATCTGCGATCTGCATCACCTCAGCACGGGAGCTGCCCGGGTTCGCAACCACCTTGATGAGCGCCAGTTCACGCCGCACATGCTCATGATAGGTGATATCCGAGACCTTGATGACATCAATCAGCTTGTTCAGCTGCTTCTTCACCTGTTCAATCCGGGTATCATCCCCATGAACGGTGATGGTGATCCGGCTCATCTCGGGCACTTCGCAGGTGCCGACAGCCAGACTCTCGATATTGAATCCACGGCGGGAGAACATTCCGGCGACCCTGGAGAGGACACCGGATTTGTTCTCAACAAGCACCGAGAGAGTATGGACCTTCATTTCTTCTCCCCCCCGATCATCTCATTGATGGCAGCACCGGCAGGCACCATCGGGAAGACATTCTCCTCCCGTTCAACCCTGAAGTCGAGGACGAACGGGCCGTCGGTATCTATTGCGGCAGTGAGCGCCTCTTTCACCTGATCTGCAGAATCAACTCTCATTCCGTCGATTCCATATGCTGCGGCAATACCGACGAAATCCACAGACGGCAGTTCGGTATAGGAGTAGCGGCGGTCATAGAAGAGCTCCTGCCACTGCCTGACCATTCCGAGGTACATGTTGTTCAGGATGACAACCTTGACCGGAATATCATACTGGACAATGGTACCAAACTCCTGGATATTCATCTGGATACTCCCATCTCCCGCAATATCAAAGACCGGGAGATCGGGCCGGGCAAAGTGTGCCCCCATTGCAGCAGGCAGGCCATATCCCATCGTGCCAAGACCGCCTGAGGTGATCCAGGTGCGGGGGTGTTTGAAACAGAACTGCTGTGCGGTCCACATCTGGTTCTGCCCGACCTCGGAGACGATGATCCCTTCTCCATCGAGGAGATCGGAGAGTGTTTTAATGACAAGCTGCGGCCTGAGCACCCCGTCTTCCGGGCAGGCCATCGGGTACTGCACCTTCCAGTGGCTGATCTTCTCATTCCAGACAGACCTGTCGGTTGTTCCGGTGAGCCGGTCGAGCATACAGATCATGACCTGGCGTGAATCGCCGACGATCGGGAGATCAACCACCTTGTTCTTTCCAATCTCGGCAGGATCGATGTCGATATGGATGATCCTGGCATTCGGGGCAAAAGACTGAATCCTGCCGGTTACCCGATCATCAAACCGTGCCCCGATGGCGATTAAGAGATCGCATTCGGTGATGGCATAGTTTGCATATCTTGTACCATGCATCCCGAGCATGCCGAGGTTGAGGGGGTGATCGCAGGGGATTGCTCCGATCCCCATCAGGGTGGTCGTCACCGGAATCCCGGTCATCTCAGCAAACCGAATCAGTTCAGGTGATGCATCAGATGCAATCACGCCTCCGCCCGCATAGATGACCGGCCGCTCTGCCTCTGCTATCATGGAGATGGCTTTTTCAATCTGCCTGAGATGCCCTTTGAATGTCGGGTTGTACCCTCTGAGGGAGACCTCCTTCAGGGGTCCCGGATCAGGCGCTTCATTGGTCACGACATCTTTTGGGAGATCAACCAGGACAGGACCCTGCCTGCCGGTGCCGGCGATATGGAATGCCTCAGCAAGGACCGTGTCGATATCCTCAGCCCTCTTGACGAGGTAGTTGTGTTTTGTGACAGGCATCGTGATGCCGGTGATATCAGACTCCTGGAAGGCATCATTTCCGAGCAGGGCTGTTGGAACCTGTCCGGTCAGTGCCACCATCGGGATCGAGTCCATATACGCTGTTGCAATCCCGGTCACAAGATTGCATGCTCCCGGACCGGATGTTGCGAGGCATACACCTGTCCTGCCGGATGCACGTGCATACCCGTCTGCCGCATGGGCTGCCGCCTGCTCATGCCGCACAAGAATATGGCGGAGGGGGGAGTCGTACAGCTCGTCATAGATCGGGAGTACCACACCACCGGGGTAGCCGAAGATAGTCGTCACTCCCTGCCGCAATAGTCCTTCAATGAGAATTTTAGCCCCGGTTTTCATCTTTTTTCCTCAATAACCTGTTCATTCCGGATATCATCGCCTCAACCGACGCCATGATGATATCCGTTCTGGCGCCGCGGGAGGTGATCAATTCTCCGTCCTTCCTTAACTTAACTGTGACGTCTACAAGAGCATCTGTTCCCCCGTAGATCGCATCGACATGATATTCTTCAAGGGTGATATCCCCGACATCCTGCACCGCTTTTCTGAGGGCCATGATGACCGCGTCAACCGGGCCGGTTCCAGTGGATGCCTGGGTGATATCCTCACCATTGACGGTCAGGGTAACCGATGCCGTCGGCATAACACTGTTGCCCGAGACCGTCGTGAACTGTTTCATCCGGATCACCGGCGTGCAGGAGATATCCAGCACCGCTTCTGCGATCGCATGGAGATCCGAGTCGGTGACCCGCTTTCCTTCATCGCCAAGCTGCTTCACCCGGGAGACGATCTCCTGGAGCTGCCGTTGTTCTGTCCTGTATCCCATCTCGGACAGGGCAGCCTCGACAGAGGCGCTGCCCGAATGTTTTCCAAGGAGGATCCTCCGCCGTCTTCCGACCATCTCAGGCATGATCGGCTCATAGGTTGCAGCATCACGGAGGATGCCATGTGTATGGATCCCGCTCTCGTGGGTAAATGCCATCTCCCCGACGATCGATTTGTTTGTCGGAAGCGGCACACGGGTAAGCCGGGATACGAGTGTGGAGAGGTGGTAGAGCTCTTCGGTTTTGATACCGGTCTTCACACCATACAGGACCTCAAGCGACATCACAAGCTCTTCAAGTGGCGTGTTGCCTGCCCGCTCTCCAAGACCGTTGACCGTCACATGGGCGCATGATGCACCGGATTTCAGAGCAGACAGGGTCGTTGCGAGACCTAGCCCCAGATCGTTATGGCAATGGATCGAGAGAGGTGCGATTGTAGCAAGAGGCGGGATGATCTCACCCGCCCGCTCGGGAGTCATTACGCCGACCGTATCACAGAAGCAGATCCGATCCGCACCCCGTTCAACTCCTCCTGCATAGAGATCGTACAGGTATGCCTGATCGGCTCTCGATGCATCTTCGCCGGAGAGCTCTACGATCAAGCCGCGATCCTTTGCATATTCGACAGAATCCCATGCCATCTTCATCACGTACTCCCGGTCTTTCTGGAGTTTCTTCTCGATATGAAGATCAGATACCGGGATGACAAGATGGATGGATTCAGCACCATAATCTGCTGCATAGTCGATATCAAGCTGGACACCCCGGACAAAGGTACAGATCTCAGCCTTCAGTCCTGCATCGGATATCAGCCTGAGAGACTCTCGTTCACCATCAGATGCAACAGCTGATCCAACCTCGATGACAGAAACACCAATGTCTGAGAGAAGTGTTGCAATGTTTAACTTATCATCGGGTTTCAGCGATACACCGGGGGTCTGTTCCCCGTCACGCAGTGTCGTGTCTAAAAAGCGTGGGCTTTTAACAAATAAAGCAATCACTCATAGTGGAAAGCACCAAATTAATTGTTGGACGTTTGGTTATTTAATAGGTTGGCTCTTTTCAACAGATTGGAAAACGATTGCTTCTTATCACCCTGCATTCAGGACATTTCCGAGGATACCAAAGAGGGAATCTTATCATCACTCTATTTATGGCCGAAGCTCTTCAATGTCGGCAAAAATAAAAAGAGAGTTGTTTTCTGCTCAGCTCAGGCAGCGCTGTCATAGACAAGCGTCATGTAGCGTGCTGTGAAGATGATGAATGCCGGCATCAGGATGAAGAGCAGGAGCGGGCCAAGAATCGGGATGAGCATCAGGACGAACTGGATAACAGCAAGGACAACTCCGAGGATGATCAGTGCGATGATGTAGTTGATCCAGCCGATCTTACCGATGGTCTCGAAGATGGCACTGAAGTTGAATGCCTCGCCAAATGATTCCATCCGTGAGAACCGGATGTAGGCGATTGGGAGGATAAGCCCGATGATGATAGCAACGATGAAAAAGACAAGTAAGCCAAGACCCATCGCACCAAAGGCTGCTAAATCCCCTCCTACTATGGCGGCACCGGCTGCACCGAAGCCCATGACAAATGCAACGATTATGAGGGGTATTGCATAGATAATTCCCACAATCAATAGTTTGATACCGTCAATGAAGAGTCCGCCCCAGTTTTCAAGTTCGGGAGCCGGAGTCGTTCCCTTGTAAATTCTCATTACATACCCATAGATAAGAGGGAAGATGATCGATGAGATGATGAGGAGAATCCACTTCATCCACTTACCGATCAGACATTCCTTTGTCTTAAACAGCGTGAAAATGAT
>DAJQ01000033.1 GCA_002496395.1 Methanocorpusculaceae archaeon UBA456
GTTTCGTATGGAAAGTCAATGCCGTTTCACCCATCAGGAGGTCAAGAGATAGTACCACTTTGAAGAGGGTTTTTCATGGTAAATGAAGGTGTTGGGGTGTCTCGTTACTCTTCTTGCACTTGCCCTGCTTGTAGCGGGTTGTGTCACAGAAGATGTACCGGTAACTCCCCCTGATGGTCTGCAGAGTGAAGTAGGTATCATGTATACGGCAACCGGGCAGATGCCTGTATTGCTCTCGACCGGCCAGATCGACGGCTATATGGTATGGCAACCATTTGTCTCTGTAGCTGAGGTTTCGGGTATTGGAACTGTTGTCAGCTACTCACAGGATCTTCCTCCGGCAGGTACCTGGACAGATCACACCTGTGATGCCCTCTCTGCACGCGAGGACTTCATAGCAGCAAACCCTGATTTTGTGAATGCATTTGCCGCACTCCTTATTCTCTCAGGAAACTATGTCCAGGAGAACCCGGATCGGGCTGCAGATATTTCAGCGAACTGGCTCTTTGGTGGCGGGACAATGACCTTTGGTGATGTGAAAGTCGATTCAAAGGATGTTCTTGCCCATTCCATACCGACAATCCGGTTCTCAACCGAGCCCTCTGAAGAATGGCTCCAGAGCAATGATCGCTTCATCGAAGCACTCCGCGAGATCGGCTATCTGACAGGAAGCCTTAAGGATGCCTCACCTGCCGACGTACGTGCCACACTCTATGACTTCTCCCATTACGAAGCTGCACGGGCAATGGTTGATGCAGGTGAGATCAAAACTCCCGACAAGCTGACAAGTCCAGTCTCACTTGGGTATCTCCCATCCGATCATGATGCACCCCTCTTTGTTGCTATCAAGGACTGGGAATACTTCAATGAGAATTATGGGATTGCTCTGAAGCCACGGACAACTGCCCCGGGCAAGGTCGATGTTGCCGATTTAATCGTCAATGGTGAGACGATCGCCGAAGTCAGGCTCGTCCAGGGTGAAGGTGGGGCCCAGCTAATGACACTCATGGGAACCGAAGCTATCCAGATCTCCTATGCAGGCACCCCGCCAACAATCTCTGCGATTGACAAGGGAATGGCTATTAAGATCCTGCTTCCAACACAGAATGAAGGATCAGGCCTTGTTGTTGTGGCATCTGCTCCGGTTGATGACTGGGATTCATTCATCGCATGGGCTGAGGCACGATCCGCAGAGGGTCGGCCACTGAAGATTGCCGCACCAATACGTGGTTCGATCCAGGATGTGCAGATAAAATATGCACTCCAGGACAGTGGTCTGGTGGTGAAAGAAGTCTGATGAGATGGTATCTGAAATTATTACCTCCCTTTTTTCTTCTCCTTGCGTGGGAAGTCGCGTCGATCCTGATCAATAACCCCTTTATCCTGCCGACACCGGTGTCTGTTGCTGCAGTACTTATGACTCCCATGGCAGATATTCTCGGAAGTGGGAGTATCATCGATAATGCACTGCTATCTGTCTGGAGAGTTGTGCTGGGTTTTGGACTCGCGGTTCTCTGTGCAGTTCCGATTGGGATTATTATCGGGCGTTATCGCACCATCGAAGAGCTTGTAAACCCGATCATCCAGCTCCTCAGGCCGATCCCTCCGCTTGCATGGGTTCCCCTTGCGTTAGCCTGGTTTAAGATCGGCCTCCTTTCAATTGTCTTTATCATCTTCATCGGGTCATTCTTCCCGATTCTGATCAATAGCATAGATGGAGTGCGGAGGGTGAACCGTACCTGGATCGAGACTGCGGCAATCTATGGTGCAAAAGGGTGGAAACTCCTTGCATATGTGATTTTGCCGGCCTCGGCCCCTGCAATCTGGACGGGTCTCCGGGTCGGTTTCGGGGTTGCCTGGATGTGTGTCGTTGCAGCCGAGATGCTTCCGGGCACCACCTCAGGTATCGGGTACCTGATCATGTACTCATACAACTGGGGGCAGGTGCAGGTGATCATCGCCGGTATGATCGTCATCGGCATCATCGGGATCGGTGTAGATGTCCTCTTCCGTGCCGTTGAGAAGCGGAAGTTCCAGTGGCAGGAGATGAACAGATGACTGTTATCATCAGAAATGTCAGCAAAACATTCACGGCACGCCAGAATGAGCCGCTCATCGCTCTTGACAATATCTCGGCCAGGGTGGCAAACGGTGAATTCCTCTGTATCCTCGGCCCCTCGGGCTGCGGAAAGACCACGCTTCTCCGGATGATCGGGGGCCTCGATCATCCGACTTCGGGGGAGATCGAGGTTGAAGGAACTCCGGTCACCGGCCCCGATCCGCGGCTTGCCATGATCTTCCAGGAATACTCTCTCTATCCCTGGCGAACTGTCCGGTCCAATGTAGGCTTTGGCCTTCAGATGCGCGGGATGCCATATGAAGAGCGCGAGAAGATCGAAAACCGTTTCATCGGTCTTGTCGGTCTGGAAGGATTTGGTGATAGTTACCCCTATGAACTCTCAGGAGGGATGCGGCAGCGTGTGGCAGTTGCACGGGCGCTGGCAACCGATCCTGCCGTCCTCCTGATGGATGAGCCATTTGGCGCCCTTGATGCGCAGACACGAAACCGGATGCAGAAAGAGCTCCTCCTGATCTGGGAGAAGACGAAGAAGACGGTTATCTTTGTCACTCACAGCGTGGATGAAGCCGTCTTTTTAGCCGATCGGATCATGGTCCTCTCGCCACGCCCCGGACGGATAGCCGGGATATATGATGTCAATATGCCTCGCCCCCGTGATCGGACTGGTGTCGAGTTTGCGACCCTCCGCCGGGATGTGCTGGAATTGATCGATCGTCTCGAGGACAGCCAATAACTTTTATAACTCATACTATCCATTTTATTAAGCATATTTTCATAGCGAGGAGTTTTTTACATGGTACGAAAACCAGCAAAGATGTACAGGGCCATCTCAAAGAAGGCATATACACGCAGGAAATATATGGGTGGTGTCCCGGGTCTAAAGATTGTCCAGTTTGATATGGGGAATCTAAAGGAAGAATTCCCGGTTGCCCTCCATCTTGAGGTGAAAGAGGCATGTCAGCTTCGTCATACAGCGCTTGAAGCTGCCCGTGTGAACATGAATCGTCGCCTTATGAAGGAAGTAGGCAGGAGTAACTTCCATATGAAGCTCCGTGTCTATCCTCACCATGTTCTCAGGGAGAACAAACAGGCAACTGGCGCAGGTGCAGACCGTGTTTCAGAAGGAATGCGCCTTGCATTTGGAAAGGCAGTCGGAACCGCTGCACGTGTACACGAAAGGCAGCGTGTCTTCACCATCTGGACGTCCCCCCAGCACGTTGAGAGAGCAAAGTATGCACTTCTCCACGGCGGACACAAGCTTCCAACACCTGTTTGTGTCGTCATCGAAGGTACGAACTGAACCTTCAATATCTTTTTTTTTGCTGCATATTTCACGAGTTTTATCACCTTTCCCATCTCATTAGGCGGTATGAATGCGCGTGAAGAGCAGACGCTCCGAAAGGCAGTATCGGATGCGACATGTGCCTGTATCCATGAGGCAGAGGTATTCCTTCCTCCGGACGTGAAGGCTGCAATTGATGTTGCATATGAATCGGAAATCGATCCGGTGGCACGAGGGGAGCTTGCCAATATCCGCGCCAACATCCAGGAAGCCGAGAGAATGAATCTTCCTCTCTGCCAGGATACCGGAATCGCCGTCATCTATATGACGGTACCTCATTGCTATCCCTTAGCTGAAGCTGATCTGAGGGAAGCCGTCTGTGACGGGGTCAGGCGTGCCACTCTTTCTGTTCCTCTCAGACCAAATGCGGTCCATCCCCTTTCCCGTCAAAACAGTGGGGATAATATCGGGGCGGGTCTCCCCCCGATCCATATCAGCGAAGGCCCTGAACTTACTATAACTGTTCTTCCAAAAGGAGCAGGATCAGAGAATGTCTCACGCATCGGGATGCTCCTTCCTTCACAGGTGAATGAGATCCCTGCCTTCATCGTTGAAACGGTGCTGCTCGCAGGCGGCCGCCCATGCCCGCCTGTTGTGGTCGGGGTTGGGATCGGCGGCACATTCGATCTGGCTGCTTCTCTTGCGAAAGAGGCGCTTCTCCTTCCAATCGACTCGATGGATACCTATGAAACAGAGATCTGCACGGCGATAAACAACCTTGGAATCGGCCCGATGGGGCTTGGCGGAAGTACGACTGCTCTGGCCGTGAAGGTGAAGAAAGCCCACTGCCATACCGCATCCCTCCCGGTGGCCGTAAATATCCAGTGCTGGGCATGCAGGCGGGCAACACGGAAGGTGGGCGCATGAAGATCAACACTCCGCTTGGCGATGAGATCCTCACACTCAGGGCAGGTGATTCGGTTCTTTTATCAGGAACTATCTACACGGCACGTGACGAGGCGCACCTGAAGATGATGGAAGATGGCATTCCATTTGACCCTGAGGGGGCGGCAATCTACCACTGCGGCCCGGTAATCCAGGATGATCGGATCATCGCCGCAGGCCCGACGACATCCGCACGGATGAACCGGCTGACAGGTTTCCTCCTCGATGCCGGGATACGCTGCCTGATTGGAAAAGGAGGGATGAGTGAAGATGTTGCCGCATCCCTGAAAGGTCGTGGTGTCTATCTTGCCTTTACCGGAGGATGTGCCGCCCTTGCGGCATCCCACATGAAACTTGCCGGTGTCTTCTATCCGGATCTCGGGATGGCCGAGGCGATATGGGTGATCGAGGTCTGCGATCTCCCGCTGGTTGTTGGTATTGATGCTGATGGGGGGGATGTCTTCTCCCGGGTAAATACAAGGGCACGGGAACGGTACGACGAATGGATCCACAACCGGGTGTGATGATGAATGTGTTGATACGCAAGTGCTTATTGAATAGCCGCACAATTCTATATGCGAGGGTTTCCATTGCATGAAACTGGTTATCGATGATACACGGTGTAAAGGGTGCAACCTCTGCGTGATGGTCTGCCCATATAACATATTCCAGGAGGGGCAGCAACCGAATCAGCGGGGTGTCTTTGTTCCCGGACTTGATCGACCCGAGCGGTGTACAAACTGCCGCCTCCAACAGCTGTACCAGCGCCGCCTCTGTGGAGTATGCCAGACCATCTGCCCTGACCAGGCGATCAGATGGGTACAGGAGTCGCCCTTTGAACCGCAGAAGGTGGTGATCGAATATTGACGCGCATTAACTTTATGCAGGGGAATGATGCCTGCGCAGAAGGTGCAATGGCGGCAGGATGCCGGTTCTTTGCAGGATACCCTATTACTCCCTCATCTGAGGTGGCAGAACAGATGGCTCGCCGCCTCCCAAAAGTCGGTGGCACATTCATCCAGATGGAGGACGAAATCGCCAGCATGGCTGCGATCATCGGGGGAGCATGGACTGGTGTCCGTTCGATGACGGCAACGAGCGGTCCCGGCTTCTCCCTGATGATGGAGAATATCGGGTATGCCGCATTCACCGAAACACCCTGTGTTGTGATTAATATCCAGCGTGGAGGTCCCTCAACCGGTCAGCCGACGATGGCTGCCCAGGGGGATATGCTTCAGGCCCGCTTCGGATCGCACGGTGATTATAGCGTGATTGCTCTTGCCCCCTCGACCGTTCAGGAGATGTTTGACCTTACGGTAAAAGCATTCAACCTTGCAGATCGGTTCCGGGTTCCGGCCTTCCTGATGTCCGATGAGATCATCGGCCATCTCCGGGAACGGGTAGAGTTCCCCGATGAGGTTGAGTGTATTCCTCCAAAACCCATCAAAGAGGGTATGCTCCCATTTGAACCCGAAGACGATCTTGTACCTGGTTTCACTCCGTTTGGCAGAGGGCACAGGGTTCATGTGACCGGACTTACTCATAACGAGAAAGGATATCCTGCCTCCACCGATCCCGATCTCCACGAGAAGCTGGTGGTGCGGCTTGTAGAAAAGGTCGAACGAGCACGTCACGAGATTGCAGATTATGATGTTGTTAACCCGGAAGCGGAGATCGTCTTCATCTCCTATGGTGCTCCGACGCGTGCGGTTCGTCAGGCTCTTCTGGATGCACCCGGGAAAACCTATGGACATCTGAATCTCAGGATTGTATGGCCATTCCCTGAAGGCCTCCTGAAAAAATTCCCAAATGCACGGGTCTTTCTGGTTCCTGAGATGAACCTCGGACAGATTGCACGGGAGATTCAGCGGCATGTCGATCAGCCGGTTATCCCGATTCCACGTCTTGGCGGCGAACTCCATATTCCGTCATATCTTCTGAAATCAGCGGGGGAACAGGAATGAGCGCTGAAGACTGGTTCAGGGAGGACCGCCTGCCTCATATCTTCTGTGCCGGATGTGGGAATGGCACAATTATCAACTGCACCCTCGAGGCAGTCGACTCCCTTGGATGGAAGATCGATGATACGGTCTTTGTATCCGGGATCGGCTGTTCGTCACGGGCGCCGGGATATATCAAAACCGACTCGCTTCATACCACCCACGGCCGGGCACTCCCCTTTGCAACTGGCGTGAAGATGGCAAAAAAGGATTTCAATGTGGTCGTCTTCACCGGTGACGGGGATCTCTCGGCAATAGGAGGGAATCATTTCATCCACGCCTGCCGCAGGAATATCGATATCACCGTCATCTGCATGAATAACCAGATCTATGGAATGACGGGCGGTCAGGGGAGCCCCTGTACGCCAAAGGGAGCCATCTCAACAACCACTCCCTATGGCATGGATGAAACCCCCTTTGATCTCTGCGAACTGGCATCTGCTGCGGGTGCGAATTATGTGGCACGCTGGACATCGTATCATGTCAGGGAGCTGACACAGGCGATAAAGAACGGCCTTCAGAGACCGGGTCTCTCTTTCATTGAAGTCATCGTCCAGTGCCCGACAAATTATGGAAGACGAAACAAGCTCCGTGATGTGCAGTCGATGATAACGTCGATGAAGGATCACGCGCTCCTGAAAGAGAAGCGTGACCGTCTCCTTGCAGAAGGAAAACCGATCCCGGACGATATGTTTGTTGTCGGAACACTGACTGATCGGAACCGCCCGGCACTTGGGGTGAAAGAATGAAGTACGATGTATTATTCTCGGGATTTGGCGGCCAGGGGATCATCCTCTCCGCCGTTGTCCTTGGGCGGGCAGCAGCGATGTACGATGGAAAATACGCTGTCCAGTCTCAGAGTTATGGGCCTGAGGCGCGTGGCGGGGCATCCTCAAGTACGGTGATCATCAGTGATGATCCGATCCAGTATCCAAAGGTTCTGCAGCCAAACCTCTATGTGATCATGTCTGAGGCAGGTTTTTTAAAGTTTGGTGCAGGAGCACCGGAATCTGCCCTGATGCTTATCGACACAGGGCTTGTCCAGTCCCGCCCACAGTGCCGTTTCATGGAGATCCCGGCAACGAAGCAGGCAAAAGAAGTACTTGGAAAGCCGATCGTCGCCAACATTGTCATGCTCGGCGCTCTCGTTTCTTCAACAGGTATCGTCAGTTTCGAAGCAATGGAGAAGGCCGTCCTTGACAGCGTTCCAAAAGGGACCGAAGAGCTCAATATCCGGGCATTGAATCTTGGTCGGGATATCGTGAATAAAGGAGAAAATTCATGAAACTGCTTGAATATGAAGCAAAAAAAGTCTTTTCAACCTTCGGAATACCAATACCTGCAAGCATCCTGATCACCAGTGCCACAGAGGCATCAGGTGCCTGTCAGAAGATCGGCGGATCGGTGGTGCTGAAGGCACAGGTCGATGTCGGCGGCAGGGGTAAAGCCGGTGGCATCCTGATGGCAACGGCAGATGATGCAGATGCTGTTGCAACCGAACTCTTCCAGAAAGAGATCAAAGGCCTCCCGGTGAAAGAAGTGCTTGTAGAGGAGCGGCTTCCCATTCAGAAAGAATACTTTGTTTCAATTGCCATTGACCGAAGCACCCGTTCACCGGTGATCCTCTTTGCCGAAGCAGGCGGTGTTGAGATTGAGGAGACCGCCGGGGAGCGGCCGGATGCAGTCAGAAGCGCCCATGTATCGCCCCTCTTTCCTGAGGTACCCGGTTTTATCCTCAGGTATCTGACCCGTGGATGTGAGAAAGAGATTATTCCGGTTATCTCAGCGCTCTATCGTGTATTTCGTGAGAAAGATGCCCTTCTTGCAGAGATCAATCCACTTGTGGTCACCCCTGCGGGTGTCCTTGCAGCAGATGCAAAACTGATCATCGATGATAATGCCCTTGCCCGGCAGGGGATCACCGCAAACCGTGACCTCACCGAACGCGAGGCAGAGGCTGAGGCGCATGGCTTCTCATATGTTGAACTGGACGGGTCGATTGGGGTGATCGGCAATGGTGCAGGTCTTACTATGTCAACCCTCGACCTCATTGCCCACCACAACGGGGCTGCGGCTAATTTCCTTGATGTCGGAGGTGGTGCAGACTCCGATCGGGTGATGCACGCAGTCAGGCTGGTTGCATCAGATCCGGCCGTGAAGGTGATCGTTGTCAATCTGCTTGGCGGGATCACCCGATGTGATGAGGTGGCTCGTGGCATCATCGCAGCCGGTGTTTCACAGCAGGTGATCGTCCGGCTTGCAGGAACAAACGAGGCAGAAGGGCGTGCTCTCCTTGAAGGAGCAGGCTACCGGATGCTCGATACGATGGAAGATGCAGTTGTAGCAGCTGTTCTGGAGGCATCATCATGATCTACTGCGATAAGCATACCCGGATCCTTGTGCAGGGTGCAACCGGCAACCAGGGCGCCTTTCATATCGATCTGATGAACCAGTATGCCCGATCGGTCGGTGGTGCAGGCGTTGTTGCCGGGGTGACTCCCGGGAAGGGTGGACAGGATGTCCATGGTGTCCCGGTGTACGACACCGTCCGGGAGGCACAGGCTGCTCACGACACCGAAGCGTCCGTCATCTTCGTTCCGGCGGGTGCTGCGGCAGACTCGATCATGGAGGCTGCCGATGCCGGGATCGAGACAATCGTTGCGATCACCGAGCATATCCCGGTGCATGATGTGATGAGGGCAGTTGCGTATGCACGTTCATGTGGATCAGCTGTTATCGGTCCAAACTGCCCTGGTCTCCTCTCTCCGGGTGAATGCAGGCTTGGCATTATGCCCTCTCCCCTATTTCAACGGGGGCCGGTCGGGGTCATTTCGAGGAGTGGAACCCTGACCTATGAGGTTGTTGATGAGCTTACCCGGGCGGGTATCGGGCAGAGTACGGTCGTTGGGATCGGCGGCGATCCGGTGATCGGCGAGACGTTTGTTGATTGTATCGAGAGATTTAGTGAGGATTCGCTCACGAAAGCCGTTATCCTCATCGGTGAGGTGGGGGGTGCTCTTGAGATCGAAGGTGCCGAAGCCGCCCTCTCACTGGATCTGCCACTGGTCGCCTATATCGCAGGCATCTCCGCTCCAAAAGAGAAGAGAATGGGTCATGCCGGTGCCATCATCGAAGGGGGCGAAGGTGATGCAGCATCAAAGATACAACGACTGGAGGCGATGGGTATCACCGTTGCAGCACGGCCGTCCGAACTCCCCTCAAAAATACGCGAACTGCTATGATCATGGAGAAAGATCAGGTACTGATGGCAGCAGCAGCAGATCTTGCAACTTCAGTTGATGCCATCGCCATCCTCTCCTTCCTTGAGTCACAACCATTTGAGTCTGATGTGCCGGTCATCTGGGTGAAGGAGCATCAGCCTGATCTGATGATCAAGAAAAACATGCAGGAACTCCTGATCTTCTGCGAACACCATATCCTGGATGCTGTTGTTCAGTATCATCTCAGAACCGAGGTTGCAAGCGGGAAGATCATCGGTGTCTTCCCATTTGCCATCCTCATCTATGATGTCGGAGAAGGGCGTGATTACCTTGATCTCGCCAGCTATGAGGATATTGTCCCGCCTGATATCCTTCATTCTGCGCTTGCCCTTGCGCTTGAGATTGCACATGAAGGGAGGGAAGGGCGGAATATCGGGACCGCATTTATCATCGGCGATGGTTCATCCCTCCTTGCCCGTTCGCACCAGGCAATCCTCAATCCCTATGCCGGCCATCCATTGTCTGTCTGTGATATCAGGAATCGTGAGAACTGGGAGAGCGTCAAGGAGTTTGCGCAGCTTGACGGCGTCTTTATCATTACTAAAGAAGGGTACATTACCGCTGCAGGTCGCTATATCGATGCGGATTCGCGTGGAGTAAGCCTTCCATCAGGGCTCGGCGGCCGCCATATGGCAACAGCTGCCATTACACGTGATACCCCGGCAGTCGGGATCACCGTATCCGAGAGTGGCGGACTTGTCAGGGTCTTCCGTGATGGCGTCTGCAGACTGACACTCCGTTCAGAGGTGGCGCTGACCAGATGAACAATGTTAAATCAAATCCGGTCTTTTTTTATATACTGACAGAAACAAAATGAGGCTTCTCATGAAACGCACTATCAACGTCGAATCACTTCGGCAGATGCCGATTGAAGAACAGGCTATTGAACTTGTCGAACGAAAATGTATCGGGCACCCCGATAGTATCGCAGACGGGGTGGCAGAGGCCATCAGCCGCGCACTCTGTTGTGAATACGAAAATCAGTGCGAAGCAGTTCTCCACCACAACACCGACCAGGGTGAGGTTGTTGCCGGAGCTTCTCTCCCATCATTTGGTGGCGGAAAGATCGTTCGTCCGATCTATCTTCTTCTGACGGGAAGAGCAACAAAGTGTTTTGAGGGACATGTCATCCCAACCGATGCAACTGCAGTTGAAGCCGCAAGAGCATACCTGAAGGAGACACTTCCGACCCTCAACATGGAACGGGATATAATTGTTGACTGCCGGATGGGTGATGGATCAACCGATCTCTGTGATGTCTTCAAAACCTGTGGCGGAAACGCTGTTCCACGGGCAAATGACACATCCTTTGGTGTCGGGCATGCACCTTTTTCTGAAGTTGAACAGATTGTGCTTGCCATGGATCAGGAGATCACCTCTGTTCTTCGTCCAAAAAATCCGGCTATCGGATATGATATCAAGATCATGGGTCTTCGTCATGGTGAGGAGATGACCTACACCATCGCATCAGCCATGGTGGATCGGTACTGCTCATCCATAGATGACTATGTCGAGGTGACGGAGATCATGAAGGAAGGGCTTGAGGCTGTTGCCAGGAGACATACCAAACGGAAGGTCTCTGTTGCGGTAAATACCGCTGACGATATCAAGAACCAAAGCCTTTTCCTGACGGTGAACGGAACATCTGCCGAGATGGGTGACGATGGATCGGTTGGACGTGGAAACCGGATCAATGGCCTGATCACTCCAAACCGCCCGATGAGTATGGAAGCAGCAAGCGGGAAGAACCCAATTAACCATATCGGTAAGATTTACAACCTCCTTTCAACCGAGATTGCACAGGAAGCATGCACAAAGGTTGATGGAATCACCGAGATGTATGTCCGTCTCCTCTCACAGATTGGCCATCCGATCGACCATCCCCTCGTGGCGAGTGTCCAGGTCATCCCAGCCGAGGGAGCCGACTTTGGCAGTATCTCCCGTGATGTTGAAGAGATCGTGAATAACCGGCTGGCGAATATCTCAAGTATCACCGAGAGGGTTATCAAAGGTGAACTCAAGACCTTCTGATCTGATCAGACTGGCAATCCCGAATAAAGGAAGGATTGCTGAACCCATTAGCAATCTCATCGAGAAGAGTGGCCTCCATATCACTACCTCGGGGGATAGACGGTTGATCGCAAAAACCGTCGACCCACACGTTGAGATACTGTATGTTCGTCCGATTGATATCCCCGAATATGTTGCACAGGGTGTGGCTGATATCGGCATCACCGGACTTGACATGGTAGCAGAACGCGGATCTGATGTGTTGGAAATCCTTGACCTCAAAATGGGACATGCTCGTCTTATCGTGGCTGTTCCTGAGGATTCCAGCTATCATGAGCCGGGTGATCTTGCGGGAAAGAAGATTGCAACGGAATTTCCCGGGATCACCCGCAGATTTTTTGCAGAGCGTGGTGTCGAGGTCTCGATCGTCTCAGTATCAGGTGCCTGTGAGGCAGCACCCCAGCTTGGGATAGCGGATGCGATAGTGGATCTGACAAGTTCCGGCACCACCCTCAAGACCAATCATCTCAGGATCATCTCCGATGTCTTCCAGAGTTCTACATGGCTAATTGCCAACAAGGTGTCGGTTGGCGGGTATCGGGAAAAGATCGATGAGATCACCCTTGCCCTTGAGAGCGTGATCCGGGCAAAAGGCCAGTGCTACCTGATGATGAATATCAGCCGTGACAGGCTTGATGAGGTCAAATCAATTCTCCCGGGCCTCTCCGGGCCAACAGTGATGGAGGTTGCATCTGATCAGAACCTTGTCGCCGTCCATGTGGTCGTTGCTGAAGAGCGGGTGTACCAGCTGATCAGTATGGTGAAGCGTGCCGGTGCAAAGGATATCCTTGTGATGGATGTCCAGCGGATGATTCCGTGATGGTTATGGAGATATTTCCCGCAGTCGATATCCTTGGTGGACGTTGCGTCCAGCTTGTTCAGGGCAGAAGGGAGACTGCATCTTCCTATGGCCACCCGCTCTCCCAGGCCCTCCGCTGGATTGAGGAAGGCGCAACAGCACTCCATATCGTCAACCTCGATGGCGCTTTTGGGACTGCAGGGGCGAATGTGGATGTCATCCGCGAACTGATAACGGAAACTGATGTTTTTCTCCAGCTTGGCGGAGGTATCAGGACCGAATCCGATGCAGCCGGGTGGCTTGCACTTGGTGTGGATCGGGTCATTATCGGAACGGCAGCAACAGAAGATCCGTCTATTATTCACCGGCTGTCTGAGGAACATGGACAAGAACGGATCATGGCGGGCATTGACGCCTGTCGTGGTGAGATAGCGATTCATGGTTGGGAGAAGACTGCCGGTGAGGTCTCTGTCTGGGCAAAAAGGTTTGAAGATGAAGGTGCTGGTTCTCTTCTCTTCACCAATGTCGATGTAGAAGGCCTCTGTGAGGGGATCGCTGTTGATCCCATACGATGGGTTATGAATGCGGTGAAATGCCCTGTGGTAGTCTCTGGTGGCGTCTCACGGGCAACGGATCTGAGAAATCTCCGGGAACTGGGTGTGGCAGGGGCAGTTCTCGGATCGGCTCTCTATAATGGGATGCTCTCATTCCCTGCTGTTCTTGAGGAATTGAAATGAGACGGGCAGATATCAGTCGTGAGACGAAAGAGACGAGTATAACGATCAGATTTGATCCAGATGGCGGATCCCAGGAGATCCAGACGACACTTCCTTTCCTGGACCATATGCTAGAGTCATTTGGGAGGCACGGGGGTTTTGGTCTCTCTGTTGCAGCAACCGGGGATATCCGGGTGGATCCCCACCATACTGTCGAAGATATTGGTATTGTTCTTGGGATGGCTATTAAAGAGGCGATCGGTGATGGCCGTGGGATCACCCGGTTTGCCGATGTTGTCATACCGATGGATGAAGCACGGGCAGAGGTTGCACTTGACTGCGGAGGAAGAGGGTATCTCGTCTTTGACGGATCATTTGTTGGAAACGAGACCGGGGGAATTTCAAACGATCTCTTTGAACACTTCTTCTATTCTCTCGCTCATCAGGCAGGGATTACCGCACATATCGTTTTTTCCGGCCGATCGGACCATCATATCTGTGAATCGATCTTCAAGGCGTTTGGCATTTGCCTCAAACAGGCATTGACAAAGAGTGGCAACGAATCAGAGATTCGAAGTACAAAAGGAACGTTCTGAATTCTTTTAGAAAAGAGAGGTGATATCAGGCCTCGCTCTTTGCGGCGAGTTCGATGTCTTCCTCTTTGATCGTCTTTCTACCAGCGTGAAGGGCGTACTGATTTGCCTTCTTGGTGAGTTCGGCGATGTATGCTTCTGCTTTAGCAACAAGTGCTTCAGCTGCATCACTTCCGACACGCTCTGCACCATTCTTCTTTGCGATTCTTACTACAGCTGCAATTGGTAGGTCTGCCATGTAATTTCCACCATTGAAAGAGTATATTGTTAAATATTTAAGGCTTTCGTATATTCGGCCCCTCTCTCCCTTCCATTTATCAGTATCTCGATGTTGGAGGGTTATTGTTAATTCAGGGCTCTTCGTTGAAAACAAGCGATAAATGGTGGTATTTGTGCTATTTGGGCCTAATTCGTGTTTTTATTAAATCACAGAGCTTTGCTGCCAGTCTGAGGGCATTCTCGTAATTTTCAGATGCGCGCGAAGTATCGACGAACGTAACATCGATATTCACGACAGGTGCGCCATGTGATCTCCCCAAACCCAGAAGAACAAGTGTCCTGAAGATGAGGTTGCCGGATATACCGTCAGGTGCAATCACAATGCCAAACCTGTTTGCGGCCTCCTCGATCAGGATCCCGGTATGAACTCCTCCGGTCAGTTCTGCAAGGACTTCTCCCTCGGCCAATGATCGATCAACAACGGGATTCCTGCCGATATCACTCATCCGGCCGCCGGAGAGTATTCCGACTGTCTGATCAACTCCGATGCGTCCGGCAAGCGCAACAGCCTTCTCCGTCAGGCTCACTTTCTCAGAAGGAGTCCACCCCTCATCTATACCAACAGGGGTCAGGAGGAATTTTTTCCCTCCCGGGGTTTCAAGGACCGCAATACGTTCGAGGCTGGATGTGGAGGTTGCTTCCCTGAGATACCTGAGTGTGGCATCGGATGGTAATGTCCCCCGCACCGCTCCGTCTATCTCTCCCCTCAGCAGGTCATTGATGAGTGCCTGTATGGGATCTGGTGATATATGGAAACGTACCTGTTCACTCTCTTCTCTGCTCACATCCTGAGAGGTATACACGATGACTTGGAGATCGTCTGAAGCCGCCCTCCTGGATGCCTCACACACTCTGGGTAAATCTTCCAGGACACCGATTCCGATTCTTCTCATAACGACTTGCACCAATCGATGGATCCGATGATCCCGTTATGGGAGAAGTCAAAGACTTCGGTACTCTCTCCCTGGTAGGTGATGGTGAGCTCTTGTGTATCGTTGATGGTTCCGATTACCTGGGCTGCCATACCAACCTCACGGAACAACCGCAACACCTCATCCGCATGAGACTGGTTGGCAGTGAGTATGAAGCCCATTCCCGGGTACATCCGCACCCAGTGTTCAAACGTGATCCCATGCGCTGCAAGATCGGGCATCGGTATCGACTGCAGGTCAATACTAGCACCTTTCTTGCTTACTTCAAGGAGCATCCCAAGGGTTCCGATGATACCGGGATTTGAGATGTCCTTGGCAGATGTAACGAGATGCGCCTCTCCGAGCTTTTTCATCACTCCGATCTGGGATCTAAGGGCCTTTCCGTCTTTCATTGTGACAGAGTCCCAGTTCATGGCACATGAAGGGTGAACACGGCCGTTGAGATCAATGGCTGCAATCACCGCATCGCCATCTTCGGCTCTGTCACTGTAAATAACCGAGTCCAGTCGTGCTGTTCCAAGAATCGCAATATCAATGACATTATAGGGTGTGTTTGGATGGAGATGCCCTCCGACAATCGGGACACCAAAACGACTTGCAGCATCCGCCATTCCACGTGTCACCTCCCGCATCAGCGTCTCATCCGTGAATGAAAGGATATCAACGAGTGCAAGTGCATCTCCCCCCATCGCAGCAATATCATGAATATTTACAAGAATTGCACAGAATCCCGACCAATACGGATCAGCCTCCATGAGCTTGTTCCAGATACCGTCTGCGGCGAGGAGAAGTGCATCGTCTCCCTTGCGGATTACGGCTGCATCCTCTCCAAACGATGCCACGATATCGGGAGAATCAAGCTTAAGAGAACGGACAATCTCTCCGATAGCGTGTTTTCTGGTCACTCCCTCGTATTCCCTGACCGCATCTGCTACTGATTGACTGGAGCAGTTCTTCACCACAATAAACACCAAATATCGATTACTCCTATATTTTTGCCTCATCAAAGATAATGTATTTGTTCTGGGTTGGTGATTCCAGAACCTATTTTCTTCTCAGAAACTGAAATAGATCTGATATGGACTGGGTGGAGAAGTATCGGCCAAAGACACTCGCAGATGTTATAGGCAATCAGTCTGCGGTTCACGAGCTCCTCGAATGGGCAAAAGGGTGGACTACACAGAATAAACCGATCCTTCTCTATGGTAAACCGGGTATTGGAAAGACCTCGGCAGCATATGCGCTGGCTAATGATCTCGGCTGGGAGATCATTGAAATGAATGCAAGCGATCAGCGGACAAAAGGGGTGATTGAGCGGATTGCAGGGAGCTCGAGTACAACCGCAAGCCTCTCCGGCGCATTACGACGCCTGATCCTCCTTGATGAAGCAGACAATCTTGATGGTAACGCAGATCGGGGTGGTGCAAAAGCGATTGTGGATATCATCAGGCGATCAAAACAGCCGATTATGCTCATCGCAAATGATGCCTATGGGGTTGCACCCGAGATCAGGCGGCTCTGTGATCAGGTGCAGTTCCGGGCAGTCCCCGCCCGTACGCTTGCCCCGCATTTACAAGACATCTGCGCAACCGAGGGAATACATTGCGATCCAGAGGCAGTCCGCATCATAGCCGAGGAAGCAAAGGGGGATATCCGCTCTGCTGTCAATATGCTCTTTGGCTCCTCTGTCGGAAAGGCTCGCATACTTCCCTCGGATCTTCAGGTTCACCAGAAGGATTCCCGTTCCAGCATCTTTGATCTTGTTGCAAAAACACTCTCCGGATCAACAGATGATGACTCGCTGATGAGGCTCTCCCGCGAGGTAGACGATACGCCGGATGCGCAGATTCAATGGCTTGAAGCAGGTGCTCTTCAGCACCGTGATCTTCGGAGGCGTGCGCTCTCTCTCCGTCTTCTCTCCTGTGCGGATTCGTATCTCGGCAGGACATTCAGCAGGCAGTACTATACTCTCTGGAGATATGCATCCGGCATCATGCTCATCGGGACGGCTGCTGCGTCTGCCGGATCCGGACTCCGGGTGAGGATCTCCCCGCCGGATCGATGGAAGCGGATGGGGCAGGCGCGCAGGCAGAAGATGATCCGGCTCTCACTCCTGCACCGGTGCTCAGAAGCATACAGGATCCCGGAGAAGACAGTGGCAGATGAGTATCTGACACCAATTGGTCTCCTTGCAGATAGGGATCCAAAACGATTTGTCCGCTCGCTCAATCTGGATGCCGATCAGCTGTCACTTTTACTTCATGATNNTCGATCATCAAAGAGATTGAAAAAGCCGGGAAAGAGGAGGAGAAGAGGCTGGCATCACTGAAAAATGTGAAATCTGCTCCTCATGAAACACCAGGGCCGGGGAGAGAAACAGAAGAACCTGCTCCTGAAAAGAAGAAGGCAGAATCGCAATCAACACTTTTCTCTTTCTGATTGGGATTGGTTTTTTGTGTGATAGCGGTGGAGAATGACACCGCAGTCAATTCTCTCCCCACCACTCTGGTATAGTTCGCATCCCAGATGGTAGATGAGAAGATCTGATCCGATCGTCTGTGCAAGTTCGATGAGATCCGGCATCATCTCAATCCCCGGTCTGATCGCATAGATACAGTCGGATCCTCTATAGAGCCTCAGATCCGGACGAGTGATATCATCAACTGCTGAGCGGATCCCCTCAGCTGGTGGAAATGCCTTCAGATCGAGACAGAGGATAGATCCTCCCATCTGCTGTATGATTGAAGCAGCGATCGTCTTTCCTCCATA
This sequence comes from Methanocorpusculaceae archaeon UBA456, assembly GCA_002496395.1. GTDB lineage: Archaea > Halobacteriota > Methanomicrobia > Methanomicrobiales > Methanocorpusculaceae > Methanocalculus. The sequence continues at coordinate 17,747 of DAJQ01000033.1, forward strand.
TCCGACTTCAACGCATCTCCGGTATCTCATTCCGATAAAGGTGCCAATCGCTTCTTCAATATGTTTATAGCTGCTCATTTCCTATTTACAGTATGGGGATCGTGATCTATTGGGATTATCGATCGGTTGATGGCATCCAGCTTCCTGTGCAACGCATCATTTCGGCTGTCATTGGGTCTCCGGTTGAACTCATCCTTGGTGATCACTTCCCTCTTGAAGGATACCATCGGATACGCCGCCAATATGATGGGGGGCGGATTATCAATCGGATAAGTCTCTTCAAACGGCTGCATGGAATACAGGATCACTTTCTGTTGGTAATACCGGATGACATCTATGCTGACTCATCCGATTTTGTATTTGGATTGGCACGTGATTCTATTGGAAGTGCTGTTGTGTCAACAGCACGGCTGGAGAATGAATACTACGGGCTTCCTGGTGATATTCATCTGATCATTGAGAGGACAGCAAAGGAAGGTGCTCATGAACTGGGACATCTTCTGGGGCTGGAACATTGCTCTGTTCCTGAATGCATTATGTACAGGCCTGAAAGCTTAAGTGAACTGGATCGGAAAGAGCGATATTTCTGCCCTGACTGCCGGCTGCAACTGCCTCCGATCAGGTGATTGTTGACCTGTTTTCTCCAGACTATTTCCAAAGATTAATCACTGAAAGGACGGATAATATACTGTTGTTCTGTGTATGAGGGTTGATTATTGGTTGGTATGAAGATTCCCTGGCATGCAATCTGGGGATATGGTGCGCATATCAAGTCGACACCAGGTCTATTGTATGTCCAGAAACGATCCCAGCAGTCAAGTTACTCAATAGATGCAATCAATCATCTGCTCCTTGTTGGAGGGCATACGATTCAGACTGCGACGATAAATCGTCTTCTTGAGAAGGGTGGGTCCATATCCTTCTTTGATGCTCATGGAACCCCTCTTGGTACCCTTACGCCGTTTGGATCGAACAGGAATGAAGAGACATGGTGCCTTCAGACCTCCACCCCTTCACATCGGTATGTCATTGAATTTGTCCGCTCTTCTCTACAATCACGACTTCTCTGGTTGGAGGAGCTTGATAATACCCTGGAGTCCGGCCTCTTCTATCGCGGTGAACATGATTTCCTTATGCAGGCAAGAGATGAGATTGAGTTCCTTGTCAGGATAGAAGAGATCAGACGACTCCATACTCTTTCAACAGATATGTATTATGAGATCCTTTCACGAATGCTTCCATCAGAACTGGAGTACAGGAGAAGGACAAAACGCCCTCATTTTGATCCGGTCAATGCAATGCTCTCGTTTGGCTATGCGCTTCTCTTTGGCAATGCGTGTGTTGCAATCATCGGCGCGCATCTGAATCCTGATAACGGTCTTCTGAATCAGGGAGCTGGCGGATTTGTGTATGATATCATCGAGCCCCTGAAGAGAACCATGGTCGACTCCACAGTATTTGAACTTGCAAAGGAATCTATAACTGCAGGTGATTATGAACTGAGCCAGACCCGTTGTGTCCTCTCAGACGAACTCATTTCCCGGCTTCTTGAGCGTTTGTATACCACGATCGATCAGCGGATCATCGATGCCAATGTGTGCGCATATCTCAATTCTATCAAGAAAGGAAAAGAATTTTCAGTTATATTTTAAGGCAGGTGGAAGGACGAGGGCTGCATGGCTTTCACTACCCTATAATTACTTCTGTCTTCACAGAGGGCGTTTGATGGAGAAATCCGGAAAGTCTGTCAGGATATAATTTTTCATATCTATATCCCGAATAATTGCACGGGGACAACTATAGAGCATGGATACGAACTTTTCAAGGATAACATCCTCGCCTGTGGCCAGTACATGCACTCTGCCATCCGGGAGATTCTCTACCTCGCCCGAAATGCCAAGGCTTGTTGCAATATGCCGTATACAGGCCCTGAAACCAACCTTCTGAACTCTCCCTGTTATGATTAGTTCGATTGTTTTCATCTCTCCTCCGAACTATCTCTCACCATTCTATTCATTTTGAGTGGATATATGCCCTGTAACAATCAATGATTGCTTCTTATTCAGAATGGTATATTCTCTCCCATATTCAATTGAATCGAACTGGCGATCTCCGGAACTGCTTGAATTTCGTGGGAGATGATCCCATTTCTTTGTGTCAATACAAGTATTTCAGCAGCTCCACGATCGTCTCTTTAATCTCTATTCTTGTGGAACGGTTCTTTTTCACTATGATATGGAATGAATATAGTTAATAAAGAAACCTATTCCTGCTTGTGTTGAAAAAGTGAAAAAATGAGTTTATTTTATGCTTTTAATCCTTAATTGGTGTCTAATTAAAGCAAGGAGAGAAGATAGGTTTTTACTTCTTCTGCCCGCACTGGATCCCGTGATTCTGCATAGAGCCTGATGAAAGGTTCTGTTCCCGAGGGGCGGATCAGAGCCCACGCATCATCCCACCGTATATGTATGCCATCGGTTTCATTCAGGTCAAGTTCAGCACAGGCTGATCGAACTTTTGACAGAATGGCGGCTGGATCATCGGAATGGATCTTTTCCTTTACCATGGTATATGGTGGGATCTCATCAGCAATGGTAGATATCGAACGTGTGGATCCTGCGACAAGTTCTGCCATGGCCGCAGCTGTCATCCCCCCATCCCTGCAGAACTGGTGGTTGGGAAAGATCTGACCTCCATTTCCTTCACCGCCAAAAGCAACCCTCTCTCCTGCCGCAATCAGTTTCAGCATTGTTCGTGCGACATGTATACTTCCCACCGGTGTATATGTGGTTGTGCATCCGCAGTCGGCTGCCACCTCTCTGATGACATCAGATGTACTGACGGGTGTGACAACAATGCCCGGGTTCCTGCGGCATGCGGCACGTGCAAGCATCGCAAAGGTCAGATTCTCGTTCATGAATGTTCCTCTCTCATCCACAAAGACTGCGCGATCTGCATCGCCGTCATGTGCAACACCAAATGCAGCTTTGGTTGCGACGACTGTTTCAGAAAGGAGTGCAAGTCCTTCAGGGCTTGGCTCAGGGAGTCGTCCCGGGAAGGTACCGTCAAACCGGCCATTGATGGTGTGGACGGTACATCCCATTCGCCTGAGGATCTCGGGCGTCGTTGCAGCAGCAGGTCCTGAACCCGGATCGACGACGACAACCATTCCTTTGCAGCAGTCTGGTGGGAAATGAGAGACGATTGCTCTGATATATTCCTCTATCAGGTGGGACTCATCAGTCAGTTTCCCGACGCTCTTCCAGTCCGCAATTCTGACATCCTCTGAAAAGATCAATGATTCAAGTGCGATTGTGCGGGGATCATCCATCTCGGTGCCGTCACCCTCGATCACCTTCACCCCGTTATAGTCGGGGGGATTGTGTGAGGCGGTGATCATCGCCCCCCCATCATAGTGTTCGCGGACCAGGTACTGGAGTGCCGGTGTCGGGAGTATGCCGAGATCGATAACATCGCATCCGGATGCCAGAAGGCCTGATCGCATTGCAGCAGCAAGTGCCTCTCCTGATGTTCTGGTATCCCTTCCAAGGGCAACTCTACCCTGTATCATTGTCCCCAGGGAAAGCCCGATCTTCATAACGAGCTCCGGGTTCATATCTTCTCCAATGATTCCGCGGACTCCGTTTGTTCCAAAGAGTATTTTTTTTGGCTCGCTGTTATTCGTCATTATCATTCTCTCTCTCAGATTGTCTTGTTGTTCGTTTCATCGGGCTGAATGGATTGTTGGGATCGTTTGTTTAAGAGTATGTTAGCGGAATCACCGAGTTTTCTCATAATGTCAGTGATCCGGTCTTCTATCTCGATCTCGTCATCGATCTCAAGTGAGGTACCTTCAACTTCAAGGAGGAATCGGGCGATCTCGCTTGACTCAAAGAGGATGTCGTCAAGTTCGTCAAGGGTAAAAAAACCGCACATGGCTCCATAAAAGAAGGTGGCTCCCGATTTCCTGACTTTTCGTTTGAAGGATGAACGTGCCTGGTTTACCGCCTGTGGAGAGTATGGCTCCTGCATAAAAGGAACCAGGTCGGGGAGGTTCTCCCCGATAAATGTCATCTCAGCACCGGCTGTGGTCTTAAAATCAGAGCAGAGCCGGGCTATTGCCCATTCCCTGGCTGTTACATAGGTGTGCTTCCGTAAGAACTGGTTGACTTTCCGGTATGTGGCACCATCGACTTTCCTGAACTTCCGGTACTTGGAGATCTCCTCTCTCCGGCTTTCATCAATCTGAACGCTTTCCTCTTCCGGGTTGCTCATCTCATTACCTCTGTTGCTCTTCTGCCCCCTTGAACCTTTTTCTATGTCTGCTTGTGTCAATGTATGACAATTGGTGGGGCCTGATACGGGAAATTTTCTGCTCTTTAACGTATAGCATCATATGGTTTATAGATGGCGTTTTGTCACGGAAAAAGCTCCGATTGATGCATATTATTAAATATATAATTTAATTTATTTGACTATTCGTGTGGATGGAAGTGCAGATGCTTTTTTTTGATTTGGGGTTCATGTCCCCTGCACTGGTATGTGGATGTTATTGATCGAACTCCGTGGTCTTCTTCATGAGGGGGTGCCTCAGCACTCCCGGATGTTCGATCCTGGCATTTTCTTATCTGGCCAGACGATCTGCTGGGTTGTGCAGGGCGTCACTGGTTATGGGATAGATGGCGAAAGAACACAAAGAGGGAGTTTGAGTATAAAGAAAATGGCGGGAAGTTTGCTATTTTACACAGAGGGGTTAGCAGGTGAGCACTTTTACACCGCCATTGACAACGTGAGCATTTTTCAACCGAGGAATGTGTCGTAACGGGTGTGAATGGATGCTGACGGGGTATTGAGGTTTGCATTGTCAGCTTGTACCTGAATCTGGCTCTTTTTTTTCGTCGGCACAAGGGCGGTATCTTGCAAGGGAGATCATGGTAGTATGGTGGTATGGGTTGTTAGGAGTAATGGCAAGAATCGCTGACGATGGAAACGATCTCATCGCTCTGGCATGAGATGCTGGAACAATCTATTATAGTGAATTGGGTTTTATGGCGGATCGGGTATCATCTTCTCAACTACTGTATTGCAGGGGTGGACGAAGGTTTTCTGATCGGCAGGGGCTCATCTGATGAACATGCGTCACCTCCTCAATCACTGCAATGTCCTCCTTGTTCGCTGCAATGACGCCATTGCGGCATGTCACATCCTGATGCGCAGAAATGCCGGATGCCTCGCCTTATGAAGGAGGTGGGCTCCTTCCTCTCCCTTCTATCAAATCTGATCGGCTTTGTTCTGGGTTGGGATCGACGAGTCTTTAATTTCTCTCTGTCTGTATGGTGTGAGTGGTATGGGTGGGGTATGTGGGACCCGGGCTGTTTCGATGCAAGAGGTTTTGGTGTTGGTGGTCATCTGAAGGAAATCCGTTGCCCCACGGTCATGCTGAAACTTCAAACCCTTCTCTCTGTCTTCCAATTGGTTAAACTGGTCTTTCAATTAATGCCAAAAAAAAGCGCCCTTATAATGGCGTTCTCATCGACTTTTTAAGACTCGTGAGATGCCGTCTATGGAAAAAACGAGAAGATCGATAGAATCGATGATATGGGGTTTATTTATATACTCTCCCTGGCTGAGGTGCATCGAGAGATCGTCTGTCCGGAGGGTGGGGGTTCTGTTCCTTCTGCGGAAATATGGTCTGAGGCGAACCGGGATCTCATTTTCACAATACCTTTAATTTGGGCTCTATTACCTATTTTGACTTTAATTTTGGCTTTTTTGACGGGAGTTAAGATCGTCATTTTTTGCGCAGAATAGGTATTCTGCGCAATTATGATCTCTCTGTGGAGGGAAGAGCGTCAATAGGGGATCTGATCGGGCTCTTTTCATTGGCATATGCCTCATGTGCATGAATCCCTGTTCTGTACTTGGCTGGCAATATGGATTTGGTCTCTTGCATGCCTCTCCTGATCTTCTATTCGCCGATCCAGATTGGTCCTCAAACGCACGTTCTGATCTGATCTCTTTTCTCTCCTCTCCCTGGTGGTTGCTTGCCCGGATGTGGTCTGCTCATCTCTGCTCTTCTGGCTCTATGATCTGCTTATGGGGAATCGGGATTGGATCTCAATTTTATTCACATCATTTATATTTAATGATGCGCTTTCTGTTTTAAAGACTACGAACATATCTTCTCTATAAACCATATGATGCTATATGGCTGCAGGCTCATATTCTGCATCTTTTATACAGAAATCTGCATCATCAGTTGATATAATTCTGGGATCTCATTCTTCTCTCTTCTGCTCAGGGTGTGTCTATCAGATCTGAAATTTCATCGATTATGTTGAATCGGGTGAAAAATATTCTGCGCAATGTTCATTGCCTCAGACGATCATGGTACTGTCATGGCTCCCCGTCAGCGGACATTCTCTGTCTGGATTCCCCGATATATGAATCACCTGACGATGCGGAACTATTCTGAAAAAACAATTGATACATACCGTCGGGTGCTGCACGATTTCTCCTCCTATTCTGCAGGAGTGCAGGGCTCTGATGATCCTGACGTTGAGACTGACGGGTATGAAGTTACCAATTTTATGGCACAGGCATCGGTTGAACGGGGGCTCTCCGCAACAACCATGAACCGTTATCTCTCAACACTCAGCTCATTCTACACCTATCTGATGGGTCAGCAGATCATTGAGACGAACCCGGTTCTCGGCGTGGATCGTCCTAAAATCAAGGATCGTGAGCTTTTATACCTCAAACATGCGGATGTCATAGCTCTCCTGGACACGATCGAAAGCCTGCGGGATCGCCTCCTTGTCAGGACGATCTATGCAACCGGGGTGCGGGTATCTGAGCTCTGTGGAATTATGATTGAGCATATCGATTTTGATGAGGAGACGATCCGTATCCGTGGAAAAGGGGGAAAGATCCGGACGGTCTTCATCGATCCCGATACTCTGACCGCGATCAGGGAGTTTACTGGCGGAAGAAAGGATGGCCCGCTCTTTCAGGGCCGTTCTGGTGCTTCCCTTTCTCCACGGTCGGTTCAGCATATCTTTCAGAAATATGCGCCATCCGGCATTACTCCGCATAAAATCCGTCACAGCTACGCAAGCGAACTCTACCGCCGATCACGAAACCTCAGGGTGGTGCAGGAGAACCTTGGCCACTCGTCAATTCAGACGACTGAAGTATATCTGCATACTGATCTTGAGGAGCGGCGTAAGGTCTACCAGGAGCATTTCCCGCTCTCAAATGAGTGATCTTGAAAAATGAAAGAATTGCTGCTTCTCAATCTGAGAGGAGCTTTCCGCTTTTTGCAATATTTTCGCGTGGCAACTCGTTGAAGATGACAATAATTGCAGCGGGGTCGACCCCGAACGTTTCTGCAACGGTCCGGGTGATCTCAGCAGCAACCGTTCGCTTCTGATCAGCTGTTTTTCCTTCAGACATCTGAATCGTTATGACGGGCATGGAATAGACCTCGGCATGGAATGATAAATGCATTGCCGTTTTGTCCGGCTCTTCACCACTTTTTGCTTTTCTTACCATCAATGACCCATTTGCTTGTTGCCGACTGGATATAGATCCCAATAAGTGCGCAGAGAAGGCCGGCTACGGTGAATATAATGATTGATTGCACTCCGCTACCTGCAGAGACTGGGAATTCGGGCACATTGCTGATTGAAAGCAGGTAGCTGCTTGCCCCGTAGATGATCGTTCCAATCGCCCCAATAAAAAAGGGGATGATCACAATTCTACTGAGCATCTCCTGTTCATTGAGGATGCAATCGATGATCTTTCCTGCCATGGCGACAAGCCCTGCGCCGACAAACCACCAGACGGATCCATAGATAAATGCAGCAAAAAAGAGCAGAACTCCGGCATCCTGTGGATAATAGACGAGCAGGCTTGTTAATCCCATGATTGCGGCGATGATTGAAATCAGGACTGCGGTTATGTATGCAACAAAACTAAAACTCCCCTTCTGAAAAGACTGCTGAAATCCGGAGATGAGGTAACTGAAGAACTCATCAATCCCAAAACCTTTGAAAAGTAAATAAATCCCAACAGCTCCGACAACAAAGAAGGTTGCAAGATCCGGTCTTCCCCAGAGATATGCTGCTGAATAGAGCAGCATTGCAAGACCTATCGGAACAAGAACCACACGGGCAATCTTTGGATCGTCGAGCAGTTTCTTGATGATATAGTAGGTTCCCTCAAGGTTTGGCATCTGCGCAACAATGACTCGTTTAACGCTCTCGACAGGGATTCTGGACTGGACAATCGGGAGGATGAAATCATCTTCAGCTCCATCAGACACAAGGATGCAGGCAGTTACTTCAGTTTGCTGGATTATCTGGGAGAGGGAATCGGCAATTTTTCGATCTCCTTCAAGCATATTCATGTGGCTTCCACCAATGACAGAAACAATCACCTCTTCTCCTCGTGCTGTCAGCTCATCATATGTCTTGACTGCCTGAAATATCGCATTCACATCGGAATCTTCGGGATCGACAAGCCCAAGGCGATTCGCTGCCTGAAGGCACGCCTCTCTTCCGATAACGGGACTTTCTATCTTCGCTTTATATCCGATATCGTCATCGCGATCGACGCTCAGTACAAGCGTCTTCCTCTTCTCCATTACAGAATACATGAACGTATTAGGATAATAATGTTGTTTTCTCAAAATGGCGAATCAAATCTGTTTTCCAGATCGAAATCGTCAGAAAAAGGTTCCTTGGAAAGATCGCTCTCTTGAAGAAGACCTCTCGGTCTTATTCATTTATATCGTGCGTTCTGCAAAAAAAATTAAATGAGTTTGGATCTCTGGAGGAGAAGGAGGTCGTCAGTGGTAAGCTTCTCTCCGCTCTTGAATGAGTTGAAGATCTTTTCTGCTTCCATTCTGACTGTCTTATTCTCTTTAACGGTCCTGACCTTCTTGGTTTTTGTCCGCATGCCGCTGATGACCTTGTCGTAGTCACGGAGCTCTTTCTGGCATTCGATGAAGGCTTTGTGTTCTGCATCTGCTGCTTCCTGTGCCTCAACGAATGCACGGTGCTTTGCATCTGCCTCTTCACGGGATTTGTCAGCTTTCCTGTAGCACTCCACCATAAGATCGTGATGAGTCTGTGCAAGCTCTGCACTCTCGGTCACCTTGATGTGGAGATCGGATGCCTGTTTGCGGAGGTCGCGTGCCTCCTGTAATTTTGACCGGATCTCTTTATTCTGCTCAAGTTCAGCTTCCTGTTCACGAACCTGGCTTTTCATCTGTTTGATTTTATCAACGAGTTCACGTTCCTTGTCAGAACTCATTGCTTCGGTCTGCTGTTTGAATTCCAGGAACTCAATCTGACGCTGGATGTCTTTGACCTGGCCTTTTTTAATATTGCCATGCTCTTTTTTGTACTCTTCAAGCTCCTCAAAGAGTACATTTGCCTGTTCATTCAGGACATTTCTCTGATCTTTCAGATCGGAGACATCTTTGTTGCTTAAGTCGCGAAGCTCCTTGTGTTTCTGGGCTTCTTCGACATACTGGCGCGTCTGGTTGTTCAGTTCATTCCTCTCGCGTGCACATTTGCTTGCGAGGGCATTGAGTTCATTCCTTCTGTTCTTGTGCTGTTCAGATTCAGCAAGAATAGTTTTTCTCTTGTCTACGAGATCATTCAACATGCTCAACAATCCTCAAATGTCGATACGTTTGCCTCTGGGTTGCAGGTTATGGTATATACGCCCCGTTTGTACAGGGTATCCTCTATGACGGGTAGCTGATAAAAAACAGACAGCACTTCGCCTGAGTGCTGATACGCGTAAACCATCCTGTTCAACCTCCGATACGAAAAGCCATCAATTGCTCATTTCCGGTGGCAGAAACTGTTCCCGGTCCCAGAGGCATTGATACGACTTTCTATAAGTAAAGGTTAAGGTTGCTAATAAATGTATCGAGTTCTCTGAAGGGAGCCTGATTTTGGTCTGATGGTAGATTCTGGAAAAGAAAAAAGGTTTTGGATTACATTACCCAGTCGAGGAGGCTTCCGGAGCGGGCATCTGCTGTGCCCCGACCGATACTCCGTCCCGGGACAACCGCTTCATTTCGTGTGCGTGTTGATTGCATCGAAAGGCTTGGGAGTCCACCAAGTATCTGCGGGCTCTGGACGCCTGTCATAATTGCCATTACCCTGACTTTTCCTTCATAGTCGCCTCTCACGCGCGCACCCCAGATCACATCTGCATGCGGATCGAGCTCATATGTCAGCTGGCTTGCAATCTCTTCTGCATCGTGAAGTGTAAGGTCGCTGCCACCGGTGATATGAATGAGACACCCGGTTGCACCACGATAGTCGATATCAAGAAGCGGGTGGTCAAGGCACTCGCGAACAACGCTTTCCGCTTTGTTCTGCTGCTTGCTTTCACCAACAAGCATTACTGCAAGCCCTCCCTTGCTCATGGTGGCACGAACATCTGCATAATCGATATTGATGAGTGACGGCTCAGTGATTGTTTCGCTGATCCCTTTGACTGTTTCTGAGATGAGCTGATCCATAACTGAAAAGGCCTGTCCGAGTGGAAGGTTTGGAACGAAATTTTTCAGCCGGTTATTGTCAAGAACGATGACGGAATCGGCAGCATTCCTGATCGCTTCAAGCCCTTCTTCGGCTTTAAGCATGCGCGCCTTCTCAACCTGGAAGGGATAACTCACCATAGCGACGACGATTGCACCCTGCTCTTTTGCGATCTGAGCCACAACCGGGGCCGATCCGGTTCCTGTCCCTCCACCCATTCCTGCGGTGACGAATACGAGATCTGCTGATTCAAGAAGGCTCTCAAGGGTTGGCCTGGCCATCTCGGCTGCGCGCCTGCCAACATCGGGGAAACCACCGGCTCCAAGACCTTTGGTTAAGGATTTGCCGATCAGGACCCTTTTATCGGACTGAACCATATCGAGGTGCTGTTTATCTGTGTTTATTGCAATCGTTTCAGCGCCGTTCACCTGCATATGGTGAAGCCGGTTTACTGTGTTGTTTCCTGCGCCGCCACACCCGATGATTACAATACGTGGATTACCAAGCATCTCATCATCATCGATGATTGACGATTTAACGCGGTCTTTCTCAATCTCAGCGTGTTTTAAAGCTTCATTTATAATTGTCTGCATACTACTACCCCTCATTCAAATTTTTAAAGACGTGACCTGATCGCTTTCGCGCATTACCCGATCTCCGTGCTTGGATAGGAGTTCCCGTACTGCATATCGAACCGCTTCAGATACAGTTGGGAATTCTCCGGCCGCTACTAGTTTCTCCAGCATTTCGACCTGTTGCCTGGGTAATCGGATGGTGATCCTGTCCATTTTTCACTCCTGTCAGACAATTGTCATACTTTTATAAGCTAACTGTCAGACATTAGGCGCACAATCGTCTGATCTTAGTAATCAGATAAATGTAGATGCATCGTTAATGTATATATAGTTTACGATAATCTTCGAAGTGCGCCTCAAACAGCCTTTTCAGAACCCTTTTATTCAGAACAATGCAAATTAATTTGAGTATGATTCAACCTGCTTTCTTTGGAAATTGGTTCTGTCCCTTAGCTTCCTGGTGGCCTGCCCAATGAGGATGAAATCCATGCCTGAAAGGGAGATACATGGTGGTATTATCAGGAATCTTCGCAGAGAAAGGCAAAATTGCGATCTGCTGGACTTCAGTGCAAGCATGAATCCGTTTCCCCCACGTGTCGAATGGAGACCTGAGGAATGTGATCTGGGTGATTACCCAGATGATACCTATCTGGAACTGAAGGAGGCGATTGGATCTGCATTTTCCCGAAACCCTGAAGAGATTACCGTTGGCAACGGATCAGTTGAGCTGATCCGGATCTTTGCACAGGTGATGGTACCCTCAGGGTCGCGGGTCTATATTGAGAGATCCACATTTGGGGAGTATGCCCAGTCGGTTCGTCTCGCCGGGGGTATCATTACTCATAACCCTGAAGATACAGTTGATCTGCGGTATCTCTGTAATCCAAACAACCCAACCGGAATGCTTCTTTCAAAAGATGCGATCAAAGAAAGGCTGAAGGAGTGCCGTGATGAGGGTTCAATGCTCTTCCTGGATGAGGCCTTCATCGATCTGGCAGATCCCGATCAGAGCATGGTGGATCATAGGGATCCTGATCTCTTCATCCTCCGTTCACTCACAAAGGCATTCTCTGTCCCGGGGATCAGGTTTGGTTTTGGTTTTTCTGAACCGACTCTCATCGATGCAATCGAGATGACCCGTCCTCCATGGACGGTGAACAGATTTGCTGAGATATATGCAATAGAGGCCATCAGGCATCTCCCTGATCTGGAAGATTCACGGAGAATGATAGCCTTTGAGCGTGATTACCTCAGCCAATCACTCAGTGCCATTGGTTACACTCCGCATCAGTCATCGGCAAACTATATCCTCGTTGATGTAGGGATGTCCGCATCAGATCTGGTCCAAAGCCTTCTTCGTGAAGGGGTTCTGGTAAGGGACTGCACATCATTTGGCCTCCCTAAATCGATCCGGGTTGCAATACGAAGACATGAGGAGAATCAGGTTCTCATTGAGGCATTATCTGCATGCGCGCCTTAATAATGGCAGGAGGGGTTGGATCGCGCCTTGACATGGGGGAAAAACCTCTTGTCAGAATAGCAGGCCGCCCGATGATTCGTTATGTTATAGATGCATTTTTGGCAGCGGGTGTAACGGCTGTCGTCGTAACATCCACACAAACGCCGTACACAAAAAACTGGTGCCGGGCAAACGATATTCCGTTTGTCTCCACTGATGGAAACGGGTATCTCGAAGATCTCGCCCAGGCAGTTGTAATCCTTGAAGAGAGCGGGCCTTTGTTTGTATCAGTCTCGGATATCCCCTGTCTTCGGGCCGATATCATCTCTTCCGTGTTTGATAAGTATACGAGTTCAGGGATGCAGGCCTGCTCAACCTGGATCCCTCTCACTCTCTGTGAGCATTTTGGAACCGCGCCACGCTACTCTATGGAGATTGATGGTGTCCCGGCAAGCCCGGCGGGCATCAATATCCTTGATGGGTCATGTATACACATGGAGCAGGAGGAGCTCCAGCTCCTTCTTCATGAACAGGGGCTTGTATTCAATGTAAATACCCGGCCTGAGCTTGAGCTTCTTGAAAAGCATTTTCTCTCCCTCATGAAGGATTGAGATCAGATCACCCTCACCACTACAACACAGTCAGAATACATATAACGAACACTGCTGACTATTATATATGAACCATTCGCGGGAGATCGAGGTAGAGGGTCATATCATTGATTCGGGCATAATGACTCGAGTATTTGACCGTATCATGGATATGGGAGGAGACTTTGAGATGCTCACGTTTGATGTCGGTAAGAAGAAAGTAGATCCGAGCTACGCCCGGCTCCTGGTCTCGGCAGATACCGAAGAAAAACTCGATTTAATAACAAGTGAGCTTCATCGCCTTGGTGTACGGCTGATCGAAGCTGACAATGTCCGGATCCTTCCCGCAGAAGCAGATCGGGTTATCCCAAAAGGTTTCTATTCAACAACCAATCATCCGACATCTATCCGGTACAACGATGAATGGATTCCTGTTGAGAATATTGAGATGGATGTGTTAATTGTCGTTGACCGGGACTCAACCCGGGCTTTCTGTACCCCGCTCTCGAAATTACGTAAGGGCGATTTTGTGGTAATCGGCGAAGGGGGTGTCCGGGTCAGTTATCCGGAAAGGCCCCGGGAGACCGGCATGTTCGAGTTCATGCATGGTCAGGTCTCATCTGAGCGCCCCAGTGAGACGATCGTCAGAAAGATCGCAGAAGAGCTGCTGAAAGTAAAAGCAAAGGGACTGAAGGTTGCCATAGTTGGCGGTCCGGCGATTATCCATACCGGGGCAGGAGATGCACTCGCCGCCCTTATCCGGGAAGGCTATATCGATATCCTCTTCAGCGGAAACGCCCTCGCCACCCATGATATAGAATATAATATCTTTGGAACATCCCTTGGAATGAATCTTAAAACCGGGGATCTCGTTACCGGTGGTCACAAACATCATCTCTACGCAATCAGTGAGGTGATGCGTGCAGGCTCGATAGCAGCCGCCGTTGAATCCGGCGTAATCACCGGCGGTGTCATGTATGAATGCGTAAAAGCAGGTATCCCCTATGTCCTTGCAGGATCGATAAGGGATGACGGTCCTCTCCCCGATGTAATAACTGATGTTGTGGCAGCACAGGATGCGATCAGGGCACATCTTGGAGACTGCGGCATGGTGCTGATGATCGGCACACTCCTCCATTCGGTTGCTGTTGGGAACTGTCTTCCATCCTATGTGAAGACGATCTGTGTGGACATCAATCCGGCATCAGTCACAAAACTGATGGATCGGGGTACCAGTCAGGCAATAGGTGTGGTCTCAGATGCAGGAACCTTCATTCCGGCACTACTGAGCGCACTCCAGCATTCTAAAGAGATAATCTGACAGAAACTATCGGGTAAGGGGCATACACCAGGGCATCTCATGGCCAAGGACATACTCCCACTCTTCTTTACAATCACAGTGTGTATCAAATACCGCCTGCAACAGGCTGCGATCAAAGCTCAGTGAGTACGTATTGATCGCATTTTTTATCTCCCGATCACATTCGCCGCAGTTATGCGGTCCACGTGCAAAGCCACCGCCAACAGGATCGCAGCTGACCCGTTCATCTGTTGAGAGGAGGACATCAAGGGCACTCCAGAGGTATGGTGGCCGATATGCTCCGCGTTTCCAATAGTACTCAACATCTGTTCGTTTCTGTACCGTGCAGAGGTTCATCGATATCATATCCGAGTACGGGGCCGCCTCACGGATAGAGGTCTTCATATCTGCTATCGCCTCTTTCTCGGTCAGGAAGAGGGGCTTCATCATGAGATATGCCCTGACACCGACACCCGCCTCATCTGCTGTTTTTGCTGCCCTGATAAAGTCGGCAAACGACATCCCTTTGTCAATGGATTTCTCCCTCACCAAATCATCTGTCGTCTCAAGCCCTATTGCTACATAGAGGGGCATCTCATGATCGCCGCTATCGATCTGATTGAGAAATGAACTGATATCCGGAGATGCTATATATTCTGCTCGTGATTCGGCGATGACAATCTTTCCCCTGATAAGTTTTCCAAGCTCGATTCTAACTTCCAGCGGCACTTCGTCAGGATCAAAGAAACTCCCTGAGGTGAAGATCTTCACAACATCGTAGTCCGAAGAGCGGTAATTCTCTTCAATCCACCGGATCTGGGCAAGCATTCGTTGTGTCAGCTCGCTTTTTTCCATGGAATGGTACCGTTCAAACCGGTATCCGCACATCCTGCACCTGTTCCAGCGGCAACCGCCGGACTTCAGAATGATGGTAAGTGTTTTTTTGATCTCACCATCTATCAGATCTTCCCCCATCCATGAGGCAAGGGGCTTCTCAACTGTTCGGGATACCATTAAAACCATATACAGATGATATCTCGATCATGAAAAAGATCGCACTTGCTTCAATTCTCATTCTGCTCTGTGTCACAGTAGCCGGAGCATACTCCTTTCAGTTTATCGGGCCACCACGAGATTCAGGTAGTCTCACGGGTTATGTCGGGGATGTGATTGTCGTTGAGGGGGTTTCCCAGAACCTGCCCCCCGGAATTACACTGACGCTTCGGGTGACAGGTCCGGGAAATTATTATTTGATAAGGCAGATGGTCGTCCAGAATGAGGGGCGCTTCAGGACAATAGTTGAAACAAAAGGGCTGAGGGAAGGGAATTATCGTTTTGAGATTCAGGCTCCTGATGATTATCCTCTTGGCTCGCAACGAAACTGGTTCATCTACCAATTGATTGACAGGAGCCTTCTCCTGACAATAACATCCCCGGTAAAACAGGATTATGATGGCTGGCTGACAATAAACGGCAGGGTAGATGAACTGGGCTCAGCGGGAATCGAATTGACTGTGTATGGTCCAGCTGGTGTATATTATGGACCCCAATGGGTCACAACAGATCTGACGGGGCGTTTCTTTCAGGAGGTCCCAATTGATATGGAAGGGGTATATTCCGCAGAGATCGCTGATCGGAGAGGTATGATTGGAACAGTAGATATTCAGGTGGTCGGTGTGGAAACTCCTGTGTCTGTCACTCCAACACCATCAGAGGCGATCATCTCTGTAAGCGCGACGGCCTCACGTGAAAACCCGGCATATTTTGTGATGCAAACCAGATCCGGTCCGGCAACAATCAGTACTTCTCTTGGAATTGACTGGGTGATCGAGTATATCGATGAATCCGGCAGTCACCATATCGTCAATGAACATGGGGCAGACCGGGCCGAGACATTTACAATTCAGGGAAATGAGGGCACCATCCACATCAGGGCATATCCCGAGGGGCAGGAAACAGGTACTGTTCACCTCTATGGCCAGAATATCCTCTCACTGACAACGAGCGCCACCCCATTGGATGTATTTGGGGATCTTCAGGCTTCAGCCCCAACTCCGGGTGAAGAGTCTCCGGCGTTTATCCTTATGCCCCTGATCGCACTGGCGATTCTTGTCATTTGTCTGGTGAAGAAACCATAATCTCTTATTTCTAAAGAGCATATATGTGTACGGGCCGGGGTAGTCTAGTCCGGAAAGGCGGTGGCCTTGAAAGCCACTGGTGTTGCACCTCGGGAGTTCAAATCTCTCCCCCGGCGTCCCTATAACTTTTCTAAAACCCTCATGTATCTGTCAGCCACATTCGTTCTCTTTATCACTTTGAGGATACAAGAGGATCTGAGGAACAGTTCATGTGTATTGCAGTGCCTGCAGAAGTAATTGAGATCAGGGACGGAAACATCGGACTTGTCGATTTCGGTGATCTCCAACATGAAGTCAGGCTTGATCTGGTGGACGTAAAAGTAGGGGAATTTGTTCTGGTTCATGTCGGATTCGCTATCCAGCGGCTTTCCCGTGAAGAGGGGCTGGAGACGCGGGAGATTTTCCGACAGGTCTATGAGGCAATGGGTGCCTGATGCATGAATATGGCATAGCCTACGATATCTATGCAACGGCACGCAGAACGGCACTGGATCATAATGCCAGTCATGTAACGAGGATCACCGTGAACTTCGGCAAGATGGCTATGATAAATCCGGAACAGGTCTCCTTTCTTTTTGAGACACTCACAGTAGACGATCCCATGATGAACGGAGCAGAGATCGTCTGCGAGATCATCTCTCCCAGGACTCGTTGTGAATGCGGATATGAGGGAGAAGAGATCTATGTCTGCCCGGATTGTGGAAAACTCCCCACCCTTATTGCCGGAAAAGAGATTGTAGTAAAAAATATTGAGATAGATACAGGTGAAGAATGAAAGTCAATCTGATGCATGGTGCCGGTGGAGAGGTGATGGGCGAACTCCTCAGGACTCTGACAGCTTTTTCGCATAATAATGCCGGTGGTGTTGGTCTTGAATCCCTTGATGATGGAGCAATTATTCCCATTAATGGCAGCAATATTGTCCTTACCACCGATTCGCATGTGGTTCGCCCCCTCTTCTTCCCGGGAGGCGATATCGGCAGGCTTTCCGTCTGCGGCACAGTGAACGATCTTGCTGTTATGGGGGCCCGCCCGATTGCCCTCACCTCTGCAATGATCATAGAAGAGGGTTTCTCTGTTGACGATCTTGCACGAATCGTCTCCTCAATGGATCAGGCGCTCGGCGAAGCCGGTGCCAGTATTGTGACAGGTGACACCAAGGTGGTGGAACGGGGTTCTCTTGACGGTATCATCATCAATACCGCAGGTATTGGGGTTGCTGATCGTCCTGTTCGTGACAGCACCCTGCAGGAAGGGGATCTCATCATCGCCTCAGGCACGCTCGGCGATCATGGAATCTCAATCCTTTCATACCGTGAAGGCTTCGAATTTGGCGAGACGCTCAGATCTGATGTTGCTCCTGTCTGGCCGATTGTTGAGCGTGCGCTCGCTGCCGGTGACATTCATGCAATGAAGGATCCAACCAGAGGCGGTTTTGCCGCTGCAATAAATGAGATGGCACAGAAGAGTGGTGTAGGAATCCTCCTGGATGAAGAGAATGTTCCGATCCGCCGGAGCATCAGGTCTGCGGCTGATATCCTTGGAATCGATCCCCTCCAGGTTGCAAATGAAGGCAAAGTGATAATGGGTGTTGCACCGGAAGATGCAGAAGCCATCCTCTCGGCCATCCGATCTCACCCGACTGGCGCTGAAGCTGCCATCATTGGGGAGGTTATTTCAGGATCACGTGTGGTGATGCAGACCGGTATTGGTGGCGAGCGTTTTATCGAACCGCCACTTGGAGATCCGGTGCCACGGGTATGTTAGATCTGGTCCTGCGAAACGCCACTCTTCCTTCCGGCAGGGTGGCCGATCTCTCCTTCAGGGACAGAACACTTCTGCATATTGGAAGTGCAGGTAGAGCAGATGTGGAGATTCAATGTCGTGGTCTCCTCTGTATACCGGCTGCCACCGACATTCATGTTCATATGCGTGGTGGAATCCAGTCTGCAAAGGAAGACTGGAGGACAGGAACCATGGCAGCACTCGCTGGAGGGGTTACCATGGTTGTCGATCAGCCAAATACCCTCCCTCCCCTCTTCTCGCGCGAACAGCTCCAGAATCGCATCGGGGAGGCATCTGCGGGTGCCCTTTGCTCCTTCGGAGTAAACGGAGGCGTCTCCACGGACTCGGATCCACTCCCGCTCTGGCATGCAGGTGCGATGGCATTTGGCGAGATCTTCGCTGCCCCTTCAAGCTATGGTGATGCGCTCAGCCTTGCGGAGCTGCAAGATGCGCTTCTCTCAATCCACTCATTCCGCGCCCCCGCTACCATCCACTGTGAACAGGTGCTTCCCGGATCGCCGGATACTCTTGTAGATCACAATATCCTCAGATCCGCTGAGGGAGAAGCACAATCATTTCAGCAGATACGATCGATCATCCCAAAAGGAATGAAACCACATATCTGTCACATCAGTTCCTCACAATCGCTGGCAGTAGCGCCAGGATCAAAAGAGGTGACTCCCCACCATCTCTTCCTCTCGATAGAACAGTTTGAACCTGAGGATACGTTTGGGCGGGTAAACCCCCCTCTGCGACCGGAATCTGAACGAAAAGCGCTTTTTGCGTCATGGGATGATATTGATCTGATCGCTTCAGACCATGCCCCTCATACGAGGGAAGAGAAACAGGTTCCTTTTGCAGACGCACCTTCAGGACTTCCGGGGGTTGAGACGATGCTCCCGCTCCTGATGAACGAGGTGTTCAAAGGTACATTGTCTCTCCAATCAGTCATCGAGAAGACTGCAACAGCCCCCTGCAGGATTCCTGGAATTCCGTCAAGCGGATTTGGAGAGGGAGAACGGTCAGATTTCGCCCTCTATGCAATGAAACCAGAAAAAATACAATCCGAGAAACTTCATTCCAGGTGTGGCTGGACTCCATATGAGGGTATGATGGGAGTTTTTCCCTCTCTTGTGGTTTGTATGGGCAGGATTGCATATCATGAGGGAGAGTATGCTCATGAACCTGGGACCTGGATGCCGGGAAGGGGTTATCATCCCGGGGAACAAATAGAATAATGTGCCAACATAGTCGCATTCATAGGTCCCCAGGTGATCAATATGCCGTATGTCATGAGATGATCCATGGGACAACCCGTCTGCGAGACAGGCACCACCCGGTGACGGGTTTGATGCGGGAGGAATGGCAGCAGCCACCAATGACCGAAATCAGTTATCACCGGGTGACATTAACCCACAGAGACTATGGCTTCTTTTGAGGATGCATTTCGGATATCCAATGAAGGATTGTTGATCACTCTTGATGTGCATGCAGGATCAGGAAGAAATGCCTTCCCTGATGGATATAATGCCTGGCGAAAGGCAATAGGTATTGCAATCACTGCCCCTCCGATTGAAGGACGAGCCAACACAGCGATCATCGATCTCATCTCAGAGGTTATGGGTATTTCAAAATCGGATGTTCGTATTATATCCGGGCACCAGTCATCGAGAAAAGTGATCCAGATTGCCGGGATAACTCCTCTCCAAGGCAAAGAAATGCTTGCCGCACTTTTCTAAACGTATCGCCATTCAATGGAATGTATCTGTCCCTTTCTCTCATATGGCAGGCTTATCTGGTTTTTTGAAATGGCATTTACACCATGGGTTCCTTTAAGTAATCGCAAATCCTTATGACATAATGCCTATGATCAAGCGCAGACATAATTGCATGATCGATGGAGGTGCGTTTACATGTATTCACCAGATACGACAAAGTATCTTATTCAGATTCATCTCGAAACAGAGGGGGTGGTTGAAAAACCCGATGTAGTCGGAGCCATATTTGGCCAGACAGAAGGGTTGCTTGGCGAAGATCTCGATCTTCGTGATCTCCAGAGAACCGGAAGGGTCGGACGTATTGACGTTCAGATCGTCAGCAGACGTGGAGAGACTACAGGTGAAATATTCATTGCCTCGTCTCTGGATCGGGCAGAGACAGCTATTCTCGCTGCATCACTTGAGACAATAGATCGTGTTGGTCCCTGCGTTGCACGCGTCCGTGTGGAATGCATTGAGGATATCAGAGTAGCGAAACGGAAAAAGATCATCGAACGGGCAAAAGAGCTCCTTCTGGATGCTTTTGAAGAGGATACAATCGACTCACAGGATCTTCTTGATGAAGTGCGTGAATCGATCAGAATTGAAAAGATCAGGATGATCGGAGAAGAACGTATTCCTGCCGGCCCGAATGTCGAGGAATCCGATGCAATTATCATCGTTGAAGGGAGAGCGGATGTTCTGAATCTCCTCCGTTATGGGATAAAAAATAGTGTGGCGGTAGAAGGAACCAATGTCCCCGATATCATCATCAGTCTTTGCGAAAAGAAGACTGCAACTGTCTTCCTCGATGGGGATCGTGGTGGAGAACTGATACTGCGTGAGCTTCTCCAGATTGCGGATATTGATTTTGTTGCATATCCACCCCGGGGTAAGAGTGTTGAGGATCTCAGCCGGAAGGAGATCGTCAAAGCCTTAAGAAACAAGATGCCGATTGAATATGTCCGTGATCAGGTGAATCGTGACATAAGAAAGGTTCCATCAGATCATGGAAACCAGCCAACCCTGTATCCTTACTCCCCTGATATCATTGAAGAGAAGATTCCGGAGAATGCCGTTGGAGAGGGCAGTTCGACCAACTCCTCACATACGACTGCTCCAGGTGAAAGTCTCTCTCCGGAGGGGCGATTTGATAACGGCTCACAAGAGATGCCCCTCATCCAGCCCTCTGAGAAGAAAGGGGGAGATGCGACCCTGGGCAGGCACATAAAGGCATTGTATGGCAGTGGTCTTGGACGTTTTCTCTCTCCGGATCTCTCTCCTCTTCATGATTTTCCCCCTGAAGAATTTGAGGATCTCCTTGAAGAGTATGGTTCCGAGAGTGCAGGTGTTCTCCTTGATATGAATGTGGATCAGAGGATACTGGATGTAGCTGCCGCAAAAGGCCTGGAATTTATCGCTGCGCGTGATTTTCAGGGTATTGTCAAGAGACCAATATCTTTACGTATGGTGAGTATGCAATAGTATTTTAATTTTTCTTTTTAATCCATACTCTTTTATTCCCAGCCATCATGATCGTACTTACGGGTGATCCGATGCATAAAGATGAGTTGATCGCACTCCACCAGATGTTAGCAGATATCAAGGGTTATTTTGAAGAAATGAGTCCTGATATCTCATTTCCTCAGTACCAGTCCCTGAAGATCAACCCTTCCCAGGCTCATAAGAGTAAGCTTGAGCATAAGTATGCAATCTTCATCCTGGCAACAGAACTTGCAAATGTTATGAAGGATGCAGAACTTGGATCATCGGGAAGGATAAGTTCCAGAATGAGGGAGCTTGCAGAGAAGACCTTGAAAGAGATCGAATGTTCGCAGTAAAATTTACTTTCTTTTTTTCACACTCTTCTCTTCTCTGACCAGATATTCTGCCAGCAGACGGGGTATTGGGGCATCCATACAATGCCAGTTTGGTGTACCATTCACCTCAAGGACAGTATATCCATCATCTGTCCTGAGAAGATCAACACCACAATAATCTATTCCGACTGCTTTTGCTGCTGCCTCAGTAATCTCCCTCATTGCGACATCGATCTCAACCGGTGTGCCGACCCCTCCCTTATGGATATTATGGGTCAGGTGGGGTGACTGCCGGTATATTGCCCCAACGGCATTATATCCGATGACAAAGACCCTGAAATCGCGATCGTTTTTGATATACTCCTGAACATAATAAGGGGGATCTGCCAGATCGGAGACATCAGAGAAGATAAAAATACCATCTCCGTCAAATCCATAGACCGGCTTATACACAGCCCTACCATGCCTTGTAAGGAACTCTTCAACTGCTTCATGTGAAGCGGTAAAAAGGGTCTCTGGTGTCGGTACACCATGGTGACACAGAAGCGCGGACGTCATCACCTTGCTTGCACAGGTGGCGATTGCATCCGGGGTATTGACAAGGCGATTGTTTATTGAGAGGGCTTTGATCTGTTCAAATTCAACACCATTCTGGCGAATGCCGCAGACCCAGATGAGATCGCCCTTGCAGGGAACCTTGAAAGGATTAATTTCATTGAGATGAAGCA
Organism: Methanocorpusculaceae archaeon UBA456; assembly: GCA_002496395.1. Classification (GTDB taxonomy): domain Archaea; phylum Halobacteriota; class Methanomicrobia; order Methanomicrobiales; family Methanocorpusculaceae; genus Methanocalculus. Next base: position 40,464 of record DAJQ01000033.1, read on the forward strand.
GTTCATACTCTGCATTCAGTGTGTCGAGGGCATCAAGTACCATCTGTGTTGAATTATCTTCTGGTGTATCGGTTGGTTTTGGAATGATTCTGATCATCGGAAGATCACATCACTATCAAAAAGATGTATTCTCTTCTTTTAGAGCGTGTTTTCTCCAGACCTCCTCACGTTTCATCGGCCCACTGTTATAGCTGCAGAATGGGATGATCCTTCCATCAGGTGTTGCATAATGGATACAGCACCGATTTACCCGGTTGATGTCATAGTTATAATTATCCATAAAATGCATGGTTCCGATGAAGAGCGCATTCCAGTGGAATTTTCTGAGAGCATCAAAATTCTGGTGAATCAGGGCATTTGTAATGAGTCCATAGAAATCAATCTTATCCGGATGATCATTCTTCATGGTGGTGCGGAGATGATTGACACCCTCAAGGAGGGTTCGGTATTTATTGATCGTTCCTTTCTTCTTCAAACCCTCTGCAATGGTATCAATCGACTTAAAAAAGTCATCAACATCCACCATTCTGTTCACCGGAACAAGCCCGTTTTCTGTGACGAAGAGGTAGGTGGCTGCTCCACAGTGTGGGTTTGCGGTAAACTGTATCTGGGGGCGTCCGGTATATGATTCTACCAGATCGATGATCGGCTCGACACATGGGATCGGATAGAAGTCTGCTGCTTGTAGTGTTCCCTCTGTCTGCTCTTCAATTCCTTTGAGAAGATCGGGAATAGTGATCCGTTCCTTTTCGATATCGTCATTGCTTGCTGCACCTGTAAATGCAACCGGCTGGAAGTTGACTCCCCTGACAACATCGATATTCTCGGCTGCAAACCTGATGATGGAACCAGCCTCATGATGGTTCTTCCCACCAATAATCGTCGGGACAAGGACGATTCCAACTTTCATTTCCCGGCAGTTTTCAATGGCTTTTTTGCCGATCTCCAAATGAGGATTTGTTTCTCTGGTGACACCATCAAAATGGAGATAGATTGTAGAAACACCCGCATCTTTCAGGTCTGAAACAAGCTGTTTATCCTGTGCAAGCCTGATCCCGTTTGTTGCAATCTGTACCTGGTTGAATCCATATTCTTTTGCTTTTCTGACGATCTCGGGAAGGTCGTTACGCATCGTCGGTTCACCGCCTGAAAGCTGAACTGCCGGGGGTGGAACCGGCTTTTGGGATCGGAGGAGCAGAAACATCTCTTCTATCTGCTCCATCGTTGGCTCATAGATAAAACCACATGCGCGGGCATTTGCAAAACAGAATTCGCAATTCAGGTTGCAGCGATTTGTGACATCAATATTTGCAAGCAGTGTTCCTGACTTGTGTTCAGAACAGAGACCACAATCATTTGGGCATCCACTCGGGCTTTCAGGCAGCCAGGTGTTTTGTACACCTTGGCCGATGGCATTATAGGCATCAAACCTGCGATACATTGCGTAATCTGACCAGTACAATGATCTGAAGCTGCCATGTTCCGGACATTCACGGCAGATCCAAACAGCATTATCTTCTTCGATCAGATCCGCATCAAGCACCGTTCTGCAAACCGGGCAGATACTTTTTGTCTTTTTGATCAGCATTCTTGATTCACCCGCGAAAACCTTCAGAGTAAGTATGTGATACAGTATTTTTTAAACCTTCCACTATAGTACATAGGATATGAGTGATATCGATATCTATTCGCTCATCATTATCGGCATATCCGCACTCTGGGTGATGCTTCCGGCTTATCTTCCAAATCCGGTTGCAGCAGCTCTTGGTGGCGGGAGGCCAATTGATGGTGGAAGATGCTGGCGTGATGGCAGAAGGATATTTGGTGATGGCAAGACAATCAAAGGCCTGGTTTTTGGGATCGTTGGAGGTGTGGTCATCGGTCTTCTTCAGATTCTTATCCAATCCCATGCAGAGATCGTCTGGTTACCAGAACATACGTTCGTATCGATCACCCTTCTTGCGGCCGGGGCACTCCTCGGCGATCTGTCAAAGAGTTTTCTGAAGAGGCGACGGGGGGTTGAAAGGGGTGAGAAATGGCCGGTTGCCGATCAGTTCGATCTTGTTATTGGCGCATTTATCCTGCTTCTTATCTTTGATCCCGAATGGTTGTTTTCTGCGATCACAATCGGAATTGCAATTGCAATTCTGATCCTCACCCCGGTTCTTCATCGTGGAACAAATATTATTGGCTATGCACTTGGAATAAAGGATGTACCATGGTAGACGATATTTCATCACTCCTGATTCAGTATCATGCAATTGAATTTGGTGAGTTTACACTGGCTTCCGGCCAGAAGAGCTCATATTATGTTGATATAAAGCAGGCAGTGACACATCCCGATCTGCTTAGTGCAATCGGTCGCATTGTGTCTGAAGCATATGATTTTGAACTGGTTGCCGGTGTTGCAGTCGGGGGTGTCCCGCTTGCAGTTGCAGTATCGCTTGTGTCGGGGAAACCCTATGCAATCATCCGTGCGACTGAGAAAGATCATGGGAAAGCTGCGCGGATTATCGGAGATGTAGCTGGCAGGAGGGTGCTTCTCATTGAAGATGTTACTACATCCGGTGGCTCCGCCATCTATGGAGTCGAAGAATTACGGCGGGCTGGTGCTTGTGTAGATACGGTAGTAACCATTGTCGATCGTGAGCAGGGTGCAGCATCACGTATGGAGAAGGCAGGCATCTCTTTCTGCCCGCTTGTACGGGTAAGCGATCTTTTGAAAAAGTGAGAGTATAATAGGAGAAGGGTTCAAATACATGAGCATGAATTACCTGGTTGTGGGTGGTGGCGGAAGGGAGCACGCACTTGCACGAGCACTCTCCTGCAATCCAGAGTCCGTACTCTATGCCGTGATGTCTCATCCAAATCCCGGCATTACTGCACTCTGCCGTGATTTTTTACTTGCAAGCGAAACTGATACTGAGGCAATTGTCAGATATGCGAAGACCGAAGAGATCGACTATGCAGTGATTGGACCTGAGGCTCCATTACATGCCGGTGTTTCCGATGCCCTGCTTGAGTGTGGTATTGGATGTCTTGGACCGACCCGGGCAGCCGCCCGGATCGAGACCGACAAAGCCTTCTGCAGACAGCTCATGAAGGAGTACCAGATCGATGGTCTTCCTGCATATCGCATCTTTTCTGATCCTGAGGATGCAGTGGATTTTATCTCATCACATGAAGATGATGTTGTCATCAAACCAATCGGCCTGACAGGAGGAAAAGGCGTCAAGGTGATGGGAGAACAGGTTGATCGTGCAGGTGCTCTTGAGTACGCCCGCTCAATTCAGGGAGGTATGGTCATTGAAGAGCGTCTCATTGGCGAGGAATTCACCCTTATGGCATTTGTCGATGGCAATTCTCTCATCCCTATGCCCCTTGTCCAGGATCATAAGCGTGCTTTTGAGGGTGATACCGGTCCAAATACTGGTGGAATGGGATCATACAGCATGCCTGATCACCGGCTCCCCTTTGTCTGNNGAATCCGAATATGCAGCCGCTCTTCGGATAATGCATGACGTCGTCTCGGCGCTGGATAGATCGGGTTTTCCCTATCGTGGAATTCTGTATGGACAATTCATGAATACAGCAGCAGGCCCAAAAGTTATCGAATTCAATGCACGATTTGGAGATCCGGAAGCTATGAATGTTCTCTCAATACTCTCAAGTGATTTCTCCGAGATCGCCATGCGTGTTGCTGATGGAACTCTCCGCCAGTCTGATGTGGTCTTCGACAAAAAGGCAACCGTATGCAAATATGTGGTCCCTGCAGGCTATCCTGATAATCCGAAAACAGGAGAAAAAATTGAGCTTTCAGGAGCTCATGATGCCCTCCTCTATTATGCCAATGTAGAAGAGAAGGATGGAGCTCTCTCTACCCGCTCATCCCGTTCCCTTGCCTTTGTTGGTGTCGGAGAGACACTGGCAGATGCAGAGAGATCAGCTGAGACTGCGGCATCCTCGGTTCGTGGAAATGTCAGGTACAGGACGGATATTGGAAAGGAAACCATTCTTTCCGATCGTATCAATCATATGAAGGAATTGCGATGAATGTACTTTCTATTCTGGATCTCTCGTCTGAAGAGATCTCAGGGATCATTGAAGATGCAATCCGGCTGAAAGAAGAGCGTCGACAGAATATCGCTCATCCGCACCTCTCTGGAAAAACACTCGGTATGATCTTTGAGAAGTCATCGACCAGGACGCGGATATCATTTGAAGTCGGGATGTTTGAACTTGGAGGATCTGCCCTGTACCTCAACCCACGGGATATGCAACTGGATCGTGGCGAGGCCATTGGCGATACTGCACGAGTGCTCTCACGCTATCTCTCGGCAGTTATGATCCGCGCCCATACCCACAGCTCAATTGAGGCATTTTCTGCGTCTTCTGCGATCCCGGTCATTAACGGCCTTTCAGACAGGGAGCATCCCTGTCAGATTCTCGCCGATCTGCTGACTCTGAAGGAACGTTTTGGCCGTTTATCGGGGTTGAATGTTGCCTGGGTCGGGGATGGAAACAATGTCTGTAACTCACTTATCCTTTCATCTATCCGGACCGGAATGAATGTATCTGTTGCCGTTCCTCCAGGGTATGAACCTGATGACGAGTGTATCCGCCGTGCCGAAGCAGAAGGTTCTGTGAGGTTGTGTGAGAGTCCTCTGGAAGCGACAGAGGGTGCCGATGCAGTCTATACAGATACCTGGATTTCCATGGGTCAGGAGGCTGAAGAGAAGGAGCGTCTTTCATCCTTTTTGGGATATCAGGTGAACGCAGAACTACTGGAGCGCGCATCTCCTGAATGTATTGTTCTTCACTGTCTCCCGGCACATCGTGGCTGTGAGATTACTGACGAACTTCTGGATGGACCCCGGAGTGCTGTTTGGGATCAGGCTGAAAATCGCCTCCATGCACAAAAAGCACTTCTCCTCTCTATTTTTGGAGTGGGGAAAAAAATTAATTGATAAATTTTTTCAGTTCTTCAAACATGAACGCCTCAACGCGTTCCACTTCTTCCCTTTCTCCCCGGAATGCCAGTAGTTCACGTTCATCCCCATCCATATTCGCAAAAGACAGGCGGGTTTTATGCGGGACCAGTTCGACATTAAATTTCTCAATAACTGTCCGTATAATCGTTCGTGGCACTCCCGGCGGGATAACCAGATCAAATAACTCTGCTTCTTCCATCATCTATCTCCCAATCTTAATCCTTCTACCCATGATGCATTTCCCTCCCCGGACGCCGCCCAGGGGATTATTCGGTTTTCCGAGCGAATTCATACAGCGCCCCATCAATGCAGCACCCCGTGCGAGCCCGTCATCGACAAAGACAAGATGATCGATTGGATCTGCAAATAGTTCGCGTTCGATGATCCCTTCAAGGATATATTCGGGTTTTTTTCCTGATATCGCTGCTCTTCCGGTAAAACCGATGGATGCATTCTCTGGTATGAAATGTCGTTCATTGCAGACATCAATCATCCTGAGTGCCATACTGGCACAGACACGATCAATGATCTCTGTTACAACTGGTAATCTGTATTTCTCATAGATCTCCGCACCAATCTTTTTGAGGTTGTCGATCCCATCTCCGTCGACACCACAATCGCATCCGATAAGCGCCACACCAGATTCCGCTGCTACATCAGCATAGACCGGAACACGTCCAAACCGCTTTCGATCCGAGGGAACTATCCTGATATCAATATATTGATTGCAGAGATCCACATAGTCCGAGATAACCTTCCTGTGCATTCCAAAAGAGAAACTTCCGCCTCCACTCCCTTCGCCAAAGACATCCAGTGCGGTGCCGGTCCTCCCTTCGACAAGACCGGTTCCTCTGATGATTGCATCGGGAATTGCTCCTGCAAGACCACAGAAATTGCCGATTGTTTTTGCAAACGGATTATCTGCATCAGAGGGAACATCTCCTGTAATTCTTCCATCGAGTGTGGTGCCAAAATCAAGTGATATGCAGGGATTTCGAAAATCAACCGGAGTCCATTTTGCCCCTTCTTTGATTCCTGCCATGGCAAGTTCCCCTTCCATCTCATTTGCCACCATCTCCACTCCGGTGCTACCAACTGGTGGAATAACTCCGGCAACTGCACCCGTAAAGACGAGGCGGTCCGCGAAGCTATGCTCCTTTAGTTTTTTAGGGAGATTATCAATTGACATTGGCGGGGTCATCTTTCGCGGAGGCACCCCGGCATCCAGACAACCATTGGCGAGCGCGATAACGAAGTCGCCGACCTGATCGGGGGATTCCATTGCAGCGACAACCCCGGTGCTCCGTACCACAAAGTCAAGATCATTTTTGATATCGAGGTTTGCATCACGATGGCACTGGATCAGCGTATTCCGTACAAGTTCGGTCACAGATTCCCGTGTCAGTTCGGTTCCGTCCAGTGTTTTTCCAAAGATCTCCTCTCCCGGCTTTGGGGGACGGACATCACGACTCATACTCACTGTCTTGTTGATGACATAACATAAACCGGTTTCAAGGCTGGTTCCTGTCAGGATACATTTTGTGGTGGTATTTCCCATCTCAACAGAAGCGACGATGAAATATGGTTTGTTCTTATATTCTGGTATCTGCATGCCAGCACCGTGGGATATTGAGGGTGGTGGCGGACTGTAGACTATGTGAGGTTTCTTCCCAAAGAAACCCTTCAAAAAACCAGCGCACATACTAATCGATACTCAAGGCAGAACAATTAACCTTTCTGTTTCTCTCTCTGAAATTTTTCAGACTACCAGATCCCGGCTTGTCTGATCAGAAAAAGAAATCCAATGATGATCGGCTGATGAATGAGATAGATAAGAAGAGAATTTCGTCCGGGAACAGCCAGGAGATTCACAATTCTGTTCTTCCGTTCTTTTTGTGTCTTTTTGGAGTACCGAAATGATCCTGCTGCTATTCCCAAAAGGATCAGGGAGAACCATGGTATGAGCGGTTCATAATCGAGCGTATAGAAACCGGGTGGATAGATTCCGAGTGGGATCAGGTAGGCGGGTCCATACAGAGGAAAGATGCTCAACCAGATGAGAATGAGTATGCCAGCAGGAAGGATATTCCATTTTCCAAGCGGGAGAAAGAGGATCGCGAGGATCGTGGAGACTCCGATGAGATGGAGGATCCCAAAAATAATGAATCCTTCATGGGGGTAGATCCAGGTTAGAATCGTTATTCCCGCTGCAATACCGAGTATCTTTATTCCGCGTGAGATGAATGGAGAAACAGATGCTCTGGAATATGTCTGCATCCCGATTGATTGAGCTTTTAAGTGGAGAGAGATCCCGGCGATGAAGATGAATGAACCGGCGATCGGATATGCCATGTAGCGAAAGAACGGGTCAAACTGTATGATTCCAAAATAATGTAGATCGAAGATAATATGGTATGCGATCATTGCGATAAGAGATACTCCACGGGTGGCATCAAGCGCATTATCCCGTTTCGTTCCATGCGTCTCACTCATACGCTCTGATATCTTGCCGTGATCCTATATAGTCTGGCAGCTTGATTGCGATTCATAATGCAAAGGTAGTAAGTATCTGAGAGGATAAGATCTAACAGATTCAGATGCAGTTGAAAAGCTGCCCGAAAGGGTATATGATCGAAACACACCGGGCTGTATCTCCCGAGTCAACCCTTGAAAGGATTGAACCTCTCCTTCCACAGGCCGGTATCACACGGGTGGCAGATATCACCGGCCTGGATCGCCTTGGGATACCTGTCTTCTCCTGTATCAGGCCTACTGCCGAGGGTGGAGCAATATCCGTCTACAATGGGAAAGGAGCAACACCTGTTGCTGCACGGGTCTCCGCCATCATGGAAGGGATCGAGCGGTGTTCTGCTGAGATGCATTCAGATCCGGTGATAGTTGGACGATATTCTGAGCTCTCAGGGGAATATCCCGTGATTGATCCATTCGATCTCATACTTCCGGCAGGTGCAGACAGGGATGTACCAATTCCCTGGGCGACCGGATATGATATCATCAATAACGAGGAGGTGCTGCTTCCGGCACATGCTGTCTACCATCCCCTCTCCCACACCTATCCTCCCCTTCACCGGACAAACACGAATGGAATTGCATCCGGCAACACTCTTGAAGAGGCGATCATCCATGGACTGCTGGAAGTAATCGAACGTGATGCATGGTCGCTTGTTGAGGCAACCCGCTATACCGGGAACCGGATTGTCGATATCACGGATCCTCTCAGTCTGGAGATTATCAATCGCTTCTCCCGTGAAGGAATTGATCTTATCCTGAGGGATATTACAAGCGATATCGGGATTCCGACATGCGCCGCAGTTGCAGATGACACCACCCTCTGCGATCCGGCGCTTCTTGTCACAGGCATGGGCACCCATACCACACCGGAGATCGCGCTTCTTCGTGCACTGACCGAGGTTGCCCAGAGTCGCCTCACCCAGATTCATGGTGCCCGCGAAGATACGGTGGTTGCCGATATGAGGAGGCAGATCGGATATGAACGGACCAAAAGGCTGAACGGGTACTGGTTCCGGGAGAATGGTGATATTCCGTTTGAAAAAATGCCTGCCTACACAAGTGATGATTTACTCACCGATATCAGGCATGTCTGTGATCGCATCGTCGCAGCAGGATTTGACCGGGTGATCGTCTCTGATCTGACACGGCCCGAGATCGGTATTCCCGTTGTCAGGGTTGTCGTTCCCGGTCTTGAAGTATATGCAATGGATCAGGAAAGGATAGGAGATCGGTGTAAGAATGCACGGCGCAGTCGTTTACCTCGGCCCAAGTCTTCCTCATGAGGAGGCGCGGACATTCTGTCCGGATGCCACATTCCTCCCGCCGATCAGGCGCGGGGATCTCAATGCCATATCCGGATCAAAGGTATCCCTCGTCTGTATCATTGACGGGTACTTCTTCCAGGATTCTGCTGTTGGCCATCGCGAGATCCTCTCTCTCATCAGAAGCGGAATTACGGTGATCGGCGCGTCAAGTATGGGCGCACTCAGGGCAGCAGAACTGGATTCCCTTGGAATGGAAGGAATTGGTGTCATCTATTCACTTTACCGGAATGGAACACTTGTCTCTGATGATGAGGTGGCCCTTGTCTTCGATCCCGAAACATTCTCTCCACTCTCTGACCCACTTGTCAATATCCGGTGTACGTTTCGACGTGCCCGGGAAGAGGGTATTATCTCAAAAGAGGTGGAGGCTCTGCTTATCAGAACTGCAACAGATCTCTTCTATCCCGAACGTACCTATGAGAATATCATCTCTGTGCTGGGGGTTGAAGAAAGAGCTCGCCTGATCGAATATATTTCCAGATCAAAAATCGACCAGAAACGATCAGATGCGATTGAAGCTCTCATGAGAGTACATGATATGCTGAACAGAAGAGAGTTCACCGATTAAGAATGAGGCATAATTAAGATGCCAGCAGATGACGAAATGATATGTCTGCCCGGTACAGGGATGGGACGGAACGGAGTGATAAGGATATGATTACAGTACAGGAGTATCTCAGGGAGAAGAATTGTGAGGCTGATCTTGCCGAACTCATCTGCCTGATTGCAGAACAGGCAGGCCCAATCCGGAGCGCATTTATCTCGAATCAGCGGTATGCCGCCTCCCTCAACACATCGGGTGAATTGCAGGCAGAGATGGATACCTGGTCGGATACCCATATTACCGGAGTACTTGCAAAATCCGGTCTTGTCTCTCTGATCGCATCTGAAGAGCAGGAGAAGATCTTCGAATGCCAGGGTTCACGGGGCAGGTATTCTGTTGTGATGGATCCGCTTGATGGATCATCGTTGATTGCCGTGAATCTTGCAGTTGGTACAATTGTCGGGATCTATGAGGGATGTTCGGTCCTGCGAAAGGGAAATGAGATGAAGGCTGCCCTCTATCTTCTCTATGGCCCGATGACGACCCTCACCCTCTCAATAGGATCAGGTGTCGCTCTCTTCTCTCTGGCAGATGATGGGCGATATCTTCTGATGGAGGATTCCATCACCATGCCTGAGGGAAATCTCTATGGGAGTGGTGGTGAGAGACCGCAATGGACAAAAAAACATGCTGAATTTATTGCAGCGCTTGAGGCTGAAGGTGCAAAGAGCCGCTATTCAGGTTCATTTGTCGCTGACTTCCACCAGATCCTGAGATATGGCGGCCTCTATGCATACCCGGCCGCGCGTGGAAAGCCTGAAGGGAAACTGCGGCTGGTCTTCGAAGCTCAGCCGATAGGATTCCTCGCAGAGCAGGCAGGCGGCAGAATCAGCAATGGCTCCACAAATCTCCTCGATATTCTTCCGGGAGAGGTCCATCAGAAGACGCCGATTTATGTCGGGAGCAGAGGGATAATCGAGCGGCTGGAAGTGCTTCCCGAATAAAGGAGTTTGTGGATATGCGGGACTCTTTGCTGTTGAAATGCACCCTTGTTTCCTCCCGCCCCGGCGGATTTCCGGCAGGACACCGGGTACATCCCGGTATCCTTGAGCTCTCTGCCCGCCTGCTGAAGAAAGAGGAGGGTGGAATTCTGATAGACTCCTTTGTTTTTCGGTGTGGGGATACGCTTGGTTTTCTGATGACCCACCGGGAGGAGGAAGAGATTGATTCCCTGGTACAGGGGGTTCTTGAATCCTGTCATGAGTATCTCGAGAAGAAGAATATCTTCTCCCCTGCCAAAACCTCCACCGTATCATGCACGCTGTCGTTTGCCGAGCGGAGATCTGAAGAGATCCTTCTCTTCCTTGCCGACCATCCAACCGCCGATCTCTTTAATCTCCATCTCTATCGTATCTTTGGCGATCCATTCTCAACAACACGGCTTGTTACTGATGATGCACTTCTGGAGGGTTTTGTCTTTTCCACGTCTTCCCATGATTCAAAGCGAAGCTTCTCTCTTCCTGAGGATACATATCGGCTTCTCGCCTCGATCAGGAGGCCGGAAGAGACGCGCGTCACAATCGTGTCGAAGAGAGATGGGGAGCATGCCGCATCTGTGACGGGGCTGTCTGAAACGGCTGCCCCTGCCCTTCTCCTCAGGACAGGTGGAATATTTCCAAACTATGGTGAAGCGGTTGAGCCTTTTGCCCAGCCGTACATGGTGCGCTCCTCTGTTGGAGAACGGCCAATGATGCCACTCATACCGGTTTCTCTTTGTGATGCACAGGGCTCCCGTTCCGGAGGGCCACCCCGGGTTGTCTGCCTTGCCTTCACACTTGCAGCGGGGAATCTGATTGGCCCCGCTGACATTTTTGATGATCCTGCGCTTGACCCGGTCAGAGAAGATGGCTCCAGAATTGCTGGTTTTTCCCGTGCACACGGTCCTTTTGATCCATTCCTTTGATCTTCTTCATTTTTAAGTTATATGAAAAGGTTAATGTGGCAACCCCGCGATAGTATTGATAATGGTGTCAAGTATTGTTCTGCCTATTAAAAAGGTAAATTCTCTCGTCGATTCCAAAATTATCGTAGAAATTAAGGATGACGGGCGAAAACTTCAGGGGAGGCTTATTGCGGTTGATGAGTACCTCAATCTCCACATGGATGAAGCCACAGAGATGACAGAAGGTTCACGTGAACGAAATCTCGGATGTGTTGTCATACGGGGGAACAATATTCTGAGCATCGCACCTGCCCTCTGACGCACTATGACTGATGACGTGTTTGACGAAGCGCTCCAGATGATACAGTCGAAGAGCGATGGTGTTCTTCAGAGCGAATTATGGAAACTCCTGAATGTTGATTCCAGAAAGTGTTCACGGATTGTCAAGAAGCTCATCGATACAGGGATGGTTGAGCGACATGAATACCGTAAAAACGGGATTAAGACCTATCTCTTAAAATCAACAAAAAATCGGGTGATTGATCCCTCTCTCCTGATGGCTGGTGAACACCTGATCCCCTGTGTCGGCTGTGAGCGCGAATGTGTTGTTGAAACCTGCGAACTCCTTCTTGACTGGATGTACGAACTTGCGTTTTTGGGTTTTGAGGAATAAGAGTTCTCCCTTTTTTAATAAATCTCTCCCTCTTCATACAGACTCTTTTCAGATTGCATAAATAGCCGGACATATAACCTTTGAATGATGTCCTGTGGCCGTTTTGGGGATGCAGTATCGCAGGTTCAGGGTGTCCTGCTCCTCGTTGTCATCACACTTATTCTTGCGGTTCTTTTGTTTCTGATGTTGCATATCCCGCTCTGGCCGGGAGGATCTCCAGAAGAGCCGCCGGAGATCTTCGCGATCACACAGCTGAACCACCATTGTGAAAAAAATGGTGGGCTGAATTATGACAGCAGGATGACCATAACACATGCCGGGAGCAATGCCTTTGCAAATGACGATCTCAGGGCAGAGATCTTTGTCAATGGTAGGGATTCCGGAGCCCTCATCTCTTCAATGAATGCTCATCAGTTCATCCCGACATACCATATCGGTGTTCAGAGGATGGAGGGAACCGGATCAACCGGGTATTACTGGTATCCGGGGTCAAGGATCTTCCTTGATCTGACTGATGGTACGTTTCGACCCGGTGATGTTGTCAGACTTGATGTGTATCATAAGGATCGTGATCGGCTTATCTCCCGTTCTGAGCGGACTGCATAACTGCACGGGCAAAAAGCCGCGCAACCCTGACGGGCTCCGGGACTCTGCCATCGAAGGTGAATGTATTGATGATCCGTTTTGCATCATCCAGTGAAATGCCTAATCGCCTGAGATAGACACCATACCCGGTCTTCAGATGGATATAATCACGTTCTCCGAGTGCGCAATATGCATTCATTCTCTCTGTATCGCCCGGGAAATGATGGCCGATCGCTTCTTTGAGGCCGTCTGATTCTTCATACGTGATAATGATCACCGGGGTGTTTGTGACCTTTTGAATCAGATCGGGATTGATGATATTGTACCAGGCGATTGCAGCACCTGAGATCAGGATCAGATTGATGTCTGTTCGGGATAATGAGGAGAAGAGGCGTAGCACGGCATCGGTTGCATCCATCCCTCCAACAGTCACATGAGTGAGCGCAGATCCATCGATTCTGAGATCGCCTCTCATGACGACTCCTGCAAGGAACGATCTTTCTCTTCCCATCCAGCTCTCAGCGATGCCAAGGATGCGTATCCCCGGCTTCCAAACACCCATACAAGCACTTATCAGAATGTACTTATTAATAATTGTACGATGGCCATCGAGAGAACGGATGTCTGTATCCTCATTCCTACCCTCAATGAAGGGAAAACCATAGAACCTCTCATCCGTGAATTTCAGGAGATGGGTTTTACACGAATACTTGTCATTGATGGTAAGAGCACTGATGGGACAGTAGAGGCTGCAGAGCGGGCAGGTGCACAGGTAGCAACCCAGGTTGGGAAGGGCAAAGGTGCTGCAATCATCGAGGCTTTCTCGATGATTCGCGAGCCCTATATTCTCATGCTTGATGGTGATGGAACCTATGCTCCCGCAGATGCAGATCTCATGCTCGCCGCACTTGAGGCTGGCGCCGACCATGTCATAGGAGAGCGGTTATCCGGGTATGAGAAGGGGGCCCTGACACGCCTGAATCATTTTGGCAATTATATCATCAATGTTCTCTTTAAATGGGCTCATGGGGCATATCTTCAGGACATCCTCTCAGGATACCGGGCCTTTACCCAGGATTCGCTCTCACGACTGAACCTGAAAGAGTCGGGTTTTGAGATCGAGACCGAGATTGCAGCTGAAGTAGTTAGGAATGAGCTGAAAGTAATGGTTGTTCCTGTCAGTTACTGCCAGAGGCCCGGCACCCCCACCAAACTCCATCCGATCCGGGATGGATACAAGATCATCAAAACCATCTATAGGCTCGCCAAAATAGGGAATCCTCTCTTTTATTTTGGCATTATCGGGCTTCTCCTCATTCTGATAGGTGTAGTGCTCGGGACCTATGTCGTTTATGACTGGCTCCAGAGTGTTGAGCGGATACCAATGACCATCCTGACCGGTCTCCTGATCATATCAGGCCTGATTATTCTGATGTTTGGTCTCCTTGGAGATATCTTCCTTTCTTTTCACCGTGAGACGACCGGGGAGATCCGGAAGCTTCGTGAACAGCTCAATAGAATCGAGCATGAGAAAAAGAATTAATTTTTTGGCAATTCGCTGATTCGTATGGGTTTT
>DAJQ01000030.1 GCA_002496395.1 Methanocorpusculaceae archaeon UBA456
CGCCAATTCCTTTAAGTTTCAGCCTTGCGACCGTACTTCCCAGGCGGTGCGTTTCACGGTTTCCCTTCGGCACCTCAGCGACTCGTGGTCACTGACACACCTAACGCACATCGTTTACGGCTGGGACTACCCGGGTATCTAATCCGGTTTGCTCCCCCAGCTTTCGTCCCTCACTGTCGAAGCCGTTCTGGTAAGATGCCTTCGCCATCGGTCGTCCCTCGGGGATTACAAGATTTCACTCCTACCCCCGAAGTACGTCTTACCTCTCCCGGTTCCAAGATCGTCAGTTTCCCTGAGACGCCTTTTGGTTGAGCCAAAAGATTTCCCCAGAGACTTAACGACCAAGCTACGAACGCTTTAAGCCCAGTAAAAGTGGCTATCACTCGAGCAGCCGGTATTACCGCGGCGGCTGGCACCGGTCTTGCCCCGCCCTTTCTCCTGGTGTGTGTTAGACACCAGAACAGCCTGCATTGACAGGCACTCAGGGTTTCCTTATCACGATTGCTCGCATTGTAAAGTTTTCGCGCCNNGCTGCGCCCCGTAGGGCCTGGATTCATGTCTCAGAATCCATCTCCGGGCTCTTGCTCCCACAACCCGTACCGATCAAAGGCTTGTTGGGCCGTTACCCCAACAACAACCTAATCGGACGCAGACTCATCCTCAGGCGGCGGACCTTTGGGAGACAGAGCATTCCAGCACCCGTCTCCTATGAGGTATTAGCCCCAGTTTCCCGGGATTATTCCTCACCTGAGGGCAGATTATCCACGTGTTACTGAGCAGTATGCCGAGGTCTTTCACCTCTCGACTCGCATGGCTTAGTCAAACCCTGATAGCAATAGCCTCTGGCAGGATCAACCAGAATGTAATTAATAAGCACACTTTGTCTTTCGACTGACTGTAACTTTTCGGAATCAGCGGTCATTCAATGAATGTCCGCATTGCCAATACCAACGTCAGAACCAACACCGGCATAATCCGGCTGCGTTGGTCCTCCACTGAAAGAATCTTGGAGTTACCATATTCGCAGTGTTCCTATTTATACACTGCGGATTGAGTTCACAGACACCGGGTCTGACCCCGAATCTGTGTCTCGTTGCAAGCTACAATCATTGTCTCTGAAGAGTTATATAGGTTCTCATTCAGAGGCAACGACCCCTTGCAACCATCCTCTCTGGCACCCCGCATCATTGATACCGGGCCCCGGGAACTGCTGCCATATTCAGGGCAGCTGCCCCCACACGGGCATGTCACCACCAGACCGGTTTCCCGGCGAGGTGGCGGGATACGCAAATCCCGGAGAGAATTACTCCAGGATTCGTTGCATCCTGTTGCCCTGCGACCTAATTAGATACGTAGAAGTTCCATTTATACCCTCTCTTTTGATCACCAAAAACATGAGGTCAGGACCGATGCCCGACCCCCGGAATACCAAAGATACGCGAGAATACCCGGTGCGATGAGGGGACCAGGGGGGATCGCGCAGAGAATAACCACCTCAAACTGCTGGCATCAGGGGCAACCACACCGGGTTCGCGCATGCAGGATCGCGCCCAACAGCCCCATTCAGAGGGCAGGTACCGGAACTCGCGCAACCAGGATCTCCCCATAAAAATCCTCCTGGATGAGATCGACGCGATCTTCAAGCATCAGAAAGAGAGTGGGGATATAGACATCATACAGGTGACACCCGATCTCAGATGCTATACGGGAGAGAGGAACAGGATCAAATCCCTCGGGATCAAGAAGAAGGAGCGTCGCATAGATCGTCGATGACGCCTCCTCAAAAGCCTCCTCATGAGCGATATCAACGACATCCTCGGCGATTATAAAGAGGTCATCGTCATCATCCAGATGCCGCCGCCTCTGCCGCCTTCGCTCCTCTTTCTCTGCCAGTTTCAACTGGGTAATAAGTTCATAGAGCGTGACAGGCCGTGTCCGGTACTCCTTCCGCTTGATCCGCCGCTGGATCTCCCGTTCAAGCACCTCGATCGGACCGAGATGAGACTCGATTCCCTCTCCATCCTGACTACCGTCAGAGAAGATATCCTCGCCAAAATCTTCCTCCCCATCCTCTTCAACCCCTAAATCGGGCACCCGTTCGATCAGGGCATCAGATTTCATCCTGAGAAGAATGGAGGCGTAAAGAAGCGTCCGGCCGGAGATACGGAGATCGAGCTCGCGCCGCCTCTCAAGCTCACCCAGGAAACGGTCTGTTAAAAGAACAATATCAATATTCCAGGGATCGATCTCCCCACCTTCTGCCATGCGGACAAGGATCTCGATCGGCTCTTCATTGATCGATTCGTCAGGCATTGCACTTCACACCAGTAACAAGGGTACTCTTGTCCGGCCGTATGGTCACACCGATGATACGATCAGCACCCTGAATCATCGGCTTCCGAAGAGAGATGGCGATGAACTGCGAGGTCTCTGAGAGACTTCTGATCATCTGCGAGATCCCCTCCACATTGGATCCGTCAAGATGCATATCCACCTCATCAAGGCCATAGAAGGGGGCAGGCATATGCCGTTGGATCGAGAAGATCAGGGCGAGGGTCACAAGCGACTTCTCCCCACCACTCATCATATTCAGTCTCCGGACATCCTTATCCTGAGGATGCACCTCAAACGTCAGGCCACCGGCAAAGGGATCCTCCTCATTTTCCAGAATCAGCCGACCCCAGCCCCGCGCAAGCCGCCCATATATATCCTTGAAATTTGAGTCGATCGCCTCGAATGTCGAGAGAAATGCCTCGCGTTTCATCCGTTCGAATCCTTCGATCCGCTCGATAAGATCTGAACGTTCACGGGAGAGGATATCTTTTCTCTCAGTCCGCTCCATCACCCGTGCCAGGACACGATCATACTCCTCAATCGCAAGCATGTTGACCGCCCCGATCTTTCTGATCTGCCGCTCGGTGATCGCAATTCCCTCCTCGATCTCCTCTGAAGAGAGCTCACATTCGAAATCTTCTGTCTCCGGGGCAAGCGCAGCGATCTCGGCGGCGATAGACTGCGCCCGCTCTCTGAGTGCTTCAGCCTGGATCGAATGCCGCTCTTTCTCATTGGAATGACGGATGAGCTGTCGTTCGAGATCGGCAATCTGTTCATCAAGTGTACTCCTCTTCTGCCGGAGTGCCTCAATCTCATCCGAGAAAGATCGCTGTTCCTCTTCAAGCTGGAGTATCCGTTGGCGGGACACCTGTATCTCCTCTTCATACGCCTTGTTTTCGGTTTCAAGCCGGAGATTGGCCCCAACCAATTCCTCCTTCTCTTTTGTCATCTCTTCGATGCGTTTTGAGAAGTACTGGCGTTCGCGCTGGAGATCCGCAATATCTGCCTCTTTGTTCCTGAGACGCCGTTCCAGATCCTCAACAGATCGTTTCAGATCAGATATGATCTCTGCAAGCCTGACCGCCTCGGATGCTTCCATCCGCTTTTTGATCTCATCTACCCGTACATTGATGGTGCTGATCTGATCGGTGATCGCATCAAGAGTCTCTTCAAGAACAGCGATCTCCGCAGATATCTCGGCCTCTCCACCTTCAAGCTCTGATAGAGCAGAGGATAGCGCTTCGATATCACCATCCAGCTGTACCATCCGTTTCCCGTACTCTTCGATGATCAGCTCCAGCCGGGCAGCTTTCTGCTCTGCCTCCTGCCGGTCTGAGCGGAGTGTTTCAACCGCAGCATTCTGTCGTGTAATCGATGCAGCAAGTTCCTCTTCTTCCTGCCTGAGTCCGGCAAGCCGCTCCCGGAGTTGCACCATCTCCCTGTCGACAGCAGCACCAAAACCCCTGATATCACGCTTCACCGAGCCGCCTGTCATCGCCCCGGTACGTTCGAGGAGATCGCCCTCAAGGGTGACCATCCGGTGTCTGCCGAGAAGTTTTCGTGCATGCTCCATCGTATCGACGACGATTGAAGTTCCAAAGACAAGGGAGAATGCCCGTTCATACGCCGGATCGAATTCGATCAGCCGGATCGCATAATCGATGACACCATCTCCTGAAAGCGGGGGAAGCGGGGGCGGAACCCGCAGTTTTGAAAGAGGAAGGAACGTCGCCCTTCCCAGACGCTGCTCCTTGAGGAACCGGATCGCATCGGCTGCAATGGAATCATCCTGGCAGACAACATGATTGAGCCTCCCTCCGGCAGCAATATTGAGTGCGGTTGCATATTCGGGGGGTGCTTTTCCGAGTTGTGCGATAGTCCCGTACACCGCGTCCATCCCGAGTACCGCCTCAACAGCACGGCCACCCGCCTCACCATGCGCCTGCTGCCGTGCTTCCAGCTGCATCAGTTTCTGTTCAAGCGATCTGATCTCCGCCCGAACCTCTTCATACGAACCCCGAAGAGTCATCGATTTCTTCTCGACAGCAGAGAGTTGCTGATCGTGGGCCTTCTGAACGGAACGGATCTGCTCGAGATCGGCTGATGCCTCCCGGATCTCACGTTCCTTTTCGCTCCGCTCATCCTGTGCTGCCCGAAGCCTTGGAGCAAGCCGCTCGCGCTCAGAGACCCTGATCCGGCTCCTTTCGATGACCGTATCTTTTTCAGAAAGGAGACGGGAGCGATCTGCTTTTCGTTCTTCAAGCTGTTGCATGCAGGAGAAGATCTCTACCTGCGCACCCTCGGAATCCTTGCTTGCTGCTCTGAGATCGGTTTCAGCCTTCTCCATCTTCGTTTTCAGGGTTGAAAGCTCCATCCCAAGGTTTGCCCGGTCGATTGAGAGATTCCTGATACCCTCGGTCCGCTCCTTGACTGTTGCCTCTGAACGCCTGATATCTGCAAACTTGCGGTTGATTGCCTCGAGGTTGGTTTCACGATCACGAGTATTTCGCTGGATCCCCTGTTCGGAAGTCCGGATAGCACCTTTTGCCTCTTCAATCTGTGAGAGGAGACGGAGATATTCAGGTCCGCTCTTCCGGCGGATCTCCTCGTCAATCCCCTTCATCTCGTCGCGGAGAAACGCCTTTTCATGCTCGTCATGGGCGATATCATCATTTATTCTGGAGAGTGCCCGATCGGTATCAGCAATCATCCCTGTGATCTCTATCTCTTCCCACTTCTTCTCACGAAGTTTCACAACGTTTCTCTTGGCAATGAAGGAGTCAAGCTCCTCCTGAAGACGGCGGAATGCAAGTGCCGCTTCCCGTTCGACTTTGAGCAGTTCCTGCCGCTCGATGAGTTCGTGGAGAAGGATCTCTTCCCGCTCGATCCTCCATCTCACTACTTCAAGCTCGGCCATCGACTGCTCGCGCTTCTGATCGAATTCAGAGACCCCGGCAATCTCATCAACGATCTTTCTCCGCTCGATATCCGACATTTCCATGATCCGGGCAACATCCCCCTGCATCACGATATTGTACCCCTGGGGTTTGATCCCATGTCCGGCAAGGAAAGAGAGGACATCACCCTGTTTGCAGAGCCGCCCGTTTAAGTAATTGTATGAATAATAGCCGTTTGCTGTCCGCTTGATCCGGCGCGTTATCCGGGTACCATCTGAAAAACTGACATGTACCTCGGCAGTATTTTTATTTGAGCCGGTATTGATGAGATCGGTCAGCCGCTCAGCACGCAATCCACGGGCTGATGTGATTCCAAGCGCAAAAAGAATACTATCTAAGATATTGCTCTTCCCCGAACCATTCGGACCGGAGACGACGGTAAAACCCGTTTCAAGAGGGATCTTCGTCTTTCGTCCGAATGATTTGAAGTTGTCGATCTCAAGCAGGGTTATGTGCAACAATCATACCTTCACTATCATTTTATTTTTTTCGCTGAATCGTCTTTGCAGAGGTATCATCACCCTTCTCTTTCCCGGAGATCACCACTCCGCTCTTTGGATCGACATCGGGGGCCTCATAGATCTTGCTTTCAATCTTCCCCCTCTTCATCTTGGTCGCTGGAGCATAGCCGCTGCTTGCCACAATGTAATCATTCCGGTTCCGCCTCTCATGCTTCAGTGTGCCATCCGGCTGCATGATCAGCTCCATATCCGATGTATCGACAGGAGGCTCGGCCTCAGGGCCGGGAGTTGCCGCCGGGGGTGGTGAGGGCTGCCGCTGCCGAACCCGTACCGGCTCCTCATCCGGGATAACCCGCGGACGGGGCTTGTGCTCCATCTGCTCTGAAACAGAAGCAGGGCCTATAGCACCGCCTGGCTCCCGATCCTCAAGATTCCGGGTTAATTTCCGTGTGACTGATTTAAGATCAAGCATCTCGGCAGTCACTCCTTTGAGCAGGGCCTCCAGCTCACGAACCTTCCGCTCGAGTGCGGCGATCCTGTCATCCTCATCTGCTGCGGCAGTATGTACCGGTTCTTCCTCGCGCTTCACTATCTTCAACTCCCGTTCCTTCTCTTCCAACTCATGTTCAAGAAACTTCATTCGTGCATCCATTTCCCGCGCACTCCCCCTCTTCTGTACGATCTGACTCACTGATGATAATGGTTTGCCTCACTGTTTACAAGAAAGGATATTACCTTTTTACCACCATTTCTATTTATATGTCATTCCTTCAACGCGACGATCCAGAAGTCGCCGGTATTATAGAAAAAGAACACCAGAGGCAGGTCTTCGGGCTTGAACTGATCGCATCTGAGAACGTGGTGAGCCGAGCTGTCATGGAGGCAACCGGTTCAATTATGTGCAATAAATATGCCGAGGGATATCCTGGCAAACGCTACTATGGCGGATGCGAATTCCATGATGAGGTCGAGAATCTCGCACGCGACCGGCTCTGCCAGCTCTTTTCTGCAGAACATGCAAATGTCCAGCCCCATTCCGGGAGTCAGGCAAACCAGGCAGTATATTTCGCAACCATCCAGCCCGGGGACGTGATCATGAGCCAGAGCCTGACACAGGGCGGCCACCTTTCCCATGGCTCACCCGTCAATATCAGCGGAAAGCTGTATGAGGTGCATAGTTATGGTGTCGATTATGAGAGCGAGACACTCGACTACGGTGCAATCGCCGAGATGGCACGGAAGACGAAACCGAAGATGATCGTCTGTGGCGCATCCGCCTACCCACGCGAGATAGACTTCAAGGCATTCGGCGAGATCGCCGATGAAGTCGGCGCGATCTGTATGGCAGATATCGCTCATATCGCAGGTCTCGTTGCAGCCGGTATCCACAACTCTCCAATTGATGTCTGCCAGTATACCACAACAACTACCCATAAGACGCTTCGCGGACCCCGTGGGGGCGCAATCCTCTGCAGAAAAGAGGACGGACCAACGATCGATAAATCCGTCTTCCCCGGCATGCAGGGAGGTCCGCTGATGCATATCATCGCTGCAAAAGCTGTCTGTTTCAAAGAGGCGCTCCAACCCTCATATACCGAATATGCAAAACAGGTTGTGAAGAATGCCCGTGTTCTCGCAGAGACCCTTGCGGATAATAATCTCAGGCTCTGCTCCGGGGGAACCGATAACCATCTCGTCCTCCTCGATCTCTCAGACCACGGGATCACCGGTCTTGAAGCGGAAAATGTCCTTGGAGACGCCGGGATCACCGTAAACAAGAACACGATCCCACGCGAGAAGAGAAGTCCGTTTGTTACATCAGGCCTCAGGGTCGGAACTCCGACCGTCACCTCCCGCGGGATGAAAGAGGATGAAATGAAACAGATCGGAGACTGGATTGGCCGCGTGATAAACAATATTCAGGATGCAGGCACCATCAAAGCCGTGAGAGAAGAGGTTGTTGAATTCGCGAGCAGATTCCCGCTCTACCCTGATGCAGTATGATCCTTGATGGAAAGAAGACCTCGGAGAAACGGCTTGCGCTTCTGGCTGAGAAGATCGAGGAGTCAGGGCTCTATCCCCGGCTTGCCACCGTTCTTGTCGGGGAGGATCCGGCATCACAGCTGTATGTCAGGATGAAACACAAGGCATGTGAGCGGGTCGGGATCGGGTCTATCGGAGTTGAACTTGATGCCGGCGCATCAACCCAGGATGTGCTGGATGCCGTGCACCGGCTGAATGACGATCCGATGATCAGCGGGATTCTTGTTCAGCTGCCGCTCCCAAAGCAGATCGATACCCATGCGGTGATCGAGGCGGTGGATCCCATGAAAGATGTTGATGGGTTTCACCCGACAAACCTTGGGCGGCTCTTCTCAGGATCCCCCCTCTTCTCCCCATGCACTCCGCTAGGAGTGATGACACTCCTCTCCGAATATGGAATCGATCCGGCCGGAAAGAATACCGTTGTTGTCGGGCGGAGCATTGAAGTCGGCAGGCCGATGGCCGCCCTCCTGACAAATGCCGATGCAACCGTCACTATTGCTCATTCAAAGACAATCGATCTGGCATCGATCACTCAGAGAGCGGAGATCCTGGTGGCAGCAGTTGGTCGGCCACGGTTTGTCACCGCCGAGATGGTCGGCTGGGGCGCGACTGTCATCGATATCGGAACAAATTATGATGAGAATGGAAAACTCTGCGGCGATGTGGACTTTGCGATGGTGGAGACAAAAGCAGGAGCAATCACTCCGGTGCCAGGCGGTGTTGGCCCGATGACAATAGCCACCCTGATGGAGAATACCTTCGCCGCTGAAAAGCTGAGGTCATGCGGACCACTCGTATAGGAACAATCGGGATCGGGGGAGAGAACCCGGTTCGGCTGATGGGCGTCATTAATACAAGCCCCGAATCTTTTTTTTCAGGATCATTTGTCCCCCCGGACGGGGTACTGGCTGCTGCAGAGCGGATGATTGAGGAAGGTGCTGATATCATCGATATCGGTGCACGGAGCACCGCACCAGGAAGCCGGGAGATCCCGGTCTCTGAAGAATGTGAACGGCTGAAACGGTGTCTCCTGGAGCTTGAAGGGCTTGAGATTCCCATCTCCGTCGATACGATGCATGCAGAAGCCCTTCAGGTTGCCCTCAGATATGATATTGACGCAATTAATGACATTCATGGGCTTGCCGATGAGAGATATGCGATGATCGCCGCAGAGAGCGGCCTCCCGGTGATCGCAATGGCAGCCGTCGCTGCACCGGGAGATGCACGCGGCGCAGACGAGACGATGCGGGCATTGGCAATTGTCATTGAACGGTGCAGGCAATACGGGATCGAGGATCTGATCCTCGATCCGGGGGTTGGCCGCTGGGTGCCGGAGCGAACCTTTGAGGATGACTGGGATATCTGTCGCCGCTTCAGTGAATTTGCCACTTTTGGTAAACCTCTTCTCGGTGCGATCTCGCGGAAGAGTTTTATCGGCGATCTCCTGGGGAAGCCTGCCGAAGAGAGGCTTTCCGGGACTCTCGCCGCAACCGCCCTCCTGATTGATTCCGGAGCGGATATGATCAGGACCCATGATATCCGGGAAACAGCTGACCTGATCAAAGTCTGTGGGGAGATGAGGAGACGATGAGCCTCTCCTTTTCTCTCTTTGGATGTAAAACGGGGCTCATAGAGCCGGGGGACGATATTGTTGACCGAATCCTTGCATCAGTTGGTGAGTCAGGAGAAATTCACGACAACGATATCATCGTCATAGCAGAGTCTGCACTTGCAACAGCAGAAGGGCGCGTGATCAGGCTCGACGACATCATGCCGTCCAAAGAGGCGATACGGTATGCAGAGAGCTTTGATATGGACCCGCGGGTCGCCGAGGTGGTCATCTCCGAGTCCGATGAGGTGATCGGCGGGATACCGGGGTTCCTCCTCTCACTCAAAGACGGGACACTTCTCCCGAATGCAGGAGTCGACGGCTCAAATGCCCCTGATGGCACCATCATTCCCCTCCCTCTTGATCCGAATGCCTCGGCATACCAGATACGGAAGGAAATTTTTGAGAGGACAAACAGGAAGGTAGCGGTTCTTATCATCGATTCAAGAACCCATGCGATGCGGCTTGGCGTCTCGGGCGTCACGATCGGGTGTTCGGGTATGGCGGCTGTGAGTGACTGTCGGGGCACAAAGGATCTCTTTGGACGGGAACTCGAGGTGACCAGGCGTGCTGTAGGGGATTGTATTGCATCAGCAGCCGAGCTTCTGATGGGCGAGGCCGACGAATGTATCCCGGTTGTTCTTGTCCGTGGTCTCGATATTGAAACCGGTGAGGGTGAGGGGATCGAGACGATCGCCCCTGATGAATGTCTCTTTATGGGCGCGGTAAGGAAACTGGATAATCGGGATTAATAACGTGGAGGATCGCTCCTCACCACCCCGACCCGTCCTTTCTCATGCATCACCGCAAAACCAAGCGACTCCAGGTACTCCCGTGCTCTTCCCTTTCCATGGATCAGCACCTCAACAAGATCCTCCTTCTCATCGATATCGGTTGAGAGACGGAACGAATCGATCACGTCCACGGAAAAACCGCACTCTTCTGCCATTGCCAGATGCTTTTGGAAGCTCGATCCATAGTACCGGCCATGGAAACACTGCGGGCGTTTCAGAAAGATCACATTGGTACCCCCGCCACGGCCAGGGACAATTGCCATATCCGCATCAGTTGAGAGAACCCGCTGGAGTACTTTTGCGGTCACGAGCGGAAGATCTGCCATAATGATCAATGCCGGACAGTGAAACTGCGGAAGTGCCCAGTCGATCGCCTCATTGAGCCCTTCATCCCTGACAGCAACCAGTGCACTCTCGCAGGCATAGGGGTGAGTCGAAAGGAGGGTTGCCGAACACCCCGTCCGGTTTACAGCGGATACAACATCCTGAAGCATTGCATATGCAAACCCTTCACGCTCCTGCTGATCCATCACACACGAGAGCCGGGTCTTGGGGTTGACCGGCTTGAAGGGAATCAGGGCATGGAAGTACATTGATCAGGGTATAGCAAACAAGGATTAATACCAATCGATCCTGCCCTCATTCCCATCGGTGGAGATACCCTCGATGAGGGAGGGGAGAGCCGCCGGAGAGGATAGCCGTATCTTCCGTCACCACCCCGATGACTGTGGCGTCCACCCCCGCAACCGGGAATCGATCAGGGGGCACTGTTGCGATCAGTTCGAAGTCACCGCCGCCAAAGAGGAAGAGATCAGTTGCTCTCTCTATGGGGAGATCCGGGATGAGCGGGAAGAGAGAGGGGTCAAGAGAGAAGCCTACCTTCGATACCCGCCCGAGATCGGCAAGTGAGAGGGCAATGCCATCTGAGATATCCATCATTGCGGATGCCCCACCTTCCGAGAAGGCTTTTCCTTCCAGTACACGGGGAACCGGAGTGATCAGGTTCTTCCAGTAGCGGAGATCTCCTCCAAGACCCGCCTCTGCACTCCCCGGCATACCGGTGACGCAGACGAGATCGCCGGGTTGTGCGCCGGAACGCCTGAGTATCTTCTCATGATCCACAAAACCGATCGCGGTTGAGACGATCGTCAGTTCATCATGCCGATCGATATCCCCGCCTGCAAGCCGTGCATCAACAGAACGGCAGCAGGCGTCTGCACCCCGTGTGATGCCGGGGAGGCGTGCAGGATCATCCAGCCCGACGGCCATCAGAAGATCGGCAGGGGACGCTGCCATCGAGGCGATATCCGAGAGGGTGACGGCTGCTGCCATCCACCCGATCTCATAATCGGTCATTCCTTTCGGAAAGTCAGTGGTTTCATGGAGCATATCGGTGGTCATCACCAGGAGGCGGTCGCCGATATCGAGGACTGAACAGTCATCTTCAGTCTCTTTCTCACCAACAATCCCCCGGATCCCATCCAGTAGCATTCGATCATCCACCTTTCTTCACCTCCTGCTCCCGCATCGACCGGTATGATTTGAAGAGATCCTCGATCGATTCGGCTTTCCTGCTCCGTTCATACTGCTCCTGCTCCTCCTGCCATCTGGCATGCCGTTCCAGAAGGATGCTTTTTGGGCATGCCCCAAAAGATCCCTGAACCCGGATACAAAGTCCCTCTCCCGAGAGGAGGGGAATCTTAAACTCCCGGAATGCTGTCTCAAGATCCTGTGAGGGCGGGGACTGCCCCGTCACGATCACTCCCGCGATCGGGGCGTCAGCAAGCTCACGGATCGCATTCATACCCCATCCATCAGTTCTCATGAGGTAGATCCAGTCATCAGATGTCATCCCCATCTCAGACCGCATCGTCCTGATCGCATCCCGTGAGAGGGCATCAAGCACCTTCAGCGGTACGAGATCCTCTCCCTGTTTCAGATCGGCATAGGTCTTCAGCCGCTCAAGCTGTTTCCGCAGTCCCTTGTTTCGTTTCTCCTCTTTCCGGAGATATCTCTTCTGGTTGGCGATGATCCCCTGGAGGCGGATCACCTCGGTATCCCGCAGTATCGTCTCCTTCTTCTTTGACCGCTCCGCCTTTAAGAGCCGACGGAGTCGGGAGATCTCATCATCTTTCTTCTGTGACTCCAGATAGAGTTCAGAGACAAGCCCCCGGAGCTTGCGGATCATCTCATCCTGTTCACGGGACTGTTTCGGCTCTGCCGGAGCAGCTTCCTGTGGCGCTGCTTCATCAGGCCCCTTCCGGAGTTCGTCTCCTGTAAGTTCTGCGAGGGCCTGTTCGAGGGAGAGGCCGCGGACGACCCGGGCACGGACTTCATCAAGGGCAATTCCCGGAGGCAGCCTTTTGGAGAGGCTTGCAAACTTGTTCTTGTAGTGCCGGTATGCCAGCATCGCCGCAGCATAGGCATCGCGTTCATGATCGTTTGTATAATTGATATCAGCGGCAAGCTCGTACTTCTCGGAGACCGGAATGTCATTCTTTGGGAGGAAGGAGACGGCGTTGAAGGACCTGCGGATCTTCTCCACGGTTCCCGGCATCTCTTTCTTATCCGAGGCGATGATCAGCGGGCGTCCATAGGTTGTGATCCCTGCAATTGCTTCTGCAACTGAGGTGACCCGGGAGCTGGAGAGGTGGATGAGATCTCCATCAAGGCTCAGAAGTGCAAGTGCCATTGTAGTTCCCGGATCAATTCCTGCAATCAGGTATCCCGGCTTGCTGGTCTGGGGAATAAAACGGATACGCTCAAGCCGCGGCTGGGTGACGGAGATCTGCACATCAGACCCGCGGGAGTTTGAGATTGGAACGTCTGATCTTTTGGCATTGACATGGAAGATCACCCGCGAATTGCCGCCAAATGCCCGAAACTCCTTTTTATCATATGGAACGCCCGCCTCTATCAGGGTCATCTCGATCTCCCGGCCTTTTGCCCGGACCGCGCCATGGATCTTTCGCGTATACCGGTTCTGGCTCCAGCCGCCTTTGCCGGGAGAACGCCTTCGCGAGACGTTTATCAGGCATGCATCGGCAAATGCAACAACCCGGCATCCCGCACCTAGTAAGGCCACCTGGGCAGATGTCCGCGCCTCTGCAAAGGGATCAAAACGGTTGAAGGTGAGGTTGTACCTGCCTGCAACCTGTGCCAGGCTCTCACGATGATCTCCCCCGCCGGTGACACAGACGAGATCGGTCTTTGGGGGGAGAGACTGGAGGAAGAGATAGACCTCTTTTGTGTCTGCTGCCACCTCCTGAAGGCTGTCAACTGCAAGGATATCCGGCTCCTCGGCGTTTACAATCCTGAGCAGGCGGAAGAGCGAGACCTCGGTCTCAGAGACGATCTCGCCATCTTCAATCCGGCAGAGTGCAAATGAAGGGCGTCTGGACTGGGAGCGAACCGAACCCCTGACGATATCGATCCCATAAACCCGCACACCTATCACCCGGTGATAGCAGACAGTGCATCATCCGGATCTATACCCATCCGGTATTTCCGGTTGAAGAACGTGACGATCGTCTCGACATCACGCCTGAGGAGATCATCGGCATTCGGGTGGGAGCATTCAACCCATTGCGGCCAGTCGATGATCCAGCAGTGGTCTTCATTCACCATAACATTGTATTCGGAGAAGTCGGCATGGATGATTCCCAGGGAGTAGGTCTTCTGCATTTCGCTGATCAACTCCTCATAAACGGGACGGGGATCAGTGAGGGTGCACTGATTCAGGTTCACACCCGGTATATAGGAGATGGCTATTGTGTTTCTGCTCCTGTCGATTGGAACGGGGACTCGTACCTTTCCGGTGAGACGCAACAATGCTTCGTACTCCTGCTCTGCAGAGAGGGCAGAGGCAAAGATCCAGGGACAGTGGGCATCATCTGTCATATAGTCCCGTTTCAGTCTGACAGACTGAAATGAGTGCTGACCAACCCGATGGAACTTCAGGACGAGCACCCCAAGGCCGAGGGCTTCGTATACCTCAGACTCTTTTCCCACCCCGATGAGTGAGCCAAGTGCCGATATCGTTTTTCTACCTGCAAGGGTATGGAGGGCGAGACAGTCATATCCTGCAAAGACGAGTCCATAACCCGGGTAGGGAACGGCATTGTAGCTGACGAGATCTTTCTCCATCAGCTCGCCCAGCCGATATTCAAGTTCACGCTTCGAGAGACGGGTGATCCGTTTCAGATCATCAAAAGGTACCCAGCGGTATCGTTTCATGAGCCGTTCTATTGCATAGAGGATCGTGTATTCGTACTTGTGGAGATCCCGGACCACATCGGCGGAAGGTGGCATTGGTACATATTTTGGATCGCTGAGATGAAAAATATCATACTACCTGCTTCTTTGAATAGCGTCTGACAAGTTCAACTGCCACCAGGTAGGTTTCATCAGTACAGCAGATCATGACCGGGTTTATGAGTGCCTTCCGGGCAATATAGATCTTCTTCTCATCCGGGATCAGGCGGACAGACTTCACCTCCTTCCAGCGGATTCCCCCGGATGCCTGTCCACGGGCAATGAGGCCTGCACCGGCGGCCGTTACATTCCCGGAGAGGATACCAAGGACCGCCATTGTATCTGTCATCTTCTGAGCATCTTTTCCCGGCAGATAGGCAGCACCATCCGAATCGATGATGAAGTGGTAGATATGTCCGCCCCGTGTAATGGTATGGAGAAGAAGAACCGCGATAAATGCAAGAAAGAGAATAAAGGCCGTTATACCAATTCCGATGAAGAGATAATCGAGGACAGATGCGGGTGTCGGGCTTGCCAGTTCAAGAATAACCAGAAAAAGTGTGAGGGCAAGACCGGCGATCCCGATTCCAAGAAATATTTGGCGGATCTCCGTCTTCCCGATGAAGGGCATCTTCGCATCCCATTCAATTCTGTCCGGAAGGGAGGCTGATTCCATATCAATCGTATTTTCTGGTGATAAGATACATCTTTCTATTCAAGGTGTGAACGGAGGTTATGATAAGTGATGGCGGTCTGCGCTGCACAAAATGCAGGAATGATGCAATCATCAGCCAGCGCTATTCGGGACAAATGCTCTGCAGGGATCACTTCATCCGTGATCTTGAGGGGAAAGCAAAACGGGAGATCCGCAGGAACCAATGGCTCAGATCAGGGGATCGGATCGGCGTTGCTCTGAGCGGAGGAGCTGCATCCGCGGCTCTCCTTTCCATCCTTCTGAGACTCACGGAGAAGAGACGCGATATCAAACTCTGTGCCCTTCATATCGATACCGGTGAGGGCAAAGCTCGCAGAAGTGCAGAAGAGATCGCTACGTCTGCAGGGGTTTTACTTCTGGTTCACAAGAGGAATTCCGGACATACGATAGAAGAAGATATTTCAGCATGTGCTTCAGCTGCCGGGATCACAGCTGTTGCCTATGGAAAAACACTTGATGATGAGGCTGAAACTATCTTCAAGGCATTTGTTTCGGGAGATATCAGGTCTCTTGGATCCGGCTCCGGACCGGAAGAGATCTGTTGGATATATCCCCTTGAAACCATTCCTACAACTGAAGTCCGACTCTATGCCGCCCTCCATTTTGATGGAGTTATTTTTGTAGAGGAGGAGGGAGATGAACTCTCCGGGAATATCCGGAGGATTCTCGGAGCATATACCAGCCGTCATCCCTCAACACTCTATGCAGTGTATCATATCGGCAGAAGGATTCGATCCTGCATACCCGATACCAAACAGTAGTATCAGAGGAGAACCTATCCCTGATCATCATGCAGTGTGATATCGGCTGTCAAAAGACCCGGATCGAGAACCTCATCCGGCAGGGGATCTGGTCTTCGGGAGCAGATGGAGTGGTTCTTGGCATATCCGGTGGGATCGACTCAGCGGTGGTTGCTGCTCTTGCCACCGCAGCTGTCGGCAGTGAGCGCGTATCAGCATTCTTCCTCCCAACTGCCGCCACCCCTCCGGCAGATGAAGCGGATGTCCGGGAACTCTGTGACAAGCTTGCACTTGAACCTGTGGTCATACCAATTGATGGTATCATTGAGGCATACCGCCGGATAGACGGGTTTGTTGATGAGCCGCACCTAAACGGCAATCTGATGGCACGAACGCGGATGACGATCCTGTATTACCAGGCAAATCTCAGGAACCGGATTGTCATCGGTACCTCAAATAAAACAGAGTATCTCATCGGATACTGTACAAAATGGGGAGATAATGCAGCAGATCTCCAGCCCATCCTTCACCTCTTAAAAAAAGAGGTCTATCTCATGGGAGAGGAACTGGGAATACCTGATGCAATCATGAAGAAAGAGCCGTCTGCCGGCCTCTGGCAGGGCCAGAGTGATGAGAAGGAGATCGGGATCTCCTATGCGGAGCTTGATTCTGCACTTGCATCCCTTGAAGAGAATACCTGGAAGGCTGAAAATGAGATACAGGAACGGGTACTTTCACTGGTAAAGAAGAGTGCTCATAAGCGGTTGCCCGCGCTCAGTCTCGCAGGCACTGATCCCAGGTCGCCGTAAACTGTTCTGGCCGGTTCATCAGGTCAGCAATCGTCTGATCGCCAATAAGGCTGTACAACGGCTCTTTCCTGACGATCCCTATCTCAGGGTGATCGACTGCTTCCAGAAGACGAAGATCCGCGACACGGGTATAGAGAGGGTTTTTGACAAAACGGCCATCATCCATCTCATAGTATGCTGCTCCCCGGTATGCCTCAAAGAAGGCATAGTCGCTTGAGAAGGTATCCGAGACGATATTTGCCATCACCAGCGGATCATTGCCGGGGTTGATCGTCACATGGCCAAATCCGGGAGGGATCAGAATTTTGTCTCCCTTGATTGCCGGGTGAAGGACAACATCGGTGAGATCAGATGCCTGAAGGAGGAAATGGCCCCGGCCAGAGAGGACTTCATAGGCTTCCGGGTACGGAATGCCGGCATCGTTTGGAGGATGGTGGTGCCCTTTTGTCTTAATGAATTCACCACAGACAGACCCCGGGGTGATCATGGTGATATCGTACCTTATCTGCCCTGCCCGAAGGAGCGCACGATCTTCATCATTCATGGCCAGATCCCGGTACATATAGTAAAGAGGACCTGAAGCATCACAGGAAGGATTTGCAAGCACCATCCGCATATCATCCACTGTCCGCAGATCGGGATCAGGGAGAGTGCCGTTCCAGATATCCATCAAAGTTCTTTTCGATGTAAGAATATTTAAAAAGGGGGATTGCGAATCGGAGGTGTGGCAGATGGGAGGAATAGGTAGGCTCGGGAAGCCTCTGTGGATGAACCGGGATCTAACGGCGATGTGGTTTGTATCGCATTGTATTAATATGGGGGCGGCAGGGCGCGTTATCTTCGGTTTGTTTTCCCTTATGAGAACGTAAAGGGCAGGTGATACTCCTGCCGCAGCTGAGAGTGGTTAGATCGAAAGAGTTAGTGATATTCAGAAGTGTGAGATCGGATCCATCAGCCTGCAATCCATCAGCCCTTTGATCGCAAGGGTGGTTACCGGATGCCCGTCCTCTTTCATTGCCGCAAAGGGGTTGGTGCCCCCGAGTGCGACGATGCCAAGGTACTGGGGGCTCACGGAAACACCAAGGATGGAGGCATTGGGCATCCCGATCTCGAGGATACCGGAGAAATGGCTGTCCACGCATTCGTCAAGTACTTCGGCAAGGAGTGTTTCTGCTTCCATATGGCATTCACGGACATTTCCAAGGATATTTCCGTATCCTTCCTTCATCACCCGGTTCACTGAGGTGAGATCCTGTGATGCCATCACCTGGAGTGGGTCGAAGGTGGTTGCCTCATAGAGGACCATGTGCGTGAACCTGCGGGGAAGATTTGACTCCACCTCAATAACACCGCCACCAATGGGATTTGTGACAATTCCGCGCCTGAGGAGAATGCCATCCAGTGTAATGCTGCAGAGGGTACATATTCCAAGCATGCCTTCCGGGATTCTGTAGCCCTCAAGAGACTCACCCGGTTCAACGAACCGCACTATATCCCCAACCGTAATGCCTGCTGCTGCCACGCGCTTGAGGATCTGGATTGCATATTCGCGTTCGGCTATTGGTATAAGAAAGAGATTATAGACAATAGTCCCCTCATTCTCCAGCGGGTTGTATGTTACCTGCATGGAATATTCGACTATCTGGTTATTGATGAATTTCAGAGGGGTATCCATTATGTACTAGTCGAGCCGGTTCAATAAAACCCTTCGCCAGCGTGTGATGTGAATCGAAATATTGTTCTATTTACGGGCACCTCTATGGGTATGGATGAATCTGTAAGGAGGCGTGCCATCCGTGAGATCACCCTGATCCTCGAAACTGCAGGATATGATATCGAGGAAGAAGGTGATCCCTTCGATCTCTCCGCAGTTGCTGGAAAAGAGTGTATTCTTGCGATGTGCACCGATGATCCCACGCAGGCACGGATCTTTGACAATAAACCATATATCCTGGAGGAGGATGGGGAGAAGATACCCTGCAAAAAACTGATCTTCACCCAGAACGAGAGACTGACCACCTATGAAGCCTTCCTCTGGCTGCCCGAGGATCTCGGGAGATATGCCGGGGAAGCCGCTTTGGCGCGGGTTGAAGGGAGAGGCTACCGGGTTCAGCTGGGAGAATCATCAGTCAGGAAGCAGCAGAGAAGGGAGAGGGTTGTGCAGGAGAAGCAGGCTGAACGGGAGTCACCACCTCCAGGTTCGCTCGCATGCCTGCCGGTGCGTGTCGGACAGAAGGAGGCAGGCCGCATCTCCGGGCAGAAAGGAGAGGCGCGCCTCAGGTTGATCCCGCACTGGGCATACCAGTACTCCTGTATGGGGCAGGCCACATTCAAGGGAAAGCAGATCTGTTTTGATGGAGAGGGAACAGGTGCTATCAGCGCCATCAATGGCCTTCGCCAGGAGATAGACCCTGAGGGGGCGATCTCAATTGAGATCCCGGACAATGCGGAGGTTGTCAGGCCATCGATCCTTGCAAAAGATGCGGAATCCCAGATCCTCCAGTCATTGACAACCGCGCTCTCCCAGCGGATCCGGATCAAGACCGAGAGTGGCGATGCGATCTTTTCAGAGGAGAAGACCTTCAAGCCGAATCGTGAGCAGATCAATCTGAAGGTCTGGCTTGTTCATGTTCCAGTCTGGCAGGTCAGGGGAAGAAATATTGTTGAGGTGAATGCCACCACCGGTGAGATCCTCGCAGAACCAATGGATGAGGGAGTCGAACTCCTCTAGGATGGATCCTATGATTCTGGTGATTGGGGGTGGGCCCGCAGGTCGGATGGCAGCGATGGGCGTTGCCGAATCTGGTGAGGAGGTTATCCTTATCGAGAAGCGCAGCCTCGGGGGCCAGTGCCTGCATGATGGTTGCATGCTGGTCTGCGGGCTGAATGATTGTGCCCGTATGATCCGGTCGGCTGCTCTCTGTGAAAGAGCAGGGATCACCAGCGGTACGCCAAAGATAAGATTTCCTGAGCTGATTGCGGGCGTCCATTCCATACAGCAGACGATTGCCAGTATACTTGATGATGAGACGAAGCACGCCGGGGTAGAAGTGATCTATGGTGCCGAGGCTGCGGTCATCAATGGGAAGGCGGTTGTGAACGGCGAGGTTCAGGACGCCGACCAGATCATTATTGCAACCGGTTCCAGGCCGCATATCCCCGAGATTCCCGGAGTCACTCTTCCAGGAGTATATACCCCGCATACTCTCAAAGAGATGAAACAGCTGCCGGAGAGCCTTGCAATCATCGGCGGAGGAGTGATGGCAGCTGAGTTTGCCTATATCTTCTCTTCATTTGGGACAGACACCCATATCATCAGCAGGAGCGAATTTCTTCATCAGATTCCTCCCCGCATGAAGGCAGCAGCCAAAAAGGATCTCCATGATGTCACCATTCATGAAGGTATCACCATCTCAAGTATTACAGGAGAAGATGCTGCCTGCGGAATTGATGGAGACGGGTTTCACCTCGATTGTGATAGTATCCTTCTTGCCGCGGGCCTTCTGCCAAACAGCGGTATGATCGAAGGTGTTGATAAGGGAAAGAAGGGAGAGATCCTCGTCAACAGCAGGTTTGAAACGAGCATCCCGGGTATCTTCGCATGCGGCGATGTGATTGGTGAACCCGGGCTTACACCGGTTGCACGGCTTCAGGGTTTTGCGGCAGCTGATGCTGCAATCGGGCACAATCATCCGGTTGATCTCTCATATCTCCCCCGCTCAATGAGTCTTGGATATGAATATGCCTGGATTGAGCAGGTCAGTGAGCAGGGGATCACCTACACACTCCCGGGACCCGCCGGGCCGGGGACATTCTGGTCCCTGCCGGAAAGGAGAACCGGTATCAGCAGCCTGATGGTGGATGAGGAGACTGGAAGGATTCTCAGTTTTGCCGAAGCCTCCCCTGATGCCGGAGTGATGGCGATGTATCTGGCTTTCATGGCAGGGAAGGGAATAGATGTTGCGGATCTTGCCAGCATCTTTGAGGTGCATCCAACAGGAGGTGGTATGTACCCTGCGATCCGGTATGCCGCTGCACACCTGAAAAAGAAGCAGGGAGAGAACCAGAATCAATCCCGATAAGACTCGTGTTTCTTTGGGAGGACAAGAGAGAGATAAAGCCGTTCAAAGTAACGATCCGTCATACCCGCAATAAAGTCGCGGACAGCACCCGCAGGGGAGATTGATGCCCGATACTCTTCTGAGAGCCAGGGGGTATCGAGGAAGTCCGTAAATATTTTTGACATCTTCTGTTCATCTTCCAGATCGTTTTTGAGTGAAGAGAAGACCTCCTCAAACATCTTCCTGATGATCGGATCCTGTGACCGGGTCTTTGGATGCTCGTAAATCTGATCGTAATTGAACCGTTTCAGGCGGATTAATGCATCCCCAATCTCTTCTGAAAACCCAATTGTTCCACCATCACTGCCTGCGCTCGAGGCCATCAGGTCAAGGGTGAGCCGGTTGATGATCTCTGTCTCATCTTCACCAAGAGCAGATCTGATATCGTCAGGAAGTGCACCGAAGCCTTCGATGAGCCCGACTTCTGTTGCATCACGAAGATCGCGAGCGATATAGGCGATGGTGTCAGAGAACCGGACGACACAGCCTTCGGGGGTGGATGGGATCATCTCGTCACCGGCAGAAGCTGCCCTGCATCGATCTTCAAGCAACTCAAAAGCATGATCGCGAGGTATCGGTGTAGGCGAGAGGGTTGTGGCATTTGATTCACCATCATGGCAGAGGATGCCATCAAGAACCTGATGGGTGAGGTCGAGGTTCTCGATCTCATCCAGAAAGCGGACACCCTGAATATTATGTTTGAATGATCCGATCCCTTCCCGCTTGCAGATTGAAGAGAGGCATTTCTCCCCAAAGTGACCAAAGGGGATATGCCCGATATCGTGGCCAAGTGCTATCGCCTCAAGGAGATCCTCGTTTAAATGGAGGGATCGTCCAACAGTCCGGGAGATCTTTGAGACGAGCTGGACATGGAGAACCCGATGAGTGATATGATCATTTTCAAGGAGCGAGAAGACCTGGGTTTTATCGATATAGCGGGCATATGCCCGTGAATGGAGGATCCGATCCGCGTCACGGGAGTACGGAGACCGGATATCTTCCTTCTTCCGATCATATCTCCGGATGGCATCACTGCTCAGTGTCGCATTCTTTGAGAAGAGGGCTTCACGTCTTTCAAGGTAAGCACGGGTACTGGCCAGGAGCTCGTCCGGGGTGATCATTGATGGGAAGAGATCTGTTGTCAGTGATAATCAGGATGCCGGATGGGGTAAAGAAAAAAAATGGTGGCGTATTGTATGAGGGGTTTCTTTCGTGGAGAGTGGGGGAGTCGATCACCGATCAGGTTTCTTTCGGAATTCCATAATCCCAGCTATAACGGAGTCAAAATCATTTTCAAGCCACTGTTTGCGATCTCTTGTATAGTCGCCACTGCCATGAGAATAACTCTGGATAAAGCGAATAGTATCAACAGGGCCAAGATGCTTAACCAGCACTTCAAAACCTTTGATCCTGACTTCATTGAGTGTTTTTGTTTCCATTTGATTCCACCTCCATGAGCCATTGTACTGGATTGTTTACAATAGTAGAGAGTATATCTTTGTGCTTCTTAATACCTCTGACAAGCATGTCATCGGTTGTAAGAAATATGGCACCACAACTTTCAGCAGATGCAATATGCAAAGCATCGAATGTATCAATACCCAAATCATGAATATATCGGGCACGAGCTATAATATGTGTATTAATCGGTATCCGATCCTTTGAATATTGAAGAATATTTTCAACCGATTTTTTCCTTTCTTTATCTGCCATTTGAGCGATCTCATATTCTATAACCTCACTGCTGACGAAAACCCAATCAACCATACACTGGCTGAGTATTGCGATTATTGCTTCTGTCTCTATCCTGATGCGATGCGACTCCTGATCATCAAAAGGTCGGCACAAGCAGCAAACATCAAAATATACCTTCATGCACTCATCCAGAGCCAGTATTATCCTACATCCACATAAAACCAGTGTTTATTCAAATAAAATGCCGTTCTATCTAGTCGAATAGGGAAGTGGTGTTGTTTTGAAAGGCGCCGGATAATTTATCGACTCTTCTCCAAAATTCTGA
>DAJQ01000007.1 GCA_002496395.1 Methanocorpusculaceae archaeon UBA456
TTAGCCGTGGGAGTATGTCAGCGATACACAGGACCGGTCACCTTTCCACATCCCTCTCATCTATGTACGGATTCGTGACCGGATCCATGCACGTGCGCATCCAATCGAACTCTCATGCGAAAGAGATGATAGCGAGTATATCCTCTATAACCACGAGTTTCATCTCCTTGCAACTGCCCCCGATCTCCATGAAGCCCTCCAGGAGATCACACATGAATTCGAAGAGAACTGGAGGGATTATGTAGAGCAGGAGAGAGACAAGCTCTCTTCTGGAGCACAAAGGTTCAGGCAGAAGCTCATATCCCTCATACCAGAGGAGAATACGAGAGGAGATCTGATGCCGTGAGCCGGAAGAGTCTCGCAATTGTTGCCCGCCTGAGGCGCAATGGCACACCTGTCAATGCTCTGGATATTCTGATCAGTGGTATTGCAGTCGCAGAGGGTGCCAGCTCGATTGCAACCCGTGATATGGATTTTCTCACCATTGCAGAGGTTGTCGATCTTGATATCCGGTTGTATACCCGAGGTAGATGATCTCCCTCTGCTGAAATGCAATAGTGGCTTGAAGAAGAACCTCAATATGATCTCAATATTCAATTCTCAAAGCTGAAAAAAGACCGGAAAACCCCCTCACCTCCCCACAATCCCCTTCATATACGCCATCAACTCCCCCCGCATATCGTCCTGCTCAAGCGCCATATCTATAATAGCCTCCAGGTACCCCATCCGATCCCCGGTGTCATACCGCCTGCCTGTAAATTCATAGGCATAGATGTTCTGCCGTGCGTTCAGGAGCCGGATCGCATCAGTCAGCTGAATCTCGCCCCCGACGCCCCGCTCGGTCGAGTGGAGGCAGTCGAAGATCTCCGGGGTGAAGACATACCGGCCGATGGCGCCCATCCGCGATGGTGCATCTTCAAGCTTCGGCTTCTCGACGATATCCTCTAAGAGCGAGAGGGAATCCTCAAGCGGCTTTCCTTTGATGATCCCGTAACTTGAGACCATCGCATCTGTAACCTCCTCAACAGCAAGCACCGAACAGCGGTACCGGTTATAGGTGTCGATCAGCTGCCGGGTGCAGGGGGTAGTATTCTTGATGATATCGTCCCCAAGAAGGACGGCAAACGGCTCGCCGCTGATATGCTTCTCAGCCCGGAGTACTGCATCGCCGAGGCCGAGCGGCTCCTTCTGCCGGACATAGTGGATATCGGCAAGCGAGGAGATATCGCGGACCAGTGCAAGAAGCTCGGCATTCTTCGGGTTCTTTGCAAGATGCATCTCCAGTTCAGGTGCATCATCGAAATAATCCTCGATCGCCCGCTTGCTCCGGCCGGTGATGATGATGATATCGTCAATTCCGGAGGCAAGTGCTTCTTTGACAACATAATGGATCACCGGCACATCGATGATCGGGAGCATCTCTTTTGGCATCGATTTGGTGACCGGCAGGAACCGGGTGCCGAGACCTGCTGCCGGGATGACTGCTTTTTTAACGGTCATGAGCGGCAGACCTCCGGTGCAGGAGTGGATGCAGGAGCAGATATACCACTATTAAGCATCATTTCCATCACAAAATCCTCCGATTGAACTTCTTGTTGTATCCCATTCATACGATACATCACGCACCTTCATGGACATCTCATTCCTGAAATCTTCAAGTGGCAGGCAGGCGGGTTTTGAGAACCCGATCGCTTCGAGAGAGGATGGAATCCTGTACCTGATCAGGTTTCGATCGGATGTCAGAAAATAGTCTGAATGGTACGCCATCGCATAGGCAAGGTGCGTGCGATCGGTCGACTCACGAATCATGCGGGTGTCAACCTCTTCCTCTCCCATATTATAACAGAGGATTCGGACATGATCATTGGGAAAATGGACTGCGACATTCAAGTCATCAAGGAGCTGATTCATACTGGTTATATAATCCAGCGCTTTTTCATGCTCATGCATCTGGATGAAAGCTTCACCAAGAACCGAGATGGAGGTCTGAATCAAATACCCTGCATTTTTGGCATGCTGCAGCGTGGTTCTGGAGCGCGTATCTTCAGCGCAGGTAAAGAAGATCGGCGTATCAAGAAAAATGGTTGGATGGTTCATGTATTCCTGCAGGTGATGCGCCTCAGCGATCAGAGGGAGTATTCAAAATCGATCGGAGGCGCCTCATACCATCCAGATACT
This sequence comes from Methanocorpusculaceae archaeon UBA456, assembly GCA_002496395.1. Classification (GTDB taxonomy): domain Archaea; phylum Halobacteriota; class Methanomicrobia; order Methanomicrobiales; family Methanocorpusculaceae; genus Methanocalculus. The sequence continues at coordinate 2,179 of DAJQ01000007.1, forward strand.
CTTCCTCACTGACAGCATAGGATATCCGGCCCTTTGTCACAGATCCACCGTATGGAAGCATACCCCTTTTATAGGGTTTCCCGATGACATCTTCGGGATTGAATTTCTTCACTGTCATGTTTCCTCTGCTCCTTTATCCTTTAGTATTCATATTCCTGAGAAACCAGATAATCCTTTGGATAGCCGCTTTTCGATTCTTTCCCACAGGTTTTGGTCAGACACGAGAGGACGATCCAATCATAATCGAAAAATTCCATCAGACTCCCTACCAGCAGACCCCCTCATAAATAGATCCAACCGCTGCCTTCGGAACACGCCGACCATCAATGACAATCTTCCCGGTGTAATCGAGTGCTTCAAACTCCTTCCACTCTGTTGTGAGAAGAACAGCATCGGCAGTCTTTATCAGATCCTCTGCTGAAGCGGCATACGTACTATCAGGATACAATCTTCTGAAAGATTCTATTGCCAGCGGATCATAGGCAATCACGCTCGCCCCCTCCTTCAGGAGCTCTTCTGTGATCGGTATTGCCCTGCTCTCACGGATATCATCGGTATCCGGCTTGAAGGATAATCCGAGGACTCCAATTCTCTTCCCCTTCAGATCCGGGAGATGTTTCTTCAGTAATGCAACAAGCCGCAAGGGCTGCACTTCGTTCACCGCAACCACACTCGATAGTATCTTCGGAGGAACACCCGCAGCTTCAGCTTGTGCAATCAGGGCCCTGACATCCTTTGGGAAGCAGGAGCCGCCAAACCCGATCCCTGATCTGAAGAAGGCCGGGTTGATCCGGGCATCGAGCCCCACCCCGGCAAAGACCTCTGCGGTATCAAGTCCCATCGTCTTGCAGAGGTTGCCGATCTCATTGGCAAAACTGATCTTGGTTGCCAGGAATGCATTGCTGACATACTTGATCATCTCTGCAACCGGGATCGCTACAACCAGCTTAGGGCAATCAAAAGAATCATACAGACTCTCCAGAACCTCCTGTGAACGGGGATCTTCCGCACCGATCACGATCCTGTCCGGGGAGAAGACATCCGCCAGCGCAGATCCCTCCTTAAGAAACTCAGGATTCGATGCAAGCCCGAAGTCACGGAACGCTACTTTACCGGATGCCGCTTCCAGTGCTGAGCGAACACTACCGAGGGTTGTTCCCGATACCACCGTGCTCTTGACAACAACTGTATGCCATCCATCCTTCTCTTTCAGCACCTGCCCGATATCCCGGCTCGCCGACTCAATGAACCGTAGATCGATTGAGCCATCCGGATTTGAGGGTGTACCAACACAGATAAAGGTGACAGATGTCTCGCGGATAGCCATATCAGTGTCTGTTGTGGCAGAGATCCGGTCCAGGTTCTTTGTCAGCAGCTCGTCAAGGCCGGGTTCGAAGATGGGGGAGCGGCCGGTTCTGATCATATCCAGCTTGGCAGGATAAATATCGACAAAGACAACATCATTTCCAAGCTCTGCAAAACAGGCGCCGGTCACCGCCCCGACATAACCGGTTCCAAGTATTGAGATTTTCACGTTCTATCACCAGATTATACTCTGACCAGATTATACTCTGTTTACTGTTAGCTACCATACTATCCGGGAGATTATTATTTGTAGATACCGTCTTCCACCAGACGAAGGGAACGCTCCGGGTACAGAAGAGACCTGCATGACCGATTGACCATACAGGCTGGCAGAGTACCCTGAAGAGAACAAAACAGCCTCCTCGCTATTTCGTGTGGGTAGTTTGTCATGGGCAGATATTGGATATATCATCCCGTCTGTGTATGCCACCTTCACTCAAGGTCTTCCGCTCCCTTTCCACAGACCTGGGCAGTAGATAAGAAACTGTGCCTGATGGGAAGAGAGAGATCCGGGTTCACAATACACAGTGTACCAACAGGTGGACGCGAAAACATCCTTCATGGACTCGGGGGGGATCAATCACGATGCAGCAACCAGAATCATGAGGAGGAATTAAAGCATGTGCGGCGCGGGTATCGGGGGGCGGGGTAGCGAGGGAGCAGGATGACAGAGGTGATATACCCTTGCTCATCAGAGCAACCTGAAAGGCGATTGTCAAATCGGGGTTTATCTGCTCTGGCAGCCCCGAAGCATTCCCGCCCCTCCAGCGCTGCATCTGCGGCAAACCGGTACAACCTCCCTGCGAAGCACCTGCGGACGGTGACGGGGCGGTGGGGAACTCTCCAATGGTTCTTTTCCCATTAACCGGTTCTATCAGGGCATATTCGAAAACCGTCTCATATGCAGGATTTCTATTCGTTTGACCATCCAGGGTTTCTGGATATTTAACACGAGAGTGAACTGCTCCTCGTGCATGATTCAAACACAGGTGTTAACACATTGTTGACTCGAACCCTGTTTAAAACCAACTCGGATCGGCGAAGAACCATAAAACGCACCCAAAAAGCAATCCTCATCATCACCCCCGATCAACAGAATACTCATGCGCTACCTCATCACCGGCGGTGCCGGCTTCATCGGATCAAACCTCGCAGATCATCTTGCTGACAGGCACGAGATAACCATCATCGACAACCTCGCCACCGGAAGACCAGACAACATCAAAGACCTCACAAACCACCCAAATGTCACCATCATCAACGGGAGCATCACCGATGCAGATCTAATGTACGACATTACGAAAGGAATCGACGGCATCTTTCACCAGGCAGCAATCCCCTCAGTCCCCCGCTCGGTCAAGGATCCAATCACCACAAACGAAGCCAACGTCACCGGCACCCTCCAGCTCCTTGTCGCAGCACAAGAGAACGGCGTCCGGAAAGTCGTCGCCGCCTCATCTTCATCTGTCTATGGCGACACTCCTATCCTCCCAAAGGTTGAAACCATGCCGCCAAACCCCCTCTCCCCCTATGCTGTTTCAAAACTCACCAATGAATACTATGGCAAGGTCTTCACCGAACTCTATGGCATCCAGACGGTCTTCCTCAGGTACTTCAATGTCTTCGGGCCCCGGCAGGACCCCGCCTCCGAATATGCCGCCGTCATCCCGAAGTTCATCACACGCCTGTTAAACAACCAGAGACCGACCATCTATGGCGATGGAGAGCAGACACGCGACTTCACCTTCATTGCGGATGTCGTCCAGGCCAATTGCAAAGCAATGGAGAGTGATGCAACCGGCATCTACAACATCGCCTGCGAAAGAAGGATCAGCCTCAATGAACTGGCAGAAACCCTGATGGAGATAACAGGCAATCATCAACGAATCATCTACGACCCGCCACGGGAGGGAGATATCAGGGACTCACTCGCCGATATCTCAGCGGCAAGAGCGGCATTTGGCTACAACCCCGAGTATACACTTGAAGATGGGCTGAGAGAGACGGTTGCGTGGTTTAGACAACAGATGTAATGAATGCTAACCCATACTCTTTTCTCAATCCCAAATCTCCCCGGATCGAATCAGGTACAATTGACTTTTTTTACCCGAAATCCTCTTAAATCCAGCAATCAGCGGACATCCCGGTTCATCCACCATCCAGACACCATACTCCCAAATCAGATCCATTCAGTGCAGAGTGGTCTCCGTATGTCTGAACAGATCATCATATACGCATACATACGTATAGGAGTGAACAATGACCGGAAAGCACACAAGAGAAGATAAGAGCTCTATCGAGCAGAGAGTTAAGCTCAATCTCACTGTTTCCAGGGAGACGTATGATTTCATCAAAGAGACCGGCATAAATGCCTCCAGATTGATGGATCATGCAATAAATGCCGTTAAAATGAGCACCGCAACCAATGAAACCCAGATAGTAATGATAACAAGCGGAAATCCAAAAAAAACAGCAGATTATGGGCCTGTCCGGATTCGAACCGGAGATCTTCGCCGTGTAAGGGCGACGTCATAACCAGCTAGACCACAAGCCCCGTGGTTCCTGAATATATTGCCTTTTTTTGATTTAAAGCCTGCCGATCAGATGCACTCGTGTAAAACGTCCATCTGAACAAACTCGTTAAAATACTGGTAAAGAGAGGAGGGACTTCCTCCTCACCACCAGAAACCCAATTCAGAGTAATCCAAACGACTTCAGGGTCACTTCAGGATTAACAGCACCAACGTGGTAGACCACACCCTCAGAAAGCTCGTTGATCACCACTTCTGCAGGTGAGAAGAGCGAGGTGTCGATCTGGTAGAAGTCGTAGTTAGCTTCCTTGAAGATCTCGTTGAATGGCTTGCCATATCCCTTTGATGTGTTGCTTGGGATCTTGTCGAGATAGTCTTTGATCTCTGGCGCATTCATCGTCAGGCAGATCCGTCCGTGGTAGATGGTGGCATCATTGGTGACACCCATCGCAAGCTTCGGGCCGCGTACCGGTGGGATCGGGGCAGTTCCAAAGCCGGAGATGATCTTCTTTGTGTCAAAGCCAAGTTCATTCAGCTTGTATACCGCAGTCTCGACACAGCGGCCGGCGACCTGGATCGAGCCGACCATCGAGGAGGTTGGTGCAACAACAGCCGCGACATTCTCAACCTCGACATTGCAGCCCTCTGCAATCTTCTCCATCACTTCGCCGTTTGGCAGGATGTCCGACTCAAGGCAGATGACAGCAACATCAAACTCGTCCTCATACTCAATCACTTCATAGGTATGCTTCGGCTTCAGTGAGAGGGCACGGGCGGGGCCGCTCCCCATTGCGAAGTAGTTGCCAGCCTTCACAGTCCAGCCGGCCTTCTGTGCACCAAGACAGGAGATCGCGGGGAAATCCGTGTTGATGTCAATGAAGGGCTGGGGGAAGGAGCCGATCTCACCCATCCGATAGGAGACCTCGCCGAGGCCGCCCATGCAGATACGGGTGAAGTATTCACCGGCACCATACCCGCCCGGAACAGAAACACCGCAGTCGACGATCCGTGAACCATTATCAAGTTCGTGGTACGCGACATTCAGGAGATCCGAGATTTCTACAAGCTCTTCAAAAAGATCCAATCCAAGTTCATTTACACTAACCATACAATCCCTCTGGCATCAATTATGAGTGAGGGAGAATAGATAAGAGTTGCCAAATTATTCGAATACTATCCAAGCTCTGCAAGCACCATCTCAGGTGCAAACCGAAGTCCAATCTCCCGGGTACGGCCGCGACCGGCGCGGTAATCCAGATTGATCAGCCGGATTGTATCGAGTTTCTGAACGATCTCATAGTACCGGGTATAGCCAATCCCCATCTCCTCTTTCACCCGCGTATGCACCTCCCCCGCGGACATCTCCGACTCACCCTGTGACATTGACGCGATCACGCCCAGAACTGCCTTCTCATCATCCCGAAGCGACCGGATGAGGGAGACGAGATGGAAATGCTCTGAGACCTCATAGGCACGGCAGATATCGTCACGGCAGACAGAACGGCGCGCATCCCGCTCAGCCATGAGCCCGGCCCGTTTCAGGAGATCGATCCCGACCCGGATATCCNNGATCTCCGCTCCGCATCGTCTGGTCAACAACAAGCTGAAGCATCTCCTCAGACAGAACACTGGGATAGAACCCCTGACCAACCCGCATCCTGAGGATCTCTTCCACTTCCGCGGGAGAATAGGGAGAGAAGAAGACCTCGGTCGGTCGGAGAACAGAGGCAACACGGATCTCAAACACTTTCTGGAAATCAACATCCATATCAGAGAAGATCAGGATCACTCCCACCCGAACCGACTCATATTCTTCATGCGCACGGAGCAGGGGATAGAGGACATTGTTTATCTCATTTTCATAGAGCAGGTAGTTTGCATCATCCAGGCAGAGGATCAGCGTCAGATCCTCTTTCTGGAGGAGGCGGCAGACGGCATCATAGACCTGTTTGAAGCTCGTTCCGGTCGGCTGCGGCTGATGTCCGGCAAGCCGCTTGTAGACCTTGGCAAGGATCGCATACCGGGTATTATCGATCTTGCAGTTCACGTGGACACAGGCGATCTTTTTGGTATTCTCCTCGATCTCATCGAAGAGTTTCCGAATCGACGTTGTCTTCCCGGTCCCGGGGGGGCCACGGCAGAGGGAGTTTAGCGGCCGCCCTCCGCGAAGCGCTGGCTGGATCTGAAATGAGAGAGCAGAAATCTGCTCTTCCCGGAACCGGAACTCGTCAGGCACAAAATCGATCTCAAAGACCGTCAGATCCCGGAAGAGGGTCTCATCCCACATCAGCAGCTTCTTTGTCACGACACCAACTCCCGGTCACGACCGGTTCATGCACTGTTTACAGAGGGTCTTGTTCATAAAGAGGTGGCTCACATCATGCTGGACCTTATTCACCTCCGCGCCGCAGGCTTCACAGACAAATGGCTGCCCTGCCTGAGATGCTTTACTGGCACCAGAAGCAGCACCCTCAGCTGACGATGCCGGGGCAGAGACAACGGGAGGTGCCGCCTCCGGGACGGGCGCCTGTTCCGCAGGAGAGGTAGTGTCTTCAGCAGGCAGCGGAACCTCCATCTCCGGACCCGCACCGGATTCCGATTCTTCCGGTGGCGGATAATCTGAGATCTGCGGCTCAGGGGTATCCACCCCTGAGAGATCGCGATCCGGCTCCTCTTCAATAACCGGTTCATCCACGGAGACCGGACATGAGGCTATACCCACTGTCTGCTCTTCTGTTGGAGGCTCATCCATGAGACGAGAACCAAAGACCCGGCTCCGGTAATGATCAACGCGCTCTCTGGTCACCTCATCATCACGCCCGATACCAGAGAGCACACCATCCAGAAATGCGATGAGTTCTGTGGCATCCTCATCCGACTCCACCTCACCGGCCACATCAAACCTGATATTCTCGTAATTATCCAGGTTGATCGTGATGCCGATCGTCATCTGCCTGCGAGTACCCATACCATCAGTATCCCCTCATGGAGGAATATGGTTTGCGGAAGAACCATCCCATCCAAACGCACATAGAAAGAGTGGCAGATGATGAGAGTTACCCCCGCTGACATCCCGGATGATGACGCAGGGATCTGATGCCACCTATTCTGCAAAGAGAAGAGGCAGGAGTTTTGGCCCCCTGATCAACCCGTATGAACCCTTCTCAGCCTCCCGTTCCGAATAGCTCCCGCTCTCATCCTGCCCTTTTCCAAGGACGGCAAAGGGAACCGGATCGGAGGTATGCGTCCTGAGGCGAAGCGGAGTCGGGTGATCAGGGAGAACGGCAATGATGCCATCAAATTCTGCAAGCGCGATACCGATTACTTCATCCAGCCGCTCGATCGCCTTCACCTTCTCTTCAAGACTCCCAAGATGCCCGGCTTCATCAGGGGCCTCGACATGCACATACACAAAATCAAGCCGTTTCAGCGCGTCCAGTGCATACCGAATCTTGGCTTCATAATCAGTATCAAGATATCCGGTTGCCCCGGGAACTTTGATCACCTCCATATGGGCAATCCGTGCTATCCCAAAGAGGAGATCGACTGCCGAGATCATTCCGCCGGATCTCCCATACCGCTCCTCAAATGATGGTATTGTCGGAGTCTTTCCCCCGCTCCATGGCCATATGGATGTTGCAGGAGAGTATCCTTTCTCAATACGCTTTGTATTCACCGGGTGGTCAGCAAAGACCTCTGCCGAGACCTCCATACAATGACGCAGGGTATCCGCGTCTGCTCCGGTCGGCAGATAGGAATCGATCGGCTGCCCGACGATATCATGCGGAGGGGTGGAGGAGGCCCCGTTCCCATGATGAAAGACAAGCAGGTTTCTATAGCTGATCCCAGGATAAAGGGTTACCCCATCAAGTTCCTTCTGGAGCGAGTCAAAGAGCTCTCTTCCCTCGGAACTTGAGATATGACCGGCAGAGAAATCCTCCATCACCCCATCCCGGACAGTCACCAGGTTGCACCGGTATGCAATATCGCCGGCTGCAAGCGCAACACCCATTGAGGCTGCCTCCAGCGGACCGCGCCCGGTATAGTAAAGGGCTGGATCATAGCCGAGGACGGAGAGATTCGCAACATCAGACCCCGGTTCAAAGCCCGGAGGCACCGTTTGCAGCAACCCCATCCGTCCATTCCGGGCGATTGTATCCAAATTCGGGGTCGAGGCATATTCAAGCGGGCTCAGGCCCCCGAGTGCTTCGATCGGCTCATCTGCCATCCCATCCCCAAGGATAAGGAGGCATTTTCTCTTCATTCCCTCTTCTTCCTCCAGATGCATCACTACTAGATCTGCCGGGACTATCATTAATAGTCTCTTCAGCGCACATGATCTACTCTGTGAAACCCGATATCTCAATCCATGAAGGAGTCGGAATCTTTCTCCGCGGCCTCATCATGGGCGGATCCGACATCATACCCGGTGTGTCCGGAGGTACGATGGCATTTATTACCGGTATTTACGGGCGGCTCGTCCATGCAATAGCCGCAGTGCGCCCACAGACCGCCATCCGGCTTCTACGCGGGGATCTTCAGGGATTCAGGGATGATGTACAGGCAGCCGATCCCGTATTTCTGATCATCCTGCTGGCCGGAATCGGCACCGCCGCCCTTCTGATGTCTCAAGCCATTCTGCATATCCTTGAGCTATGGCCGGGCGAGGCATTCGGGCTCTTCCTCGGGATCATCGTCGCGTCAGCAGTCGTTATCGCCATCCAGGTCGAGTCGACACGGAAAAGTGCCATCATCTTCATTGGTGCCGGACTTTTCGTCGGATACCTGATCGGAAGCATCCCGGCAGGAACGTTTGGCCACTCCCTCCCGGTGATCTTTCTGACCGGTATGATCGCACTCTGCGCGATGATCCTCCCCGGACTATCAGGTGCATACCTCACCCTTCTCCTCGGGCAGTACGAGTATCTGCTTCAGGCGATACGGGATGTCTCACTTCCGGAGATCGTTGCCTTCATCGCAGGAGGCGCAGTCGGCATTCTCCTCTTCTCACGGGCGCTCCGGTACCTCCTTGACCATTACACCGCCGTTCTGCTTGCCTTCCTGACCGGCCTGATGCTCGGATCGACCCGGACATTATTTGAGCGGATCGGGGAGGCAGGAGGATTCAAACCTGAGGTTCTCATCGCGTGTATGACCGGTATAATTCTGATCTCTGCGGTTGAACAGATGAGGAGGAGAAAGAGGGAGATTATACTTCACAAAAAGTGAGGCGAGGCAGCTATCCTCACTCACCATATGAAATTCGATGTGATAAAAGGATTGATTGATACAAAAGGACCTTTATAATCGTACAAATTCCTCTACATTCAACCCAGCTTCATGAATGATCGCCCGCAAAGTTCCTTTTGGAATATCCATACCTGAATGATTTGGAACAACAGTTCTTCGTTTTGTGACGGGATTATACCAGATCTCATGGCTCCCTTTTGCCTGTCGATCAAATACAAAGCTGAAGCTTTCAATTTTCGAATAACTTCACGGGCAGGTAGTGAAGGAAGCCTGGTCATTTGATCATACCGTTACCGTGACAGGAATCTTAACATTTTTAATCAGGTTGGTTGAGGAAACAAGATGCTCCGGTAAGGGGTCGCCATGTTCAAGATATGATTCAATCAGTTTACGGGCGACATCCTGGGCGATCTCCATAGTTTCACTGATGGTTCGTCCCTGAGCAATTAATCCCTGAATAGTGTCACTTGTTGCCAGGTATCCTCCTTCATCAAGTTTCCTGATCGTAATTGAGAGCATGTATTCGGACATTGTATCTTCTTCAGCCTCCAGCGTGTTCTGATATCATATATCTCTCGTCCACCATACCAAGAGATCGTGCATTAATCCAGATAGGGATTGATCGCTTCATGGATCAGATTACTAACCAGTCAGTTCAACTTCACCTGCTGCAAGAGGTCTGCAACAGAGCCGGCCATTATGCACATCCTTCATAACCCTATCAATCTTTTTCGAGATCTCAATGGTATAGTACGCTTCACCACAGCGATCACAGATACAGGCCGGAACATCCCTGATAACGATGATCTCATCCGCTACTCTGGCAATAAACTCAGTCTTTCCCTCGTGAAGAGTTCCTTTACAAAACGTGCATCTCTCTGGAATCAACCTTCTCTCCTCCTTGTTCGTGCATCTATCCATGACCCTTCATCAGGATTATATGTTGTAATAACCCGGAGATGATCCTCACAAACCCCAAGTACTACATGATATGCATCTTCACATATAAAGCCAAGCATGAGGACAGCAGGACATGGATCACCATCGGGATATGACTCAATGATCTCTCCATTCCGAATAATTGATTGAAGATCATCAGTTGAAATATTTCTCTCAAACATCCTGACTCGTGCATGATGTGAAATAATGACGGAATCACATTCCGCAAACCTGTTGATCTCTTCTTTTATATTCACCTCTTCCTACCTTCCTTTGTGTCAGTCCCTCTATAACCACATGAAGTCGAAACCACCGATACAATCATAGTTCAGACAGCCCCGCCCGAACCGCCTCACGGACACTTCGTTCAGACCCGATACCCGGCTTCCATCCAAGCTCCTGTATCTTCTCAACCGAGAGGAGCATCTTCGGGACATCGCCGACCCAGCCGCGATCCCCGCCGGTGAAGGCAAATTCTACATGTGAGAGCCCCATCTCAGAGACAATGATCTCTCCTATCGAGACGACATCGATCCAGTCATCGGATCCGATATTATAGATATTATACAGATCCGGGCCATGCTCTGAGGCATAGATCATCCCGTCCACACAGGCAGCAACCGAGAGATAGGATTTGGTCTGGGTTCCATCTCCAAGGATCTCCAGTTTCTCCGGGTTATCCCTGAGTTTCCTGATGAAGTCGAAGATTACCCCGTGGTTGCTCCGGGGACCGATGATATTAGCAAACCGGAAGACCGATCCCTTCATCTGGTAGGTATGGCAGTACGACGAGATCATCGCCTCAGATGCGAGCTTGCTTGCACCATAGACTGAGATCGGCACCATCGGAGAATACTCCTCTGGTGTCGGGATAACCGATGCCTCACCATAGACCGTTGACGTGGAGGTGAAGATGATCGCAGGTATCTGGTGCTCCCGCATCGCCTCAAGGACGCGGATAGTGGCGGTGACATTATTCTCATATACTGAGAACGGGTGTGCCGCACTCCCCCGGACATCGGGATCGGCGGCAAGATGGAAGATCCGGTCCGCTCCCCTGCACGCACCCTGCCATCCATCTGCCATGAGATCGGCTTCGATCAACTCAACCTTTCCTGATTCCAGATGCCCTTTGATATGGTCGCGGCTCCCTGCCCTGAGTGAATCGATCACACAGACACGATCTCCCCGTTCCACCAGCGCATCCACAAGATGAGATCCGATAAATCCGGCACCACCGGTCACGACACTGAACATTATACACTAATAGGTTGGCCAGACAATTAAGTACCGGTATGTTCATCGGCATCGATCACGGAACAACAGCAATACGGTTTGCATCTGAGACCGCCGAGTTTAAAATGAGCCGGAGTGAGGCGAGATCCTTTACCATCTCCGACCTCAGACGACTCTGTCCCCTTGAGGAGATAGAGGGGATCGCGCTCTGCTACTCAATGGGGGACAACTTCACCGCAATCACCCCGGTTCAAAACCTCACAAACCGGGGGATCGTAACCCGGGAAGGGGCAGGCGAGCATGTTGGCGGCGGCACTCGCGTCTTTGACGAAGTCGCAGGATCCGGCATTCCGGCAGTTGCCATACCGGGAATTCACCGTGGTTCAGATACCGATCCAAGGTTCAAGGTCTATTCGCATCAGACGAGCCCCGAGAAGATCGGGATCGCCTATCTCGTCTCACAGGATCTGGGCGAGACCTTCATCGTCTCCGATACAAGCTCCAATACCGTCACCCTTCTCGTGAGACAGGGAAGAATTATCGGAGCATTCGATGCCTGCATCTTTGCCCCGGGAACCCGGCACGGCGCACTCGATGTCGATGCGATACGGCGGATCGACGACCACCAGCAGACCGCAAACGAAGCATTCATGCAGGCGGGGGTCATCGCTACCATGCCCGACGATCTTCAGATGAAGACAATCGCACTTTTTGCCGCAATGGAGATTGCATCCATGCTCCTCCTGGCAAAGGACGCACGAATAGCACTCGCCGGATCCTGCGCTCCCGTGATTGCAGAAGAGGTGCGATCGCTCATCGGAGAGGAGATCAGAATCTATGATGAATGGGCAGCAGCACACGGCCTCTCGATGATTGCCAGGGATATTGCCGGAGGAAAAAGAGAGATTCTTGGAATCCCGGTCAATTTCGATATGATCTGAAAAATCATCTGCCAGCTTACGGATCCCCCATGCCGTAATTATATATGATTAATCGTGTAAGATTATATGGGGTTTTTCTTGAGAGAATTACGCATCCATGGAAGAGGAGGACAGGGCTCCGTCACCGCGGCAGAACTCATCGCAGTCGCCGCGTTTCAGGGCGGAGTCTATGCCCAGGCTTTTCCTGCTTTTGGTGTCGAACGGCGTGGCGCTCCGGTGCAGGCGTTTGTTCGGTTCAGTGATGAGATGATCCGGCTCAGGAGCCAGGTATATGAACCTGACTACATCATCGTGCAGGATAGCACGCTGATTGCAGATATCAATGTCTTTGCAGGAATGAAAGCGGGAGGAATTGCCATTATCAATACCGAAAAGACCGGTGGCTATCCTGCTCCAGAGGGTGTTTCGATTATTACAATCGATGCAACCAAGATCGCACTAGAAGAGATCGGACTCCCGATCACAAACACCGCACTGATGGGTGCTTTTGCCGCAGCAACCGGAGAAATTGAGTTTTCCGCACTTGAAGACGCACTTCGGGGAAGGTTCGAAGGCAAGCTCGCCGATACGAATATCAAGGCCTCACAGAGGGCATATGAGATGATCAAAGGAGGCAGCGCATAATGCCGCTCAATATCGGATGCACTGCCCGGCCCGGCAAAAGCCGTGACAATCGAACAGGTTCATGGCGGGTCTTCTACCCGGTCTTTGTAAAGGACAAATGTACCGGGTGTGGGATCTGCACGCTGATCTGTCCTGAGGGCTGTATCGAGGTGAAGGGAGAGAAGGAGTATGTTCCCGATCTCAATTACTGCAAAGGCTGCGGCCTCTGTGCAGAGGAATGTCCCGGGGACGCGATCATGATGGAGAAGGAGGAGAAATAATGAAACAGATACTTGAGGGATCACACGCAGTTGCCGAGGCAACAAGGCTCTGCCGTCCGGAAGTGATCGCCGCATACCCGATCACTCCCCAGACCCATATCGTCGAGGCGCTCGCACAGATGGTGGCAGATTGTCGCCTGCAATCAGAATATATCTGTGTTGAGAGTGAGTTCTCAGCACTCTCCGCCTGCCTGGGTGCATCAGCGGCTGGATCGCGAACCTACTCGGCAACCACCTCACAGGGACTTGCCCTGATGTTTGAGGTCTGTTTCAATGTTGCAGGGATGCGGCTTCCGATCGTGATGACGATTGCAAACCGCGCACTGAGCGCCCCGCTCTCGATCTGGAATGATCAGCAGGACTCAATTGCGCTCCGTGATTCAGGATGGATCCAGCTCTATGCAGAGGACAACCAGGAGGCACTTGATCTCCACATCCTTGCATACAGAGTCTGTGAGGATCACGATATCCTCCTCCCGGCCTTTGTCTGTTTCGATGGGTTCATTCTTACCCACACGTACGAGCCGGTTGACATGCCAACACAGGAGGAAGTCGATGCCTACCTCCCGGCATTCAACCCATACCAGAAACTCGATGCAAAAGATCCAATATCATTTGGAATGTATGCAACACCAGATTACTACCTTGAATTCAGGTATGAGAACCAGCGGGCGATGCTTCGGACAAAAGAGGCGATCCGGAAATACGGCGCCCTCTTTGGCGAACAGTTTGGAAGGGATTATTCCGGACTTGTCGAAGGATACAAACTTGAAGATGCAGAGGTTGCCATCATTGCGATGGGTTCGATCTGCGGAACCGTCAAGGACGCGATCGACGAGATGCGGGCTGATGGCAAAAAGGTGGGACTGCTGAAGATCCGCTGCTACAGGCCATTCCCCGACGAGGAGATTGCAGCAGCCCTCTCCCATATCAAGACAGTTGCTGTACTTGACAAGAATATCTCGCTTGGATCAAAAGGTGCAGTCGCCCTTGAGGTGAAAGACGCACTCTATGGCTCATCAATCGATGTCTATGATTACATCCTCGGTCTCGGAGGACGTGACATCCGGAAGAAGGATATCAAAGCAATCGTGGATCTTGCCGAGAAGGGATCCGGCGATATGTTCTATGGACTACGCGAGGAGTTGTTGTAAATGGTTGATAAAACATTAGAGCTGTTCGAGTGCGGCCACCGTGCCTGTGGAGGTTGCGGTGCGTCAAGCGCAGTCAGGATGATCCTGAAAGGTGCCGGTGAAGACACCATCGTCGTCTCTCCAACCGGCTGCCTTGAAGTCTTCTCGACACCCTACCCCGAGACTGCCTGGAAGGTTCCCTGGATACATTCACTCTTTGAGAATGCAAGTGCTGTTGCCTCTGGAATCGAGGCCTCTCTCAAGCGGCAGGGGAGAAAGGAGAAGGTCGTCGTCATCGGAGGAGATGGTGCAACGGTCGATATCGGGATGCTCTGTCTCTCCGGCGCCTTTGAGCGGAACCACGATATCACCTACATCTGCTACGATAATGAGGCATACATGAACACCGGCATCCAGCGATCCGGTGCAACACCCTTTGATGCCAGCACAACCACAAGCCCGGCAGGGTCCTGCTCCATGGGGAACAAGCATCAGAAGAAGGATATCCCCGCTATTCTTGCAGCACATGGCGCACCCTACGTGGCAACAGCAACCATGGCGTACCCGACCGATCTCATGAAGAAGGTCGAGACTGCGGTTAATACTCCCGGCGCCTGCTATATTCAGGTGCATGCCCCCTGCTGCACCGGGTGGGGTTTTGACGGGAGCAAGACCATTGAAGTCGGCAAACTGGCGGTTGAGACCGGACTCTGGGTCAACTACGAGATGATCGATGGTGTTGTGAAGAAGGCAAAGAAGGTCAAACGAAAACCGGTCGAAGACTACCTCTCTGTCCAGAAACGGTTCCGCCACCTCTTCAAACCACAGAAAAACGATGAAGAGATCGCTAAAGTTCAGGCGATCGCCGATCGAAATGCTGAGAAGTTTGGCATCGATCTCTAACCATTTTTTTTGCCTCTTCGCTCTTTCATGTGGTTAGTGTGAAGCACGTGCGGCGCGGGTATCAGGGGGCGGGTCAGTGAGGGATCAGGATGACAGAGATGATAAAACCTTGCTCATCAGAGCAACCTGAAAGGCGATTCTGAAAGAATCGGGTTTTATCTGCTCTGGAAGCCCCCGAAGCATTCCCACCTCTCCCGCGCTGCATCTGCGGTCACCCGGTACAACCTCNNTATCAGGGCATATTCGAAAACCTTCCCATTAGCAGGATTTTCTATCCTTTGACCGTTCACGGATTCTGAATATTCAGCGCCAGAGTGAACAGTTCCTCATGCATAATTCAAACCCCGATTAACACATTATTGACTCAAAAACCTGCAACAGATCAGCGAAAAGCCTTTTTTGAACCATTCCCGCAATTCCCTCATCCCAAGAAGGGAAACCGGAGAGAGAAAAAGAAAGAGTACCTATTCCCGGGATGCTGCACGCATCGAATAGTACCCAAAGAGCAGGATTATCATAAAGACAATCCAGATCGTCCCAAATGCTGAGAGGATAACAAGTCGCATTTCATCATAAAACCTGATCTCAGTGTACCGGGTATTCTCCCAGGTGATCTTCGTCTGGTTCTCTTCTTCCTGCACACTCCCCCCCTGACTGACATACCCTAGCAGCGGGTTGTCTACATAATAGACTCCCGGCAGAAAGATGGTGACATTATAGGGTTGTTTGAAGATGGCTGAGAACGAGTTCCCATCCAGATCCCCCTCATATGAGATGAGATAATCTCCCTCTGGAAAGGTGATCACAGAGTTGCGCTGCTCTTTATAAGAGATCTCTTTCGAATCTTGTGTGACCCGTATCTCACGGACAGTGATCGGGACCGCCTCACCAAGGTACCCGGGTTTTGTAAACTGATAGCTATCTGCATCAGTTATTTCCACTGAAGCAGAGTAGCCACTGCCGTTCTCATAAATCGAGAACGTGGCAGTCTGCGCAAGGGCAGGTGCTGCCAGGATCAGAGCTGCAATGCAGAGAGCAAAGCAGGCAGTGTAGCATCTATCTCGGTTGGGGGACTGCATTGTTGAATCACCGTCTCCGGGTCTTTCAGCAGGTGGCCGGTCACGACACATACGATCTGTTCATCCGGATCGATTGCGCCCATCTCTACAAGTTTCTTTATCCCGGCTACCGATGCAGCAGATGCAGGTTCAACCCCGATCCCTTCCATCCGGGCAAGGTTCCGCTGCATCGAGAGGATCTCCTCATCGGTGACAGATTCGGCAAGGCCACCGGTCTCCCGGATCGCCCGGAGTGCCTTCTCTGCATTCACGGGAGCGCCGATCCTGATGGCGGTGGCTATGGTCTCCGGGTGTTCATCCGGCACCACCTCGGGGAGATCACCTTTTATAGCCCGGACAACCGGGGCAGAGCCTTCTGCCTGGATACCGGTCATCATCGGGAGAGAATCGATCCAGCCAAGCGACTGCCATTCGGAAAGACCCTTGTGCACCGCAGAGATATTGCCTGCATTTCCAACCGGGAGAACAAGCCGGTCAGGAACCGATCCGAGCTGATCGATCACCTCATACCCGATCGTCTTCTGCCCTTCAAGCCGGTATGGGTTAACGGAATTTAAGAGATAGATCCCATGCGAGATACAGAGTTCATGGACCATCTCAAGGGTGCGGTCAAAGTTCCCGGCAACCGAGATCACCCGCGCACCATGCATCAGTGCCTGCGCAATCTTTCCAAGTGCAACCTTTCCGGCTGGAAGGAGGACCACAGCCGGAATCCCGGCCCGTGCAGCATAGGCAGCAAGGCTGGCTGAGGTATTGCCTGTGCTCGCGCAGGCTACCATCTTCATATTCAGCTGAAGCGCCATTGAGACACCAAGTGTCATCCCACGATCCTTGAATGAGCCGGTCGGGTTCATCCCTTCATGCTTGGCATAGAGGTGCGGCAATCCAAGGGACTCACCGATCCGTTTCAGATGATAGAGGGGGGTGCCCCCTTCCTGGAGTGTCACCGGAGGAATCCGGACAGGGAGAAGCTCCCGGTACCGCCAGACTGAGAGAGGGCGGGAAGCGAGATCCGATCTGGAAATAGAGATTGCATCCAGATCATACTCCACCGCAAGGAGATGCCCACATGCAGAGCAGGTATACACCACAGAATCGGGAGAATATTCTTTTTTGCAATGGATACAGACGAGACGATGCATATCTACAGATTCGAGCCGAAAGATAATAAGGAGAGGGTATCAGGCCTGGAGATCATATCGTGCATCATCATGAAAAGGGAAACGTCTCCGGACTTCCGCAACATAATCAGCATCCACCTCTGCTGTGATGCATGCCTCATCTTCCCCTGCGCTGCAGAGGGTTTTTCCGAGTGGATCAACAATTGCCGATCTCCCGCAATACTGATCGATTGGGTTTGTTCCGGTTGGGGAGACACCGGCAACATAATACTGGTTCTCAACCGCCCGGGCATGCAAAAAGAGAGTGAAGATATCAATCCTGCTGCAGGGCCATGCCGCAGGCACCAGCATACACTCAACACCAAGATCGGCATACCGCCTGAAGAGTTCCGGGAACCTCAGATCATAACAGATGGCAAGACCGACCACAAGCCCATCACAGGAACAGACCGAGAGGCGATCTCCGGGTATATACTGCTGATCCTCACCTGCATACCTGAAGAGATGGGTCTTTGCATATCGTGCATGAACAGAGCCATCAGGAGCGGCAATAAGAGCTGTATTTGTAAAACCATCAGACGAATGTGTCCGCTGCGAACCCACAACCCATACACCATGCTCTTCTGCGATCCGGCACCAGGCAGACTCAATCGGACCGCCTTTCTCCTCAGCATGCTTCGTTGAGACGGGATCCCACCCGGTTGCGAACTGTTCGGGAAAAAGAACCATATCCGCCCCTGATGCAACAGCGCTCCTGACTGCATCGTCTGCAACGGCAAGGTTTGTATCTGGTGCCTCCAGGACTGAGCCAAGCTGGGCACACCAGATCTTCACGCTATCCACCCTTGCCGATCTGATCGGCATATCCTTTCAGAATAACAACGATCGCAACCATCGCTATCAGCATGGCGATGACAAAGAGGATGATCGGAGCAGATGGGATCTGATATCCCAGTGTCATCAGACCGACGATGACTGCACCTATGATCATGCAGAGGCCCATGAAGAGGAAGAAGAGATCAAAACTGTCTATGTGTACCATTTAGAGACCTCCAACCAGGATCGGGAATGCCTGCCGAAGTCCGGTAATGACGAACTGAACAGCAATCGCAATCAGCATCATACCCATCAGCCTTCCAATGACACGGTACTCCCGCGGCCCGACATATTTTGTTATTAGATCAGCATGCTTCATCATATAATAATTCACCACGATGACAAGCAGGCAAAGAAGGAGGATAGCACCCATTGCTATGACTCCAAAATCCCGGGATTCGTTCATCAGCACAATAATGGTCGTGATCGTCCCGGGACCGGCTATCATTGGGATTGCAAGAGGAACCAGGGCGATATCATCGGCATCAATCCCCTCATATTTCTCGGTCGCTGTCATCTTTGTCCGTGACGTTTTCGCATACACCATCTCCATCCCGATACCAAAGAGGAGGATGCCGCCTGCCACACGGAATGCCTCAAGTGATATGCCAAAAACCTGAAGAATTGCACCCCCGGCTACAGCAAAGACAAGCATAACCACAAGTGCAACACGGTTTGCCTCATATGCCACCCTGAACCGTTCAGCTGCATCCATCGAGTCGGTCAGGGTCACATAGATGAGGGTGACCGCAAGCGGGTTGACAACGATGAAGATGGATGAGAGTGACAGTAGGACAAAGGTCAGCAGATCGACCATCAGGAAGATGTAGATCCTCTTCCCTTAAACCAATTGTGGGTCGAAAAAAGAGTGTGGAGGTGATATGGGTTTTATTCGTAGATCATCGGTTCTGCACACGCAGCGTATGCGATCAGATCAGTATCATTGAAGTGGATTTTGATCTCCCGCTCTGCCGATGCATCCGAGTCCGAGGCATGGATGACGTTTCGCCCGATATCAAGGGCGAAGTCACCACGAATAGTACCGGGAAGTGCCTCTGCCGGATTGGTTGCACCAACCAAAAGCCTGACAACAGGGACGACGTTCTTTCCTTCCCAGACCATGAGGAAAACCGGCCCGCTTGTGATATAGGCCTTCAGGCCAGGAAAGAATGGTCTTTCAAGGTGTTCCCGGTACTGTTCCTGCACGCGATCGTCGGTAAGCGACTCAAAACGGGCTGCAACCAGTTTCAGACCCTTCTTCTCAAAGCGGGAGATGACCTCCCCGATCAGTCCGCGCTGGACACCATCGGGTTTGACCATCACAAAGGTGCGCTCCATTAGGGAATCACTCCTTGCCACGGGCCTTGCGGCCCATTGCAGTCCACTCGACACGGCGCGGGACCCTGCGGAGCCGGTAGTTGCTCTGGCACTTGGAGGAGCAGAAATAAAAGACTGCCCCGTCTTTCCTGACAAAAAGTTTGCCGGTTCCAGGCTCGAGCACGTCTCCACAGAAACTGCAGGTATTTTTCTCAACCATCGGCTTCACCGCCTCGAGAGCTTCTTTGCTTCACGTTCCGTTTCAAGGAGCATCAGGATATCTCCCTCACGGATCGGCCCGAACGTATTCCGGGTGATGATCCGCCCCTTGTTTGAGCCATCAAGGATACGGCACTTCACCTGGGATGCTTCTCCATGCATCCCTGTGAGACCAATCACTTCAATGACTTCTGCCGGCGTTCCATTATCAGCCATAGAAGACTCAGCCTCTCAGTGCTTCAACCTGTTTCACAAGCTCTTCGACAATATCCTTGCCTTTTCCGGATTTGACAATTGCCACAGCAGCTGATCCGACATCAAGGCCGCAGGCGGCACCGATCTCAGCCTGTTTGTTAATGAAAATAAACGGGATCTGCTTCTCTGCACAGAGTGGCGGGAGATGCATCACGATCTCTTCGGGCTCCACATCACTGCCGATCAAAACAAGCTGGGCAATACTGCGCTCGATAGCTTTTGTTGCTTCATTGGATCCTTTCTTAATCTTTCCAGTGTCCCGTGCAAGTTCAAGTGCTTCAAGCGCATTGTTCTGAAGCTCTTCGGGGACTTCAAACTGTTGGTACATCTTTGACATAGCTCACCTCATTCAGGAGAAGATTGACTCCTCCGTCATCACTCATCAGCGGTATAAGAACCGATGCTGGCGTAACCATATTATTACACAGAGAAGGGGGATAAAGGTTCGTCTGCAAGACCGATCAGACCACCTGATAGACTGCTGTACCCCCCTCATCGAATATGAGGATGAGGCCGTCTACTGGAAGGCTCACCCGGTATAGCTCTTCTTCAAACGCCCCGACAACAAGATGGGTGATCTCATATTCCTTGAGAAGCACCGGGCTCTTCTCAGGATGCTCATAAATTGCCCGCGTATCGGCAATCCTTCTGCTATACCACCCATCATCTGATCGCCAGACAATCTCATGGCCGGGCCACCCAAGGATGGTAGGAATACCTGTAAAGGACGATATGCGACTGGCATAGGTGTAATCTTCTCCAATAGCTTCAACAATCCTGAGATCGCCTTCAAGCGAGCCGAGATATCGGATCGCGGCCGCATCACCGGGATGGCGGTCTGCAAGCCAGGCAGCACCATCGAGGGTTCCCGATCCATAGCCATAGGTGAGCGGAGTAAAAGCCGGAATCAGGATGAGGCAGATCACCACCCCGGAGATACATACCCATTTCAGAGACGAGGGGATAGCGCGCGGTAGTTGAATGGACGAGAGCCAGCGGCCTGTAATGACAGCCGCAGCAAGCCCCATCATCACCCAGGCACCCATATAGAATTTAAAGACCGTATTCATCCTGAAATAGTCAGCACCCATGCCATCCTTCAGGTAGATGAGCTCACAGAAGGTGATGACCAGAAGCCCGGCAATTGCCAGGATCTCTTCCCCTCTCCATTCCCGCCGGAGGGCGATCAGGAGAACTGCAAGAATTGCAATTCCTGCGGCTCCATATCCTGCATACCACCCCACCAGAGGGATGGCAAGGAGCCATGGATACCGGCAGAGTACGCGCCAACCATAGAGAAGAAAGACTGCAATGAAGAATCCATGGACGAGAAGGAAGGAGGTGATCGAACTCCCTTCAGGCACTATCCCGATCCCAAGGATACCTGAGCCCTCGATGGAGAGGAGGAGCGGAGCATAGGCAAGAATGGAGAGCGGCGGCACCAGCAGAAGCGGGAGCCAGGATCGACGATCCTGCTTTGCATACCGGATACCGGTGAGGAGCGCGATACCACAGTACAAGGGAGCATACAGGAGGACATCCCAGGAGTTCAGTCCCGGCATCGTGCCAAGCGAAAGGGCAAGAAGACCAGCCAGGATCAGTCGTGACTTCATATCCAGATCGCCATACCTGAGGTACATCACCAGGCAGAGGGTGACAAAGAGGATCTGGTTGAAGATACCGAGGATATGCGCATGGGGATCCCCCCAGAAGAAGGAGAAGATCGGGTATTCATTGATGGTTCCGGCGATAACCCGGGTACTCTCCCAGGGTATCGAGGCAAGTGGCATCCCGGCGATCATATGCCAGATAAATGCCGGGTTTGGGAAGAGAAGAATGATCGCGGGAAGCCAGCGGTATCGCGTAAGCAGGAGATACCCGCATGCAACCGCTGATACAACTGCCATACCCGCAATAGTCGGGAGCATCAGGTTGAAGACGACCGAGGACTCGCCACCCACAATAATGCCAAGAACCCCGGAGAACCAGTGGCCGAGATAGTAGTAGATCGAGAGATCACCCCCGGCAAACCAGGGATCAAGAGGCGGGGCAACCGGGATTCTCATCACCGAGGCAAGAAAAGCATGATCCATGAACTTCTCGGCAAACGAGATCGCCGGATTGAAGAGCCGGATCTCCAAAAGATAGAGAAAGCCACCAAGAAATGCCGCATCCCAGATGAGCCGAGGCTTGAGATCCGACCACCGGTACTCACGCCGGATTATCATCAGGGCACACACAAGAACAAACAAGACTGCGGCAATGGCTACCGGGAGGTGAAAATAGCCGAGATACCAGGATATGAGTGAGAAGAAGAGGAGGGAGAGGGGATAGGAGAGTGGATATGCGAGATCTCCAAGTGCCTGCCTGAGAGAGGGGTAGAGGGAGATCTGAAGGAGCTTCAGCAGTGCTATCCAGAGAAGGACAGTCTGCACCTGTGCCTCAATGCCGATCATAGATCTCCTTCTTCAAATCCTCTGAATAGGCCCGTTTCAGGAGTGAGACGGTCCAGTTGCCGAAGTAATAGATCGAGGCGACACCCCCGGCGAGGGTCACCAGGTTCTTGATGAGATGATCGACGATGGCAATAAGTACCGCAGTGCCTGCCGAGACACCCGCAAGCTCAAATGTCATCGCAAGCGCCAGTTCATATGTTCCGATACCCCCGGGTGTAATCGGCACTGCTTTTACCAGGTTGCCGATGACAATTGCAAGCACCACCACCATGAACGGAACCGGCTCACCGAACATCATTGCTACCATCATGCAGACGAGGCAGTCGATGATCCAGATGATAAGTGAGGAGATGAGAAGGAGGAGGAGTGCTCGCGGGGTTTGTGATACCGATCGGATCTGTGAGAGGACCTCGATCACTTTTGCCAGAATCCGGTTCTCTGATGAGAATCTCACCGAATAGACGAGAACAATGCCAAAGAAGAGGCTAAGAAGGAGAACAAGGCCGATCAACATCGAGAACCAGGGCTCCTGGCCAACAACAAATGGCAGCGCGATCGCACCAATGAGGGCAATGGTGAGAATATCAAAGACCCGCTCGGTGAGAACCGAGGAGAATCCGACAGTATACGTGGCCTCCTTTTCATGTTTGAGGATGAGAAGCCGGATCAGATCGCCAAGCCGTGCAGGGACGATCAGGTTTGCCGTCTGGGAGACGAAGATGCAGGCGATCGAAAAGATGGTTTCTACCTGAAGAGAAAGGCGCATCAGAATAAACCGGTACCGTTCTCCTCTGAGGTACCATGCGATGAGACATACAATAACAGCAAGAAGAAGATATCGTGGATCTGCCTCCCTGGCTGTGATCAGGAGCTCATCCCAGACCCGTGAGAGGAGAAATACGATGATCGCAACAGCAATCAGGGTAGAGACGATGACGGTACTAATTTTTCTCAGCATGAAGGCGCCACCTGAGCCTGAGGATCTCTGATCCCATCCCTGTTACATCAGAGAGTTTCACGGTTGTACCTTCTCCCTGCTGCCACCTGACAGGGAACTCACAGACACGAAAACCCCGGCGTTGTGCGAGCACCAGGAGTTCCGTATCCCAGAACCAGTGAGGAGCCTGCACAGATGGGAGAAGTGCTTCAAGACTTTCACGTGAGAATGCCTTGAACCCGCACTGGTGATCGTAGAGGCGGCTCCCCAGGATCAACCGGACAAGGGCATTATATCCCCTGCTTGCAATCTCCCTCCGGCTATCCCTATCAATACTTGATTCCGGCATCAGGCGGGAGCCGGTGGCAACAGCGCATCCCGACCGGATCGCCTCGATCAATTCCTTCAGATGAGCCATATCGGTTGCCAGATCGACATCATAGTAGCAGAAGATACGGCCACCTGAGGCATGGAAGGCACGGGTGAGTGCCCTGCCCCGCCCAAGCCGCTCATCCGAGTGGAGGAGGCGGAGACGGGGATCACGCTCTTCCCATTCTGCAACCAGCTCTGCACTCCCATCATCTGATCCATCCTCTGCCACCAGCAGTTCGAATGAGCCGGTGATCTCCTCAAGCCTGCGGATAGATTCGGGGATGGCACTTTCGAGTGCAGATCGATCATTATAGACCGGGATGACCGCAGTCACCTCACAGTCCATCAATCTGACCACTCCATGACACGGCGGGCAATCTCTTCACCAGCACGGATCGATCCTTCCATGCTCCGTTCAGGATAGTTCTCAGGCGAGAACATCCCGGCAAGAAAGAGACCGGGTACCGGGTTTGGATCCGGAATCATTGATCGATAGCCGGTTACATAGACCGGACCGGCAGATGGCTCGATCCTGAGGCGGTGCCAGTGAATCTGCTCACGCGGAATCTTAAATCTGGAGCAGAAGTCGGATAAAAGTACTTCTTCGCGGTCTTCCGGCGGATCCCCTGAGAAGTACGATGCAATATAGACAATATGCTCTCCATATCGATCAAATGGAACAAGGTTGGTATGGGTTATGACTGCTCCATAGGGTGCGGGATCACCCATATTGACCCAGTAGATGCCATCGGTTGGATCACAGGAGGTGCCGAGGGTGAGACAGGCAGCACCCTGGTAGGGAAGCGGGGTTAGTGGCACAGAGCATAGTCGTGCCGTCTCCTGCGGAGGAAGGGTCGATATGAGGCAATCATACCGGGTGCCATCCACAATCCATCCCCCCTCACTGGGAATTGCAGAGAGAACCCGGTGGGCGGTTACAACCCTGCATCCTGCTGCATTCATGCGTGAAAGAAGGGCATCGATCAGCCGGATATAGCCGCCCTTCAGATACCCAAGCCGCTCGCCCTCAGGGCCACGATCTGATCTGATCGCAATCCTGCTCATAAGCCATGCCGCCGACACCTCATCTCTCCGATCACCGAATTTGGATCGCAAGAGAGGTTCAAAGAAGGAAGAGTAGATCCGCTCACCCAGACGATCAATACAGTATTCTCTGGCAGAGATGGAATCCAGCTTCTCCGGATCGGCAGATCTGGATCTAAGGACAAAGAGAGCAAGGCGAATCTTCTCAAAGAACGAGAGGAGAGGATAGCGGGCTATCTGGAGAGGGGTTGTCAGAGGATGAAGCTTTTGGTTCACCAGGTACCCGGTGCTCCCATTGAGCCACTCGAGATCCTGGAGAAGATCAAGTTCGGCCAGAAGAGAAAGGAGTTGGCGATCACCTGAGAAGCAATGATGGTACAGTGACTCTATTGCGTAATCAGGGAGATTATAGGAGGAGAGGCATCCTCCTACCTCATCACCCATCTCAAGAATGGTCACCTCATGATTCCCTGACAGGCGAAGTGCAGCTGAAAGCCCGGTGAGTCCTCCACCGATTACGCAAATATGCATGCATCTTATGTGATATCAGGGAGCATAAGAAAGTTTTTGAATCTTTCCATCATATAAACTAAGAAGCCATAAATACAGGAGATACTAAAGGTAAAACCATTAGTGTGGATGGTGTCATCTAAATGCGGGTATTTTTCATTGGATTTGGACAGGCGGGAGGCAAAATTGTCGATATGTTCCTTGCCCAGGACAGGAAACTGCAACAGGGTAGTTTCCGCGGTATTGCCGTCAATACGGCAAGAACGGATCTTATGGGCCTCAAACATATTGAAATGAAAGACAGGCTCCTCATTGGCCAGACAGTTGTAAAAGGGCATGGTGTTGGAACAGACAACGTAACCGGCGCAAAAATTGCGGCAGACGAGATAGACACCATTATTAATGCGATCGACACACGCGGGACTCATGATATCGATGCCTTTGTTGTCGTTGCAGGGCTTGGAGGAGGCACCGGTTCTGGTGGAACCCCCGTTCTCTGCCGGCATTTAAAACGTATCTATCGTGAACCCGTCTATGCACTTGGTATGATCCCGGCACCAGAAGAAGGCCGGCTTTATTCTTACAATGCTGCCCGCAGTCTTGCCACACTCGTGAATGAAGCCGATAACACCTTCATCTTTGACAACAGTGCATGGAAGAATGAAGGAGAGAGCGTTAAGAGTGCCTATGAACGGCTGAATGAAGAGCTTGTCAGGAGATTCGGAGTTCTCTTCCGCGCTGGCGAGGTCGGAAAACTGGGTGTCGGTGAGATGGTTGTTGACTCTTCAGAGATCATCAACACGCTCAGGGGAGGAGGAATATCCACTATCGGATATGCAATCTCCGACGTGATCACAAAAAGTAATCAAAAGAAAGGCCTCTTTTCAGGATTTGGTAAAAAAGACAAGGCGGAAAGTGCCCTCACCGGTGAGGACAAATCAGCAAAGATCATCGGACTTGTCAGAAGAGCCATGCTCGGCAGACTGACACTTCCCTGTGATTATACAACCGCCGAGCGGGCACTGGTTCTTGTTGCCGGACCTCCTGACGAGATGGACAGGAAGGGTGTTGAGAAATCCAAATCCTGGGTAGAAGAGAACATTGCAGGAGTTGAAGTCCGTGGTGGCGATTACCCGCTTGAATCAAACTATATCGCCGCTGTGGTGGTCCTCGCAACAATCGGGAATGCCCCCCGGATTACCGAACTCCTTGAAGTGGCTAAAGAGACAAAACAGGACGTTATAAAATCCAAAGACAGACAGTCAACCATGTTTGAGGATGCAATCGATCCGCTCTTTGAATGAGGAGATAAAGATGAAAATACGGGTACTACTTACTATACTAATCGCCTGCTGTGCACTGTGCGCTGTTTCTGTAGCAGCTATTACCGTACAGCCCCCAACAGGCCTACCAACCGGCGATCTCACCCCGGGAACGAGGGTAACCATCGAAACGACAATAACAAATTTCGTATCTGCATCCGGAACCACATTTCCGGGGTTAGACACACTGCAATTCTACACAGATCTTGACTCCCCCAGATGGAATATTGCTATTGTGTTGAACAGCATTGAGAACCCCCGACCCATTGAAGGCAGCCGGACAGTAAGAATCTCAGGTTTTGAACTGGAATACCCCTCAAGCAGCGATTTAAAAGTTCGGGTCAGCCTTGAGGGAGTTGTACCTGACGTTTCAGCCACCTCCGATAAGACAATCATGCGCATTCGCCAGCTTGATTCAAATGATGATGTCCGGACCCAGGGTGAATACATCATCACTCGAAAAGTGATAAACCCCGCAGAAGTACAAACAGCAATTATCTCAGCAAAAGCAGACCTTCAGACATTCAAGAATGAGATAGATGAAGCAAAGGCTCAGGGTGTTGACACCTCCGAAGCAGACACAAAATACAACACTGCCCAGACTGCATTGCAGAGTGCTGAAGCAGCAGGTAATAATGCGGCACTTGCTCAATCAAACCTGAATTCAGCACAGGCTGCAATAGCTGATGGACGTGCACTCCTCGAACGGGCTGCTGTCCAGCACGCGATCACCAGTGCTGATGCCACTCTCGCAGAGATTGATGGAGTGCTCAGTTACTTCACCACAAACAAAAGTATGGGATCAGACTCACGGGTTGTATTGATCGCCTCCAAACGGCAGAGTGTCAAGAATCAGATTGATACTGCCAAAGGGAACTTTGATGCCAACAACCTGCCACTTGCA
Organism: Methanocorpusculaceae archaeon UBA456; assembly: GCA_002496395.1. Lineage (GTDB taxonomy): Archaea > Halobacteriota > Methanomicrobia > Methanomicrobiales > Methanocorpusculaceae > Methanocalculus. The sequence goes on from DAJQ01000007.1 coordinate 29,773, forward strand.
GAGAGGCAGGCAGATGATGCTCTTGCTGAGGGGAAGATAGTCCTTGCCGAGGCACGGGAATTACAGGAGCAGGTTGAGTCCCTCCCCGTCTTTGTTGATCCTGGCCAGCCATACCTCTGGATTGTTCTTGGTGCAATCGCCATCATCGTGGTTGGATTTGTCATCATGAAGAAACGAAATGCCTGGGATGAGCTTGGATAATACTATAGACCGATCTTTTAATCTTTTTGGTTCTTCTCCATATTTCTG
>DAJQ01000002.1:0-167 GCA_002496395.1 Methanocorpusculaceae archaeon UBA456
ACCTATTATACTACGCTCATGACATAATAAAGTTACGACATTTTATAATTGACATGACACTACGATAGTAGCCGTAGCAGAAGGTGTTCCACCAAAACAAGGATTGCAACCGGAATTGCGAGAGATGGGGATGGATATTAACGATAGTAGCAGAAGGTGTTCCAACA
>DAJQ01000002.1:229-23977 GCA_002496395.1 Methanocorpusculaceae archaeon UBA456
AACAAAACAAGGATTGCAACTTCCAATTCCATTTTTCTCACCACTCCACAACAATCGTAGCAGAAGATTTTCCAATAAAACAAGGTTTTTATCACCCGCCTTTTTTTCTAAACTCCTCCCCTCATCACTAGATCATAGCATCACTATCAGGGGAATCATTTAGGATCTGCGTACAGTTGGCACCCGCAGGATAAGATGTTTTAATGGCTGTTCCTTGCCAGTTACTTCAAACCAAGTTTCATCCCAAACAAAAAATCGCTAATTAGACTCCTGATTCACATTCCTTTACAAAAATTTGCAGATGGATGCTAAATCTCCTTTCCAATACACCATCATCGACACCATTGCACCAACTCCACCCCCAAGCCTCAGGGCCAGCCACCCCACACGTACTATACCGAACCTTACCTGCTCAGCTCATAGGGGATTGTAGTGGTGGCGAATATAAATCATAAACCTGCATTCCATCGCTCACTGTTATTTTCTCCGAAATGCAGCACCCCTTTGCCTGAGCAGCTCAAGCGTTGTGATATAGGGTACATTAAAAGCCCGGGCAGACATTTGGAATCTCTACCTTCTTTTTGATATCCGGCTTATATGCTTCAAGGGTTACAACAGTAGCTCCAGCCACCTTTGCCTTGGCGATGAGCCAGGGATCAGCCTCATCAAGGAATTTCAGTTTTGCAGTATCTCTAAAAGGTTGTTTTATAACCCATTCCACGATTTGAGCATATAATTCCTGTATATTCGTATCAGTATTTGGAAGGAACCATCCACTGTTCTTTCGTTCTCTGGCCCAATCAGCAAGTATGTCATTGCCTCTGAGCAACTCATCACCGATCATCTGGATAGAGGCAATATGACCCAGATTCTGTTCTTCATCCAGCCAGCCCCAGAAGACGGGAAATGTCTCAAAGCGATAATAGTGGTTCTTTGCTTCGATGAAGACGTTCGCATCAAGGAGATACATCTGCATCACCCAACACCAATCTGATCCGCAAGCGGCTGAATCCTGGATGGACTGATATTGAGCATCCTCCCGGCATCACGCATCAGCAGGCTTTGATCAAAGGTGCTCCGGACAACCGCCTCAGTAAACCGCCTGCCATACCGCACCGGTAACGTCTTAAAGAAATTGCCGCCACCCTGTTCTTCTCTTCTTTTCTGCCATTTCTCCTTTTGCCTTTGATAGAAATCGACAAACAAAGGCCATTCAATCAGGCCGAGATCAAGTGCACGGCGGGCGATCACAACTGTACTGACCCGGAAGAATGCGGCAGATCCAGAGATCGTATCTTCAGGAGAGTGCTCTTCCTGCCAGATCTTCTCCTCCCACTTCTTCAGGAAAGGCTTCTCAGGGACGAGTACTTCAGCAGCAACAGCATTACAGATCTTCTCACTATCATTTCCATGACCATTTACCGGTCGATCCAGAGGTATATTGGATATCCCACTCTTTCCAATCCAGAGATGAGCCATCTCATGAACGAGCGTAAAGATCTGTGCCGCTTTAGCATCGTTTCCATTTATGAAGACGAGCGGGGCGAGATCATCGCAGATGGCAAAACCGCGGAACTCATCGATCTCAAGACTGCGATGTGTGTTATTGGCAACAATTCCACTCCGCATCACCCAGATACCGGCAGTCTCAGCCCTCCTGACAAGGAGGTCATAAAACTGCTCCCAGCTTCGCACTCCCTCACGATCTGCGAGGGTGAGGGAAAGTGTCGTTGTCATATCTGCGGCTATCTTTTTGGGATCAGCATCAGGATCAAAACGCCCGATGAAGGGTAGCTTCTCTTCACCCTGTTCGATGAGGTAATCCCTGTACCAGTCATGCTTATAGAGAGTATCGGCAAGCAGATCGAAGAGGTCTGCACTGATTTCCCCGATTGGATGATCACCTATCCTGCGGAGATCCGGGATGGGAAGCTTCTCCTCGGGTGGGTGCGAAAGGAAAAGATATCCGAAAGGAATGTGGAGCTTTCTAGCAATCTCCTGTGCCTGTTTGAAGGTTGGCTTATCTATCCCCTCTTCCCAGCGGAGAATCCTCTCAGGTGTGACACTGGCGCTCTTTGCAAGCCTGTCTGGACCAATACGTGCACGCTCACGAGCCCAGCGCAGAATTCCGGGATTAATGAGGGCAACCGTCATGGTGTTATGCACTTCCGCATCATCGCTCTATTCCAAGTTTTCTTGTTTGAGAGCATATAAAGGTAGTATCTTCACTGTAGCATTCAGCCACCCCGCAGGTACCCCGCAAGTACCCCGCAAGTACCATGCAAGATTACCCCTGAAAACATTCTCTCTCCCTTCCGATTTCCAGGCACCGTAGAGACAATTGAGCCTATACTCACGCCCTTCACATCACCACCTGACAGGAGGAACACCCCACAAGCACCGTGCATGTACCGGTCAAGTACCGTGCAAGTACCGCGCAGGCTGAGACGGAAAAAGAATCGCCAATATTCCATTTTAAAGCCCATTAGAGCCAATTGAACCCGTATTAACGCCCCTTCACATCACCACATGACAGGATGAAAACCCCACAAATTACACTAAAATTATACCGCAAGCACTGTGCAGGTACCATTCAAGTACCATGCAAGTACCGTGCAAGATGACCCGAAAAACATTCTCTCTCCCTTTAGTTTTCCCGACACCTTGGAGACAACTGAAATCACTTTCACGCCCCTCACATCACCACTATCCGCGATGAACATCCCACATGTAACCAGGACGTTACCTCACAAGTACCATACAATAGTGAAAACCAACTATCGTGAAAACCAAATACACTAACCACCAACACATCCCAGAGGATCAGATCATATGGCTGAACAGATATTCATCGTCGGGGGCGAGGTCGAACCCCCCTACTTCATCGGCAGGGATGAGGAGGTGAGCCGGATCAGAATCGATCTCCTCTCCAGGGCACAGCACAACGTCATCATCGGCCCACGCCGGATCGGGAAGACGTCGCTCCTGAAAAATCTCAAAAACAGCATCGAAGACGAGGTCCTCTTCGTCCAGGTGAACTGCCGGAAGATCACCCATCCGACCGACTTCTTCAGGATCACCACACGGGCAATGGTTGATGCCTATGAGGAGAAGCACCGGGTAAAGGGCCTTGCACGGAAGTTCTCTGATATCTTCAGGGCAACGATCACCGGGGCCACCCGATCAATTGCAGAGATTGGAGGCAGTATCGAACATATCGGGCAGATCTACCTCCGGTTCCGGGAGAGCGAGGTGAGCGAGTCCGAGCTCATCGAAGAGACCTTTGCATTCATCGGAAACTTCGCGGATGAGATCAAAGAGCAGATCATCATTGCCTTCGACGAGTTCCAGGAGCTGAGCAGATTCAATCCCGCGATCTTCAGCCTCTTCAAGACCCACATGGACAACCGGCCGGATGTGCGGTATATCTTCTCAGGATCTTCAGTTGCACTCCTGAACAAGGTCTTCCTGAAACCGGATTCACCACTCTACCTGATGGCCGCAAAAGTCCGCCTCGAGCCGATCGGACAGGAAGCAGTCAGCAGGTACATCCGCTCACGGCTTCTGATGCAGAACATTACAATCTCAGACGATGCTCTCGATACCCTCTACAATTACACAGACGGATTCCCATTCTATTTCCAGAAGATGGGATTCTTACTGTACCAGCATGCCATCCTCGAAGAGAGAGATTTCGTCACTTTAGAGGATACAGAGGTTGCATTCTCCACCATGCTTGATGAGTTCGACAGCGAGTTTGAATCACGGTACTCATGCAAGTTCAGCAGGCAGCAGCAGGATATCCTGAAATATCTCTCTGCCGAAAAGACCCGCCGGCTGAAAGAGATTGCAGCAGATATGGGCACGCCATCATCCTCGCTCACCGCCTCGATGAGAGATCTCACCAATACCATGACCATCGATAAGCCCGGCGAGGGCAGATATGGCATACTGGACGCTGTCTTCCGGATCTGGATTGCCCGGAATATCCTCGGGAATTATGAGTAGACTCGTCCACTCTCCACCAGCAGAAAGGCATACAAGAGGAGATGCGGCACATTCCAAAAATTACACACACCACAAAAGAAAGGTAAAATCATAACAAAAGAGGAAAAGGAGGTGAATCCCCCTCATTTCTCCACTCAGCTCAGGGCTGCCATCTCGTCTGCCCAGTCCTCGACTGCTGCAAGGATCGCTACATCATCGTAGCCTGTCAGGCGGACGGTCTTTCTCCCAAAGGTGAGGGCATAATTCTCGCCATTTGGATCGCGGCACTTCAGCTGGCAGGAGTATGAATCCTTGTTCTGGTCACGCTCAGGTGTTCCGCCGACGGCTGCCGTGAGTGCTGCATCTGCGAGGACGGCGGCGGCTGCCGCATCCATCCCGGCGGTTGTTCCGGCGGTGACGGTTGCTGCGCCAACCCTTTTCCCGTTTTCATCAAGGTACACGATCCGTGCCGTATACTGCTCGCGGCCCCGGACCACGCCCGGGATCGTCTCGCCGCCGGACTCATAGGCGACACAGCCGAAGGGGTTGTTCTCAAGTACATGCCCAACCACAGCCTCAAGGGCCGCGGTATCGACGAGCGGTGCCGGGAGGTTCCGGACCGCTGTTTTGTTGCTTCGTATCTGTTCGAAATCTACTGCCATTAGTGGTAGCTCCTGCCGGGCAGGGGGGAGTGGATTGTTCCCCTGGGAGGCAGCCCGCCCCCGCCTGCTCCGGCATATCATATGTCGGAGAAAGGGGCAATGGGGATAAGCGGAGTCTGCGGGGCGGGAGTGTTTTTGTGGGGGAGGGTGAGGGGAGGAGGGAAGATCGTGATTCGTGGAGATCAACTATCGTGAGATATGAATATCGTGAAAAGGAATTATGGCCGGGAGTGGGGGCCATCGCATTTCAGTGATAGCATACTAAAGGTATCAGTGATAATTGGGGTTTGCAGAGGGGTGGGAGAGGGGAGAGCATGTTTGGTTGAGCCAGATGGCTCACAATAAAATGAGCGGATCACAACTATCCGCAGGTTCTTTTATTTGAGGCATTGGATACTAGCAAGGGTTGTGCGATCAATCAGTACACGGAGCGTCAAAGTCCAGCTCCACGAAATCCCCGTTGACCTCTATTCGGTTCATATCCTCGATGAAACGGAGCTTCTTCTCCAACTCTGCCATAGAGGAGAGGAGGTCGTCGAAGGTCTGGCCGGGGTGTTTCAGATCGGAGATTGCGACCCAGACCCCTTCCGATACTGGGATCCTTTTCATCGCAGCCATACACTTATTGCAAGTATTTATTATATTTACAATGTTGCACGCGGCTGATGAATATGCGGATTGGGATCATGAATGCCTGATCAACCCATGCTTTCGGGCCATTCGTTCATTCATAACTGAAACATCATTAGGTCCCATCGCCCAAAGAGAGATCGTGCGACGGAGCTTCTTGACCATGGCATCCTGAAGCACCGGGAGATGTGCATTGTCGCAATCCCTGATGACAAGAATCAGTCGGAACCCAATGGCTGGCAGATCAGGATCCCGAAGAGATGGAGGCAGTTCATATATCGCAGACCCATGCCGGCCCAATGTAATGTTAAAGCCACCCATAGATTTACCGCATTCTCAATTTTCTCTGTAATTTTCGAGAGATATGTATCAAGACCGTCTGGATTTTCCTCAGTATGAGGAGTGCTTGACTTTGCCTCAATAATCCATAGGACTGGTGCTGACCCCCCCCTTCTCCTTAAGAAGCAGGAAATCTGCCATTTTCACCTCATTCTGTATTCTTTGGTAGAGACTGCTCTGATCGATACAGAAACAATGTTCCTCCGGAAAGGGTCCAAAAATCATTCCCGATTCATCAAATGAGACTGTATTTATCGTAATGCGAGTTTCACCTCTTCTTCATATAACTTGATTGATTCATCTATGATTTTGTTCTCCGGCAGACCATCCTTTAGATCCGCGGACTGCCAATCACCGTTTTCTTCAGCGATGATCCGTATTGGAACCGCATTCGAAGACTCATCCCTCTGGGCAATCAGGGCGAGTTTCTTCAGAACGAAGTAAGAATGACTTGCAAGGAAGAACTGAATCCCTTCTTTTGCAAGGATCGAGATGATCTCAAGAAATTCTGAGACTGCCGAGGGATGAAGGGCAGCCTCGGGCTCATCAATGAAGATGATCGATTCCGTATCCAGGTAACGGTTGCCAAGGAGCGTATCGAGGATGGCAATCTTCTTGACCCCTTCGGATGTGACCCCGATGAAAAACTTCTGATTGCCTTTTCTGAATACCCATCTGGCATGGCTATCATCATATTCAATTCTACCACCGATGATTTCCTTCAGGCTTCTTCTTGATTCCACAAATCCACGATAGTTTCTGCCGGATCGGGTTGAACGGCTCAGTGCACGGGCAAGGTCAAGGTATGTATCATCAAATCCGAAGACCTGATCCTGTTCACGTGATTTAAGGATAATATGATGGATGGAAAGAACTTCTTTGGCAGGAAGAAAGATCGAGTTACTTGCTCTTGGCTCTCGTATCTCGGAGATCTTCTGGAACTTCTTTGTCGCATCTTTTCCAAAACAGTATCTGAAGTTCTCCTGGTTGAGGGTGAGGGAACATGAGAGTGGATCTGGTATCCCTTTCGTGACGAGATCACCCATCTTCTCTGTCTGAAAGGTCCAGAAGAGTTTGTCAGCGAGGATCTCAGATGCCAATCGCCGATCATCCCCACGCCGATACTCTTCCATCGTCTTTATGGCAGAGTATAAAGCCTTGAGGAGGAAGGTCTTGCCACTTCCGTTCCCACCGATTACCAGATTGATTGAACCGACATCCGGCCATTTAAGATGAGTGAGCGGACCGAAGTTCTTCAGTTCCACAGATTTGAGCATCCTTTTAAATCTCCGTAGATCTTCATCATCCCAGGAGTTTATAAATGATTCCAAATGAGAAGCATAAGCCATAATGTGATATCCCTCCTGGAATCCTCATCCGGCCTGCCAATCATCATTCCTTCCGATGACCTTCCCGTGGCCGCCTTTGGCGGAGTCAATGTGTTTGAGCCATTCCATCTTCTTCGGCTGCTGAATCTGCCACTCGATACCTTTCTGACTGATTCCAAGCCTCTCTGCCATCTCTTTCAAGATGAGAGAGAAATCTGCCTGTATCAGCGTGATGATCTTCTCTCCTGTTTCTTCCCTAGTTTCTTCCCTAGTTATCACCCTAGCTTCTTCCCTAGTACCCGCTGATCTTCCTTCCATTCTCTAAGCAAACTATACCCAGAGTTAGGCAGGTGCATGCCGAAACGATGGGGTTGGAGTTTGGTTCACTAGGAATGTCTCCATCATCCCCCCACTGCCTTGTTCGCCTTCGCAAAGAGGGCTGGGGGCATCGGTGATGCCAGTTTCCAGATGATGCTCATGGGGCGACTCCCCTCATGAGAGATGTAGCGGCCGGGACCAAGGAAGATATACGGCTGAGTTATGCCATCCACTTTCTTGAATTCACGAACAAAGAAGAGGACCGTCGTGCCCAGTCGTTGATGTTCAATATACCGGCGGCCGGTTTCCGATGATGGGGATGTGGTGCTCTGGGATTGCCAGTGGAAGAGGGTATCAGTCACTGCATAATCATCATACATTGTTGAAGGAGAGTAGGCTTCCTCGGTCTTATTCAGGGTGATAAAGAAGACATCCGTCTTTTTATCAGAGAGGTAGACGACACCTTCACGCATACCTGCGCTGGCCCGTTTTGTCAGGGTATGGTGGCCGAGAGCGGAAAAGATCTGGTCACGGGTGTAGGTGCAATGGAGTTCAAGCGGGGTTTCATATCCAAGATCCAGTGATTTTGGGATAAAGTCGATATGTTCATAGTTATAGCTCAGAAGATCATCTACTTCATCCCGGATCTCACTGTTGTGAAGAATATCTGCAAAGGCTCGTTCAAGGAGGCCACCCTCTCCCATGATAGCCTGCTCCTGTATTGCTTCATCATAGAGAGAATAATAGAAGAGAGTGATGATCCTCTCCTCCTGTTGTGATAGTGATCGGGAGGAGAAAACTTTCGGATCATGCAGGAATGACTGGATGAGTTCGATTGCGCACGGTGAATCGATAAAAGATAATCGTTGAGCTGATTTTTTTGAAAAGAGTTTTTCTCTTTGGTATTTCTCTGGATAGACACCTGCCTCAGATGCGAGGTCTGTAAATGTCCCTTTCAAATAGATATCGAGTGGTTTCAGTGCATGATGACCAAGGAATAGTTTAAAGGAGAGTGTTTTTCCCGTCTCTCTCTCAAATTCCTGTATTCGTTTGATTAAATACCGCTTATTCGTCAGATTTGCCCGGATATTGTCTAAAATATTCTCCCGAGCTACTTTTTCGAGATGGATATGGCATCCCTTCGGGAGTACATAGTCATTCCTCTTAATCTGCTCATAGAGGTTCTTCCCACCCGGTGCAAGGAGAGCCATGATCTTTTCGCCAAAACGATACCGTGTATTATGCCTGCCAACAAAGTCAAGGACAGTCAGACATTCCTTCCCTTCCTGAAGACGGAGGCCACGGCCGAGCTGCTGAAGGAAGACGGTGAGACTCTCGGTTGGCCGGAGGAAGAGAATGGTATTGACTTCTGGGATATCAACGCCTTCATTGTAGAGATCAACGATGAAGATGAAGTGAATCTCCCGGGATTTCAGCCGTCCCTGAACCGTATCTCTCTCTTCTTTTGAGCTATTGGCGTGGAGAGCGGCAGAAGCAATACCGGCTTTATTGAATGATGATGCCATGAAATTCGCATGATCAATAGTGACACAGAACCCAAGGCCAACGATATCATGAATATCTGTGGTATATTGCTGAATTGCCAGAATGATCTGATCAACTCTCTGATCCCGTTGCGTGGATTCGATAAAGATCTTTGATAGTTCTCTGATGTCGTACTTCCCCTGCACCCATGAGACCCCCGAGAGATCAATGACATCTGTTACTCCAAAATAGTGAAATGGGGCGAGGAGTTTCCGGTTAATCGCTTCTGGCAATCGAATTTCTGCACTGATTTTCCCACCAAAGTACTCCAGAATATCGATGTTGTCCATCCGTTCAGGTGTTGCAGTCAGACCAAGGAGGATCTGTGGCTTGTAATACGTGAGTAGCTTCTGGTACGAGGGGGCAGCAGCATGGTGGAATTCATCCACGATGATCATATCATAGTACTCAGGGGTAGTACTTGCAGGAAGATCTGCACTATTTAGACTCTGAATGGAGATGAAGAGGTGGTCAATCTGTGAGGGTTTATGTCCTCCGACCATAAGATCACCAAAATTCTGGTCACGCAAAATACTACGGAAAACTGACAGGCTCTGCTTGAGGATCTCTTCCCGGTGTGCAACAAAGAGAAGGCGTGGATACTTCATGGGTCGGGCGATCAGGCTCTTGTAATCAAATGCCGAGATGATCGTCTTCCCTGTCCCGGTAGCAGCAACAACCAGATTTCGGTAGTTGTGATGGAGTTGTCGTTCTGCCTGAAGTTTCTCAAGTATCTCTTTCTGAAAATAGTAAGGCTGGATATCAAAAACAGGCAAAATATCATCATATTTCGGTCTTTCTTTTGAGAGTGCCCGTCTCAATCGGTCCTGATCTTCATGCCGATACAGAATAAACTCCGGGTTATCCCAATATGAATCAAACGTTGCCTCGATTTTTCGGATTATATCCAGCGAATCCTGTTCGGTTATTTTAACATTCCATTCGAGGCCGCTTGTCATCGCCGGGTTAGAGATATTGGCAGATCCGATATAGGCAGTTGAAAAGCCAGTTTTTCTGTGGAAGAAGTATGTCTTCGCATGGAGACGAGTCCGATCGGTATCATAGGAGATCTTCACCTGCGTATTTGGGAGGTTTGCGAGTTCTTCGATGGCTTTTAGATCGGTTGCTCCGGTATACGAGGTTGTGATGATCCTGAGTTTATTCCCCCTGCTCACAAAGTCCCTCAGATCATCGATAATAAGCCGAATTCCACTCCATTTGATGAATGAGATGAGGAGATCAATTCTGTCTGATGACCGGATCTCATGTTGGAATTCATTTGCCAGACTTGGCTCATTTGGTGAACCGGTAAAGAGACTGCTCTCTGCTATCGATGTTCGTGGCCGGTAAGCCCTCCGATCTCCAATGTGAGATGTTTCCCCAGAATGAACTCCAATCGGTTCCCTCTCTTGTATTGCAAGGAGGAGTTCTGCATCCCGGGTTATTGTGCAAAGTTCGCCAGGGGCATAATCCATCTGAGATGAAACAAGCTGGATGATCTCGTTGCAGATGAGAATTTGTTTATCGAGAGGCGTATGTTTCTCATCTGCTATCCTGAGCATCTTCAGGATTAATGTATGAAGATACCGGGAGAGGATCACCTGCGGATCATATTTTTCGATCTTCCCCTTTTCGATGTCAATCTTATCTTTATCGAGGAGCTTGAGTTTGGTGGAGAGATATTCATGGATGACCTGTTCATAGATGCCCAAGGGGAGAGGGGAGGGGAGAGCCATACTAGAACATGACTGGAAATGACGAAAAGGTTGTTGGTGTTTAAGGGGAGAGGGCGGGGGTGGGCGTGAGCGTGGGCGGGAAGGAAGAGGTGGATCGACGGAAGGAAAATGTCAATGGCGAGATCAAAATGCTCACCTGTGACGGTTTAAAGGGGTGGATCAGTTTTGGGTGAGCGAATACAATGGATCATTCCTCCCAGTATTCCTCTGTCAAGGGAACCTCCTTCAGCCCTTCCTTATGCTGCCGCCATCCCGGCATGAAGCCGTCCATCAATTCCCTGAACCGTTCATTATGCCGCCTTTCGAGGAGATGCACCATCTCATGCACGATGATGTACTCAAGGCTGAGCGGATGCCGCTTCACAAGTTCGAGATTCAGCCAAATCCGGTGGGCATCTGCATTGCATGAACCCCAACGGGTCTTCATCCGTTTGACACCCCATGCCAGGACAGAAACACCAATTATCTCTTCCCATTTTGCGATGAGCGGTGGGATCTGCTCTTTAAGCTGCTTCCGATACCAGCCATAGAGGATCTCCTCCCGCCTCTCCCGGCTGGTTCCTGGCCGGACTCGCAGCTCCATTGTGGCAGTTCCTCTCAGGCATACCCGTGGAGGCTGATCTGCTTCGATGACATCCAGCCGGTAGCGCCTGCCCCTGAAGAAGTGGGTCTCACCGGTGATCATCTCCCGTTCGGACTGCCGATCCTGTTCAAGGAACTTCCTCTGCTGCTTTTTGATCCACTTCAGGCGGGAGATGATGGCAAGACGTATCGCCTCATCATCAATGAAGAGCGGGGCAGATACCCGTACCCGGCCCTCGGGAGGATAGACCCCGAGGTGGAGGTTCTTGATCTTCTTCCTGATGATCTCAACAGGTATCCCCGAGACTTCGATCTGATGCTTCTCAGTAGTCACGCTGATTCTTCACTATCTCAAAGATTCGCTCGATCATCTGTTCATCGTCACCGAGGACCTGCCGGATGGCGGCCAGTACTTCCCGTTCCTTGAACCGATTCCCACGCCATCCCGCTTTTTTCGTCTCCCTGATGGCTTTATCTAGAGCAAGAGCTGTCTCTGCACGGGGGGTTTCAGCCCTCCGGGTACCATACGGCGCAATCTCGCTCATCGCCTGGTTCTCGCCTGTCACCAGATTATCGTACAGAGACCGGAGTGCCGGGGTGGTGAGAGCTGACGGGTAGGATACCTCGTTTTCAGGCTGGCTCACCTTCCGTGCAAGCTCGACGATCTTTCTCAGGTATGTCCGATAGTCCAGTGCATGCTGCTTCCGTTCATAGATCAGAGAGTCCAAAAGTTCGGACATCTTCTCATAGTACTTCGGATTGACCGGCATCTCATCGAGGATGATCTTCCGGACATTATTTTCAATCGTCTCAGCAACCGCCTCATGATCCTTCCTGATATCTTCCGGAAGCGTCTCGATCGCTGCTTCTCCCCGGATTGTGATCAGCTGCACAAGCGTCATATCATCGAATGTTGAGACCACTTCGCTCTCCTCTGCCCGGATATAGGCATCAAGGAGATGGCGCATCGCCGGTTCATACCGTTTCAGGTCGATATAATCCCCGCTTGCCCGCATGATCTCCTCACGGACTTTCTCGTAATGGGCAACTTCGCCCCTGATTATCCGTGCCTCCTGATCGGTATATCCTGCCTCACGCATCTCCCCGGCAAGATCTGCGTATCTTCTGACAAATGTTCCAACCCGCTTATAGAGATCAACACGCAGTGGCTCGGTTCGTTTCAGGGCAAGGGGATCATCACTTGAACCACAGAAGTACCGGATATAGTCCCGGCTTGCCTTGGGCGGCTCAACCGGCTCGCAGAGTGCCTTGATCGCTTCACGTATCTCTTCAAGGCTTTCACGCCCTTTTTCAAGTCGATCTTTCAGGAGACCGCTGACATCATCTTTATCAAAATCCTCGAATGCTCCGCCGGTATAGTCTTTGATCGATCGTTCAAGGGACATGAAGAGATCTTTATAGTCGATGATATGGCCGTACTCCTTATCCTCCCCATCCAGCCGGTTCACCCGGCAGATCGCCTGGAAGAGCCCGTGATCCCGCATCTGCTTATCGATATAGAGGTAGGTTGCAGGTGGTGCATCAAAGCCGGTCAGCAGTTTGTCAACGACGATTAAGAGCTTCATCTGCCCTGGGGTTTCGATGAACCGCTTCTTCACCGCTTTCTCAAAGGTCTCGACTTTGTACATCGCCGTATCTTCGGGTTCATCAAAGAAATCGGCGAGCATCCTCCGATAGACATCATATTGCAGCAGCTCCTCAGTGAGCCCTTCGCCTGTTTCTTCGCCCTTGATGTCAGCAGGCGATGGTTTGTATGAGGTGATGATCGCACATTTGCCTTTGAGGTCGGTCTTCTGGAACATCTCAAAAAACCTGCATGCCGAGTAGATGCTCCCCGAAACGAGCATCGCATTTCCGTGGCCGCTTCTCAGACGATCCCTCGTCTCCATATCAAGGAGAATATCCGCTACGATCTTTTCGAGCCGATCCTGCGAACTGAGGACCTTCTTCATCGTGCCCCAGCGTTTTTTGAGTTCGGCCCGTGCGAAGTCGGTGAGACCTCTGGTTTTAATCTCAAACCACTGATCGATCTTCTCCTGGGAGGTGATGTTCTGGTCGATGTCCCGTGCCTCATACCGGAGATCGAGAACTACGCCATCATGTACTGCCTCATCATACTTGTAGGTGTGAATATACGTGCCGAAGATCTCAATGCTCTTCTTCTTGTCTTTCTTTAAAAGCGGTGTTCCGGTGAACCCGATCATCATCGCGTTCGGGAGGAGGGCTTTGACCGCCTCATGGAGCACACCCGACTGCGTCCGGTGGCATTCATCGATGAAAACGAAGATCTCCCCTTTTGCACGGAAGTTCTGCGGGAGGTGTGCCTGTATATTCCGGATATATTCATCGACATCCTGTTGGGTGAGATCCTCGCCTCGTCCAAACTTATGAATCAGGGAGCAGATCAGCCATTCTTCGTTTGTATTGAGGAGATTAACGAGATCTGATCCGCTCTTTGCCCTGTAGATCGCCTCGCTGACCCCTGTGAAGACACCCTCGATCTGTTCATCCAGTTCAATTCTATCAGTGACAAGGAGAACCCGGCCATTTTCGATATGCTCCCGGATCCATTTCGCAAGCCAGACCATCGTCAGGCTCTTCCCGCTCCCCTGGGTATGCCAGACGATCCCGCCTTCACGCTGCTTCACCCGCTCCTGTGCGGCTTTTACCCCGAAGTACTGGTTGTGGCGGCAGGTCTTCTTGGTCCCGGCATCAAAGACGATGAAGTCATGAATAAGCTCAAGGAGGCGCTCTTTATTACAGAGCTGGCCGAGTTCCCGGAGGAGAGGATTGTCGGCGGCAGCGGGGTGTGAATCGGCTTCTTTCCACCGGAGATAGTACTTCTCCGGCGTTTCGATGGTGCCATACCGCATCCCTTCGGTCTCGTTGCCTGCCATCACCAGTTGAATCGTTGCATAGAACGGCCGGATGAATTCTTTCTTCTGGTTATCGAGATTCTGCCGGATGCCTTCTGTCACCGAGACGGTGGAGCGTTTCAGTTCCAGAACTGAAAGGGCGATGCCATTGACATAGAGGACGATATCCGGGCGCTTGGTGTTCTCCCCGACTATGGTGACCTCTTCTGCGATGGCAAAGTCATTCTTTTCCGGGTTTTTCCAGTCGATTGGCCAGATGGTGATATGCTGCTCTCCGATTGAGGGGCTTACCTTCACGCCGTACCTGAGAAGGCTGTAGAATTCACGGTTTGCATCATAGAGGGAACGAACACCCCCGACAGTCGNNTGCTTTCCCAAGTTCAGAGAGGACTTTTTCGATGATCCGATCATCATGCCCCTGCTTAAGCAGCCAGTCTTTGAGCAGGCTCTTTTCGATATTGCTGTTCTCTGCTCTATCCTTCAGATTACCAAGGCAGGTATAGCCAAGTGCTTCCGAAAAGAAGCCGATCACCCGCCCCTGTGTCCGTATCTCACGCTCACCGACGCCTGTCATTTTCCCCTCCTATGATCTCCCAGTGGCCGCCTCTGGCTGAACCGACTCGCCGTAATCTACCCTTTTCTTTCAACTGTCTTATATGCCATTCTATTCCCTTCCGACTGATTCCAACCCTTTCAGCGAGTATTCTTGTGGAGATGGATGGATCGGCTTCAATTAGATCAAGGATTATGTCTTCATTTTTCTTCCCGGTTATCTCCCCATCTATCTCCCTATCTATCTCCCTACCTATCTCCCTAGTACCCACCGATCTCTCTTCCAATCTATAGGGAAACTCCACCCAGAGTCCGGCGGGTTCGTGTATAAACGATGGGATTGGCGTTTTGTTCGCCCTGCATGCTGCCATGATCCGCTCAATTCCCCGGCCCCAGGCTTCGATCATGCCTGCACGGAAGAATGCGTTTGCAATATCGGGGTTATAGGGCTGGGACTGGTGAGTTCCGGTGAGATGATTAATACTCCATCCTTCAGGGAGCTGTCCGTTGTTCCAGATGCGGATTCTATCTTCAAAGACGCTGATCTGAATCGGGATTCCGCTCCCATAGTCTTTGTGTGTGATGGCATTCAGGACCGCTTCACGGAGTGCTTCAGGCGGGATTGGGTACGTCTCAACCCGCTGTATACCCTCATAGGAGATCATTGCCTTCAGGTACTTTGTCAGGAGGAGATCCATTGTACGGTCTACCTGGGTGAAGAGATCGCCATGGATCTCATCCTGATAGAGAAGATTGGCTTCCTCTTCGAAGTACCCGATCTTGACATACGCCCCAGTTACATATTGTTCGGGATCAGGATGAAAGAGGAGGACAGCGGCACGTTTCAGGAAGCTGCCTTCTGTCAGGTGGAGCTTCTCGATGAGGGCTGCATCAGGTTCTTTGATCACGTCCTCAGATAAACGCCTGCTCCTGAGCGCCTTCTTCCGAAATGCTGCAAGCAGGCGTGGATCGAGGTCATCCTGGGAGACATAGGGAACCGGAACCCCATCCCAGTGGCGGCCCTGTTTCATCAGGAGGAAACGATCAAGAGCCGCCCCCCTGAGAACCTGTTTGGTGCTGCCACTCCGGAAATGGTATTCTCCCTTGTAGCTGATCGGATTTGGATAGGGATCGACCGCGATCTCCAGGTACTCACGATCACAATCACCGTCGGTTCTGAGATTGACATCCACGATGATACCGAGCTGTGCCTGCACCTTGTTTGGGATCTCTTCAAGGAGCCGACGGGCATCCGGAACGCCGACCACCCGGCCGGCATCATCCATTCCAATATAGAGCCTGCCGCCCTGTGCATTGGCAAACCCGCAGATCCATTTGAGATATTCGTCCCGCCAGGTCTGTTTGTACTCGATGGATTCGGTTTCGGTCATGAGGATGCCTCTGCCATTTCTTGTTCTGATATATCAGGCTTATGCGGTATTAAGGAGAGGAATTGGGATTGGGTACTTTCTTGGGTACTTTTTTGGGTAGTGATTGGGGTAGTAATTAGGGTAGTACTACCCATCCCTAAACCGGCTGCTTGCAGGGGGGCAGGATTCACATGGAATGTCGGCATCAGATCTCCCATCCCGGATCTATTGTAAGCTTCTTCAGACATACCATAGCAGCATTCATCCCATTGATTCCTCCAGATCATCCCTATATTCGTACTCACCACCCTCAGTGACCTGGCTCACGGCTTTGCCAGTGACCCCTTCAATGAGCTTGCTTAAACGGATGCGGCGATCTTCTATGAAAGCCTCAAAATCATCATTTCTCAACAGAGTGGGATTCAGGGCATGGCTGGTAAGCAAAGAGTCCATTTCCTCATCGCTGAGCTGTACCTGTTCTTCATTTTGAATTCGCTGAAGATAGCTTGAAGGCGGTTCTCCACCGATCTTCCGGTTCGCCTTGAATGATATCGGCGTCTTGTTCAGGATACAATCATATCGCTCCTTTGGAATTCCTTGTTGCTGGCACCATATCTGAGGGAAGATGTGATGAATGTCAAGACTGATATTGTCACTCTCCAGCTCTTTAATTCCAGCTTTCCAGAACCAGTCCTGTGCACCTTGCCGTAAAAATAGTACATTAAGCCCTTTGTATGCTGCACTCAGGCGGGAGCGGAGCGTATAGAATCGATCCGGATGGAAGGTTGCATCGCGAACTGTGCGGGGTATTGCCCTATCATCTTCAAACCAGGCTAGCAACTCTTCGTAATCATTTGCCATGCGGCTTTCAACCGCACCGCCATAGAGTTCACCTAATACACCACACCAGAACCACCGTGAGAGCTTGTCATAGATCCGGGGTTCAAGCCAGCGATTACCAAGCTGAGCCATGACTGCTGCCAGAGGAATTATCTGGGTGCTATAGGGGAGTTCACGCCGATGATAGAACGACTCCTTTCGCAGAAACCGACCTGCGAGCTGGAAACCCTTTTCTACGCTATCTGCATATTTCTGCCAGGCACTTAATGGCAGTTGCAAAACATCGGCTCTTTTCACACTTACCGGGCGTACCTGCTTATCGGTTTTTCCTGCCTCAATATCAGACAATCTCAACTCATGGGTATGGAGGAGGGTGACAGCCTGTAGAAAATCAGGTGCTTCCAATGCTGTTAACATTGGATCTTCAGCAATCCGCTTCTGTCGGGATTCCACGTTGCGGATCGTTGAGCCAAACCAGTCATCACGGAGATTGTAGCCATCAGCCGCATAACTGGCAGTTATGAGTTCAAATACAGTGAGCTTGACACCACCGGTATTGACCTTTTCAAAAACGAGACAGANNCCGCTTCTTTGGAGGTTTGCCTTGTCAGCTGGATTACCGGCAATTGATAATCTCTAAATGATTTGAGTATCTCTTTTCGGAACGTCATATAGGTGCCAAAATGCTCCGGAGAAACTTTGTTCAACGTATCCTCCCATTCATCAGAGTTCATTGTCTGATCACAGGGAAAGCATAGCTGTTTGCACTCAAGCTCCTGGGTGGAGAGATCCAGCACCACATCACGGCCGAAATTGGTTCTGAGCTGTTTGGTCTCATCTACTGCAATAATCGCATCAGCCAGATCATAGGGCGAGTCTAACGCCTTCTTAATATCAAAATAGTAATGGCGTTTAATCTTCTTGTCTTTGGATGTCCGGGTATCGACTGGTTCTGTCAGAGAGAGTGCCTGCGTCAGGGTGGTGAGACGCTGCTGACCATCAAGGATAAGCTTCTCCGGCTGCACCCCCCCATTCAATTTCTTTTCAAGCCCTTCAACAGGCCGTGTCTGAAAACGCACTTCTCCTCCGGTTTCCAGAAACATCACCGCACCAACCGGGAACGAACGGCTGATACTCACTAATAGATCCTGAATGTGATCGTCATCCCAGACCCAGCCCCGCTGGAAATCCGGCAACTGAATCTTCCCTGCACAGATATCACTCAAAATAGAACTGAGTAAGGCTTTTGTACTGTCAAAACTGCTCATGCTTGCACCATGTTATTTTGTTCACCCATCTCTTCCGGGGAGACCAGACGCACCTTCCCGGTCAGGAGCTGCTGCATCATCCCCTGTTTAATATCCCTTACCTTATCGCGGCGGCGCTCAAGGGCGGCGATCTCAGCATCCATATCGGAGAGGACGGTGGCGATGGCGGTTTGTTCTTCAATTGAGCATGGAAAACTAACTGTAGTTATATTAATAAGCCCCGTATTTAAGTTAAGTTGAGAGCCTATTTGGCCATATTTCAACCATTCTTTTTCCATGTGGCTAAGCACGTAGTACAGATATAGTTGCTCAACACAAAGCTGTTCAAAAACCACAAATCCATCATGAATACATGTTTTAATCCGTGTGATAATGGGGCGCCCAACTGTTGCACATATGCTCATTATAAGGCTATTTTTTGCAACAGGGCGGCTATTTTTAATTCCCAATGTTGAAAGCCGCTGGGTAGTTTCAAAAAGATTCATCCCTGAATTTGTAACATCCGAAATGCGAACCCAACCAACAACCGAAGTTTCATCGAACCAAACTGGAAGGTCAATTGGTCGAGGAGATGCTCCTCTTGTTATTAATGCCAAATCCCCCAACCGCTTCTCCTCCCACTCCCCCACACACCCCGGCAGCCTCGTCCTCCCGGTAAGAAGCTGCTGCATGGCGGCCTGCTTCATATCCCGCTTCTTGGCGATGAGGGCATCTAGCGCCCCGATAAGTCCATCTACATCAGAGAGGGCGGCGGCGATGGCGTGTTGTTCTTCACGTGATTGAGGAATTAATACTTTTGTCAGATTGATAAGACCAGTATTTAGATTCATTTGAGAACCTACTTGTCCATATTTCCACCAATCATTTTCAATCTGACAGAGCTTATAATATAAAAACGTTTTTTCAACTAACAGATGTTCGAAAACGACGAAACCATCATGAATACATGTTTTAATGCGAGTAATGATTGGACGACCAATTGTTGCACAAATGCTCATAATAAGGCTATCACACGCTACAGGACGGCTATGTTTAATTCCATTTTTAGATAGACATTGAGTAGTATTATACAGATTCATTCCTGAATTTGTGACATCTGAAATTCGGACCCAGCCTACATTAGAAAATTTATCAAACCATATGGGGTTATCAATTGGTCGAGGAGATGCCCCTCTTGTTATAAAAGCTAAATCCCCCAATCGCTTAACTTCCCAATCCTCTGGGATCACCCCGATCTCCGTCCTCTTATATCCTGGAGGCACAACATCATGATCAGTCATCCGCTCCCCCCTCTGGTAAGAATACGTTGATAGGTTACCGGATGTGCCATATCAGCCATCCCTCGCAGTTGTGACCCCACCGAGATCACCTCTCCTCTTTCGCCTAGCCAGCCATCTGACCACCACATGCACAAAACTGATTGCTCCGTATCCCAGCTGGAGATCGGATTATATGAACACAGATCTGTGATTATGTCCGGAATATGCTGAGAGCTACGCATTTTCAAACGACTTCCTATGACGAGATATGAGCAATCGTGAGTTAATAAGGGTCTTGTTGTTCGCTATTCGATTCATATCATACTCCCATCACACAGATTTATGTGCGAATTTATGTGCGCGAACATAAATCTCCTGAGCAGTTATGTACGCACACATAAACTTCTGAATGGAAATGTTCGGAGCTCAAAAGCCAAATGTTCGAACCTCTCTCTCAAATGTTCGGAGCTTAAGACCAAATGTTCGGAGCTCAGCTTCGAACATATCCCGCCTGCTCCAAACACCCTCATCCCCACTCAACCCCCATCCTCTTCAGATGCTCCTCCACCTTTGCCGCGTACTCCTCCACCGCAACCTCAAGCTCCGGCAGCGGGCGGGCATACCGCTCGTCCAGCTCCTTTACGCGGGTTGCGAGCCGCTGGGTCGCCTGCTGGACTTCGCCCTCGATGGCCGAACAGATGGAGGCGAACCACTTGTCGTTAATGACGAGTGCCTTGATCGCATCCTCGTTGAGTTTCGGGTACATGGCGAGCACCGCTGCATCAAGCTTTGCCTGGGCCGTTTTGACCGCCTTCGTCGCATCTGATTCTGCATCCATCAGGGCAAGGCAGCGGGTGAGGGTGTCCCGTTCATCGGCATATTCGGGATCACGGCCGATCTCTTTGAGCCTTTTGCTGAGGTCGCCTTTCGTGATCTTCCCGCTCTCGCCTTTTGCATCCTCAAGAAGCCCCTCCTCGCCGGTGTTCTCCTCGATGAACTCCTCAAGCTCACGGGCAGCTTGCTCCTGCTCCATCCGGAGATGGTCGATTCTCTCCTGCTCATCGGTGAAATATCGTGATACAACCAGATTCGGAGAAACGAGATCCATCTTGAACTTCTTCCGGTTGACGACCAGATCCGGCGTCTCCTTGATCTTCCGTTCCTTATCCTCGATGATCCCACGAGGCCGTGCTGCCTCAACCCATCCATCGGCGATGATCATCCCGACATCATCCTGCATCACCTCAGCCCAGTAATCCATCAGCCGCTGATAAACATCATACCTACTCAGGAGCGGGAGGTTGGCATATCGCTTCAGGAGATCCTCGGAGAGTATATGGATCACCTCTTTGGTCTTATGCTCAGGTGAAAGGCCGTTCAGCAGAGGCTCATGGGCGGAACGCCATTCCCTGAAGATCTCCGCAATCCGGGATGCATATGCCTTAAACTCAGGATGGGCGAGGATCACCCCCCTTACCTCACGGGCTTCGATCTTCGGCTCCGAATACCCGGGTCTCCCGTTGCCCCTGAAGAGTTCATTCCTAAGCGAGGGGAATACTGCCCAGTACTCCTCCAGGGCATCGATATCGTGGTTTGGGATGTCGCCGTTCATATGGGCATTGAGATCATGGAGATCCTCCGGATCACTTGCATCGATATAGCGGGGAATATTCAGGTTGTAGTCATTGGCCGGATCGGCAATCTCTACAACCGGCACCATCCGGGAGTAGCCGGGAAGATCAATCTGATGGTTGAAGACATCCACGATCTTATGGATATCCTGCGACCGGAGCCGGTTCTTGTTCCCATCCTTTGCAAATCCCTTCGAGGCATCGATCATGAAGATGCCGGTTCGTGCATGGGCGTTCTCCTTATCGATAACGATGATACAGGCAGGAATTCCGGTTCCATAGAAGAGGTTTGCAGGAAGGCCGATGATCCCCTTGATCAGGCCCCTTTTGATGAGGTTTCTCCTGATGTCGCCCTCCTTGTTCCCCCGGAAGAGGACACCATGCGGAAGGATGATCGCCCCCTTCCCGGTGCTTTTGAGAGACTTGATCAGGTGGAGAAGGAAGGCATAATCGCCATTCTTTGATGGTGGCACCCCGAGATCGAAGCGGCCAAACTCATCATCTTCAGGTTTAAGGCCGCTCATCCATGCCTTTGATGAGAATGGCGGATTGGCGACGGCAAAATCAAAGGTCTTCAGGCCGCCGTCGCTGTTTTTGTAGTGAGGAGAGGAGAGGGTGTTTCCCCGCCAGATATCATGGGTCGGGTTGTTGTGGAGGAACATATTCATCCGGGCAAGCGACCAGGTGGCATTATCCATCTCCTGCCCATAGATCGAGATGCCACGGGGGGCTTCCTCGGCCGCCTTCAGGAGCAATGAGCCGGAGCCGCAGGTCGGATCATAGATCGTCTGATCCTGGCGGGTATCGGGGCCGATTCCAACTACCTTTGCAATGATCCGTGAGACCTCAGCCGGGGTATAGAACTGCCCTTTGCTCTTGCCGGACTCGGTTGCGAAGTTCCGCATCAGGTATTCGTAGGCATCTCCGAGGAGATCGTCTCCTTCGGCACCATTTGAACTGAAATCAAGCGAATCAAAGATAGCAATCAGTTTTGAGAGCCGGTCCTGCATCTCCTTGCCGGTGCCGAGTTTGGATTCGTCATTGAAATCTGCAAGATCGATGACGCCTTTGAGATCGTTTGCTTCGGCGAGCTTGCCGATGATCTTGTTGATCTTATCCCCGATCTCCTTGTCCCCTTTCAGCCGGACCATATCGGAAAAGCCGCCACCTTCAGGGACTTCGATAACCGAATTTGGATCACGCTCGCTCTTGTCAGAGACATATTTCATGAAGAGGAGGGTGAGGATGTAATCCTTGTACTGCGAGGCATCCATCCCTCCACGGAGTTCATCGCAGCTCTGCCAGAGTGAGCTATAGAGTTGGGTCTTTTTGAGTGCCATGGTGAGACCGTCGTAATCAGTGGATAGGTGATCTCTTCTTTTGAGGGAGGATTAAAGCTTCGGAATTGATGCGACGATTCAAAAGGAGAGGGAAGAATTGAAAGAGCATCTGAACTTGATTTGGTCTGTTTCACTCAATGATTGAAGAGAGGCGGGTCGATGCCGCTTACAACTTACCCTTCACCTTCCACCCCCCTCACCTCCCCTCACAGATCCTCTTCACATCAGCTGCCGGGTACCGGAGCGTGATCTCGCTCGTCCTCCCCTTCGCCTGCCGGACCGAGGTCCTGATGAGAGCATACGTGGCAAGCGACCTGAGCTGCTCGTGGAAGGAGGTATAGGAGATGGTTGGCACCTGATCCTGCCTCCGGCTATCCTTTCCGTCACGCCCATATCCCGGCTCGGGCTCGGCACATACCGCCGATCTCCCGGCTCCCTGCCCCATGGCTAGCGGTTCCCGGGTTTGCTGTTCCCCGGCTTGCTGATCCATGGCTCGCAGCTCTAGGGCTCGCTGCTCCATAGCTCGCTGCTGCTTTTCCGATTGCTCGGCTGCCATCACCTCCAGGAGCCGGGAATAGAGCCTTCCCGAGGTCGGGGGCACCGGCTCCCCGCACTCGCCATACTCCTTCCCGTCATACTCCTTCCTGCTATACTCCTTCCTGTGATCCTCTTCTCCCTCCTCCACCATCCCGGCAATCACCGAGAGGAGCCTCCGCTCCTTTTCAGTGAGGACCGAGACGAGGCCCCGGAGGTGGGTGAGGCGGGCATCCCCGTAGGCGGCGGTAACATCCTCGTCGGTGACCGCAGGCCGCCCCGCCCGTTCTGCCCTAAGGATGGAGCGCTTGAGGAGATCGATCCCGACCCTGAGATCGCCGGTCACTGTTGATGCCGTCATGTCAGTGATCAGGTCGAGGATCTCAGGTGAGATCACCGACGGATAGACCGCCTGCCGTGCTCTCTCCTGCAGGATGCCCCGGATCTGGGCGGCGGAATAGGGAGCGAAGAAGACCTCTTCCATGCAGAGGCTGGAGAAAACAGATCGATCCAGCCTGCGGGAGATATCGAGTGCGAGATCGCTCTCGACCAGAATAACCGAGGCACGGCAGCCGGGGTAGTCGAGATAGATCCTGAGAAGTGAGGAGAGGATCTGGGTATCGGTTCCCTCATGGATCAGGTGGTGGATATCGTCAAGGCAGACCAGGAGGACGGTTCTCTCGGATTCTCTCCTGGATTGAAGCGCCTTTGCGACGGCATCCATCAGCCGCCTGAGCGGAATGCCGGAGCTGGGCGGGGCATGGCCGACCAGTTCCCGGTAGATCGTGGAGAAGACTGCAAATGCTGATCTGTTCTGCTGGCAGTTCACGTACACCGGGATCAGGGTATTTGAGACCTCCCTGATCTCGTCAAAGAGGTGGTGTATACAGGTCGTCTTCCCGGTGGCGGGGAGCCCCCGGCAGAGGATGT
>DAJQ01000036.1:0-31117 GCA_002496395.1 Methanocorpusculaceae archaeon UBA456
ACATAAAATAGCGAGGAGGCCATATTTTTTAATAATCTCGTCTTCAGTCAGTGTTTCACTCCTTCGGTATTCAGAAATGGCTTCCTTTGCCCTTTTTGCCCATCCTGAACAGAGAGAAGTATCCAGATCATCATGATCATCGAGTAATTGTTCAATAACCTCCTCATACGATTCCCCTGGCCTCCTTATCTTATCCAACCGGGTTTTAATCTCCGGTGAAACAGGGATTGAAACACTCATATATATCCATCCTACTCATACCTTCTTATATCTTTTTAGTCATATTGCCACAAATATTCAGGACTGGTTTATGAACCAGATTTCTTGAACATCGTCAAAAAAAGAGTCTCTCTACACCCGTATTTAGGGAATACAATATGACCTATCTTCAAAAAAGTGTACTTCAATGACACTTTTTCCATCCAAAAAGTGTACTCAGGCAACACTTTTTCGAGGGTTTCAACCTTTACACCCCCATCCCCCTTCCCAACTACTCCCCCTTCCTCCACGAAACCATCGCCGTCCTCCGGACAGATCGCTCATGGAACTTCCCTTCATCATCTTTCTCAAGCCGCTCCCTGAAATGCCGGGTGACGAGATCGAGATCCTCATAATCCGGTGCATGCATCGTGATCCACTGTTCTGCCGCCTCTTCGGGAGAGTCATACACCGTCTCCCAGAGGGCACGGTAGATCCTGATATCCGCATAGATGCCAAGCCCGTGCAGGATGTTCACCAGAAAGAGGGCATCCGGATATCCCACCTGCCGGGTACCTTCTTCCCCGTGGACTGCGGTATAGAGCGCCATCTCGGCAGGCCCCCTCCATTCACCCATATGCCAGAAGAGATGAACCGACCTTTTTGCAGCCGCATCCAGCTTCAGAAGGGCCGCCCCGACATCATAGAAGCCGAGCGAGAAGGCGGCGATCACCACATCATAAGCCGGGAGATCGCTCCCGATCACAACATCCTCCCACCGCTTCACCACAACTGAGTAATTCGTCCTCCCTTCTTCTGCCATCCGCTCCTCCAGGTGCGTGAGCATTCCTTCCGATGCATCCAGGGCGGTAACATGAGATACCATCCCTGCAATCGGGACAGCCAGCCGCCCGGTCCCGGCTCCCATATCAAGGACGGTATCGGTTGGAAGGAGATCGAGCATCGAAATCTCCTGTTTCGTCGACTCTTTCTCATCACGGGTGATCCGGCTGTATGCATGCGCCTTCTTGTTCCAGATCTTCCCCGGATCGCGATCCTTCTCGGTACGGAGACGTGAGCTGACATGAATTGCTTTCCAGAGTTCATTCCAGTTGATTATCGTATCCATGATGATTCCTTCATCCTGAGATGCTATCAAATGAATGGTCTGGAAATACACCTCACATGTTCACTCTCAGGCTATGGCAAAACCTTATAACTAACCAGCACAAAGCCCGAACTGTTGGTGAAGGGAGATGGATGCAACACGAATATCCTACCATGACTCGGTAAAGAGAGTCTATGAACGGCTGAAGGAAGACGGCATGTCCAATGTCTGGGATCGATATGAAGCCCAGGGGCTTGGCTCAAGCCCGGATACCCGGTGTAAGTTCTGCCAGGGCGGTGTCCGATGCGACTTCTGTTCAAACGGCCCCTGCCGTGCAGATGCCGCATCAGACAAGCGCGGCGTCTGCGGTATCTCGGCAGACGGGATGGCGATGCGCATGATGCTCCTTCGGAACGTGATGGGCGCATCGACATATCAGTACCATTGTGAAGAGACCATCAGGACACTCAGGGAAGCGGCCGGTGGCAAAGGGCCATTCACGATTCGGGAGCCTGAAAAACTGGCTGCCTTCAAGAAGAGGCTTGGGATCACAGGCGACATCCATGCACTCTGTGACTTCCTCCAGGAGGACTTTCACAGGCGATCGCATGAAGAGAGCCGGATCGTCGAGATGCTCGCACCACAAGACCGGAAGAAGGTCTGGCGTGAGCTGGGCATCTTCCCGGGCGGCATCTACGGCGAGATGGTGCTGGCAACCGGATCATCGCTGACGAGTGTCGATGGATACTATGTCTCGCTTGCAAAGAAAGCGATGCGGCTTGGAGTGGCAATGGCATACCAGAGCCAGATCGTCCTCGAATCGCTTCAGGACATACTCTTTGGGATCCCACGGCCGCATGAGGTGAAGGTCGACCTCGGCGTCCTCGATCCCGAGTACGTTAATGTCCTGCCAAACGGCCATGAACCGTTCCTCGGGTTTGCACTCGTCGAGGCGGCACGACGGCCTGACCTCCAGAAGGCTGCCCGTGACGCAGGGGCAAAAGGGCTTCGGATCATTGCGAATATCGAGACAGGGCAGGAGATGATCCAGCGGTGGAAGATGGACGATCTCTTCTCCGGCTTCACCGGGAACTGGATCATGCAGGAGGCGGTGCTTGCCACAGGTGCAGTCGATGTCTTCGTCGCTGACATGAACTGCTCGCTCCCGATGGATCCACTCTATGCCGAGAAGTACTGCTTCAGGCTCGTGCCGGTGAGCCAGCTTGTGGCCTTCGAAGGGGAGACAGACCGGGAGGATTACGAGCCGGTGGAGGCGGATGCACAGGCTGAGAAGCTGATTCGGATGGGAATTGACAATTTCCAGAAGCGGAGATCAACAGTCACCCCTGTTGCCGGCCTCCCGGTACGAACCGCAGTGGCCGGTTTCTCACCCGAAAGCATCGTCGCCGCACTCGGCGGATCGCTTGACCCGCTCCTGGATGTCATAAAGGACGGGACGATCCGGGGTGTCTGCGGCCTCGTCTCCTGCACAACCCTGAGAGATCACGGGCAGGATGTCCATACCGTGGCAATCGCCGAAGAGCTGATCAAACGCGACATTCTCGTCCTCGCGATGGGATGCGGATCAGCCGCCCTCCAGGTCGCAGGGCTTGCCTCCCTTGAGGCAAAGGAGCGGGCGGGCCCTGGCCTCTCACAACTCTGTACCACACTCGAAATTCCCCCAGTCCTCTCTTTTGGCACCTGCACCGATACCGGCAGGTGTGCAGATCTGATCAAGTCGATAGCCGATGCACTCGGAGTTGCAGTCACAGAGCTCCCTGTCGCAGCTGCTGCACCCGAGTACATGGAGCAGAAGGCAACCATCGATGCGATCTTCGCCCTTGCTTTTGGCCTCTACACTTATGTGAACCCGGTACCAACCGTTACCGGAGCACCTAATCTGGTAAAGCTCTTAACAGAGGACCTCAAAGGATTAACTGGCGGAGTCCTCTCGGTTGAGCCGGACCCGGTAAAGGCGGTAGACGGAATCGCCGCACATATCGAGGCAAAGAGAAAGGAGCTTGGAATATGAGTGATGATATCAAGGGAAAAGTGATCCGGCTGAATGAACTCGTTGAGTACCAGGATGGGACAGTTGCAAGCAGGATGGTGATCAAGCAGAAGCATGGCAACATCACCATCTTCTCTTTTGACGAGGACGAAGGGCTCTCTGAACATACCGCACCCTTTGATGCCCTGGTCACCATCCTTGACGGTGAATGCGAGATCTGGCTTGAAGGGAAGACCTTTGAGATGAAGACGGGGGATTCGATCATCTTCCCGGCAAATGCCCCGCATGCCCTCTCTGCAATAACGAAGTTCAAGATGTCGCTCACCATGATCAAGGAGTGACACAATGGCAGATGAAGGCGATTACTGCACGATCTGCGGGGGGACTCCCCCCGACAAGATCCTGATCAAGCAGATCATAGTCGACGGGAAAGAAACAGGCATCGACAAGCTCGACTGGATCATCGAGGAGGTGCAGAAACTCAAACTCACCAATAAAGAGATGATCGCGGACGAGATCATGCTCAGGGTTGCCCAGTTCAATTACATACCGACAAAAAAGAAAGAGGCATACCGGGAGGCACTCCTCGCAGAGTACCAACGGTCAGCCTAGAGTATGTCCACCTGATAGCCACTCATCATGGGGGCTGAATATGATCCCCCCGGGATGAACCTGATTCCTTCAAGATCTTCTATATTTAATGCCACACCATCTGCAGTCGTTGCACCGGTGAGCACCATTGAATCCCGTGACTTTGTCAGGTGGAGGGTGATGACATTCCCGGAGAGGGGTGCCGTATAGGTGATCGCAAGGGAATCAGGAGACTCTTCCCATCTTCCTGTGACAACATCCGCATAGCCGGGCCGATTCGGATCCTCAATCGACATAAAGACGATATTTACATCTCCGTTCAAATTGAACTGGAAAAGGAAGACCGGGTTGCCGGAATCATGCACCCATACCCCGGTAAGGGGATCAACAGGTGCTGTCGGTTCCGCCTCACCGACACAGCCTGCTGTCAGGATGAGGAGGAGCGATATACAGATCAGATATTGTTTCATCAGATATCCTTTCTCACAATTACTTATGGGCGTTTGCATCAGCAATCTCCATCCTCTCTCCGGGAGCAAGGATGGCAACATGCATATCTGTTGTCTTCTCGATCGCATGCCTGAATAACTCTGGATCCTGGGCGATCTTCTCCCAGGTATTGTAATGAATAGGGATCACAAGAGGTGCCCCGATATACGAGGCTGCGATCATCGCCTCATCCGGCCCCATCGTGAACCGATCACCAATCGGGAGCAGGGCAACATCGGGGTGGTAGAGATCCCGGATCAATTTCATATCCGAAAACAGTGCGGTATCACCGGCATGGTAGATGGTAACGCCATCCATCCGGATGATATACCCGGCAGCCGGCCCACCATAGTACCCGTCACCGGCATCTTCAATCCAGGAAGAATGAATCGCCTGCGTCATCGTGATCAAAACACCATTCATCTCGATCCCACCCCCTATATTCAGAGCTTCCGCAGGAACTCCCTGCGCCGCGAGATACTTTGCCAGTTCATTTGGTGCAACCGTCTTCCGTTTCAGCGAAACCGTCTCTCCAAGGTGATCTGCATGGCCGTGAGTCACACAGACGATATCACAATCAGGGGGAGTATCGCCGGATGGGATGAAGGGGTCGATCAAGACACGCTTCGATCCCTCGATAAAGATACAGGAATGTCCATAATATGAGAGATACATGCGAAGATGATCGGGTGAGGAAGTAAAAAAGGTTAGCTGAGATCGATCATCTCAGCTTCAGTAATATCAATTGAATCACCAAGGCTGTCTCTGGTAACAGCAAGGGTCATCTGTTCAGTTAAGTCCCGATCCTCCATCACATCGCGGATGCGTTCAAGATAGGGATCAAGGGTGGTATCCCTCTGCTCATCCAGAACATGGCGGTACTCCCTGAGGGTGGAGGGGCTGATCCCAAGATGCTCTGAGATCTCCTTCATGGTGAGCTCCCGGGCGAGCAGATCATCAAGAACTGCCGGATCAAACGGCATCTTGAAGTCAAGATCCCGGAAGAGCTTCAGCCTCACACGTGCCCTGGCCACCGTTTTTGAGAGTTTCTCATCGCCAAGGCTCCGTGCAATCTCGGTATCGTTTTTACCATGATCGTAGAGGGTGATCAGACGCGCAAGCTGTATCGGCTCCAGTTTGGTCTTGAAATGACCTGCATCAAGGATTTCGCGCATGATAAGCGCGATTTCACGTTCAACTGCATCCTGGTCGCGTAATGTTCCGTGGATCTTCTTCATCGGCTCGACGATCTTTGTCTTACTGGTGATATCGGCGAAGAGCTTGAGAAGATCTTTTTGTTTATTGTTGGTAGTCATGTGTATATCGACCTATTCCTATGATCTTCACATCTCATCGGGCTCATACCATAAATAATTTCTCTATCCGTAAGAGGAGTGGAACGAGATGACAATCATATCAAATACCGCCTCATCCAAAGAGTAAGGAAGAGTTGTGTTGCAAATGATAGATATATATGAAAAGGTGATCGATCTCTCCCGGCGACGTGGCTATGTCTGGCCATCAGGGGAGATTTATGGGTCTGTAGCAGGTTTTATTGATTACGGTCCCCTCGGCGCGATGATGAAACGCCGGATCGAAGATACCTGGCGGGAATTCTATGTGATCAGGGAAGGATATTACGAGATCGAATGCCCGACAATCGGGATTGAGCCGATCTATCTCGCCTCCGGTCACCTGAAAGGGTTCTCTGACAAGATGTTCGAATGCCCGCACTGCCATGAGTTCTTCCGGGCAGATCATGTTGCAGAAGAATACGAGATCCAGAATGCCCAGGCACTCTCAAAAGAACGGCTTGCGGAAGAGCTGAAAGATAAGACCTGCACCTCATGCAACAAACCTCTTGGCGATGTCGGGGTCTTTGATTTCAACCTGATGTTTGGGACATCAATCGGGCCTGGCGGACAGCGGAAAGGATACCTTCGCCCCGAGACGGCACAGGGAATCTTCACTGATTTTGGACGCCTGCTCAGGTTCTATCGCGACTCCCTCCCCTTTGGCACGGTCCAGATAGGGAGATCCTATAGAAACGAGATATCACCAAGGCAGGGCATGATCCGGCTCCGTGAGTTCACCCAGGCAGAAGCTGAGATCTTCGTCCATCCGGATGAGAAAGATCACCAGAACTTCTCCCGGTATGCAGACTACAGGATGCCGCTCTATGGAATCGAACAGCAGCAGGGAGAGACGGAGGCGATCACCCTCACGATGCGGGAGGCAGTTGATAGCGGCCTTGTCGCAAACGAATATGTCGCATACTATCTGGCCGTCACCCACGACTTCATGATCAGGATCGGCGTTGATCCCACAAAGATCCGGTTCCGCCAGCACCTGCCTGACGAGCGGGCACATTACGCAGCAGACTGCTGGGATGCAGAGTATCATTCATCCCGGTTTGGCTGGGTGGAAGCAGTCGGGATCGCAGACCGGACAGATTATGATCTGAGGGCTCATGCAGCGGTCTCGGGAGAGAAGATGACCGTCTTCATCCAGTACCAGGAACCCCGCCTTGAGAGAAGATATGCCATTGTTCCAAAGATGGGTAAACTCGGACCCCGGTTCAGGAACCGGGCAAAAGAGGTCGGGGAGAAGATAGCTGCATCGGTTCCGCAGGATGATGGTACATTCATAGAATTTGATGGCGAAAAGATCTTCATCAAAGCAGATCTCTTTGAGATCAGGGATGAAGAGGTGCTGGTGCGTGGAGAAGAGGTCATGCCACATGTCATCGAACCCAGTTACGGAATTGACCGGCTCTGCTATGCAGTCCTTGAGCATGCCTTCTACCAGGACGAAGTCGATGGCGAGGTGAGAACCGTGCTCCGCCTCCCGCCAGCAATAGCCCCTGTGCAGGTGGCAGTCTTCCCCCTGATGAACCGTGACGGCCTCGATGAGATCGCACGCCAGATCACCGATGCCATAAAGACCGAAGGAATCCTTGCTGAATATGATGATTCCGGCGCCATCGGCAGGCGGTACCGGAGGCAGGACGAGATCGGTACACCCTATGCGATCACCGTCGACTATGAGTCAAAAGACGATGATGCTGTCACACTCAGGGAACGTGACAGCATGCAGCAGATCAGAGTCAGAATTGATGAGATCCCATCCACCATCCGGAAGCTCATCAGGGGCGAGATACCGTTTTCACGGGACTAAACGATGGAGACGATCCAGCACCCCTTCATCAAACCAGATACAGTAGAAAAACGCCAGTACCAGCTCGCAGTCGCGATGAGGGCGCTTGAGGAGAATACCCTCGTTGTCCTCCCGACCGGACTTGGCAAGACGGTGATCGCCCTGCTCGTTGCCGCCTCCCGGCTCCTGAATGAGGGGGGCAGGATTCTGATCCTCGCTCCCACAAAACCACTCGTTGACCAGCACCTCAGATTCTTTAAGAGCACCCTGAGCCTTCCCGATCCACAGGAGGGGGACTGTATCAGCTTCACCGGAGACACCCCTCCTGTAAAGAGGACACAACTCTGGGAAGGATGCCGGGTCTGCTGTGCCACCCCACAGGTGATCCAGAACGATGTTGAGCAGGAACGCTATTCTCTCTCTCATGTCTCTCTTCTGATCGTCGACGAATGCCACCGGGCAGTCGGCAATTATGCCTATACCCATCTCGCGGAAGTGTACCTTGAGACCGCCAGAAAACCCCTGATCCTCGGGATGACCGCATCCCCGGGGAGCGATCAGATCCGGGTCGGCGAGGTCTGCACCCACCTTGGGATCACCCATGTCGAGACACGGGACGAGAGTGATCCCGATGTGATCCCCTACATCCATGAACGGACACTGGAGGTGATCACCGTCGAGCTCCCGCTGCCGCTGAAACGGATCGTTCAACTGACAGACGCAATGATTGACAGCCGTCTTGGTACACTTGCATCACTCCAGTACTCGCTCCCAAAACGGGAAGGGCTCTCAATGAAGGTTCTATCCCACCTCTATGCAACAATACAGGAGCGGATAGCACCAGGGGATGCACGCGCCTATCAGGCTGCCTCCCTCTATGGCGAGATCATGAAACTGCGTCATGCCGTGATCCTTGCAGAGTCACAGGGATCCCGGGCACTCTCACTCTATCTGGAAAAACTCAATACCGAAGGCCATTCGAAGAAGGGGAGCAAGGCAAGCCAGAGGATGGTCGCAGATTACCGATTCACCGAGATCATACGGATTATTACCGACATACCGGAAGAGATCCATCCAAAAGCCGGGATCACCGCAGATATCATAAAAAACCAGCTCATCGACGATCCCGACAGCAAAATCATCGTCTTTGCAAGCTATCGCGACTCGGTATCGATGCTGGTGGATTACCTGACAGAAGAGGGGATCTCAGCCTGCCGGTTCGTCGGTCAGGCATCGAAACAAAAAGAGAAGGGACTCTCACAGAAGAAACAGATCGAGGCGATCCAGAGATTCAGGGGAGGGGAGTACCATGTGCTCGTCGCCACTTCCGTTGGCGAGGAGGGACTTGATATCCCGTCAACCGATCTCGTAATCTTCTATGAGGCGGTGCCATCTGAGATCCGGAGCATCCAGCGGAAAGGACGGACCGGCAGGAGTGCAGCAGGCAGGATCATCGTCCTCGTCACAAAAGGAACAAGTGACGAGACATTCCGGTGGGTTTCAACACGGCGCGAGAAAGCGATGGCAACCGGAGTGAGGCGCCTTCAGGAGAGAAGCGAAAAAGAGGAGGAGAAAGAGGAGATACAGGCGAATATTGAGAGTTTTATCTCTCATCCTGATGATGAGGGATTGGAACATCACCCTGAAGGATCGCAATCGAGAGAGCACCTTCCCTGATCGCCTGCATATAGAGGAGGCACCGGGCAGGATCAGGCTCGTTTGCAATCCTCTCACAGAGCAACACCATCGCATCTGAGATGGGATTTATACAGGAGGGGATATCAGTCCTCATCTGCTGACGGTGAACACCTGCATCCTCATGAGAAGCCGGAGGAACCTGTTTTGGCAGATCAGCCGGTATGGTTTTTAGGGGGATCGGATCGACCGGCATTTCAGAACCCACTTCGGCCATCTCTTTTTCGGATTCAGCACAGACCACACAGAACTGTTCACCCTTGTATTCAAAGAGCGGTGCGTAACAGACCGAACAGGTCTTTGCCAGCATCTTTGCACCCTTCAGAAGATATTCAGCCATTATCTCATCAATTTCTGCCATAAACACCAGATCAGTATAGGCGATAGGGGATGATGAAAGATACTCTTTCATCCATGAAACTATATAAGTCCACAAGGGGAATACTAAAGAGCAAGATGGAGGGTTCCAATTGGCAGAAACAAACAATACAATACGAAATTGTGTACAGATTTTACAGATGATGAAGGATGATAACACAATTCCAAGGAATATCCGGCGTGTAGCCGACGAGACCATGAGCATCCTTCTGGATGAGAAGATGCAGCCAGGTCTCCGTGCGGCAACTGCAATCTCAAAGATTGACGAGGTCAGCACTGATCCGAATATGCCCGTGCATGCACGGACACGGATCTGGGAACTCGTCTCACAACTCGAGTCAATTCCACTTGACTGAGATTTCAGGGAAGGATCGTCAGAACAACGCTCCTCTCTCTGGCATGGCGGATATCCAGCTCACAGAGCAC
The DNA here is from genome assembly GCA_002496395.1 of Methanocorpusculaceae archaeon UBA456. GTDB lineage: Archaea > Halobacteriota > Methanomicrobia > Methanomicrobiales > Methanocorpusculaceae > Methanocalculus. The sequence continues at coordinate 10,053 of DAJQ01000036.1, forward strand.
GATCTGCTGCCATGTCCCATTGAGGAGCCTCTTTTCAGCAAACGGTATTGACAGGGAGGGGCCAATGATAGCCGCCCGTACATGGGATCGGCCATTCCCATCCCCCCACCGGTCATCATGTGCATAGGGTGCATCCTCTGGTGCAATCCGCGACAACGCACTCTGAAGATCACTCACCGCACCTGGCTCGTATTCTATCGTCGTCAGGGCAGCAGTTGATCCAATGACAAAAAGGTGGACAACGCCGGTCTCCGTTCCACTCCGGGCAACAGCATCCGAGACAGAAGGGGTGATATCGATGACATCCCCTTCCCCTGAGGTCTTCAGGTGAATGGTAGTCTGAAACATAGAAAGGGGTTATTTACCCCCCAATATCTATTCGTTGTGGTCGTCTTCTTCTGAGCCGCTCTCTTCCTGTGAAGTGAGCATCTCCTGGGTGACGATCGCAAAACCGGTGACCCGGTCACCATCATCAAGCCGGATGACCCGGACCCCGCGGGTGCTCCGTTTCTGGATAGCGATCTCATCCACGCGGGTCCTGATAACTATCCCGGAGGCCGTCATGACGATGATCTCATCGGTATCCGAGACAGAACGGGAGGCAACAACCATCCCTGACCTGATATCGGTGACGATGTTCCGGACACCTAGCGTTCCTCTGCCATGGCCGCGGAACTCATCGAAATCGGTTCGTTTGCCATAGCCCTTCTCTGTCAGGGTCAGCAGATGATCGTTATGGATGACCGTTACCGCCTGGAGATGATCCCCATCCCGCAGTGAGATGCCGCGGACACCCATCGCACCCCGGCCGACCGGCCTGACCGTCTCTTCATGGAATCTCAGGCTCTGTCCATGACGGGTCGTCAGGATCAGTTCGCGATCGCCGTCAGTCCATTTTACATCGACAAGACGATCGCCTTCCCTGAGTTTAATCGCATTGATGCCGGTCTGCCTCGGGTGAGAGAACTGATCGAGGGCGATCTTCACAACAGTTCCATTCCTTGTTGCAAAGAAGAGGAAACGATCCTCCCTGAACTCGGTAACAGGAATAACTGCCTGTATCGTCTCGTTATTGATATTCAGAAGGTTCACAATCGCCTTGCCGCGGGAGGTGCGTGTCCCCTCCGGTATATCATAGACCTTCAGCCAGTATGCCCGTCCCAGATCAGAGATGCAGAGGAGGTAATCATGGGTGGATGCAACAAAGACCGAGCTGATACAGTCCTCCTCTTTGGTGGACATGCCGATGATCCCACGGCCGCCTCTCCGCTGCTGCCGGTAGGTATCAAGCGGCATCCGCTTGATGTAGTTGTGCTCGGTGAGGGCGACAAAGACCTTCCTCTCTTCGATGAGGGCTTCTTTATCCAGAAATTCAGCCGAATGCGCAATCTCGGTCCGGCGCGGGTCGCTGAACTTCTCACGGATCTCACGGGTCTCTTCCTTTACAACCGAGAGGATAGCCGCCTCACTTGAGAGAAGTTCCATGAGCCGTGCAATCTCTGCTTCAAGGGCATCCTTCTCATCCTCAATCTTCTGGCGTTCAAGTGCTGCAAGCCTCCGAAGCTGCATCTTCAGGATCGCATCAGCCTGGATCTCGTCCAGTCCAAACCGGGAGATCAAGGCAACACCTGCCTCTTCCACTGAGGCAGATGCCCTGATGGTTGCGATCACTTCATCAATTCTGTCAAGGGCGATTAAGAGTCCAGAAAGGATATGGAACCTATCACGAGCTTTTCTGAGCTCAAATTCCGATCTCCGCCTGACAACCTCTACCCGGTGGGCAAGGAAGTACCGGAGCATATCGGTGAGCGGCAGCACCTTCGGCTGGCCGTCGACGATCGAGAGGTTGATGACCCCGAACGTGGTCTGGAGCTGGGTATGCTTATACAGGAGATTCAGAACCACCTGGGCATTGATCCCTTTCTTCAGCTCAATGACGATCCGGATGCCGTCCTTATCAGACTCATCGCGGAGATCGCTGATCCCCTCGATCTTCTTCTCACGTACAAGCTCGGCGATATTCTCGATCATCCGTGCCTTATTGACCTGGTAGGGGATCTCACTGATGATGATCCGTTCCAAATCCCGCTTGCCGGTCTCGATCTCAGAGACGCCACGAACGATGATCCGTCCATACCCGGTAGTATAGGCGTTCAGGATTCCACTGGACCCCATAACCATCCCACCGGTCGGGAAATCCGGACCCGGCATGATCGAGAGGATCTCCTGGGCAGAGATATCCGGGTTCTCAATGAACCGTTCAACGAGCGTGCAGACCTCCCCCAGGTTGTGAGGAGGCATGTTCGTTGCCATTCCAACAGCAATCCCGCTTGTTCCATTGACGAGGAGGTTTGGGATACGTGCTGGGAGGACAACCGGCTCCTGTGTCGATCCATCAAAGTTCGGAATGAAATTGACCGTCTCCTTCTCGATATCAATCAGGAGTGCTTCAGCTGCTTTTGTGAGCCGGGCTTCGGTGTACCTCATCGCCGCAGCAGAGTCTCCATCGATTGAACCGAAGTTTCCCTGCCCTTCAACAAGCATGTACCGGTAACTGAAAGGCTGGGCCATCTTCACGAGGGTATCGTAGATAGCAGAATCACCGTGAGGGTGGTAATTCTCCATCGTGGCGGCAACCGCTTTGACGGATTTTCTGAAGGGTTTATCAGAGGTGTTTCCTGATCCCCACATCGCATAGAGGGTACGCCGGTGTACCGGTTTCAGCCCGTCGCGGACATCGGGGATAGCACGGCCGATGATGACGCTCATCGCGTAATCGATGTAGCTCTTCTTCATCTCCTCTTCGATTGGGACCGAGATAACCCGTGCCGCTGGCATTGCCGGTTCTTCAGATGTCAAGGTTCTTCACCTCCCCTGCATGGCGTTTGATGAAATCTTTCCTGGCAGAGACATTCTCCCCCATCAGTTTCTCGAAGATGTCGTTTGCATGAATCGCATCCTCGATTCTGACCTGTTTCAGTACCCTGCGTTCGGGATCCATTGTCGTCTCCCAGAGCTGGGATGCATTCATCTCACCAAGACCCTTGTACCGCTGGACATGGACACCGGTCTCACCCATCTCAGCGAGCGCCTTTCTCATCTCTTCCTCGCGGAAGGCATAGACCTCCTTCTTCCCCCTGGCAATCCGGTAAAGAGGGGGCTGTGCAAGGTAGATATAGCCGAGATCGATCAGATCCTTCATGTACCGGTAGAAGAAGGTGAGGAGGAGCGTACTGATATGAGCACCATCGACATCCGCATCGGTCATGATGATGATTGCGTGGTACCGTGCCCTTTCGGGATTGAAATTAGTCCCGATACCGGTTCCAATCGCGGAGATGAGTGTATTAATCTCAAGGTTCTTTAAGATTTTATGTTCGGTTGCCTTCTCGACATTGAGAATCTTTCCCCTGAGAGGAAGAATCGCCTGGAATCTCCGGTTTCTCCCCTGTTTTGCTGATCCACCTGCCGAATCTCCCTCAACAATATAGAGCTCGCTCTTTGAGGGATCGCGTTCTGAACAGTCGGCAAGCTTGCCGGGAAGGGTGGATGACTCAAGAGTGCTCTTCCTCCGGGCAAGTTCCCGTGCATTGCGTGCCGCTTCACGGGCACGGGCCGCTGAGGTTGCCTTTTCGGCTATAATCCCGATGATCTTCGGATTCTCCTCGAAAAATTCGGAGAGGCAGCTGTAGACAAGGGAATCAACAATGCCCCGCACATTGGAGTTTCCAAGCCGCATCTTGGTCTGCCCTTCGAACTGGGGGTTTGCGATCTTGACGCTGATGATTGCGCAGAGCCCTTCACGGACATCATCACCTTTGAAGGAGAAGTCGCCTTTCAGCAGGTTGTTCTTCTTTGCCGACGAGTTAATCGCCCGTGTCAGGGCTGAACGGAATCCTTCGAGATGGGTGCCGCCTTCACGGGTATTGACACTGTTGACGAAGGTGAAGAGAGTTTCACCGTACCCGCTGTTGTACTGGATGGCAACATCCACCTCCATCTTATTCTCTTCATCCTTTCTCGAGATCGAGATGACGTCGGGAAAGAGCGTCTCTTTACCTTCGTTTAAGTACCTGACGAACTCGCTGATACCGCCTTCATAGTAGAAAGTCTCTCCATCCCCGCTTCGTTTATCAAGAACCCGTATTCTCACGCTGCTGTTTAAGAACGCAAGTTCACGGAGGCGTGAGCTGATGATATCAAAATCGAAGTGGGTGGTTTCGAAGATGGATGAATCTGGTTTGAAGGTGATCCGTGTTCCGGTATAGGAGGAGAGATCATCAGTATCCTTCGCCTCATACCCGGATCCAAAACGCTTCTTCAGTCGCTGCCGCAGCTCATCGGGCGATTCCGGCACAGATGAGAGGGGCGATACAACAACTCCCCGCTCAAACCGCATTGAATAAATGACTCCGCCGCGGAAGACTTCCGCAACCATCCACTCAGAGAGGGCGTTTACCACCGAGACACCGACACCATGAAGTCCCCCCGATACCTGGTAAGAGTGCTTGTCGAACTTCCCACCGGCATGCAGGATCGTCATGACCACTTCAAGTGCGCTCTTCCCATACTTGGGCATGGTATCGATCGGAATACCACGTCCGTCATCCTCAATGGTACAGGAGCCGTCTGCGTTGATTGAGATATCAATATGGCTGCAGTATCCTGCAAGCGCCTCATCGATTGAGTTATCCACCACCTCATAGATGAGATGGTGCAAACCCCGGCCGTCTGTGCTCCCGATGTACATCGCCGGCCGCTCACGTACCGGACTGAGACCTTCAAGGACGGTGATCTGTTCTGCGTTATATGTACTATTCATGCATGACTCCGATTATGGCACAATGGATGGGAAAATGCCCATATTCTATTCTGTGCCATCCTCTTGCAGGCAGGATCCATACCTCCTGCTATACCTTCTTATATTGGTTCCCAAAGATGATATAGATCTCCCCATCTGAAGGAATGCGGCTTGCTGACCTGGGAAAATCAGTCAAATGAACCCATATCAGGATCTTCGATTCCCAGTTCCCGGTCAACGGCAAGGATAATTTTCTCGATGATCTTTTTTGCCGCTTCGGCATCCTGTTTGTCATCCATTCCGATCTTATGCCAGATGACCAGTTTCTTCAGGCGCTCGGTTAATTGAGAGACCTCTGTTCCTTTCAGGGATGGCGGCACCTGCATCTCGGTGACATGATCGGACGCTCCATAGAATGCCTGTTCAGGAGGGAGGGCGAAATGCCTGCTCAGGAGAACGAGGTTCACAACAAATCCTCTTCCGAATTTACTTTCCATAAAGAATCATCTCGCAGTGAGATCAGATGAATGATGCGGTCAGAGGAGATAGATGAGGATTGGGAAGATGATGATGAACGGCATGATCATCCCTAGTGCCAGCTGATCGGTGAAGGCAAGAGGCTTTTTTGTTATATAGATATGAGAAGATCGGCCATACCCCCGGCAGAGCATGCCCATGTAGGTACGCTCCCCCTGTTCAAAGGATCGGAGAAAGAGGGTGCCGACAGTATAGGCGATTGTGGAGATCCGGTACCTGTAGGGAAGTGCCCGGTTGTAGGCATTGAAGCACCGGGTGGCAAGGGCATTCTGGATATGCCCATACATTATGGCAAAGACGAAGAGATATCGGATCGTCATCCCGAGAACCAGCGTAAACTCGGCAGGTAACCCAAGCCGTGCCGCTCCCTCCAGGAGATCATGCATCGGGGTTGTTCCTGAAAGGAGGATGATGAATGAGATACAGACGATGAATTTTGCAGAGAGCATCAGTGCAAAGAGAAATGACTCCTGGTACACGGCAATGCCAAGCGGGAGATCGAGGAGAACCGTGAATTCCGTGTAGCGGGGGTTTTTAAAGAATATCTGGGCAACGATGATGAAGAATCCAAACGGAAGGATCATGGCAAGGCGGATAAGGTATGTCTTTATAGAGGTCTTTGAGAGTCCAAAGAGGAGGAGGAGGAGGAGCAGGAATCCGCCGGATACGAGGTAGAGATCCTCCTCAAATGGATAGGATACCACTGCAATAATCGCAGCAATAGTGAGAATAAGCTTCACACGTGCATCGAGCCGGTGAACGATGCTATCCCGGTACGACTCCTGCTCGATTGCAAAGAGCTCCTCGATCATGGCCGCCTGCCAAATGCCCTGAAGAACGACGCTTCAGCATCGCTGTACCGGTATGCCATCTCTATATCAACACCATCGCGTCTGAGCTTCCTGATGAGGCGGGGGAGCGGGGGGACATGGAGACGGGTTGAGGTCAGGAGCTCCTCGTGGGAGAAGATCTCATCAACAGTGCCGGACCCTGTGATCCTGCCATGATTCATCACATAGACGAGATCGGCGATCTCAGGCACAAGATCGACCTGGTGTGTTGAGAAGATGATTGTGATCCCATACTCGTCAGGGAGGGTCTTCAGGAACGTGAGCAGATCTTCCACTCCGCCGGGATCCAACCCGGCTGTCGGCTCATCAAGAACCAGCACCTGGGGCTCCATCGCTACAACCCCGGCAATCGCAACCCGTTTCTTCTCGCCACCTGAGAGGTGGTGGGGAACACGGGTGCGGAGATCCTCTAGACCCAGCATCGCAACAGCACTATCCACCCGGTGTGCAACCGTCTCGGGGTCAAGACCCAGGTTTATCGGACCAAAAGCAATATCCTGCTCGACGGTAGGGGAGAAGATCTGGTCGTCAGGGTTCTGGAAGACGATCCCGACAAACTTCCTGATATCCGCAATATTCTTCTTAGTAATCGCCTCGCCACGTATCAGCACTTCGCCGGATGTCGGTTTCAGAATGCCGTTGAAGTGCTTGAAGAGGGTGCTCTTTCCTGCCCCATTTGGCCCGAGGAGAGCGATACTCGTTTTGCGGGGAGCCACAAAGTCAATCCCGTCAAGTGCGAGGACATTGTTTCTATACAAATAACAGAGATTTCGTGTTTCGATTAAATGCATGAGGAGTATGGTAAAATAGTAAAAAATAGGAGATAAAGATTATGATTTCTTCGCCTTTGCACATTTTCCAATAGCAAGGGCGAGGATAAGGGCAATGATCGTGCCAAGGACAATAACGGCCAGCTCACCCATCTTCCCACCATCTTCTCCCATTGAATAATCGGGGAACGGGGATTCATATGCAAATCTTCCTTCTTCCTCTTCATGAATCTCGGCCTCTTCCGGGGTATCGCCGAAGAGCGCCTTCTGCTCCTGGACAACAAGAGCAGTGCTCTCAAGACCGTCGGGATCACCAGAAGCGGCGAAGACAGCGACGATTCCAATCAGGATTGCTACAACAAGACCGATCACGATAAACTGCTCACTCTTCATGCAGCACTCACCCCCGTTACCGTCTCGGAGAATTCAGGGCGTGCCTGGAGGAGGAGATAGATGGCTCCTGCCGTAATTGCCCCTTCAACAATTCCGATGAGCGCATGGTATGTTCCCATCGCCACCAGACCAGGGACAAGCGGGAAGGTACCTGCAAGCCACATCATCACGGCACAGGCGAGTGCCGCGATGAAGCAGGCAAGCCATGCGGCAATGGCAGCAGAGAGATATACCTTCTTCGTTGCCCGATAAAGCCCCTGATAGGAGTAGTATCCGATGTACCCGCCAATGACTCCCATAGTGAGGATATTCGCACCCATCGTGGTGAGCCCGCCGTCACCGAAGATGATGCCCTGTATGATCAGGACAAGCGTGAGGACGAAGACGGCTGCATAGGGGGAGCCGAGCAGGATCGCAACCAGTGCACCCCCAACCAGATGCCCGCTCGTCCCAAAGCCAACCGGCAGGTTGAAGGCCTGGATCGCAAAGATCCCGGCGGAGAGGACCGCAACCATCGGGATTTTGTCTTCAGTCAACTCATTCCTCGCCCACTTCAGGGCCAGAATAATAAAGATAAGGGCAATGATCCAGTAGATTCCGCCCTGCCAGATTGGCATGAATGCATCAGGTATGTGCATGAGTACACCAGAGCACTATAACACCCAATATATTAAAAGTATTACGAATTGAATATCATATGAGATCACGTAATACTTCTCAACAGCTGCATAATTCCAAGCCTTCCGAAGACCGGCAGGAGTTCCGGCTTGAAGAGGAGGCGGCGGATCAGCTTCCCAGGCCGATCCATATCTCCGTCCTCCACGATGATCTTCAGGATATTTGGATCTGAGAGGGCTTTGATTGCGGAATCAACATCATCTGAGCTCAGCCACCCCCGCATCTCAAAGAGCTTCAGCCCAAGGGCAAGCTCTCTCCCGATATCCGCCTTCCAGATCCGCTGATAGGTATAGAGTGCCTCAGCAGAGGTATTCTCCACCTCAAAGGCCCGCACAGCAGTTTTAACCGCGTGCCGAGCTGATCGGATCCCGGTGTAGACACCACCACCCGAGGTGGGCTTTGGCAGGCCGGCTGCATCCCCGCAGACCATGAGGCGATCCGAATAGGTCTTTTCGGGAGGGCCAAGGGGGATTGCTCCTGTGACGCAATGAACGGAGGTGGGAGTATAGTTCCTGATGAAGGCAGAAAACCGTGCAGGAATATCCTTCAACCCGCAGAGCCCGACCCTCGCCCTCCTTTCTGATATCGGGATCACCCAGCCGAAGAAGTCAGGCGAGGCATCCGGATGGAGTTCGACGAAACGGGGATCGCGATCGAGGACGATATCAGCCTGGATGCCGCCGAGGAGATACCGGGGGCGCGGCAGGCCGGCAGACCGGGCAATCCCGCTCCGGGGACCGTCTGCTGCGATACAGATTCCATGGGGGATCTCGTCCCGCCCGCCAGCACCCCGTGTCGCGATAAAACCGGGCTTCATCCATTCCGCATAACACTTCATCCTGATATCGGCACCGGCGGCTGCGGCCGCCTGCACCATCTCGCGGTCAAGTACAGCACGGTCAACGACATACGCCTTCGTCTTTTCTGCATCAAAGAGGAGTTCGCTCCCCTTTCCGGAGACGATCCGGGCACCCTGTATGGTATTCAGAATAGAACGATCTGTTACCTCGCATTCCGCAAAGGCAGACGAGCTGAGGAGGCCGGCACACTGGACCGGATGCCCGGCGGCGGCATGCTCTTCAATGAGGAGTGTCGAGAGGCCCGCTTCGGCAGACAACCGTGCAGCGGTTGCCCCGACAGGCCCTCCTCCGACAACGACGATATCATACATGCGTGACCTGATTATGTGTCTCCGGGAGAGATAAGAGAGGAGTGTCTTCTGCATGCAGGAGATGGATGAAGAACACCTGCCAGAAACCGATCAGGCAGCCTACTCCCATTTCACCCCAAAGAGCGGCTCATCGCTTCGTGGCTCCCTCGGCGCCCTGAGCGGGACGACATCCGTCTCCCAGGGGATCTCACCCCCACCTTTAATGAGCCCGAGCAGGCGTTCGAGCGCAGCAGCTTCTGCCTCTTTCCTCGTTGATGCACCCCCCACCTTCAGGGTCACGGTGACCGTCACCTTCCACTCATCCGGCATACAGAATCCTCTGAATGGAAAATTGTCCGGGGAAGGTAAATAGGCTCTGGTATCGTGGGCAGACGCACTCCCTACCTTCAGGTGAAGAGAAGCAGGAGAGGTTCGCCTCTTTGGATATGCTGATATAGTACGATTACGTACTGTTCATTACAAGACGGTTCGAAGTAGAACTATCAAGAAGAGGTATTATTCTATCATGAGAAGCATACTGCACTATACCAACGGAGAGGGCCATACCCGATCATTGATCTCCCTCTATGTCCTTCATTCCCTCCATTGCAAACCAAAAACAGGCTATGATCTCCTGAAAGAAATAGAAGAGGTGACAGGAGGGGCATGGGTCCCGAGCAAGGGAACGCTTTATCCACTGCTCCACAGCCTCGCCGATGAGGGGCTCATTACAGAAGAAGATACAGGAGTACGCTCAAAGATCATTTATACCCCAACCGATGCCGGGGAAGAGGTTCTCGCAGCAATCAAGGCGTGCAATCACCAATCCAAAGAACAGGTACTTCTCCTTAAAACCCTGCATACCAGGATTTTTGGAGAGGAACGTGCATCACTTCGGGAGATGATGTGGGAGATACGGGAGTGTATTCATACCCTGCCAACAGAGAAGCATGAAGAAGCACTGGAGATTCTCAGGGGATGCAAAAAGAGCCTTGGAGAACTCAACAATGAGGAGAGATCCAGATGACCGCTATCCTCGTCGATACACTCACCAGGCGTTTCGGAGAATTTACCGCAGTTGACGCCATCTCATTTGAGATACCGGAAGGAGAGATCTTCGGCCTCCTCGGTCCGAATGGTGCTGGGAAGACGACCACCATCTCCATGCTCTCAACCCTGCTTGAGCCGACATCGGGTAGGGCATTTCTCAATGGTATTGATATCCAAATCGATCAGGATGGCGTCCGGAAGGCAATCGGGATCGTCTTTCAGGATCAGAGCCTCGATGAAGAGCTGACTGCATGGGAGAATATGGATTTCCATGGCAGGCTCTACCGCATCCCAAAAGCGATCAGGGAACAGCGGATTGGCGAGATGCTCAGGCTTGTCGAGCTGGAAGACCGGCAGGAGAGTCTGGTGAAGACCTTCTCCGGCGGTATGCGTCGGCGGCTTGAGATCGCACGGGGCCTCCTGCACGAACCATCAATCCTCTTTCTGGATGAGCCGACACTCGGGCTTGATCCCCAGACGAGAAACCATCTCTGGGAGTATATCCAGAACCTGAACAGGAGGAAGGGGATCACCATCATCCTCACCACCCATTACATGGACGAGGCAGACCGGCTCTGTGACCGGGTGGCGATCATCGACCAGGGAAAGATTGTTGCGATGGATACGCCTGCAAACCTGAAGAGCCAGGTTGGCGAGGATGTGATCTCCATCACCTCCCCCGATGCCGGCAGAATTGCAGACGAGATCAAAGCCCCATGGATTGTGGGTGCCGAACAGTATGACGGGCAGGTGATCATCCGGCTCAGGTCTGCTGAAGATCACCTTCTCGAACTCCTTGGCATGATCGGGGTGGACGGCTATACGATTGTATCCATCTCGATCAGAAAGCCCACCCTGGAGGATGTCTTTCTCCACTTCACAGGCAGGGAGATGCGGCACGAAGAGGCAGGGGCAGCAGATAGGATGCGGATGAGGATGCCGAGGAGGGACTAGCGATGGAGATCATCTATACCCTCTGGCTCAGGAGCGTCAAGCGCTATGTCCGTTCAAAGAGCCGGATCGTCGGGAGCCTCGGAATGCCGGTTTTCTTCCTGCTTGCTCTTGGATTTGGGCTGAATGAGGTGGTGCAGATACCGGGAAGTACAGGAGAGAATTACCTCCAGTTCCTGGTGCCGGGGATCATTGCCATGGCGGTGCTCTTCACCTCGATCTTCTCGGGGATCATGATCATCTGGGACAAGCAGTTTGGATTCTTAAAAGAGACGCTGGTCGCACCGGTCTCACGGCTTGAGATCATGCTCGGCCAGACCGTCGGCGGGGCAACGACTGCCGTCATTCAGGGGGCGTTCATCCTCGTCTTATCGCTCTTTATCGGGATCAGCATACCCTCTCTCCCGGGTTTTCTCATTGCATTCCTCTTCATGACGCTGATCGGCATCTGCTTTGCAGCGCTCGGCATCGCCATTGCTTCAAGGATGGAGGATATGCACGGGTTCCAGCTGATCATGAACTTTGTGATCTTCCCGATCTTCGGCCTCTCCGGCGCACTCTTTCCAATTGAAAGCCTGCCCGAATGGATTGTACCCCTGACACTGCTAAACCCGCTCACCCATGGCGTAGAGGGGATCCGGTATGGGCTGCTCGGCACCTCGGCAATCCACCCGCTTGTATCTCTGGCGGCGCTAGGCCTGAGCACGGCGGTGATGATTGTTATAGGGGCATTCCTCTTCAGGAAGGCGTCGGTGTGAGAGGGGATTTCAGGAAGAGAAAAGGAGGATGGATATCACCTGAGGGCTCTTCCTGAAAAGATCAGAATATTCCCCGATATCTCTTCCATTGAATGATTGTCTGTTGACATTCATCACGTGGCGGATTGCGCCCCTGTGAGCGCATCCTCTGCCATGCACCAATAGCCATTTCAGGAGTGATCACGTGAGAGTTCACCATGTAATCCAGTAGCCAGCAGGTGCCACACCATTCAACCTCCTGAGCAACCGCTACGTGGATGAGCGCCTGATCACCGGTAAGGAGCGGCCTATGCAGATTTTTGGCAAGAAGGAGAACAGAGAGATCGGCATAGGAGGGGTGCGGATACCTGTCGATCAGATCCATTCATTCCTGAACAGAATCTGAGCTGAGAGACTGAACAGAGAGACCCATATCAACGAGTGCTGCAAACGGAGGATGCAACAGCTCTTTTTGAACGAAATCAGTGACGACGAATCTACAGGGGAGCAAAAAGAGATTCGTTATCAGATCCGCTTTATATAGATCGATGATCGCGTTCGTATCAATGACATACGAGGGATGAGTTGTCACGGGATACTTCTCCATTCAGAATAAAAAATTCAGCAATAGGCTGATTCAGGAGTTCTGCTGCTTTTGAGGTAGATATGATACCTTCTGCATGGGATCGATAGACAAGTGATTCAAGGGAAACAGGATCATCGCCGGGTTTTTCATCACCAGGTTCTTTTCTGTTCCACCCAAGTGTAGAGAACTCTTTTCTCATCCGGGTATGGGTATCTGCGGAAATAATACCAAGATCCGATGCCCGATATATCCATGCACTCATTGAGAGTCCATACTTCTCTTTCACTATCGTAAGTTCGTGAACCGATATATGACGGCGGCTCTCTCCGAGTTCAAAGAATACTCGTGTGGAAGGGACCAGAAATGCCCCGGCAAACCGATGCATTACCTTCTCATGATCCATACCATCTTCTGGTATCAGGAGACAGTGACCCAGCTCATGGGCGAGGGTAAACCTCTGCCGTGCGTAGGAGAGTCCGGCTCGCATAAGAATGATAAGATTATCACCAAAACTGGTGCAGAGCGCATCAAACTTTGTAATGCCCCTGATGATCCCAATCTTCAATCCCTTATCCTCAAGCAATGAGGTGAGATTATCGATAGGGTGTGTCCCAAGATCCCATACTTTTCGAAGATCGTCTGCGGCAGTCTCAACGTCATCATAGCTTGATACTATTCTTGGGAATCCATCGGGCATCTCAAATATCCGGCGGATTCCACTTAGATCCTCAATGGAGAGATACCGCTCCAGCCAGTCTTGTGTCTCTGCTTCAATTCGGGTTTTCTCTTTTCCGGTGATCTTTTTTGTCCGGAAACTGATCTGGCCTTTTGGTATCTCATGAGTGTGGCGGGACGGCCTGAGAAGGGCTGCAAGGGGTATCTCAAGCACATCGCTGATGCGGATCAATACCCCTGAATCGGGCACGAGAAGACCTTTTTCATACTTATCCACAGTTGTATGCGATCTCTCAATCTTCTCTGCCAGATCGCGCAGAGACAACCCAAGACACTTTCTTCTCACCCTGATACGTTCCCCAATGGTCATGAACAAAACCCCCCATCCTGATGCACACTACACACTACGTTTACAAAATCGACGTTTAAGAATATATTTGTAACCTAGAGCATATCCATATGTTCCGTATTGAAAGAAATCTCTATTAGATGAAAGAATTAAAAATTTATCAAACAAATCCTCATGATAAATACCGAATATATAATAAAGTACTCATCCCAAATGAGATAGATGAAAAGGTGTTGCAAATGAAACTTGATATTGTGCTGGAAGAAGAAGAGGATGGCACATTCTCAGTCCATTGCCCTGCACTGAAAGGCTGCCACTCTCAGGGAGCAACAAGAGATGAAGCAATCCGGAATATTCAGGAGGCGATAGATCTCTATCTGGATGTTGCTCATGAAAAAGCAAGGAAACTGATGCATCAGCAGCCAAACAGAACCTTAATTGATATTGCGGTATGACGGAGAAACGTCTCCTTCCGGTTTCCGGAAGACAAATGGTCAAAGTATTTTCCAAATTGGGATATCAGATAGACAGGCAGACGGGCAGCCATATCGTGATGTCTAATGATGATGATATTCTTGTTATACCGAATCATGATCCCGTTTCAAAAGGCACTGAACGGGAATTGATCAAAGATGCAGGCCTTACAGTTGAAGAGTTTAACAGGCTTCTGAAGAAGAAGTAAGGTTCTTCTCCAATTTTCTGAAAGGTGAGTTCGTTCCAGAGGGCAGTCTGCTCTCTCTTTCTCACCCTCACACTCACATGCTCTATCACACTCTCCTTTACTCTCACACTCACACTTTCAATCTTGGCTTAGAGAAAAAATCAGGATGAACTGACATGACCCCTCGTCCCTCCGGGGGGGCACCCCTCAATCCCCCTTCGGTTCTAGGGGTGGGAGGCCTTCGGCCTACTGAGCCGGGGCTGCTCACCCCGCAGATAAGGATGATAGCGCTTCGCGCTTATGGTGTTGTACTGGATCTCAGTCCATTCATGCAGAGAATCAATGGTTGACGCGCCCTGCCGCGCCCATTTGAAGCACGAAAACGCCAGCCGCCTGCAATCGCATCTGTACTATCTCTTGCACCGCACCTCTATGGGCTTACCCTCGCCCGAACCAGGGGCCGGTGCTCCCCGCGATTGCCCGGACCCCCATGATATCCTTATACCCCTTCAGGTGAAGGGGGGCAGGGGGGTTTGCCAGAGTGATGAAATGTCACAGAACAGCAGATGCATAACTGAAACGTACCTGCCTGTAAGCGCTTGTCTGTGAGGGGTTATCTGCTGGGATTAGTGGTTGAATGTTGATTGACCCCTCGTCCCTCCGGGGGGCACCCCTCAATCCCCCTCCGGTTCTCGTGGTGGGCGGCCTTCGGCCACCGNNCCATTATCGCTTGTGAAGAAAGAGATCTGCTGTGAGGATGATACCGCACTATTGATCTAATAATTGCTCATGAATCTGGGGTTTTGGTGATCAGAAATTTGGAGAAGAGTCAGAAGTAATAACTCCTCTTTAAGTCAATATTATCATTATTCTGACAAATTAACTGATTCTCACACTTGGTGGCAGTTTCCTTCTGAAGAACAATATTCATTAACTACTTCAAATCGATCACCACACAATCGGTATAAACTGCCCCTTATTGAAAGAAAAAGAGACTCAGAAGGATGGAGTCTCCTCCATTGAATCGGGCATAAAAAAATTATTCCTCTCTTCGAATCACAAACACAATCAACCCGATGAGCAGGAGCAGAACCGGTGCATAGACAACCGGGGAGGCCTCTGGTGTTGGCGTCTGAACCGGTGTCACTTCATTTTCGGGGGTTGCCGGAGGAGCCGGTGTTTCGGCCGGGGCAGGTTCGGTGACGGTTATGAAAGCCTCTTTTGTGAGGGTGGAAAAACCAGCCGTATTGAATGCCCGGAGTGTGACGCTATAGCTGCCGGGAGCCTCATAGAGGTGAGAGGGATGCTGTATCATTGAATCTGCCGTCTGCAGCCTCCAGACATCGTTATAGTAGGTAAATGTCTCAATTCCGTCATATGACCAGCCGCCTGCTACAAGTATGCTCCCATCAGGAAGGAGCACGCATGAATGGCGATCCCGTGCATGCCATCCCGTCTCAGGGGTGGCATCGGTCCATGTGGCACCGGAATCTGCTGAATGCCAGAGATCGCCATATCTCGTATCGTCATCCCTGCCCCCCATCAGAAGAATGCTCCCATCAGGGAGTGCAACGCTCGTATGGCCATCGCGGGGCGACCATTCGGCATCCGATGTCATTTCAGTCCAGGTGGCACCGTTGTCGGTTGAGCGCCAGACATCGTTGAAGTATGACCATTCATCATCATCTTCAGCATAGCCGCCCATCAGGACAATACTGCCATCTGGCAGGAGAACACTTGAATGGTATGCACGGGCCGGCCAATCGGCCCGCCAGGTAAGCTGGGACCAGGAAATACCATTATTATTCGAACGCCAGACATCGTTCTTCTGGCCGATTCTATCCCATCCTCCCATCACGAGTATGCTGCCGTCGTGAAGGAGAAGACTGGTGAGGCCATCCCGGGCCGTCCACGCGGCTTCATCGGTGACCTTCGTCCAGAGAGCGCCTTTGGTGGTTGAACGCCAGACATCATTATATTCGAGAAATTGCTCACCATCCCAGAATAAGCCCCCCATAATAAGGATACTACCATCCTGGAGGAGAAGGCTGGAATGGTATAACCGGGGCCCCCAGCGGGGCTCATCGGCAACCCTGCTCCAGGTGGCACCAGAGTCCTCTGATCGCCAGACATCATGGGTGTAGGCGCCATCTTCAAGGCCGCCCATCAGGACAATGCTCCCATCGGAAAGGACGACCATTGAATGGCCTCCCCGTGCCGACCACCCGGCATCCGGGGCTGTCTCTGTCCACTCTGGATCGGTGATCCCTTCATCAAAGTACCATGCCCAGCCGGAAGCATCGCCTGTGGATATGTCTGTGAATTCAACGGTCAATGGAGCGCTGCCAGCATCAGGCGTGGCGTAAAAGTCAGCGGCAGGAGATCCGGCGGCACTGGCACCTGCAATCATGCAGGTGAAGAGAAGAAGAACTCCCAGGAGTTGTGTGATAGGCGTTGTAGTATTCATGATTGCTCAATCCGGCTACCGTAGGAACAGGAGAGAGCAGAAGCAGGTGTTTGTGCTCTTGTTACTCGAAACAACATCTGAGTTGTATGCACGGGCATATTGCATGGGCATATACAAAATACGAAGATAAAAAGGCGAATATACGCCCAATCAACCGAAATACCATGTAAAATGCCCCGTACAGTCTTATTCCATGATGAAGCCCTTTTCCTTGCGGTAGTATAAAAAGAGGGGGGACGGGCAATAATCGTTTGTATCTCCTGCACCAGAATCGCAAGTGAACGATTGCTATCCGGGTTCAGGTTCAATGTGGATCTCTCACCCATGCTGATGGGGATGATATGGATAATTACAACCATTTTTTAACTTCCGGCACTAATCTATGAATCCGGAGGATGGAGAGAGGTGGTTGTTAACCCGCTGGTATCAGATATCGGCAATTATGCGATCTGGTTTTTTGTCGTCACCAGCATCGCCGCCATGGGGCTCAACCTGACGGTAGGAGAGATCCTCGCTCCCTGGAAGAAGAAAGGGCTCCTCACCATCTCGTTATTTGCAAATTTCCTTGCAGTTCCACTCTTTGCCCTTTTGATCCTGAAACTCATTCCGCTTGATACCGGCCTTGCAACCGGCCTTCTCATCGTCGCCGCTGCCGCCGGGGCTCCGTCGCTCCCAAAGGCGATCTCGATTGTAAAAGGAGATGTTGCCTATGCAGTCGGGCTGACGATGATTCTGATCCTGGCAACCATCCTCTACATGCCGCTCGTGCTCCCGGCCCTGATCGGAAATATTGCGATCGATAAGACAAACACGATACTCTATCTCATCGTCTTTATGCTGATCCCGCTCATCATTACGATGGCACTGCGGGCACGGCTGCCAGAGCTGGCAAAGCGGCTCCAGCCGATCGTCAGCCGGAGTTCGGACCTCTCGATCATTCTCGTCCTCCTTATATACTCCGTCGTCCTCTTCACAAGCGATTTCGCTGTTGTAGCAGGTGCAATCCTCGGGCTCCAGGGAGTACTGGTTGCGATCCTCTTCATACTCGGATCATTTGCAATCGGCCACCTCCTGGGCGGATCAGATCCAAAGAACCGCGAGGTGCTCTCCTTTGGCACCGGGTTCCGGAACGTCTCCGCCGCCCTCGTCGTCGTCACCGCCAATTTCCGCGACCCCGGAATCATGTTCATGGTGCTCGTGATTGCCATCTTTGGGATCATCTTCATGATGATCTTTGGGGGGGCGATCTACCGAAGGAAGAGGAAGGAGGGGACGATTCCGAAGTTGAGGGTGAGGAGATGAGGGAAAGGAAATAATCTGGTAACAGAAACTCCGAATTCACTAAAACAAGGAGCCCTCATCATCAAGGATGAACATTTAGTCACCATTTGAAATTCCACCGAAAGTTCTGGATGTACTGAGTGTTGCCAGAAGAATCGGGATGAACGAAAAAACAGGATTAATTCGCGTAAATGCAAAATGAAGAGTAAAAAAACGGGTTTTAACTTGAAAAGGGCATTGGAGCCAGGATTGTGTGTGCCAACATATAATGTTAGCTCAAGGCTTCGATCTATTGCAGGATTTTGAAGCAGATAGCCTTTTCGAGAGGGTGGCATCGAGAGGGTTTAACTACTCTGTGAGGAAAGGAACGCTCATTCAACTAACCAAATCGCGTGACTCTGATTCATAGGGGGATTTCAATGACGGAGGATAGGATTATGCTGCGTTAATGTGACATTGTAGAGAAAACCTGCGCCCTATCAGGACTAATCGGTATCTTTATCCATGATACCACAGGATATCAAGTCAAGAAAGAAGAACCTATTACCATCTTCTGAACCATTCTATAAGGGAGCGTGAATTCACATGAACGATTATCGGAACCCACCCATCGTTGAGGCAGTCTGCGAGTTCCGATTTTCTTCAGATACGCCGTGGGAACAGGACATTTCCGACCGGTTCTACGATGCCGTCAAAGATCATTTCCCGATCAGGGAGACCAAAAAAGGGCAGAGCCTGGAGATCAAGGCAAACAATACCGGCATCGAAGGGCATAGAGTGGAGACGATTGACATACAGGTCTTTCTCGCGCAAGATCGCCGGATGTTCATCCAGCTCGGTCCACGGGGACTCTCCATCAATTGCCTCAGGCCATATCCCTCATGGGAAGGTTTCAGGCCGTTGATCCATCAGGCCTATGAAACAATATCCTCACTCACCAACATAAATGGGCTTGACCGCATCGGTATCCTGTATGTTGACAAGATCGAGATTCCGGGAGAAAAAATCAGGCTCGAAGACTACTTCACCTTCTATCCCCATCTGGGAGAGGGGCTGCCGCAGGATCTCATGAACTTCATGGTTGGGTGTGACTTTGCGTACAGGGATCGGGACATCTGCCGGCTGAAGCTGACGAGAGCAATGCCGGAGAAAACAAGCAACTCGGCGTACCTCCTCACCACCGACTACTTCCTTGCACGGAAAGACACGGTGAAACCCGATGACGCATGCGCATGGGTGGAAGAGGCGCACGCCGCGGTGAAATCCCTCTTCAAAGGCTGCATTACGAAAAAGTTGGAAGAGATCTTCAATCAGGAGGAGTAAAATGGAATATCGTGTCTTCATCAACTCCTTTGAGGCACCCCGGAAGAGTTACTACTATGCCTCCTACCTCGATGAAACCGTTTCATATCCTTCATCACAAAAAAGTTGTGTGAAAATCCTCAATCAGTTATTCGGAAGCATAAGTCTGGAATATTGCGAGTTCGTCGCGCACAAGATCGCTCTGAATGAAAATTGGCAGGACAGCACCAGTATATACCCCGCTATAGAAGCGTCGCTCCTCGGACTGAAGGACGTCCTCGGGTTCGCATTCCCCCATCCCGGAGAGGTCGTCGATTATATCATCCAGAACCCCAGTCTCTATGATGTCGTCATGTACGCCTGTTCAATGACTGAAGAGGAATTCGGCCGCACCTCTGAGATCACCCTCGACATCTACCACGATCCTGAAAGCGACGATCATTACCTGACCATCTATGTCCGGCAGGAGAGATATGATGAGGACATCATTGCAAGAATGGACAAAATTTGCGACAAATACGAACCTGCCCTCAGGGGTCAGTCCGGCTGGCTCCTCCTGACCACAGATTTTAAATCCCCCACCCCATAACCATGATTTTTTCCTGGTCGCAGTTCGTTGAGATTGCCAAATATCTCAAAGAACAGGGCGATAACAACCAGATCCCGCAGGAAGCCGCATACCGCTGTTCGGTGAGCCGGGCGTATTACGGCGCCTACCGCCACGCACAGAACTACGCAAAGGATGAATCGAGCTATGTGCCGAAAACCGACGGCACCGACCACTTGCGGTTGAGAGAATGGTTTGAAGACAAAAACATGACGCCGATCTCCCGTCACCTCAGGCGCCTTCATCAGTGGCGGAAAGAATGCGATTATAACGAACCTTTCCAGAACATACCAAATTTGTCAATGTGCGTACAGAATTCAATCTCAACAGCCTATGAAATCATTGACACGCTGAAATGATCCGCCCAGAAAGAACCATATTGAAAATCAAATATTCCCGCACCTCTATTCTCTCTATTAATCCCCTCAAGAGAATATTTTATCCATCGAGATGACACACTCATGAGTTTTGATGCAGCAAACACCGTCCGCGACAGTATCCAGAACCACCTGAAGCAGAACGGCTGAGCCTATCTCCCTGCCGTCACCCTTCCCCCCTCTGATCGGGACGTCCTGGTCGAACCCTACCTTAAAAATGCCCTCATCAGGCTCAAATCCGACATCACACACCAGATCGAACGGGCCGACGAGGCGATCTACCATCTCAAGACCATCCTCCTTGCCGTTCAGGGCGAAGGACTCGTGCTGGCCAACGAACGCTTCGTCGAGATCCTCTGCGACGGTTTCTCCATGCCCTTCGACGAGAACTACCGCATTGTCCTTGTGAAGATCATCGACTTCGCCACCGAGAGCAAGACCTTCTACTACGGCGCTGTCCGGGCTTCGCCCAATGCCAGAGAGATCCTTCATGATCTGCGACATATAAATTGATCATTACTCCGCTGCTTCTCTCAAATTTTACGAACCTAGCATCTTTTCAGTATTCTATTCAATTTCATTCTTAAACCAGCTACAAATGGGGCACTACCACCCTACTACCATCCAATTTTAACGGCTTTCGATCTGACGGGACACATGGGCGCGGTACATCTGCGCAGCGCACTGTTCACAATGCAGTTCATTCAGAACCATAGCATACCACATTGATCATGTAATAATTATAACACCAATATCCATTTAACGGCTTTAGGCGCTTCGTTTCAAAAAAGGGATGAGAAAAAAGGTCAATTATGCTGATATGGGGATTTGAACCCCAGTCG
>DAJQ01000036.1:31122-32517 GCA_002496395.1 Methanocorpusculaceae archaeon UBA456
GAGTGAGAGTCCTACATGATTGACCGACTACACTATATCAGCAAGAATTTGTGCTCTATTCTGTAAGACACGAGAATATTTAACCATTATCATATCATTCGTCCACCCTGCCTTCCGCATCTATCCGATATCCCCCATATCATCTCTCTACTCCACACCCCCTCACACCCTCCGTTTCTCCTTCACCTTCCATAGATTCATGAGCACAGAGATGCCATTAATTACGGATGAGTAGCCTCGAAGAGCAGATCCGTGAGATTGAGGATGAGCTCCGGAATACAAAATACAATAAGGCAACCTCCCTCCATATCGGCCGGCTGAAAGCAAAGATAGCAAAGCTGAAGGACGAGGCGGTTTCCCGTGCAATGAAATCCTCGGGGACGGGAGAAGGCTATTCGGTCAAGAAATCCGGCGATGGAACCGTTGTTCTTGTCGGGTTCCCGTCTGTTGGTAAATCGACACTCCTGAACCAGCTGACCGGCACAAAGAGCGAGACAGCTGCATATGCCTTCACCACCCTCACTGTCGTTCCCGGTTTAATGGAGCATAGGGGAGCAAAGATCCAGATCCTGGATATTCCGGGATTGATCGCCGGTGCGGCCATGGGAAAAGGGCGCGGCAAAGAGGTGATCGCCGTTGTCAGAACAGCTGACCTGATCATCGTCCTTGGTGACGTATTCAATGACCGGCATATCGATGTCCTGATGAAAGAGCTACACGATGCCGGGATCAGAATCAACACCCCAAAGCCGGACATCACCATCAAAAAATCCGGTATGGGCGGGATTCGGCTGAACACCGTCGGTAGTGTTGATATCAATCTTGAAGAGATCCGGGCAATCCTTGCTGAGAACAAGATCATGAACGCCGATGTCCTGATCAGGGGCAATATCACCCAGGAAGACTTCATCGATGCGATGATCGGCAACCGGCGCTACATCCCCGCCTTCATCGCAATCAACAAGGTCGATCTTGTCGATGACCAGTCAAAGAAGGAGATTGTGAAGCACCTCACAAAGCAGTTTGGCCAGGCCCCGAAGATGATCTCGGCGCACTCCGGCTACAATATCGAAGAATTAAAAGATGCCGTCTATGAACATCTCGGCTTCATCCAGATCTTCATGAAACCCCTCGGAGAACCAGCAGATATGGAAGAGCCGCTGATTGTTCGGGCGGGAAGCACCGTCGAGGATGTCTGCAACCGTCTCCACCGAGATTTTGTCGAGCGGTTCAGATATGCAAAAATATGGGGTAAATCAGTAAAACACGACGCGCAGCGGGTCAGCCTCCCGCATGTCCTCGCAGATGGCGATATTCTCACGATTGTAACAAAACTCTAACTTTTATGCCTCCTCGCTATTGTATGCAGGTATTTTGAAGCAGGTGCGGCGCGGG
>DAJQ01000009.1 GCA_002496395.1 Methanocorpusculaceae archaeon UBA456
CCATACGAATCAGCGAAGAGCCCACTAACTTCATTGTGGATCGTAGATGGCCCACAACGTAATCCCGGTGGCCGGTTTTTCGAGATAATCTGGTGGGATTGCTTATCGGATCTTTTGGGTTTGCCTCAAACTTCATGATCTCCCTAAGTAATGCCTGTCTTTCCTTTCCGATTGTAGAAATACTACATTGATACTCCTGAACTGAGTCGGGGAGCTGGCCACACGCTCGTGAACAGGTTCCTGAATGCATAGACTCATATATGTGTGTGTAAGATATTTCTTACTGATTAGATATGGAGATCGGAATTATCAGAATGAGTTCAAAGGGGCAGATCGTCATCCCGGCATCGATGAGGAGAGATCTTGATGAGGGGGGACAAATCGTCATCATCAGGGATGGAAGTCGTTTTATCTTAAAGCCGCTTGACGATCTTGAACCGGCACTGGAGGATGATATCAGGTTCGCCGAGCGGACAGAGAAAGCGTACCTGGAGTTTGAGAAAGGAGAATCTATCAGAGAAAAGGATGTTGACTTCCTTCAAAAGCTGAAGTCATGGTAACTGTTGCATATACTGCATCATTTGAAAAGACGGTTAAAAAAATACGGGATGCCAGAACAAAGCAGCGGTTGAAGCAACAGATTATCCGGATCATCGGGGATCCTGAAATCGGAAAACCGATGAGATATGCCCGGAAAAATAGCCGTGAGGTTTATATTCCACCATTTCGGCTATCATATTGCTATGATGCTGCGGAAGATCTGCTCATCTTCCTTGATCTGTACCATAAGGATGAGCAGTGATGAGTAATCCTTAGTGTCTTGTACAATGGGGAAGATCTGTTTTCCTGCCTCCTCCCTCACCGCCGCTTCCATGCAAACATCGCCACGACAAAAAGAGCCGCGATAGGTGCATAGATGAGCGGGCTCTTCTCAGGCCCGGGCTCAGATGCCGGGGTCTCCGGCCCTGGTATGATCGTCATTTGTGCTGGCAGCTCTGTAGGTGGCTCTTCAGTGGGTGGCATGCCTTCAAGCACGGTGATGGTTGTGGTGGCTGCCTGATCTGTCTTCAGCGACGTAACCTTGATTGTGTACTCATCAGGGAGGAACGCAGCAGGGTCGACCTCAAAGAAGAACCTCTGTGAGAAAGCGTCGCCTGGAACCACCTTTGCTATCCCTGAGGCTCCGGAGAAGGGCTCCGGTTTTGTCTTGCTGGTGTGTCCGAATGCTGATGATACGACCTCGACGAGGAGATCATTTCCCGCAGCCAGGTTCGTTCTTCCCGTGATCATAAACCTCTCTGCGGTGTATGCGGTACGTATCGTATCAATTTCGATCCGGGGTTCTTCGATGAGAAACGTCGTTCTCATGTAGGTATCATCGATATTCTGGCTGTCCAGAAGGCGAATGAGGGCTTCTGCTGCATTGGATGCCTGAAGCCGCCCGGGCCCTTCTGCAATGAAGACGTCCGCACCTGATGTTGCCACACTGCCTCTCATCCGCACATAGGTTGTCCCGGCAGTCGTCGTTGTATCCTCGATCACATCGAACCGGTTGTTCGCCATCGGGTGCTGAACGACGGCGAAATACTGTCCCGGTGCCATCAGGCTTGTTCGTGTGCCGGTGAGCTCGTATGAGAAGCTTGCATCGGTTTCAACAGACTGCGTATCACGGAGGTAGTAGTTGTTCCCGAAGATCCAGACTGCAACACCTGCACCGGGGCTTCCGTACGCATGCCCTTCGATAAAGACGCTATCGCCCTTTGCTGTCGAGTGAAGTGACTCCGACATGGAAGCGGCGGCTGGGACAGTGATGCTTACTATTGCTACGAGTACCAGTATCGTGGCAATTGCACCTCTATTCCATCTCATCTCTTTCATATCCTCTCTTCCCGCCACGTAAGCAGGATACATATCATCTATCCTCAATGCGGAAGGCATTTGATGGTACTATCATCTCAAATACGGCCCCCTCTCCCTCTTTTCCAATCTCCTGTATGATAATGCCGGTGATGCCGAGGATCTCCCTTATAAAGAAGAGACCGAGCCCTGTGTTCTTCCCCACACCGCGTTCGAAAATCCGTTCCTTCTCCCTTTCCGGGATTCCAACACCATCATCCTCGAAAAAGAGACTCACAGATTCACTTTCCTTCTTTTCAAACCACACGCGAACATGTGAGATATCGCCACCATATCGGATGGCATTCTCCATCAGGTTGGAAAAGACTTTTGGGAGAAGTGGATCAGCATAGAGAGCAAAACCGTTAGTTTCATTTCTGATTTCGATCCCATTATTCGGGAGCTCTTCGATTAAACTGCTGATCGTATGCCATATCGGCTTTTGTACTCCCAGATTCTGATATTCACGTGTAAACTCTATCTGATGCTGAATGTTCTGTGATGCTGTTTCGATCAATGTGAGGTAACGTTCCAATTGTTCATCGTTATGTGTCTTCTGCGTCCGTTCGAGCGCAAACATCAGATAGCCATCCAGAACCATCAGCTGATTGAGAATATCATGACGAGTGATTCCCACCATGAGGTTGAGTTTCTTGTTGAGATTCTTCAGTGCGTTGGAGTAGCGAAAAATCTCATCTGCATGTTCTCTCTCCTCAATATCATGTTCAATCTTCTGGGTGATGTCCCGACCGACTCCCTCGATGGCAACAATCTCCCCATCATCATTATAAATTGGAATATTTCTCTGCTCAACCCATACGATGGTTCCATCCTTTTTGATCCAGCGAAGAGGGAGGGGTTTATCGATCGATCGGATGCCTGTGGCAATCTCTTCCAGAAGATATCGATCCTCGGGATGGATGAGTTTGTACCCGAGATCCGGATCCCCGTAATGCTCTTCGGGGGTATATCCGGTAATATGGTAGGCGGCCGGATTCACATAACTGAATTTCCGTTCAGGGAGGAGTTCAATCCGATAGATGATATCCTGTGCATTCTCAGCGAGTCGCCGGTAGCGTTCTTCACTCTCTCTCAGTTTCTGTCGTGTGCTATGTCTCTCTGTAATATCACGTATTGATTCGATTGCACCGATTACCTCTCCCCGGGAATTAAGGAGGGGGGCAGCTTTTGCCCAATGAATGGAGTGTTTGTTTCCTGGATCTGCACCCCGCGTCGTTGCTTCGATTATATGCCCACGTCTCTTAATATTTGAATATCTCAGGGTTATCTCATTATCATAGTGGAGAGCATAATCTATCAGCATGGGCAGCCGTTTGCCATAGAACAGCTCGCCATAGATATAATCTCCCTTTCCAATGATATCTGATGCTTTTACACCCGATATCTTCTCCATTAGACTATTCCACGCAACAACCTCTCCATTTGAGTTTATGGCGAAGGTGGCATCAGGGAGGAAATCGATAAAAGATGCTATTCCCTGCCAGATATCTTCTGATTCCCTGAGCGAGTCCTGATGATGAACAACTCTCATTCTCTCCACCCTTCTTGTGTACTTCGTATGGGTCTCTGAATCATGGTTCCATCATCTCCAGGTGGAGTGATACCTGATATTCTCCTCGTTGATAATAAAAAAATTCTGGTGTGAGCAATTTGACTGTTCCTGCTTGTTCTCCCACTCTCTGTCTGCATGGCCTGACCGGAATTACAATCCTGATCACCCTTTATCTCCTTCCAATAAAAATGGGATCTGCGGAGGCGTTCATATCCATCCAAAGGTGCTTCAGAAAAAGATCGAACGGGGAGAAATAGCCATGAATACGGGGAAATATGAAGAGGCTCTTCTAATTTATGATGAAATCCTGAAGAAGAGGCCGGATCATGCCGGCTTCTGGATGAAGCGTGCAGCCGCTCTCGTCTGTCTCGAACGCGATCAGGAGGCGCTTGAGTCGTTTGACCGCTCAATCGAGATCCATCCGCTGGATGCCGCTGCCTGGATCAGCCGTGGCGTGCTCCTTCATGAGATGGGCAGGGGCGAAGAAGCGGCTGCCTCGCTTGCGAAGGCAGAGGAGATAGATCCGAATCATCCTGCCCTTCGAAATGCATGGGAAAGGCTGAAGAAACCGAAGCAATCTCCTGATTCTGCACCACAAACTGATCAGGATCCCATGAATTCCAGAAGAGAATATCTTCTCTGGTGTGATTCCCTGAAACAAGCCCGGCGGTTCGATGAGGTGCTCAGGGCGGCAGAGGAAGGCCGGAAGAGATGGCCGGCGGATCTGAATTTTCAGAATATCATGGGCGCAGCACTGGTGGAGTTGGGACGGCCGGCTGAAGCCCTCCCTCTTCTTGAGGAAAATCTCTCAATCGATCCAGGGAGCGGGTATGCCTGGCATTTTCATGGGCGGGCATTGATGGACTGCAAAAAATATGTTGAAGCGCTTGAATCTTTTGAAACTGCCCTCGAATATAGCCCTGAAAATGCAAATACCTGGTTCTATCGAAGCATTATTCTCCATACTTTTGGACAGATACAGGAGGCAGAAACCTCAATGAAAGAGGCGGTAAGACTTGATCCGGTAAACCTCGGATTGACTGCCTCACGCTATCTGGCTCTCTTTTCGGATCTGCTCAGAATGAAATGATCTGCCCTTTCACCTGACAACAGATCCGCCTGCTCTCTGCCAGGCGGAGATCCCTCCTCCGAGATTATGGATCCTGGTGAAACCGAGATCTCCCATAATGTTGAGAGCAGATTCTCCCCGAATGCCGGTTGCACAGTAGATGAGATAAGATTCATCCCGATCGAGTCTCCCCACCTCATCAGCGAATGATGAAGAGATATCGATATTCACTGCGCCGGGGATATGGCCGGCAGCATACTCATCCGGCCTTCTGACATCGATGATCGTAAGGGAGGAATCTGATTCAATCAGGAGGATCGCCTCACTTGCTGTAATCGTCTGGAGTGTTGGAACCGGATTATTCTCTACGGATTCTCCCGGAGCAGTGCATCCGGATACTGCAAGCAGCATGAGAAGAATTAATCCTGCCGAAAAAACCGTTTTTCGCATAGCTTTCTATTGTCTCATCCGGATATCTGTTTTTCCTGCCGGGGTACTGGTACTCCGAATCAAATGCCGTTCTTTATGCATCTCTCACATTCAGGAAAGGGCCAAAAAATGCCCGTGCAGAAGACGGATCATCTGTTACTATCCCATCAACTCCTATTTCGGAAGCTTCCTCGAACACCTCTTCCGAATTGAGGGTCCATGCAATCACTTTGAGACTGGCTTTCCCTGCCGCACGAATCAGCTCCTCTGTCACATCAATAAACCGCAGAAGGATATATGATGCCGGGATCGATGCTGCCACCCGGACAGGATCAGCACCAGGAGACCGGAAGATATACCCGATCCCGGCATCAGGGAGAAGGGGAGCGACCCGGCGGAGGCAGTCTGCATCAAAGGAGACGACCATCACCTTCGAAAGCCCAGATTCTTTCACAAGAGCGGCAACCTGCTCCTCATATCCTCCCTCCTTCAGCTCGATCACAAGCCCGCAGTCACCAAGGTCAAGGGCGAGCACCTCTGCGAGTGTCGGGATCGGCTCACCCGCTCCGGCATCGAGTGCTTTCAGCTCAGTGAGGGTATGGCCAGAAACCAGGCCCGACCCATTCGTCGTCCGGTCAAGGGTCGGATCGTGGATCACAACCGGTACAGAATCCCGGCTTATCCGTACATCTATCTCGACATAGTCAGCCCATCTGCTCCCCTCCCAGAGGGCGGCAATGGTGTTCTCAGGCCGGGTGGCACGGGCTCCCCGGTGACCGATGATGATCATATCTCACCCCATTCTCACAATCGCTCCCCTGTTCCTCGCGGAGACCTCTTCCACCGTGCCGCCCACCCCTTCAAGTGCACGCCGTGCCGCCTCCGCAACCGCAGTGTCGCCCTTGTCGATGATCGCATACACCGTCGGCCCGAATGAGGAGAGGCCCGCCCCGTATGCGCCTGCCTCACAGAGCAGGGCGGGCAGGTTCCGGACATTTTCAGGCTGGAGCGATGCTTCCACCTGCTTGAATCCGATCTCCTGCATCCGGTTCACTGCCGACCCGAACCGCCTGATATCGCCTTCGACAACAGAGGGAAGCATCTGCATCATCACAAGATGGCAGATCTCCTGTACTTCAGCGAGAGGCACAGGGCAGTATTCTGAGAAGATATCGACCTCAGCTTTCTCCGAGGCTCCCGCCACCGTATCCGGCGTGACAAGCAGGATCCCCCAGTCTTCGGGAAAGGGATGGCGGATCGTCACCGGTGCCGGTGTTACCCCGCGTGAGGCGGAGGAAGGTATAAAAACTGTCTTCTCCTGATCCGGTCCGAACCGGTGCCCCCCGTCGATGATGATCCCTCCTGCATCAAAAGCGGCAGTTCCGATCCCGGATGTCCCGCCCCGGCCGGTGATCCGGGCGAGATCCAGTGCTGTTGCCTCCCTCCCGAAGAGCTCTGCCACCGCCTTTGCTGCTGCAAGTGCGATCTGCGTCCCGCTCCCAAGCCCCGAGTGGCGGGGAAGAAGGGTATGGAGGATGATTGTGGCCCCCCCGGTGAGCCCGAAGTGTTCGATCACCGCATCTGCCGCATCTGCCGCACGCTGCCTGCTCTCCTCATCACCACCATGCACCGAAACCCGGCCGGCAGCCCTCGCCTCGATGAGGAGATGGGGCCGGTCAAGGGTGATCCCGATCCCGCCGTCAACGCGGCCAATGCTCCCGTTTAAGTCGATCAAGCCGATATGAAGGCGGGAGGGGGTATCCACGATGACCCGCTTTGTATCAGAGAAGGTGCCTGAGGAAAAGATCTCGGTGATCACCATCAGGGGCTCATCTTTGTGGATGATCCTATACCGCCGGGCAAAGAGCGGCTCACCCGGAAGAATGCCGAAGACTCCGGCGAGATGTTCATCTGCCGGGTATGAATCGATCGTCAGGATCTCGCGGCGGGATTCAACTTTGTGTTTTTTGAGGATGATTCCGATCGGAATATCGGCCTTCATCATATCCGTTCTCATCTCAGGAGCAAGCCGGTTAATCGGGGTGTAGGAGATGGCATAGATGAGTGGCTGCCCCTCTTCACCAACACCCAGATCAACAATCCGGTGGTTCACCGGGTCGCCTTCGCTGATGGCAAGCAGGTCAGCAACCTCTTGATCTGCCGGGAGCACCTCCTGAAGCCGGGTCTTCACCCCCACATTCGACTCGGTTGCAAGCGACAGAAGGTGGGTGACTGAGCCGTCTGTTCCAAGGAGCACCTTCTGGAAGGGAGATAAATCTCCGGTATTCACCTCGATCTCACCGATACGAACAGCGATCTCGGTAGCGCTGAGCGGGTGGATCTCATGACCGGTATTCATTATGATGAGGTACTGATCCGGAGGTTCTTACCTCTATTGATCCAATAATCCCAAACCATAACCACGATCAGATCCACACTACTGTGTATGCAATATTCGGAAGGCACAGTTGGCCGGGTCTTCTTCCTTCGGTTTGATGATGGCGAGGATCTGATCGAATCGGCCCGATCATTTATTCAGGAGAAACAGATCAGCCATGGAGTCATATCATTCCTGGGAGCGCTCCATTCTGCAGGACTTGTGACCGGGCCGGAGGAGGCGGTGATCCCCCCGGTGCCCCATAAGGAGCAGATCGAAGGTGGCTGGGAGTGCCTCGGCACTGCCACCATCTATCCGGGTGAGGACGCCCCCTCTCTCCATCTCCACGCAGCTGCCGGACGGGGCCGTGATGCCGTCTGCGGCTGCCTCAGAACCGACTGCCGGGTGTACCTTGTGGTTGAGGCGGTCATCTGGGAGGTCCTTGGAATCGAAGGTGAACGCATCCATGATCCCCGGATTGGAGCGGCACTTCCTGTGCTTGGGGCCCGCCGGTAGTTGTTCATCAGAATCTTCGGTTTTCCTCTGAAAACCGAATATTTTTCTTTATTCTCCTCTTTTTCGAATCTTCTTCGACTCGGGGTTATCCCTACCAAACAACAGAACAAGCAGGTAATGAGTTCACCAGATCATTCACCAGTTACCCTTGACACAGTCATATCCGGTGATAAGGCAAGGATTGTAAGTGTCAAAGCGAAGGGGCAGCTCAGGAAGCGTCTCCTTGAGATGGGCATCATTCCGGGTGCCATCATCGAGTCGATCCGGGTTGCCCCACTCGGCGATCCCGTTGAGTTCCGGGTCAAAGGCTATAACCTCTCCATCAGGAAAGGAGATGCTGCCTGCATCGAAGTTGTGATGGGGGTGGAGTGAGCATGGCATCCTGCCCTCTCTCTCTCCTCTCCCCCGGAACTGTCGGGAAGATTACGGGCGTCCATGCGGGCCATGGTCTTCGCCGCCGTCTCTATGCCCTTGGGCTTGTACCTGAGGCGACTATTACGGTTGTCACGCGTGACAGGGGTTCGATCATCGTCTCTGTATGCGGCTGCCGGTATGCCCTCTCCCGCGGGATGGCGATGAAAGTGTTGATCGAATTGGAGGTGGCTGCACAATGAAGAAGACGATCACGGTTGCCCTGACCGGAAACCCAAATGTCGGGAAGACGACGGTCTTCAATTCATTGACCGGCGCCCGCCAGCATNNAACTGGCCCGGTGTCACGGTCGAGAAGAAGATGGGGAGATGCGAACATGAGGGAACCTCCATTGAGGTGACCGATCTCCCCGGCACCTACAGCCTCACCGCATACTCGGCAGATGAGGTTATCGCCCGGAACTTCATCATCGAGGAGCATCCTGATGTTGTTGTCCAGGTGGTGGATGCTTCAAACCTTGAACGTAATCTCTACCTGACGATGCAGCTCGCCGAACTTGGCCGCCCCGTCATCATCGCGCTGAATATGGTTGATGTGGCGGAGGGACGGGGCGATACCATCGATGAGAGACGTCTCTCCGAACTCCTTGCAATGCCGGTGATCAGAACCGTTGGAACGAGTGGCAGGGGGCTTGACGAGCTCCTTGAATCGATCGTAGCGGTTGCCGCACAAGGCGGGAAGCATACCCATACCATAGGCTATGGAGATGATGCGGAAGCCCATATCTCGGATCTCGTAAGGATTCTTGATGACGATCCGGCTCTTGCAGGCGGCTATCCGCTCCGCTGGCTTGCCGTCCGTGCAATCGAAGGGGATGCGGATGTTCTGCGGTTAATCAACGGGAGCAGTGTTGCAGATGCGGCGAATGAAAAATTACAGCAGATCGATCTTGACGAATATGAAGCGCTTCTCGCTGATAAGCGGTACGAAGCGATAGGTGCGATCCTCCCGCAGGCATGCACAGTCTGCGTAAGGAAGATGACCGGATCGGATATGATCGATCGTGTCGTCACCAACAAGTACCTTGGTATTCCGATCTTCCTCGCCCTGATGTGGGGGGCATTCCAGCTCACCTTTGCGGTTGCCGAGCCGTTTATGGAGGGGATAGAATATACCTTCGGCTGGCTCGGCGAAGTGGTTGCCGGATCGGTAGGACCCGAATGGCTTGCTTCTCTCCTCGGTGAGGGGGTGATCGGCGGTGTCGGCGGTGTGCTCGTCTTCGTCCCGAATATCTTCATCCTCTTCCTGATCCTCTCGATCCTTGAAGGGAGCGGGTATCTTGCGCGAGCCGCCTTTATCATGGATCGGCTGATGTATGCGATAGGCCTCCCAGGCAAATCATTCATTCCGATGCTGATGGGCTTTGGATGTAATGTCCCTGCGATCATGGCAACCCGGACGATCGAGGATGAACGGGATCGGCTCATCACCATCCTGGTTAATCCATTTATATCCTGTGGTGCACGGCTTCCCGTCTATATCCTCTTTGCAGGTGTCTTCTTCGGAAGAGATGCAGGGAATGTGATCTTCGGTCTCTATGTCCTCGGTATCCTTGTTGCGATCCTCTCGGCAAAGCTCTTCAGGAGCACCGTTCTGCCGGGTGAGTCGTCCCCGTTCATCATGGAGATGCCCCCGTACCGGATCCCGACTTTGAAGAACGCGATGCTCAATATGTGGGAGAAGGGATCGACCTATCTGAAGAAAGCTGGTGGAATTATCCTTATCGGCTCTTTAATCGTCTGGTTCCTCGCCTCATTCCCCGCAGGGGTTGAATACGGGAGCGAAGAGAGTTTTGCCGGGATGATCGGGCATGTACTTGAACCGCTTGTTGCACCGCTTGGCCTTGACTGGAAGATCGCCGTTGCACTCCTCTTCGGCTTCGTTGCCAAGGAGATTGTCGTCAGTTCACTCGGTGTCCTCTATGGGGCAGATGAGGGATCAGCTGCACTCTCGGATGCACTGCTTGCAGATCCCGCCCTCTCGATGGCAGGAGCCCTTGCGGTGATGGTCTTTGTCCTTCTGTATATGCCCTGTGTGGCAACTCTTGCCATCATCCGGAAGGAGACAGGGGGCTGGCGCTGGGCCGGATTCTCGGTTCTGTATGGACTGGTGGTGGCATGGCTACTGGCGTTTGCCACCTTCCATCTTGCCGGATATTTCCTCGGAGGTGCATAAACGATGTCGGAATTGAGAAAACAGCTATTTGCAGGCTTCCTCGGACTCCTGTATTGTATTGCGGGAATTGCGGTGTTCATCGCCCTCATATCCCCGGAGATCGAACTCTTTGAGATTCTTGGGATCTCCGGCGACCCGGCGATGGGTTTTGTCCTTCTGATCATCGGGCTGACCCTCCTCTTCGGGTGCCGCGAGCTCGGAAAAGGCATCCATGAAGGGGTTGCCTACCTGCATGTCGGCATTGCGCTTGCCCTCTTATTTGGGTTGATCTGGCTCCTCTCGACTGGTGCTGAGTTTGCTACACTTGCCATCTTTGAAGGTGAGGAGATCACCCTTGAGATGATGAGGGAGGCGATTGTACCACAGCTCTACCTTGCAGTCATTGCCCTCTTTGGATTTATTGCATGGGGCAGGGAGTTCTCTGCCGGACTCCTGAGGGATTGAATGTTCAGGGATATCCTTTTGAAACTTGCAGAGGGTGGGGTTGCAGTCCCCCTGCTTGCAGCCGAACTCGGAATCTCCGACGATCAGCTCCGTGAACGGCTCAGGATGATGGAGCATATGGGCTATATCACCGGGGATGGAACATGCACGCCGCATGAGTCGTCCCCTCTCTGTGCCTGTTGCAGCGGGTGTACAGGTACGCCGGCTGAGCTCCCCCGCCGTTTTCTCCTGACCGGGAAGGGGCGGCGGCTCATTCGCTCCTGAGCATCCTCACATTGAGGGATCATATACACATTGGGGCTCTTGAGAAACATTATCGACTCTCATCGCATAGTAACTATACATGACTGATGAACAGAAACAACAGAAGGTTCTCCTGAAGACGACGATGGGCGATATCACCATCGAACTCTTTGATGATATGCCGGTGACAGCCGGAAACTTTGCAAGTCTTGTCAAGAAAGGCTTTTATGATGGGATCGTCTTCCACCGGGTGATTGCCGGGTTCATGATCCAGGGCGGCGATCCGAAAGGCACAGGTACCGGCGGGCCCGGATACACCATCAAAGATGAGTTCTCGCCAAAGAGGAAGAATCTCCGCGGGACGATTGCAATGGCAAATGCCGGACCAAACACCGGAGGCAGCCAGTTCTTCATCAACCTCGTTGATAACACCTATCTCGACGCAAAGCACCCGGTCTTTGGGCAGGTCGTTGATGGAATTGATGTCGTCAATGCCATCGGCAAGACGAAGACCGGTGCAAACGACCGGCCAAAGACGGAAGTGAAGATCCTCTCTGCAACGCTGATCTGAATACTCATTCCCCATCTTTTTTCATCAGCAGGGTAGCGATCCCTGAGATGGCTTCTGCAAGAGAACTTTTTTCGGTTAATGAAAGGTCTGGCAGCCCTGTTCCTCCTCTGAGACTTTCATCATAGGGGAGCCTGAAAACCTCAGAAAACGGGTGATCATCACCGAGGATCTCACGTGATGCCCGAAACTCTTCATCATTCCGAATCTTGTTGATGACGAGCATCTTCGTCTGAACTCCCAGTTCGCCTGCGAGTTCGGCGGTTCTGCATGCTGTTCTGAGTGCCTGTGCTGTCGGCTCGGATACTGCGATAATGTCCGAAAAACCCCGGCCCAGGCCGCGACCAAGGTGTTCCAGTCCTGCGGGCGTATCCATGAGAATCGCCTCTCCCTCCCTGACGCTGACCTGCCGTACAATGCTCTTGATCAGGGTATTCTCCGGGCAGAGGCAGCCGCCCCCGGCAGAGTTCACGGTTCCCATGACGAGGAGGCCGATCCCGGCCGCCGTCCTGGTACCGCAGCGGGTGACAATATCCGAGAGGTCGGGGTTGAGATTGATGATCCCCCCGGATCCGACCTTCTCCTCGATATATCGTCTGTTCTTTGTTACTGGAGTGATCTCATCCCGGGAGAATCCAAGCAGATGGGCGAGGTCTTCCTGAGGATCTGCATCGATTGCAAGGACAGAGAGGCCTCTCTGCCTGAGCTCACCGGCAAGGAGGGCGGTGAAGGTGGTCTTCCCGACACCCCCCTTTCCGGTGATGACCACCCTGAGACCCGGCAATGGTCCCTGAACTCTCCTTCTTCCCTGTTGTACCGGACGTCGTATCTCAGATGCCAAGTGCCTTCCTCTTCTCCTCGATATGATTGATGATCAGCTCTGCTGACTTCAATGGATCCGGCTCGACTGCAAACTTCGCATTCACCACGCCTTCCAGGCCGTTGGTGAGGAGATCGATAACAGCGGGACTGCCGCTGATATTTGGCATCGGTCCAAGCACGGTGTAGACGCCCGATGCCACAAAGTAGGATCCGATGGAGACTGCTTTCTGCGAATACCATTCCGGTGCCGCACCTGCAACCGGGAGCTGGTGGATACCAACACCCAGTGCGTTTCCAAGAGCTGCCAGAAGAACAAGGATTCGTGAACAGTCCACACAGGATCCCATGTGGAGCACCGGCGGTATGCCGACTGCTTTGCAGATCCCTTTCAGGCCGTCCCCTGCGAGGAAGCAGGCATCGGGTGTAAGGAGGCCTGCTTTTCCTGATGCAACCGCGGCACACCCGGTCTCGACACAGAGGATATCATGCTTGATCAGCTCCTTTGCCAGAGTTACGTGCCCATAGTCGTGCTTGATCTTTGGGTTATTGCATCCGACTATCCCGACCGCACCCCTGATCTTTCCGCTTGCGATCGCATCAACAAGCGGCTGAAGGGTTCCCCCGAGTGCCGTTGTGATCGCCTCCACAGAGAAGCCCGCTGTGACTGCAACGGGTTTTCCCGGTATGAAGATCCTCTCCGGCACCCTGTTTTTGAAGTTCTCAACCGCTGTCCTGACGATCACCTCTGCTGCTTCAACCGCATTCTCAGGGGAGAACTCAACATAATACGATCCGGGTATCTTTGCTTTTGGGCTTGTCGAGATGACTTTCGTATGGAAGCAGCTTGCCGTTCGCGGCAGTGAGGGGAAGATACACTGGTAATCAACGATCATCGCATCGAGTGCCCCTGTTGCGATCACCAGCTCCTGGTTGAAGTGGTTTCCCGCCATCGGGATGCCACGCCGCATCAGCAGTTCGTTGCCGGTACAGCAGAGACCGATCAGGTTGATGCCGGTTGCCCCGTTCTTCTTTGCGAGATCCTGCATCGTTTCGCTCTCCGCGGCCTCAACGATCATCTCCGATAACATCGGATTATGGCCATGGAGTGTGATATTCACCTGATCTTCTTTGATGACGCCGAGGTTCATCATCGACTCAACCGGTGTCGGGGTACCGAAGAGGATGTCGGATACCTCTGTTCCGATCATCGATCCGCCCCACCCGTCTCCAAGTGCGGTCCTCATGCCATGGAGGAGCATGTTGGCATAGTGGGCGCCGACACCCATATGGACACGGTGCATCGCCTCGACGATCTCCCGGTCAATGCCCCGAGGCAGGATGCCTGCCTGCTCCCAGATGGCGTACGTGGCATCCGGGGCACGGCGGCAGAGTTCTAATTCACCTTTGATCGTCCCGAACTCTTCAAGGAAAGCAAGAGCAAGATCGTGGGCCACCTCGATTGCCGCACGGTCGGTTGGGATGTTATACTCTTGTGCAATGGCAAACAGCTTTTCAGTGTCCTTAATACTATAGCCGCTGCTTTCCCCCTTGCCGACAAGGAGGAGTGTTTCTGCAATCTCTCTCCCGTGATCGGAATGGGCAGCTGCACCTGTTGTGAGCATATCAAGCAGGTTCCGGGCGACGATCAGATCGGCATCTGCCCCGCAGACGCCCCGCACCCGGTTTCGCTCAGGGATGATCCGGCACGGCCCCATGGTACACCGGCTGCAGGAGAGGCCGGTTGCACACCATTTGCAATGGGGCTCCTGCATCTCACTCCTGTCCCAGACGGTCTCGATACCCTCTTTCAGGCAGTGCTCAATCGTCTTCTTTGCAAGCTCGTCGATCGACCGCTCTTCCACCTTCTCATGAATCACCTTCGGGTTCATGAGCGACATCTTCGCCTTATCAAGCTCGCAGATCTCCATCCGTTCGCCTACAAGCTGCGGCTTTGGCTTTCGTGTTCCGTCAGACATATTCATCCACTCCAGACTGGTGAGATGCATCATCTCATAGCGATGAAAGAGCGCATGAGCTCTTATAGATAACGGTGTCGGAATGAGAGCGTGTAATCGATATGAATGCTCTTATTTGAGAATTTTATGAGAGAATTGCCTGTGATTTACAACTTTCATGAGAAAAAGGTGATTCAGGCCAGGGCCGGGACTCGAACCCGGGTCAAAGGATCCACAGTCCTATAGGATGTCCAGCTACCCTACCCTAGCATAAATGCTCATTATAATTGATGGTAAACATTATTTAACCTAACGGATTGCCCCCTGCCAGTCTCTCATACCAGATTCATAAAGGGCTCTCAAAAGAATATTAATACTCCGAATGCGTTATAGACTATCACTTTTCGGGGTTATCTGGTATATCCCGGCTTTCAGGAGGGACTTTGAGAAATGGCAAAGAATAACATCAGAACGCCGATCGTCTGTGTGCTGGGCCATGTCGATCACGGCAAAACAACGCTTCTGGATAAGATCAGGGGCTCTCAGGTCGTTGACTCAGAAGCCGGAGCCATCACCCAGCATATCGGGGCAACGCTGATACCAATCGAATCGATACGTGAGATGAGCGGGGTTTCAGATACAACCGAGATTAATATCCCCGGCCTTCTCTTCATCGACACCCCCGGCCACCGCGCCTTCACCACCCTCCGGGCCCGGGGTGGGGCTCTTGCTGAGATTGCAATCCTTGTTGTTGATATCAATGAAGGGTTCAAGCAGCAGACCCAGGAAGCTCTCCAGATCCTGAAAAACTGCAAGACCCCGTTTGTCATTGCGGCAACGAAGGTTGACCGGATCCCGGGATGGCGGGTTCATCCAGACGAACCTTTCCAGAAGACATTTGCAAAACAGAATGAACGTGTTCAGGGCATCCTTGAAACCCGCCTGTATGAACTCGTCGGGACACTCTCGGATCTCGGGTTCAATTCGGAACGGTACGATCGCGTCAGGGATTTTGCCCGCAATATTGCTATTGTTCCTTCTTCGGGGATCACCGGCGAGGGTGTCCCGGATCTCCTGATGGTGATGATCGGCCTTGCCCAGCGGTACCTCACCGAGTCGCTCAGGATAACGGTTGATGGTCCTGGCCAGGGCACGGTTCTTGAGGTGAAGGAAGAGCGCGGCCTTGGGATGACCCTTGATCTCATCCTCTATGACGGCACCCTCTCAGTCGGCGATGAGATTGCGGTTGCCGGATCAAACGGGTGTATCATCACAAAGATCCGCTCACTCTTAAAGCCAAGGCCCATGAAGGAGATTTTAATCGAAGATCGGTTTGAACGGGTGAAGTCCGTGACAGCGGCAGCCGGAATCAAGCTCTCTGCCCCAAACCTGGATGACGTGATCTCGGGATCTCCCCTCAGGGCGGTGAAAGGGAACCGGCAGGAGGTGATCGATGCAATCGATGCCGAGATGCAGGATGCAAACATCACCCTCTCAGGTCTTGGGATCAGTATCAAAGCCGATACGATCGGGGCGCTTGAGGCGCTCTCAAAGGAACTGGAGGCAAAGGAGATCGAGATCATGCGTGCCGATGTCGGTCCTGTCAGCAGGCACGATATCATCGAACTTGAGACGATGCGCGATCCTCTCCATAAGGTGATCCTCTGCTTCAATACTGACATTCTCCCCGATGTCTCCGAGATGCTGAAGGATACCCGGTATGAGGATATCGTCGTCTTCTCCGGGGATATCATCTACCGGGTTATTGATGAGTATATCGAATGGCGTGATGAGCAGATCAGGCGCCAGAAGGCCCAACAGTTTGAAGCAGTGGTCATGCCCGCAAAGGTCCAGCTCCTTCCAAACTGCGTCTTCAGGCAGAGCGGGCCTGCTGTTGTCGGCGTCCGGATTCTTGCCGGTCTTCTCAGACCGAAGGTTGACCTGATGGCACCTGACGGCCGGACTGTCGGGTCGATCAAGATGATGCAGGATAAAGGGGAAACTGTCACCGAGGCGACAGAAGGAATGGAGATCGCCGTCTCTATTGACGGCCCGACGGTTGGCAGGCAGATCAATGTCGGAGATACGCTCTATGTCCAGATCCCTGAGCGGCATGTGAAGGTGCTTGAGACCGAGATGTTGTCTCATATCAATATCAGTTCCCAGGAAGCTCTCTCTGAGTATGCACTGATCCGGAGGAAGGGGAATCCCTTCTGGGGTAAGTAGTATAAACCCGGACACTCAAACAATATGGGTACTTCGGCTTCGAAATAGAACGAGGAGTTGTTTCAATACATGGTTGATTTAAAAATTGTTGTATCTGACCCACAGACCGGCCGTTCCTACAATACGGTAGCTGGTGGAGGTGCCGCTGGTGCCTTTATTGGAAAGGCAATATCATCACAGATTGATGGTGGTGCAATTGGTCTTGCAGGGTATCGCGTTGAGATCACCGGAGGCAGTGACAAAACCGGAATTCCTGCACGAAAGGGGCTTCCAGGATCCTCCCGCCGTCATCTCCTTCTTGGAGGCGGTGTTGGTTTTAATCCCACAAAGAAAGGTGAGCGGAGACGAAAGACCGTCCGTGGATCAGAGATCACACAGGACTTTGTCCAGATCAATGTGAAGGTTGTCGAATACGGAAAGACTCCTCTTGTTGATATCTTCACTCCAAAAGAAGAAGAAAAGGCTGAAGAGTGAGCCTCTTCTCTATTCTGTTTTTTCTGTTGAATGTTCGATGAGCTGATCTAAGAGTTCGGCCCGGTACTTCCCGAATGGTACCTGGTATCTCCGGGCAAGGATCACGACTGCTGCTTCCGGCATCAGGTTGCCAAGGAACGAATCAGAGATGATCCTGTTCATCTCGGCGTAGATCGATTTTGTATCGGCTCCTGCTTTATGAGCGATCTCGCCAACGAGCCTCTCAACCGGATCATGCTTCTCAAGGACATCGGCTGAAGGTTTGAACCCCAGCGGGATCTCCACTTCGGCGGGATCGAATGCCGGAACCCAGGCCCCTTCCACCATGGTGATCAGACCCTCGTCACGTGCCCGTTCGAGAAGGAGCGCTGCCTGATCCTTATTCATCCATTTGCGGTCGATTGAGATGTAATAGATGAACTCAACCTTTTGCAGCCGCTCTTTCCTTAGATGCCTGAAGGCTGCTGCCACTACCGTCTTCAGGCTCAACTCAGTGCACCCTTCAGCAGGTTCTTCAGATCAAGTGAGTCGATCTCGCCGGATCTCCCCTCATGGATGATGAAGCATTCAACCCTGCCCCCCTTGTCATCGATCCTGAGGAGGAATGTGTAGTTTGCCGCAGGATACCGCCCATCGCCTTTTAAGAGGGTGTCTCTGATC
Source organism: Methanocorpusculaceae archaeon UBA456 (assembly GCA_002496395.1). GTDB lineage: Archaea > Halobacteriota > Methanomicrobia > Methanomicrobiales > Methanocorpusculaceae > Methanocalculus. The sequence continues at coordinate 17,860 of DAJQ01000009.1, forward strand.
CTGAAGGTGAAGTCTGCACGTTCACTGATTTGGGACAGGAACTCATTATCTGTCCTGACTGGTTCAAACCCTGTCTTCTCAGAGGCGATCTCAACTTTGATCTCACGTTTGAAGAGGCCCAGATCTGTTCTGAAGTTCGTCTGCTTTCCATCCATCCTGCATATTGAGGAGACTGCACGGGAGAAGGGGGCATCGTGCTCAAAGGCGAGGTCACAACGATTTGGAAACTGGTAGGAGATACGACGCATAATACACGTATATGTGACGATACATAGCTTAAACCCTCTCCCTAAATGGCAGATGAGCTGTTCCTGGCTACCTGATCTCCAATCATTTCGATGGATGGTCAGTTGAGTTTCAGCTCACGCAAAAGAGAGTGAAAAAAGAAAAGTATGGGATTATTCGATCAGAACGGCGTTTACTGTTCCGTCCTGGCTTGGGCGGGAGATGATCTGGGCGCGCCCGATTTCTGTCTTAATGATCGCGCCTTTTGTGAGAAGATTTCTCCGGACATAGTTTGGGTTTGCGGTATTTGACTCGACCTTCTCAATGGCGACCTTCTTTGTCATTCCTGTCTTTCTGTCTGAGACAGAAGCGAATTCTGCACGGAGTGCACGTACCTTGCTATTGCCGCCACGGGTGCGGATGATGCGGGTGCGGGTGGTTCCGACGACGGTGTCTGCCGGAGATCTTCCGATCTCAAAACGCTTCTTACCTTGTGCGGAATGGTAACGTCCGCCAGATGGTTTTCGAACTGATCTTCCTTGCCAGAGCATTGATTCTCCTCGTATCTGATAGTATCTCGCGTATGGGTTTTCCCAAGTGGAGTTCTCTATATATCTCTTTACGAGATATTTAAGTTTGGGTTCTTCTGATGACCCGCTAGTGTGCAAGAATGGCGTCGAGGAGTGCCTCTGTACCATCGCCGGTTTTCAGGTTTGTTCGGAATATCGGCATTTCCGGGTTATATCTTCTGATGTCCGCTTCCACCCTATCGAGGTTGCATCCGATTAAAGGCGCGAGATCGACTTTGTTGATGACCGCAATGTCGCCACCCCGGAACATCATCGGATGCTTGTTGACGACATCATCGCCTTCTGTAGAGCTGATGACGATGATCCTCTTCTCTGCCCCGAGCTGGAAGTCGGTGGGGCAGACCATGTTGCCGACATTTTCGATGAAGAGGATGTCGATATCGTCAAGGGGGAGATGTTCAAGGCCATGTTCGACAAGATGCGCGTCCAGATGGCATTCTTTTCCGGTATTTGCATTATATGCCGGGATGCCGGTCTGTACTATCCGCTGAAAATCGTCATCGCCATAGACATCACCTGCAATGGCTCCTGGTGAGAGTCCACGCGCACGCAGAAGCGGCACCAGATTCTCGATGAGCGCGGTCTTTCCGGAACCAATGGCCCCGAGCAGATCAAATGCCCTGACACCATGGTCTTTGAGGTGGCGTGCATTTGCCCCGGCAAGACGGGTATTCCCATCAAATATATCTTTCTCCATGTGGATGTCGATATGATGCATAGAGGTACTTGGCGTGATCTGTTTATAGGTTCATCGCGAATCTAGTAGGTATGGGAACGCGCCGGATCCTGTATCCCTGTTACTTTAATCACTCCCTGACACGTGCCGAAGGGAGAAGAGTTGATCGTGAGCATGCACTGAAGTCTCCAAAAATCCAGGAGATCGAGCGGGCAGCCCGGAGAACTGGTGCTACCAATGTTGTGATTGAGCCGCATTCCCACCCCGCACACTGGTTCAGGAGAGAAGGCCGAATCGTCCTTGAATGGAATGGGAGCAAGGAATCGCTGATCAAAAAGGTTGCACGGAAACTGGTGGAGAAGTCATGATCGGCATGTACGATTTTCACTGCCACAGCACCCTCTCAGACGGTGATATGCTTCCCATCGAGATGGTTCGGAGGATGGCGGTTCTTGGGTATTCGACTGTTGCCCTCTCTGACCATGTCGATGCAACCAATCTTGATGAGGTTATCAGCGCTGTGAACCGCCTGAAGAAGTCTGCATCGCTCTTTGATGTCAATCTGCTCTGCGGTGTTGAGATCACCCATGTGCCTCCTGAAGAGATCCCCGGGATTGCGCGTGAGGCAAAGGAGATTGGTGCCGATATCGTTTTAGTGCATGGTGAGACGGTTGTCGAGCCGGTGGCTCCGGGAACAAATCATGCGGCGGTCTCCTGCCCGGATGTTGATATTCTTGCACACCCGGGCTTAATCTCTCGTGAAGATGCACAGATTGCAGCAGATCATGGGGTATATCTTGAGATCACATCACGGAACGGGCATAACAGGACAAATGGTCATGTCGTTATGGTTGGACGCGAGCTCGGCTGCGAACTGATCGTTCAGTCTGATGCCCATGAGCCGCGTGATCTTCTCAATCAGGAAAGCAGGTGGCTGGTTGCCCGTGGCGCAGGGCTTACTGAAGAGGAGGCTCTCCGGGTGCTCAACCCCGAGAGAAGTATATTCCACCGCTTCTAATTTTTATAGGTTGTCGATACTTTTATATATGCAAAACAACTCATATATAATTATATAAAGTTTCCGAAATGTTGTCGGATCTTCCGTTTGAGGCTTAAAGTTGAAATTTGCAGGTCGGATACATCGTAATTGCAGTGACCGTCTTCTGGTTGCCACGTGTGACGCGGGACAACTGCCCCCTCTCTTCTGTGATGTGGTGGACAGTCGTATGAAACCGGTCGGGCGTATCGTTGACTTATTTGGGAATATTGCAGCTCCCTATGCGACGATCGTATGCCAGAACGATTGCCGCGTCCTGGAAGGGGAGAAGCTCTTTGTGAAAGAGAAGGTGAATAAATGCAGGAGATAGAGAAGTTAAAACAGCTAAAATCCGAAAGAGAAGCACAGAAACTACGCCAGAAAGAGGTGGTTGTCGAGAAGCAGAAGCACGAGGAGCATATCCAGACGGTCTGCCCCGAGTGTGGAGGCAGGCAGCTCATCCATGATTATGAGCGGGCAGAACTGGTCTGCCAGGGGTGTGGACTTGTGCTTGATGACGACTTCATTGACCGCGGTCCCGAATGGCGTGCATTTGACCACGACCAGCGGATGAAGCGTTCCCGTGTCGGTGCGCCGATGACCTTTACCATCCATGACAAGGGTCTCTCGACGATGATCGACTGGAGGAACCGTGACAGCTATGGCCGTGCCATCTCCTCGAAGAACCGGGCACAGCTGTATCGTCTCAGGAAGTGGCAGCGGCGTATCCGTGTCTCGAATGCAACCGAGCGGAACCTCGCATTTGCCCTCTCCGAACTTGACAGGATGGCATCTGCCCTTGGTCTTCCACGGAACGTCCGTGAAACCGCAGCGGTCGTCTACCGTGATGCTGTTGACAAGAACCTGATCCGTGGTCGCTCGATCGAAGGTGTTGCAGCAGCAGCCCTCTATGCAGCCTGCCGCCAGTGCAGTGTGCCGCGTACCCTTGACGAGATTGCAGAGGTATCCCGTGTCTCTCGGAAGGAGATCGGCAGGACATACCGTTTCATCTCCCGTGAACTCGGTCTCAAGCTCCTCCCCACCTCCCCGATCGACTACGTGCCACGGTTCTGCTCAGGCCTGACCCTGAAGGGTGAGGTGCAGAGCCGTGCCGTTGAGATCCTCAGGCAGGCAGGAGAGCGTGAACTGACGAGTGGACGGGGGCCGACCGGTGTTGCGGCCGCCGCCATCTACATCAGCTCGATCCTCTCGGGCGAGCGGCGGACCCAGCGTGAGGTTGCCGAGGTGGCGGGTGTCACCGAGGTCACGATTCGGAACAGATATAAGGAACTGGCAGAGAAGTTAGATATAGAGATTATTCTCTAATCTTTTTGCCAGGGGCTCGTAGATCAGGGGTAGATCGCTACGTTCGCAACGTAGAGGCCGCGGGTTCAAATCCCGCCGGGTCCATGCCCTGTTTTTTGTTTCATTCGATCAGAATCTCTAATTTCAATTGAATAGATATCATCTGATAAAATTTCATTTTAATTATAAAAAAGAATTGTATCAGGAATTTACTGCTGCCCTGCCATCAAGGAATGCCTTCTCATTGATCGGGATCGTCTTCTTTGGAACACACCGCCTGACCCCTTCAAGGAGCGATTCAAGGCCGAGGGGGATGGTGTGGGATGCTGCGCCGAGAAGGGCGATATTTGCGGCCAGCGGGCTTCCTGCGGCGGTTGCAATCGCGGTCGCATCGACGATTGATACTTTCCATCCCTTCAGCATGCCGATGATATCGTCCTCTGTGGGTGGTGCCTGCCCTGAGGTGAAGGTGGATGTCGGGAGAACGAGCTGGTTGTTCACGATCATCTCACCGCCCTCTTTCAGATAATGCCGGTACCTGACCGCTTCGAGGAGGTCAAAGGCGATCAGGAGATCTACTGTGCCAGGGACGATCAGTGGACCGAATTCGCAGTCGATCCGAATCTGGCTCTCGACTGAGCCCCCTCTCTGGGCCATGCCATGGGTCTCTGCTCCCCGAACACTCCGTCCCTCGACAAGACATGCCTCCCCGAGTACGTTTGAGGCGAGGATCGTCCCCTGGCCGCCGATCCCAACGATCATGATATCAAAACTGCTCTTCATCTCTTCACCTCCCGCCGGATCGCACCCGCAGGACAGATGTCGGCACAGACCGCACATCCACTACAGAGGTCGTTTATGAATGCCTTCTCATCATGGAACTCAATTGCGGGGCATCCGTATTTGACGCAGAGCTGGCAGCCTGTGCAGGTCTCCTGTTCAATCATGAACCTGCGGCGCTTCAGTCCTTCCCGCTTGGCAACGATGATACAGGGCTGGCGGGCGATGATCACCCGGACACCCTTCTCCTCTTTTGCCTTCTTCATCGTATCGAGCAGGAGCGTGAGATCATAGGGATCCACGGTCTCAACAAATGATACTCCGCAGGAGCGGCAGAGTGATTCAAGTGAGAGCGGGATGCTGCTCACTCCGCATGCAGTCTTTCCGGTATTCGGGTTTGGCTGGTGCCCGGTCATCGCGGTGATCCGATTGTCCAGGATAACGACGACCATGTCTGCGCCGTTGTAGACTGCGTTAATGAGCCCGTTGACGCCTGTATGGAGGAAGGTCGAGTCACCGATGGTGCAGACCACATCCCGCTCCTCTCCAGAGAGATTGATCCCGCTTGCAATGGTGATGGATGCGCCCATGCAGATGGTGGTGTCGACTGCGCCGAGCTGGAGGCCGAGGGTATAGCATCCGATATCGCTTGGGAAGATCCCGTCTTTGAAGACCTTCTTCATTGCATAGAAGGTGGAGCGGTGCATACAGCCTGCACAGAGGATCGGGGGCCTGACCGGGAGGTTTTCTGCCGGAGTGACAGCCGGGTAGCGTTCCTCGCTGATGAAACCGGTCTTCTTCAGGGCGCCCGCGATGAGTGCCGGGGAGAATTCACCTTCATAGGGGAGGTATCCGTTCTTCTTGCCATAAATCGTCTGTCCGCAGGCAACTTCGAGGACTGCTCCTTCAATGACCGGCATCATCTCCTCAATCACCAGGATCTCGGTATGTTCGGAGACAAATGCCCTGAGCCACTCCTCATCGATTGGATATGCGCTGATCGTGGCGATCGAGATGTCATCCGGGACGACTTCACGGGCATATGCGGCACTGATCCCACCGGCGATCACCGCTTTCTTTCCGCGGATTACGTGCGTATTGAATCCTTCCTCAATGAGTCGCTTCTTTATTCCGGATTGCTTTTCATTCAAAAGCTTGTGGAGAATCCTGGTATGAGCTGGGATGACAACATACTGCCTGGGATTTTTTGTGAATGTGCCCTGACGGTGCTCTGTTGCCAGCTCTCCGAGTCCGGTATCGCCCTTGCTGTGGCAGATCCGGGTGGTGGGGCGCACCATCACGGGGAGGCAGAACTCTTCGGAGAGGTCAAATGCCCTTTTGATCCCGTCATGCGCCTCCTGTATTCCGGAGGGATCGATACAGGGAATCTTTGCAAAACCTGCATAGATCCGCGAATCCTGTTCGTTCTGCGAACTGTGGGCGAAAGGATCGTCTGCTGCCAGCAGCACAAAGCCGCCGGTGACGCCGGTGTAGCTGCTGGTCATCAGGGGATCTGCTGCAACATTGACGCCGACATGCTTCATTGTCACCAGGGCGCGGCACCCACACCATGCAGCTCCAAGGGCATTCTCGTACGCCACTTTTTCATTTACCGACCATTCCAGGTGGGGGATCTCATCTGCTACCGTTCTCAGGCTTTCAATGACTTCAGATGATGGTGTTCCCGGATAACCGCTGACAAAATCAACGCCCGCTTCCCTGCATGCGTGTGCGATTGCAAGGTTTCCGAGGAGATATTTCCGTTCCATGTCTTCCTCCGGCTCGTTTAATAGTACATCTGTCGTCCTCTCACCATAAATAACAAAACGTTCGAAAATGTATCGGAACCCCAATCCTCAGGGGTGTGATCTTCCGAAGCCTGGCAGAAGGAAATTAACAAGCTATAAATGCAGTAAATGAGAATGTATTAAGGTAACATCTGGGCCCGTAGCATAGCCCGGTGGTGCGCTCGGCTGATAACCGAGAGGTCATGCGTTCGAATCGCATCGGGCCCACTTTTCTTTTTCTTGTTCGATCGAATTGCTATTGCTTATATTCTCTGAGTATAGAATGTCTCTATGGATTCACGGCAGTCTATAATCATCATCATCGGTGCGATCGCCTGTATTGCATCTGCATTTATCGATATTTTCCTCGCTCTTGGTGTTGCAGTTGTTGTTGGCGTCGTGTATATGATGCTCTGGATCATGCAGGACGCGGCATATCTCCCTCATGTTGTCTGCTCGCTGTCTGAGGATGCAAAGTCAATTATCGTTCGAAATATCGGGACCGCACCCGCCAGAAAGATCCATGTTGCACTTGTTCCGCTTGATATTGAGTTTGATCTCAAAGAAATCCAGCCTGATGAAGAGGAGATCTTCACCCTCGAAAAGATGATAACGCAGGCGAAGGTGGTGGTCCGGTATTCACCTGCTGAGAGTGACCAGATTATTGAGAACTCCTACCCGCTCTCAAGTGTTGACGGAGGGGCATATGATCCCCTCAAACCGATGTTTCCAATCTTTGGATGGAAAAAATAGGAAAATTATTCTTCTTTTTGCTGAATGAAGGCAAGTGTGGTGTCAAGTGCCACTACCAGCTCTTCCTGCAGGTTTCCATAGTCATGGAGTGCCCGGTAGAGCATGAAGAGCAGCTCAGGACCATAGAGATCGATTGCTTCCCCGGGTGTGAGCGGGTTTAAGTAGCTGTCGATGATGAACCCGTCATCAGAATACATGAGTTCTGCGATCGTTCCCTCTTCGGTGAGGAGGCAGAACTGTTTCTGAACCTGTTTCTTTGGATCATCGGGCCGGTAGTGTACCGGCTCTTCCGCCCGGCCGATGATGATCATCTTCTTCTCGTAATGGACGGTGTCATAGAGTTCGCCCTTGCTGTCCTGCTTGCTCTTCTCAAGGAACTGGTTTCCAAGCGTTCCGACCAGCGGGGTTGCGAGGGTCGCCATCTTTTCAAGAAGTCCGGAGAGATCTGAGAGTATCTCCGCCTCCAGTTCACCTCTCTTCTCTCCAAGCTCCGCTATCGTCTCGGTGAGACGGGTAAAGCCCTCTTCGATTATGGTATCCATTTTTTATGCCTCCTGAATCTTTCGTGTACTATTGATAGACTCCGTCTGATATGGTTCTTCTGTTTGTAAATGATCGGCAAAAAAAGAAAGTAATGGTGGGATCAGAGGATCTCAACGAGGGTGATGGTAAATGTCAGATCTTCTCCGGCAAGGTGATGGTTCTGGTCGATCATAACGACCTCGTCGTCAACGGAGATGATTGTTCCCCGTGGCTGATAGAGGGATGTACCAACAACTGCGATCTCATCCGGCACCATCTCTCTTGGAACAACCAGGATCAGATCCTCGTCATAGTGCCCATATGCCTCTTCGACCGGGATTGTCACGGTCTTCTCTTCACCAACTGCCATGCCCAGAACGGCATTATTAAAGCCGGGGATGACCTGCCCTGTTCCAAGTGTAAATTCTAATGGATCCCGTCCGGCAGAGCTGTCGAAGGTGGTTCCGTTCGAGAGGGTGCCTGTATAGTGTACCCTGACGGTATCGCCGTCACCTGCTGTTGGTGCCGATCCCGTGCAGCCTGCGATGAGCAGGGATGCTGCCAGCAGACCGAGCAGGCATATGAAAAATCTGGTCTTTCCTTTCATCAGAATGATCGTTGGTGCCCCAGAGATAAAAGGGTGAATGGTACAATGCCTGACCATTCGCATATGGGTGGGTGCCCGGAGAGTGTCAGAGCCTCCGGTTTACCTCATCCCAGTTCACGATATTCCAGAACGCCCCGATGAATGCCCCGCGATCATTTTTGTAGTCGATATAGTAGGCATGCTCGAAGAGATCCAGCACCATCAGCACCCTGCATGCCGGGAAGACATTGGTGTTGTGCTTCTCAACCTGCATAATCTGGAGACTTTTTGTGAGCGGGCATTCGATAAGCGCTGCCCATCCTGATCCTTCCACACTCGCTGCTGCCTGGGTGAACTCTGCCTTGAAACGTGCAAAGCTGCCAAAGCCGGTTTTGATCTTATCGGCAACCGCTCCGGTCGGCTCCCCTCCACCACCTTTTCCGGCGGGAGCCAGGTTTGCCCAGAAGAGAGAGTGGAGATAGTGGCCTCCGAAGTTCCATGAAAGATCTTTTAGAACCGGTTTCATGTTGGGATCTGTTCCCTTCTTTCTTCCATCATCAAGTGCGGCGAGGTTGGCATTGGCGCCGTTTACATATGCCATGTGGTGCTTGTCATGGTGTATGGTGAGCTGTTCCTTTGACATATACGGCTCAAGTGCATCTGCTGCATAGGGCAGGTCTGGTAATGAGTACTTTGCTTCTCCTTCCATTCTGTTCTTCCTCCTGTATTTCTTCTGGTATAAGGATGCACCATCTGGGTGCAGATATCCGGAGCATCTCTTCTGTCATAACGCTCCGTTATGCTCTCTTCCATCCTTCATGCACTTGAAGGTAACGGATGGGGGTGCCCCTGTGTCGATAGCCGGTTATCTGTGTTTGGGATGGTGTCTGGAGCTATGTGCCTTCCATACTCTGCTGTCAGGATGCAGTGAACCCTGGAGCGGAAACGTGATACGTCTATATGATGAATAGAAAAGGCACAAATGTTGCCGGTTGCACCCCCGGACAGGAATCCTGTGGGATGGTGCTATCGGGCTGTCTGGAGATCATCAGTATGAGTCTGTTTAGGTATGCACACACCATCTACAAATACAACGATTTTGTCGATCTCTTCTTTGGTGCCTGCCGGTATGTGAAGGCAAATGGCCTCTCCGAAAAGGGGATAGCCGATGCACACCACCAGCTCACCCGGCCGGGAGATCGGGTCGTCATCATTGGTGGCGGAGACGGTGTGACGGCGGTCACGGCAGCGAAGCTGGTGGGCAGATCCGGATCGGTGCAGGTCTATGAAGGTGGCGATCGGGCAGCCGGCCGGCTCAGCGCCCTCTGTCTGCGAGAGTGCCTGGATGGGATCTGCACCATCCACCATGCGGTTGTCGGCCCGCACATCGATGTCTATGGCGGGGATTTTGCGAATGCAGATTCTGTTGCACCGGATGAGATCCCTGACTGCGATGTCATGGAACTGGATTGCGAGGGATCGGAAGTGGAGATCCTCCGGTCAATGACGATCCGCCCCCGTGCGATCATCGTCGAGATCCATCCCTTCCTCTTTGCAGAAGATCCGGCATGGGTCACTGACCGGCTCCTGGAGCTTGGATACCGGATAGTGTACAGAAGCGGCCATGACGGGATAGAGATCGATGACGCCGATCTACAAAAGCTCCTCTCCCGCTCAAAGAAGTGCGGCGTCATCTACCTGAAGAACGGGGCACGGTCGCCGGTTGTTGTGGCGGCGGTCCGGGGATAATTACTTTTTTGGCAGAGGGCCGGAGTGGACCCCTCTGCTGTTTGTCCCATTCGAACAGATCTCTTTTCTCTTTGATGGTTCCTGTGTGTGATGATGTACGAACACATGCGTACAGTCTAATGATTTTCCCTAACCTCAAAAAACGGTATTAAAAGCATTAATTGCGAAAAGAAGATGGGCCCGCTGAGATTCGAACTCAGGACCTCCGCCATGTCAAGGCGACGTCATAACCAGCTAGACCACGAGCCCAATGCCTTGCGACCTTACGATATTGGCTTTTGCAGTATAAAAGAATTGGTTTTTGCTCCAGTGATATGACTCACTGAAGCTCTGTATCCGGGTTACGTCTTCAGAGCGTTGCAAATGTTGCCGAGATGATGCCGGGTATTGCTCTCAGCTCGTCCATGACATTCTCAGGAACATCCGAATCGACATTCAGCACCATGAGCGCTTCTTCCCCGGCACTCACCCGGCCGACCTGCATCCCGGCAATATTGATTGATTGTTTGCCAAGGACTGTTGCGGCGGGCCCGATGACGCCGGGGCGGTCGATATGACGGGAGATGACGACCGAGCCCTCGGGGACGAGATCCATGGTGAACGAGCCGATTCCAACGATACGGACACGGCTCCTTCCAAAGACCGACCCGCTGATCGTCTCCTCGCCTTCCTTTGTTTTGACGGTGATGCTGATTAAGTTCTTAAATCCGTGCGACTCCTCAGTCATCGTCTCGGCAATGGCGATCCCCCGTTCCCGTGCAACAAACTCGGCATTCACGATATTGACCGGCCGCTGGAGCACCGGGTCAAGGATACCTTTGATCGCCATCCGGGTGACAAACTTGAGGTTCTGCCGCATCTCGACGAGATCGCCTGCATAGGTGACCTCAACCTTTGTGATCGCGCCCGTAACAATCTGCGAAACGAGCCGCCCCATCTTCTCGGCAAGCCGGGCATATGGCTCGATCGTCTCCTGAAGTTCAGTTGGGATCATCGGCGCATTCACGACATACTTCGCGGCACCGCCCTTCAGAACATCAATGCACTGGTGTGCAATCGAGATAGCGACATTCTTCTGCGCCTCGACGGTGCTTGCCCCGAGATGCGGGGTGACGACCACGTTCTCAAGTCCAAGGAGCGGCGACTCTGTCGGCGGCTCCTCCTCAAAGACATCAAGTGCCGCACCGGCAACCTTCCCGCTTGCAACCGCATCGGCAAGTGCCTTCTCATCGATGATACCTCCGCGTGCACAGTTGATGATCCGAACCCCGTCTTTCATCGTGGCAATTGAGGCCGCATTCACCAGATGCTTCGTCTCCTTGATGAGGGGCGTATGCACGGTGATCACATCGGCGACTTTGAAGAGATCCTCGACACTCATCATCTCCACACCAAACTGCGCACCGCGCTCAGGGGTGATGAAGGGATCATAGGCAACAACCCGCATGTTAAAGGACTGGGCACGCTGAGCCACTTCGCGGCCGATACGGCCAAAGCCTACAATTCCAAGCGTCTTCTCATTCATCTCGACGCCTATGAACTTCGACCGCTTCCATTCACCTTTCTTGAGAGACGCATTTGCAGATGGAATCCTCCGGGCAAGGGAGAGCATCATCGCCATCGTGTGCTCGGTTGCGGCGAGGGTGTTTCCTTCAGGGGCATTTGCGACGATGATACCCTTCCGTGTTGCGGCATCTGTATCGATATTGTCAACCCCGGCACCGGCACGGCCGATATATTTCATCTTCGTGGCTGCTTCGATAACCCGTGCGGTGACCTCGGTTCCTGACCTGACGACGAGTGCGTCATAGTTGCCGATTATGCCGACCAGTTCGTCCTCGGAGAGCCCGATCTTTTCATCGACTGTACAGAAATTTTTCAGTATTTCAATACCCTCTTCAGCCAGCGGATCACTGACAAGGACGTTATAACTCATGTGAAACCCGATTACGATTATATATCTCAGAGGTAATGATGGTTGTTCTCACCGTGATTCCCGGCGAGTGCGTACACCCTCTTTTATGTATCTTCGGGTCGATTCATACCTGAGATGCTATGAAGGACGCGCCGAACATTCTCTGGCTTGAGGATATCAGAAAGAACGATCTGCCATCTGTAGGTGGCAAAGGGGCATCACTTGGCGAGATGTCCTCGATCGGTCTTCCGGTACCCAAGGCATTTGTCGTAACTGCACAGGCTTTCCGCAGGTTTCTTGTTGAGACCGGGCTTGAAGAATCGCTCTATTCGATCCTCGAAGGACTTGATGTAGATAATAACAGCGCATTAGAGTCGGCTGCGCTAAAGGCCCAGGATCTCTTTCTGTCTGTTCCTATACCCGGATATATGGTGAAAGAGATTAAATCCGCATATGCCCGGATGGGTAGCGATACTGTTGTTGCAGTCAGATCGAGTGCAACCGCAGAGGATCTCCCTGATGCAAGTTTTGCCGGACAGCAGGAGACATTCCTGAACATCCTCGGGGAAGATGATGTGATCGAAGCGGTCCAGAAATGCTGGGCCTCGCTCTATGGAGCAAGGGCGATATACTACCGATCCAAGCAGGGCTTTGATGACCGAAGCGTCAATATCGCAGTTGTTATCCAGCAGCTGATCTTCTCTGAAAAGGCCGGTGTGCTCTTCACTTCCCATCCGGTCACCGGTGAGCCCCTCACCATCATCGAAGGATCATGGGGGCTTGGTGAGGCAGTTGTATCCGGCTCTGTATCACCTGACAACTATGTCTTTGACCAGTCAAAGCAGAAGGTCGTCGATACGATCATTGCCAGCAAGGAGACCGAGATCATACCTGATGGCAAGAAAGGGACAATAGAAGTTCCTGTTTCTGAAGAGAGGAAAAATGCCCGAGTTCTTTCCGAGAGCGAGATCGGACGGCTTGCTGCCCTCGGCAAACTCTCCGAGGATCACTATGGCATCCCCCAGGATATCGAATGGGGTATCGTCGGAGACGATGTCTTTATCCTTCAGTCACGCCCGATTACGACGATCAAACCCGTCTCATCCTCACAGAAGAAGGCTGATACATCCGCCGGATCCGAGACGATCCTCCTTGAAGGGCAGGGTGCCTCTCCCGGTATTGTGAGCGGAAGGGTTGCTATCATTCAGAGTGTTAAGGATTCAGGGTCAGTCAGGGAAGGCGACATTCTCGTTGCGAAGATGACGAACCCCGACATGGTACCTGCCATGCGGCGGGTGAAGGGGATCATCACCGATGAAGGCGGGATGACCTGCCATGCGGCGATCGTCTCCCGTGAACTGGGAACGCCCGCTGTTGTTGGGGCCAAGAAGGCGACAACAATCCTCAAAGATGGCCAGATCGTCACCATTGATGGTGACAAGGGTATCGTCTATGAGGGCGAAGTTCAGAAAGCCCGGGAAGAAACCCCGGCTGTTGCACAGGCAGGATCGGCCCCGATTGTCACCGCAACACTTGTCAAAGTGAATGTCTCGCTTCCCGAGGCGGCACAGCGTGCGGCTGCCACCGGTGCAGACGGTGTCGGCCTCCTCAGGATCGAACACCTGATCCTGGGACTGAACCGGACACCCCAGTGGTTCATCGCCAATAATAAGGAAGAGGAATTTATCTCAGAACTCTATGAAGGCATCAGGACCATCCTCGATGCATTCCCCGGGAAACCCGTCTGGGTCAGGACACTGGATGCCCCGACTGATGAGTTCCGCAATATGGAGGGCGGAGAGGATGAACCGATCGAGCATAATCCGATGCTCGGATGGCGCGGAATCCGCCGCGACCTCGGAGCACCTGAACAGTTCCGGCTCCAGATCGAGGCATTCAAGCGGCTCTGGAAGGCCGGGTATGAGAACCTTGGTCTCATGTTCCCGCTTGTCAACCACCCGCGGGAGTTTATCCAGGCAAAAGAGCTCCTCCGTGGATGGGGCGTTCCCGTAGAATCGGTTACCCTCGGTATCATGGTCGAGGTCCCCTCATCTGCCATCATGATCGATGAGTTCATTCAGGCGGGCATCAAATTCGCCTCATTTGGTACAAATGATCTTGTCCAGTACACGCTTGCAGTCGACAGGAACAACGAACATGTTGCGTCAATGTATGAACCGACGCACCCGGCAGTCCTCCGGCTGATCGACTACGCAATACGAAGGTGCCGTGCGGCAGGTGTCGAATGTTCCATCTGCGGGCAGGCTGGATCTGATCCGAAGATGGTTGCCTGGCTTGTTGAACATGGAATCCGGAGTGTATCTGCAAATATCGATGCAGTGCAGACGATCCGTGAGGCAGCAGCCCGGACAGAGCAGCGAATGGTTCTGGATATGGCGTTCTCGAAGGGTGGAAATGAAGGAGAACGGTTCTTCTGAGGAGGAACTCTTCTCCTATCTCTCTTCTGTCAGGGAAGAGGACCTCTCGTACACCCGGATACTCTCATCGATGTGCACCATACCCCATCCGGTAGCGATCCGTGCACATATGCAGTTCATCGAGACGAACCTTGGAGATCCGGGTCTCTTCCCCGGCACAATGGGGCTTGAGGATGAACTGATCAGGATGCTTGGGTCTCTCCTCCACCATCACGGGGCAGGCGGCTATGCCACCTCCGGCGGGACCGAGTCGAATATCCAGGCACTCAGGATCGCAAAGAAACAGAAAACCGTTGAAAAGCCCAATGTCATCATCCCCGCATCCGCACACTTCTCCTTTGATAAGGCATGTGATATGCTCGGGCTTGAGATGCGGTCGGTTCAGCTTGATAGTAACTACCGGATGGATCCAGTCTCCGTCAATGAAGCCGTTGATACCAATACTGTTGCTATCGTCTCGGTTGTCGGTACCACCGAATACGGGATGATCGATCCCGTCAAAGAGATCGGATCGGTGGCAGCTGACAATGGGATCTTTTATCATGTCGATGCCGCATTCGGGGGCCTGGTTGCACCCTTCCTCTCAGATCTCGCCCCATGGGACTTCCTGATCCCCTCAGTATCGAGTATCTCCGTTGATCCACATAAGATGGGGATGAGCACCATCCCCTGCGGCGCCCTCCTCCTCCGGGATCCAGAGGCCTTTGGTTGTCTCAATGTCGATACCCCGTACCTGACGGTGAAGAAGGAATGCACGCTGGCGGGAACCCGGCCCGGTGCGCCTGTGGCAAGTGCCTATGCGGTTCTCAGGTATCTCGGCCGTGAAGGTCTCTCAGCACTCGTACAGGGGTGCATGGAGAATACCCGTCGCCTCATCGAAGGGATTGAGGCATATGGGTATATGCGTGCCACTACACCGGATGTGAATGTCGCCACCTTTGACTGTCCCCTCACGCCACCTGGCTGGCGTGTCTCCCGGACGCGATGGGGTCATATGCGCACGGTGCTGATGCCCCACGTGACACGGGATGTCGTTGAATCATTTTTAGAAACAATTGGTGAATCTGATGCTTGAAGTACTCAAAAGATCTTTGGAAACCTGTCCGATCGTACAGCGGGGTGAGTACAGCTATTTTATTCACCCGATAACCGATGGTGTTCCGCTCGTTGAACCAAATCTCCTCAGGGATGTTGCATGTGCCCTCTTCAAGGCGCTTGATCTGAAAAATGTCAACAAGCTCGTGGTCAGCGAGGCGATGGGTATCCATATCGGAACCGTCCTCTCCCTGATGACCGATATCCCCTATACCATCGTCAGGAAACGTGGATACCAGCTCCCCGGCGAGGTGGTGATCGGCCAGACAACCGGGTATTCGAAAGGCACCCTCTACTTAAACAGCGTCTTTGAAGGCGATCGGATCGCATTCATCGACGATGTGATCAGCACTGGCGGCACGATCCGGGCACTCCTCCCTGCGATTGAATCAACAGGTGCAGAAGTGGCTGATCTCTGTTTTGTGATCAATCGCGGCAACCCCGATATCGGGAGGGCATACAAATCCCTGGTCACCATTGACGTTGACAAAGACGGCGTACATGTCCTTGATTCCTATTTCTGATATCATTGAACGGGTACGATCCCTTCCAGTCAGGAGCATAGCCCTCCAGGCCCCTGAAGGCCTGAAGAGGGAGCTCCCCGTCCTTGCTGAAGCCCTCCGTGCAGAAGGATATTCGGTGATCCTATCGGGGGATCCCTGCTATGGGGCATGCGATCTTGCCCTTGATGCACTTGAGTATGCCGATATCCTGATCCATTTCGGGCATACGCCACTGATGGATCACCCACGGGTTCTCGTCGAGCCGATCTTCCAGCCAGAACGAATTCCCCCGCTCGATTCCGTGCTTCCCCTGCTGACCGGAGAGGTGATCGGCCTCATATCAACTGCACAGCATGCGAGCTCCCTTCCCCTGCTTGCAGAAGAATTGAAGAAGCAGGGATTTTCACCGGTGATCGCGCCCCCCTCCCCCCGGACCCCGCTTCCGGGGCAGGTACTCGGCTGCACCTATACGGCAGCACGGGAGGCAAAAGCAGACTGCCTCCTCTACCTTGGAACCGGCGTCTTCCACGCGATCGGATCAAGGATTGCAACCGGACTCCCGGTCATCTCCCTTGACCCATACACCGGGGAAGCAGGTGTTGTTGAGACCGATCGCCTACTCAGGAGACGTTTTGCTCTTATCGAGAAGGCGAGATCTGCGGATCGTGTTGGGATCATCGTCTCGCAGAAGTGTGGGCAGAACCGGATGAAACTGGCAGAAGCGCTCCTTCCCCTTCATCCGCGTGCGGAGATTGTCCTTCTCCGGGAGGTGACAGCTGATCAGCTGCTCAATCTCGGGTACCCCTGCTATGTCAATTGCGCCTGCCCCCGTCTTGGACTCGATGATCAGATCCGTTTTCCGGTCCCGGTCCTCTCGCCACCTGAATTTGAGATCCTCTGTGGCAGGCGGGAGTGGGATGAGTACGAAATCGATGAGATCCGGTTATGAAACTGAGAACGCTCGAGATAAAACTGGAACGGGTATCCGGCATCCCGAATCCCGATCCGGCAAAAGAGCAGTACATGACCCCCGCCCCCCTTGCGGCCCGGCTCCTCTTCGATGCCTATCTGGCAGGAGATATCGAGGGATGTTCTGTCTGTGATCTCGGATCAGGAACCGGCATCCTCTCAATAGGTGCCGCACTCCTTGGTGCCGATGAAGTGGTCGGTGTGGAAGGAGACAGACGCCTCGTTGAAATTGCCCGTGAGAATGCAGACAAGCTCTCTGTGGACTGCATGTTTATCGCAGATGAGATCAGATCTATGAGAGAATCCTTTGATACCGTGGTGATGAACCCGCCGTTTGGTGCACAGAGCGACCATGCAGACCGCCCGTTCATTGATGCCGCACTCAGGATAGCACCTGTTGTGTATGGGATCTTTAATGCGGGCACCATGCCGTTTCTTGCTTCGTATATCAGGGGCAGGGCTGAGATCATTGGTGCGGTATCAGCGTTATTTCCAATAAAAAGGACATTCTCCTTCCATACCAGGGATATCCTTGAGATCCCGATCGAAATTGTTTGTCTGAGGCGCATATAAATGATAAAAATCCCCCGTCCCATTGCCGGCTATACCTTCGGCCATATTGTCATCGATCTCTACAGTCCGGTGATCCCTGCGATCATTCCCCTCCTGATTCTCTATCCCGGCATAGGGTACTTTCTGGCAGGGCTTCTCGTCAGCATCTTCCAGATCACCTCCTCACTCTTCCAGCCGGTCGTCGGCTGGCTCTCTGACCGGAGCGGGTGGTCGGCTCCGATCTGGCTCTGTATTCTGACGAGCTCAATCTGTATCGGCCTGTATGGAGTGGTACAGGACTACTATCTCCTCATCATCTTCGCAGCAGCCGCCGGGATCTCCCATGCCCTCTTTCATCCATCCGCCCTCCTCCGGGTGCATGGTGAGACGACAGACAGAAACCGGGGTTCTCTCACCTCGATCTTTGTCACCGGCGGAAATCTCGGTTTTGCGATAGGTCCGGTTATCGTCGGTATTCTCATTGGGTTTGGAGGGATGCCCGCGCTCACCCTGATTGCAATTCCCGGCCTGCTTACGGCTGCGTTCCTCTATTACCTGACGAGGGGAGTTGAACGGGAGAAGATAGTCCGAACCGTTCCGGCCACGCAGACGAAGATCCCTCTTGGCCCGGTCAGCCTTATTGTCACCATCGCCGCTCTCCGTTCATGGGTGATCATGTCGTCTGTTGCATTCTTCCCGGCATACCTGATCGCCACATCCGGGGTATCGATCGTCTTTGCAAACACGATGCTTACACTGATGCTCCTTGCCGGGGTTGTCGGCCAGGTAACCGGAGGCTTCCTCTCTGATCGGTACGGAAAGAAGGAGGTGACGATCATCGGCCTCTTTGCCTGTATCGTCCCGTACATCCTCTTCTTCACCACATCCGGGTGGGTTGCGCTCCTCCTGATGCTCGTCATCGGCTACCTGACCTGGTCGACCTTTTCGGTGACGGTGACGATGGCACAGGAGTATCTTCCCGGAAGAGTCGGCCTGGCATCCGGTCTTCTCCTTGGCTTTTCCATTGGAGCAGGCGGGCTCGGTGTGGCAGTCATCGGAATCGCAGCTGACGCTACGTCACTCAATACCGCCCTCTTTGCACTTGCAATTCCATTGATACTTGCCGCCCTCCTCTCCCTGGCTCTCCCCAGATCCCCGGTTGCCC
Source organism: Methanocorpusculaceae archaeon UBA456 (assembly GCA_002496395.1). Taxonomy (GTDB): domain Archaea; phylum Halobacteriota; class Methanomicrobia; order Methanomicrobiales; family Methanocorpusculaceae; genus Methanocalculus. The sequence goes on from DAJQ01000009.1 coordinate 36,506, forward strand.
CGGCCTGAGCCCCTCCACAACACCTTTCACCCATAAGAGCGATCCAATGCTGATTGCAATGCTTGAGGGGATGAAACGATATGCCCAGATCGCTGATATTCTGGTGAAGCATGGGTTTGGGATCGTTGTCGATGAGCTCTTTCCCGGCTTTCACGGACATGGCTTTAAGTCTGGGGTAGAAGAGGATTTTGCTTCACTCTCGGTCTATGAGCGAATCCGTCTTGCAATAGAGGAGCTTGGCCCGACATTCATAAAATTTGGCCAGATCATGAGCACCCGGCGTGAACTCTTTCCTCCTGAGCTGATCGATGAGCTCAGCCGCCTCCAGGACCAGGTGCCGCCCCTCCCTTTTCCTGAGGTGGAACCTCTCCTTGATGAGTCCCTTCCTGGCTGGAGAGAGATCTTTCTCAATCTTGCACCATATCCGATTGCCGCCGCCTCGCTCTCACAGGTTCATCGCGGGGTGCTTGTAGATGGGACGCAGGTAGCGGTGAAGATCCAGCGTCCCAAAATCGACGAGGTGATCGAGACCGATCTCCTCATCCTCTCCTCCCTTGCTGAGCGGATCGAGGTGGTTGCGCCGGATTACCGTGTGTTTAACCCGACCGGCCTCGTCCGTGAATTTGCAGGCCAGATCCGAAAAGAGCTGGATTTCACCCGTGATGGGAAGAATGCAGAACGGATCCGGAGAAATATGGCTGACATTGAGGGTATCCGGGTTCCCCGTATCCACTGGAATGCCAGTTCCCGCCGTGTCCTGACGATGGATTATATCGAGGGTGTCCGGATCGATGATGTCGAGTCCATTCTGGAAATGGGGCATGATCCGGTGTTAGTCGCAGAACGCGGGTTTGCGGCATATATCAAACAGATCGCAATTGACGGGTTCTTCCATGGCGATCCCCACCCCGGTAACCTGCTTGTCATGGAGAATGGCGATCTGGCATTCCTTGATTTTGGGATCTGTATGGTGCTCAGGCCGGAGCGGCGCGATACCATCATCAGGCTTCTCTCCGGCATCGTGAATACCGATGTTGAAGCCTGCATCTCTGCATTTGCCGATCTCGGCGTGAGTGTTTCAGATGAAGATCGTGCGCTCTTCCGTGACGATCTGTATATTCTCCTGCTCGACTATGCGGATTATGAGGTTCAGCAGTATGATTTCTCAAAGATGGCGATTGAGCTATCTGAGCTCCTGAGAAAATACCAGCTTCAGGTTCCCGGAGAGCTGATGCGGTTCCTGAAAGTGATCGGTATGGTTGGTGAGATTGCGCTCGCACTTGATCCGTCATTCTGTTTTACCGAGCGGGTCCGTCCGTATCTTGAAAAACTTGTAAAAGAGCAGTATTTCTCATATGATACTCTCAAAAAAGATTTCTCGACCGGGATTGGCTCCTTCCGGTCACTTCTCCGTATCCCTGATCAGGTCTCCTCAGCCCTGAAGAAGGTGAGTGAGGGGAAGGTCAGGATTGATGTGGTTGCGCATGATATCCGGCGGCTCCAGGAGACGATGGATCGCTCAACCGACCGGATCATGGTGGGGCTGATCGTCTCGTCGGTTGTGATCGGATCGTCTCTCCTGCTTCTTGCCTCCGGGTCAACGATCCCAAATGTCCAGTATATTGCATTGGTTGGGTATGGTGCTGCGGTACTTGTCGGGATCTATGCGATTACTCATGCGATCCGTGTATCACGCCGTGCAGAGCTCAGGCGGAGATGATCCAAGGGTTGAGGGGAATTACAGAGGCCCCTTGGGCAGGCACGTGGTCAGAAAAATATGGTGTGGTGCCGGGAATGTGGGGTATCATTCCCTGAAGAAGAGATTGCAGTGGCAGTGCCCGTCTCTCTCGATCTCGTCCTTATGGTAGATACAGGGGCAGATGATCTGTTTATCAACATCAGGATCCCCGCTCATAATCCTGCATGGGCAGTACCGCTCGCCATTCCGGACCATCTTGCGTGCGAGCCCCCTGATGACCGCGTCAAACTGTTTGGGATCCGGATTCAGCACATATCCGTTCTCTTCTGCATACCGTTTCACCCAGTCCCGGATCAGCCGGGCAGCTTCAAGTTCATCCATGCTTACGATCTCCTAGGACTCTTCAACATAAGCAATCATCGAATCGAAGATCTTCTTCCCGTCAGCTGATCCCAGGATCTCTTCAGCTGCCCGCTCGGGATGCGGCATCATCACAAGGACATTTTCTTTCTCTGAGAGGACGCCGGTGATATTGCCGATAGCTCCATTTGGGTTGGCAGCGTGAGTGACGTTTCCGGCCTCATCGCAGAACCGGAATGCAATTCTCTTCTCCTTTTCAAGACGGCTCAGTTCATCTGCAGGGATGATGTAGCGGCCTTCCTTGTGGGCTATCGGGAACCTCACCACCTCGCCCTCGGAATAGAGCCGGGTGAAGGGAGAGGTGGTATTCTCAACCCTGAGATATGCCGGCCGGCAGAGGAACTTCGGGTAGGCATTGATGGTGAATACACCGGGAATCAGGCCGCTCTCAGCTGCGATCTGTGCCCCGTTGCAGATCCCAAGGACAAGGGTTCCTTTCTCTGCTGCCCTGATGATATCGGCCATGATCGGTGTCCGGGCCGCGATTGCACCTGCACGGAGGTAATCGCCATAACTGAAACCTCCCGGGAGGATGATCGCGTCATAGGATCGTGTCAACCCGTCCTTATACCAGACCAGATCGGCATCGGCACCACAGACCTCTTCGATCACATGCACGACATCACGGTCACAGTTGCTCCCCCCGAACTGGATGACCGCCGCCCGCATCAGATAACCTCGATTACGTATGTATGGATCACCGGGTTTGCGAGGAGCCGTTCACAGATGGATCCGGCAATCTTCTCGGCCTCCTGCTTATTAACGGCATCAAGGGTGATCCTGTACTGGTCTTGTTTCTGGAGATAGTCTACTCCATAGCCAAGGTGCGCAATTGCACGCCGGATGGCTTCTGCCTCCGGGTTCAACATCCCTTCCTTTAAGCTGATGGTGATGGTTACGTCATATTTCATGATCTATCTGCTCCCTGTTATCCTGGCCGATACGGCACGGTATGCCTCCATGACATCCCCTTTCTCAAACCTGTAGACATCCTTGTCCATGGACTTCATCGTTCCTTTCTCCCAGAGCCTCATCGAGTCCATGCTGATCTCATCCCCGAGTATGATGGTATTGCCATACCTGCCATACTCGATCTTGAAGTCAACGAGATCGAGGCCGATCCCCTCAAAGAATGCCCTCATCACTTCATTGATTTTCAGGGCAGATGCCTTCACAGCTGCGATCTCCTCATGGGTGAGGAGGCCCAGTGCAACGATGATATCGTCATTAATCATCGGATCATGCCGGGTATCATCCTTATAATCGGTGACGACGACCGGCGGGTTAAAGTACTGCCCCTCGGTGAAGGGATAGTTCCTGACAATCGATCCTGCGGCACGGTTCCTGACGATCACCTCAAGGGGGATCATCGTGAGTTTTCGAACCCGCATCGTTATTGGATCTTCCATCCGGATGAAATGGGTTGGTACTCCGGCTTCTTCAAGGAGCCCGAAGAGGAATGCCGATACAGCGGCGTTCGAGGCGCCTTTGCCTTCCAGCTGATCCTTCTTGCCGCCATCAAATGCTGTGATATCATCACGAAATGAAACGATCAGTTCGTCTGGCTTTTCTGAGAGGAAGATGGTCTTTGCCTTTCCACTGTAGAGAATGTCGCCCTGGGTCATTGGTTCTTCTCCTGTACCTGTTTGTCAAGCTGCATGATAAGTGGTGCGAGTGCTGGATCGAACCACCCTTTTTTGATATACTGTGGATAGATGCAGAGCCGCTCCCACAGCGTATATCCGGCTGCGATCTCCCTGAGCCGCTCGATCTCAGGCCATGGATGTTCAGGGTTGATGTAATCGACGGTGACAGGGGAGACGCCACCGAGGTCATTTACTCCGCATTTCAGGAAATACCGGGCATCGGCAAGGTTTGGCGGTATCTGAACTGCAATCTCCTCTGGAAGGATCGCGCGCGCCATTTGGATCGTCTCAGCAAACTCAGTCTTTGTCACCGTTCCGTCTTCGCCCATCGGGGTGCCGGGTTTTGGGCAGAAGTTCTGAATGATCACTTCCTGGATATGGCCGTACTTTCGGTGGATTGCAGCGATGGTTTCAAGAGATTCTTTTCGGTCTGCTGCCGTCTCCCCGATCCCAACCAGAAGTCCTGTTGTGAAGGGGATCTTCAGCCGTCCCGCATCCTCAATCATCCGGATTCTCACATCAGGATCCTTGCCCGGTGAATTGGTATGCGCAGGTATTCTGGCGGTTGTCTCAAGCATCAGCCCCATGCTTGCATTCACCGTTCTGAAGCGGGCAAGCTCGTCAGCAGTCATGATGCCGGCGTTTGTGTGGGGAAGGAGTCCAAGAGCAAGTGCCTCTGTGCAGAGGTCAAAACAATAGTCAAGGATGTCGCTATAGCCAATCTCGCCCAGATAGCGTTCGAATCCTTCTTCCTCACCCGGCCTCTCGCCGAAGGTGAAGAGCGCCTCGGTACAGCCCGCAGCTGCTCCCAGCCGGAGTATCTCACGGACCTCCTCCGGAGCCATGAGGCAGCCGTCAGCGACCGACCCTCTGAAAGAGCAGTACCCGCAGCGGTTATGGCAGACTGTTGTCAGCGGAAGGAAGACGTTCTTTGAGTAGGTGATAGTTCTCCCCTGCATGCTCTTTCTCTTTCTCGTAAAACCACTTCAATCAGTCGTCTTCATGAACAGAGGTGACACCGTCCGGGGGTGTGTAATCGGTTCTGATCTGAATCGTATCTGAGAGGCGGTTGAAGAGGTGAGCTCATATCTCCCCTGTCCGGATCAGGAGAACCCGCGATCGAGTGTCTCCTGGCTCTCCGGGTTCAGGCGATTGACATAGACTGATTTTCCCTGCTGCTGGTACCGATGTACCACCCGCGTGATCGCTTCAACAGCGGACTGATCCCAGATATGTGAATTCGAGAAGTCTATCTCTACTCTCTCCGGGTCGTTTGTATAATCGAAGAGATCCATGAATGATGACATGGTGCCGAAGAAGAGCTGGCCTTTCATCATGTACACCTTCACGCCATCTTTCCTGATGGTTGAGGTTGCCGAGATGACCGAGATCTTCCATCCGAAGATGAGAAGGGCCAGTATTACTCCGGCAAGGACTCCTTTTGCCAGATCATGGGTATAGACGACGATGGCGACTGTGACGATCATGACGGCAGCATCGCCACGGGGTATCTTATGCAGGGTTTTGATCGAATCCCATTCGAAGGTGCTGAAAGCAACGACGATCATGACGCCGACGAGTGCTGCCATCGGGATTATTGAGACGATATCCCCAAAGACGATGATAAGGATTATCAGGAATACGCCTGCCACAAGCGATGAGAGCCTGCCGGTTGCACCTGACTTGATATTGATGATCGACTGGCCGATCATTGCGCATCCTGCCATTCCTCCGAAGAACCCTGCAACACAGTTTGCCAGCCCCTGTCCGCGAACCTCCTGATCCTTATCGCTCTTTGTATCGGTCATCTCATCGATGATCGAGGCGGTGAGGAGGGATTCGAGCAGCCCGACGATGACGAGGGTTATTGAGTAGGGGAGGATGATCAGCAGTGTCTCAGGGGTGAGCGGTATTTCCGGGAGGTGGAAGATGGGGAGTGCCCGGGTGATCTCGCCCATCCCGCCGACAGTGAGGATATCCAGCTTAAAAACAACTGCAATAACAGTGGCGACGATGATCGCAACAAGTGCCGGAGGGATTGCTTTTGTCAATCTGGGGAGGAGGAAGATGATTGCTATGGTGATTGCAACAAGGATGTAGACTGCAAGGGATACCCCGACGAGGAACGGGATCTGGGAGATGAAGATGAGGATAGCGAGTGCGTTAATGAACCCGAGGACGACAGAATAGGGGATGAACTTCACAAATCGTCCGATATTGAGGAATCCCAGTGCCAGTTGAAGTATACCGGTGAGGATAGTGGCGGCGAGGAGGTATTCGAGTCCATAATCCCGGACGAGGATCACCAGAACCAGAGCCATTGCACCGGTTGCTCCTGAGATCATCCCCGGCCGGCCGCCTGCAAAGGCGATGACAACGGCAATACAGAAGGAGGCATACAAACCGACCATCGGATCGACACCGGCGATGATGGAGAAGGCAATTGCCTCGGGGATGAGGGCAAGAGCAACCGTCATCCCGGCAAGTGTGTCTCCCTTGATGTTTGAGAGCCATGTCTTCTTCAGCGCGTTCAAAGATAGGGTATCTTTCAAATTCACGGGGTATCCTCTTGATAATGGTCTGAGTTTATGGTGTGGATCATGCGTATCTGTTCATTGAAGGGATTCACTTTATATGGTTATGTATCCACATTAAAGTATCCTAATTCTGGATAAACAGATGCTCCGACATGGTTTTATGGACTTGCGTTCCTTGATGTACCACACGGAGCTCTGATATTCTGCACATTATGGCTTGTATGATGCCGGCTCGGAGGATATATGTTTAAGACAATACTGCTTGCAATAGATGGTTCAGAGAATGCGAGGCGTGCAGCCGAGTCAGCCTGTGGGCTTGTCAGGGCAATTGAGGGTGCTTCATTGGTGGCTGTCTATGTCGCACCCAGTCCGCCATCACAGTCACGCATCATGAAAGCGGACTTTGATGTCCATACTTTGCTCATTGAGGATGCTCAAGCGGTTGCCGGGCAGACTCTTGACTATATCAAAAACTCCGGAACTGCCTATACCCTTGAGGTTGGTATGGGCGGACCTGCAATGGAGATCATTAAGATTGCAGAGAAGGTGCATGCCGGTCTGATCATCATGGGAAGTCGGGGCCTTGGCTCACTGAAAGGGGCGGTCCTTGGGAGTGTCAGCCAGAAGGTGGCACAGCATGCCGCCTGCCCTGTGATGATTGTAAAGTAATTATGTAAATAAGGGGTGGAGGGCTCATCCCCTTTTTGATTGAAGTGTTTTCAGGATGGCCGCCGTGAGCTCTTCTATCTCTGAAAACTGCGGCTCTTCCATCTCATTTTTTATAATGCCACATTCTGTGGCAATGATATGGTGATCCGGTCGTCCTCCCAAGTGCAAAATCTTCTTACATGCACAGCAGTCACTGCATCCATCCAATATGAGCAGCTCTTCTGCATGCCGGAGCGCCTCATTGATCGCCTCTCTCTCCCGTGTTGCCGGAATGCAGCAGTCGATCTCGATCGCACATCGGCACTGGAGGTGAGCGGCTGTCCGGGTGGTGAGTTTCCCGGTATTTGAGATGCCGGAACAGGTGATGATGGTATATGCCATTCCTATACCTTTCCAAGGTTTTCATCGATCCAGCCGGTGATCGCATCCCGGATCGCCCGGATGCCTTCGAGCATCTCCTCCTCTGTTCCGGTGAGCGTTTTTGGATCGGGGAAGGTCTGGTGAATCGTCTCCTGTGCCCAGGGGAAGAGTGGGCAGGTGCCGGAGTCGCAGAGGGTGACGAGCAGATCCATTTTGATGCCATCGAATTCGTCGATCAGCTTCGGCTTCGCACCTGAGATGTCGATTCCAATCTCCTGCATCGCTTTGATGACGAGCGGGTTCACCTGGCTCGCGGGCTCTGATCCGGCAGAAAACGCAGAGTAGCGGTCACCATACGTTGCGTTTAGATAGCCTTCGGCCATCTGGGATCGGCCTGCGTTATGGGTACAGACAAAGAGTATTTTTTTCATTGTGTATCACTCCTGAAAATGCCCTCATCAATCTTGCATATCTTTACACGCACCTGCATCCGGGCCCGCATTGGTGCGCCGTGCTCTTGCCTTTGCCTTCCCAGACGGCAGAGACGATCATCTCAACATCGTCATCGGTATAATCCTTTGATCCGGCTTTTGTGATGTCGAGCTCAGTGACGACGATATGCTGGGTGATAGGGATCTTCTGGTCTTCTGCAATTGTTTTTGCACACTGAACAGGACAGCCGTCAAGGATGAGTATCTCATCTGCTGATTCACAATTCTTCAGGAGCCCGTCTGCCCCTGTGGCAAGGAGTGCAACACAGGAAGCCCCACCGTACCCCTCTTCAGTGAGCTGGATGGCGGCGGCGTTTGTGATCTGGCCGACATTTGCAACTCCTGCACAGGGAAAGATGATCCGCTTGACGGTCATCTCATCGGTCTTTCCACATGAACAGGTCGGTTGTTCTGCCATTCTATGCACCTCCGAGTATTGCTTTTAGCTCAGCTACATCAGCAACCCGTCCGGAGATCTTCAGTTCGCCATTGATCATAAGTGCCGGTGTCAGCATCACATTCCGCTCAATAATCGCGGTAATATCTTCCACCTTCACAATATCGGCTGGGATGCCGAGTTCAGCGACTGCTTTTTCGACATTCTTTGCAAGCCGTGTGCATTTCATGCATCCGGTTCCAAGGACTTCAATCTTCATCATTGTCACCTCTTTTATCTCTTTGAATTCGTTTTTCTTCTGTATTGGTCATTCTCTTCACCCCATAACAAGCCCATAACCGAATCCGGCGAGAGTAGAGAAGATGATCACAAGGATTGCATAGATAACTGTCTTCTTCATCCCCATTATCCGTGAGATGACAAGGAGTGACGGGAGGCTCACGGTCGGGCCCGAGAGGAGGAGGGCGAGTGCCGGGCCCCCTGCCATCACCCCTGACGTGTACCCGAAGGTCGTTCCGATCACAGGCACCTCAAGGAGGGTTGGCATGTAGAGGATGGTGCCGACGAATGAGGCGAGAAGGTTTGACTGGAGTGTGTTTGTCCCAAAGAATGGTGCGAAGGTCTCCGGAGGGAGGAAGTAGGCGAGCATACCAAGGGCAAATGTTCCAATGAGGAGGATCGGAAAGATCTTCTTTGTCAGATCCCAGGTCTCCCATCCCCACCCGGTCACTTCGTCTCTCTGGAAGAAGTATATCAGGAGATATGCCACCCCGAGGGTGAGGGCATAGATTACCGGGAATTTGATCATCCAGTCGATCTGTGCTGTGCCTGTAATCAGGATGCCGATTAAGAGGATGAAGAAGAGCGGGACGATCCACCGTGGCCGTTCCTCCTCAGATGCGGGTGCCGGTGGCATCGCCGCCCTCTTCTTCCTGGTTGCCTCATCATCTGACCGGAAGAGTGCTGCCATGATCAGGCCGATTGCAATTGCCAGGATGATCGCAAAGACGGCCCGTGCGAGACCGAGATCAAAGCCGAGCACCTTCGCGGTGTACACAATCGCCAGGATGTTGATCGCCGGCCCTGCATAGACGAAGGTGATGGCAGGCCCAATCCCGCTCCCCCGCTTGAAGAGGCCTGCGAAGATCGGGAGGATGGTGCAGGAGCAGACGGCAAGGACGGTGCCTGAAACGGACGCAATCCCGTACGCGACCGTTTTCTTCGCATCCGGGCTGAAGTACTTCATGATCGCATCCTTTCTGATGAAGGTGGCGATTGCACCCGCGATGAAGAATGCCGGGATAAGGCAGGTGACGACATGTTCGGCGAGGTATTCTGCGAGTGTCGTCCATCCCATCATCAGGGAGCCGATGAGGAGGTCAATCATAGTCTTCTCCTGAATGCGTTATTCGCATACTGCATGCTGTTTCATTCTCCCAGAGGTGGGGTTTGCCGCTTTCTGTCCGGGATGGATTGGCAGCGTCATTATTTCAAAACCTCTTGAAATCATATCGGTTGCCGGGAGATAAAAAAGCTTTCATTTCAACATATGTTGAAATATTCAGGGTTGGCATCAGCGTTCTTCTCTTTCATACCTGCTCGAAATGCTTATCTGATGGTATTTCATATTCATTTGAACTATGGCAGGCGTACCGGAAGAGAATTGCAGTGGGGTGGCTGTGCCTGGAAAGGGATCTGGCATATCGCCGGATGTTGAAGCATCCCTCAATGCATCAGGTGGAATTCCCGGGCTTGTTTCGCATCTGCCTGAGGATGCAGAAGCCCGGGCCGCCGCCTCTCTCTTCCGTGCACTGGCCGATCCCTTCAGGCTGAAGATCCTCGCCCTGCTCGCGGTACAGCCACTCTGCGTCTGTGTGATCCGCTCTGTTCTCGAAATCTCTGACTCGCGCCTCTCGTACCATCTTTCTATCCTGAAGAAGGCAGGCCTGATCGCAGGCGCACAATCCGGCACCTGGATCATCTACCGGCTGACTGAGGAGGGGGAGCGGGTGAGGGGAATGGTGCCCGGGAAGGATTAATGGTGGTTCCCGGGGTTCGCACCATTGTAGATTCGAGATGAATGCCCCGGTGTTTTCTCCGGACCCTGTTGAAATAATCTGCCGACATGGGACCGTTGTCCACTGGCGGGAATACTGCTGCCCAAAGAGAACTATATCCGTGTGCCCTCTTCGATAATCCTGACATAGTCCACAAACATATACTGCTTATATCGTTCTTTCCCGGTAATTTCTTCCAATACTCCAATATTCTCAAATTTTCCTACGAGATTGGTTGCAGACTGGCGGCTTATTCGTAACTCCTCAGTTACCTGCCCTATCGTGATGATAGGGCGATCAAAGAGTGTATCGATCAATTTTACCGCATGGACACCGCTGATATTGTTCTCCAGCAACCTTTCAATCAGCGTCTCCTTGAGCAGGATAATTTTCTTTGCTGTTTCGATAGAGTTATTTGATACGTCAATGACGCCCTGAAGGAAGAAAGCCAGCCATGCCTCCCAATTCCCCTGATACCGGATACCATTAAGGAGTGTATAGTAATCCTCCCGATATCTCTTCAGGTAATAACTGAGATACAACAACGGCCTTGCCAGAACACCTTTTGAGCAGAGATAAAACGTGATCAGCAAACGGCCCATTCTTCCGTTACCATCCAGATATGGATGGATTGTTTCCAGTTGGGCATGAATAAGAGCGGCCTTGATCAGCTTCGGCGTTTTATCATCGTTCTGGATAAAACGTTCAAGGTCCTGCATTAATCCTGGGACCTGCTCTGGTGGAGGTGGAACAAATAACGCATCCTGAATCGTCCCTCCCGGTGGACCGATCCAATTCTGAACCTGCCGTAGCTGACCGGGAAGTTTATGCGATCCCCGTGTTCCGTGAATTAAAAAGCGATGAATCTCATTGATCAGATCCAGAGTGAGTGGCGAGAACTCCAGTTTCTCTATACCATGATGAAGTGCTTTTATGTAATTCAATACCTCCTGTATCTCGTTGATGTCGTCTTTTGGCCGCATATGGGCTTCGAATTCAAGAACTCCCTGAAGTGATGCCTGCGTTCCCTCGATCTGGGAACTTAACAATGCCTCTTTCTTGATGTACATCGCCACGAAGAGATCGGGGTTTGGGAGTACCTGGGTGACTCCGTCAAGGCGGGCCAGAGCTCCGTCGGCTTTCGATAACAGGTAGAGAAGTCCCTCATCGAAAACCAGGTCCCGTGGGGGTAAAGGATGTGGGATAAAGGCTTCATATCCGCTCTTTTGGCGGACAAAAACGCCTGCCCGATTATCAGAATATTTTCCCATATGTGGTATTTCATTGTGTAATGCTATAAAGTGTCTTGTAAGTCAACCTATCTTGACTTAGACGACTACTGCACTCTCTAACGCAACCAGACCTGACTTACATGCCACAAAGCCATGTAAGTCAATCTAACGTGACGTAGCAGACACCCTCTTCTCCTAAGGTATCATACGTTGAGTTAGAGAAAAAGCGCTTTCAAAACGCTGAGGGGGAGATTTGAACTCCCGAGAGACAAACGCCTCACGAGGTTTCCAGCCTCGCGCCTTCCCGCTAGACTACCTCAGCAAAAGATGCAGTAAACTAATTGTTCCGGGTATTACTTAATCCTGCTCTTCTTCGTCCAGCCACGTGGGTACCTGCCGGGCTCCATCAGGATCGATTTTGGACGTGCAACAAAGCCGCGTTTCCCCGGCACGCATTTTTCTGACGGGATACGGGCGGTGCCAAGGCCGATACATTCGCCTGCTTCGGTCATCAGCGCAACCGTATCGCCTTTTGCAAATGTTCCACAGGAGAGTACCCCGGCGCCTGCAAGCTGTGCGCCCCGGCATATCGCATCCACGGCAGAATTCCGGATGGTGATCGATGGAAGATCAGCTATTGCCCGCTCCACCGGGAGGATCATCTGNNCTGCCTAAGCGGTGCCGGATCCCCCTCATCTGCTGCGATTTTTGCATCTGCAAGTTCATGGAGGGTATGTGCATCTGCCTCTCCGAATCCTCCCGAGAGGGTGCGCCGGAGCTCGACCATCTGCCCCCGTACTCCGAGTGCGAGGCCGATATGGACGCAGAGTGTTCTGATGTAAGTGCCCGCCTCGCACCGTACCCGGAGGAGGACGAGCCTTCCGTCGATATCGAGCACCTCAATTGCATGGATCGTCCTGATCCGAAGCGCCCTCTTCACCGCACTCCGGCGTGGGGGGCGCTGGTAGATCCTGCCACAGAAGCTGCTCACCACCTCCCTGATCTCATCTTCGGCTACATCGCCATGCAGCTTCAGGAGGCAGATATACTCCTTGTCATGGGCGAGGAGATGCTCTGCGATCTTTGCAGCCTTTCCAAGCATCACGATCAGGATGCCGGAGACCATCGGGTCAAGGGTGCCCCCCTGCCCGGTGCTGACACCGAGGATATCCCGCACCCAGGCGGCAACCTCATGGCTGGTGGGTCCCGGCGGCTTGTCGATGATGACGATTCCTGACCGGATGCCGGTCTTGTGGTCCTGTGTCATGCTCTCTTCCCGCTCAGGTACGCATTCAGTGCTTCAAGGGTTCCGGCAAGGGATCCATCGCCAACAACCTCCGGTTTCACTCCGCCTCTTCTCATTGCGTCTGCGGTGATATCCCCGATTGCAATCGGGATGATACCTGTATCCTTCTCCCAGACAGCCATTACAAACGAGTTTGCGCTTGTGAAGAGGATCGCGTCTGCTCCTTCTGTGTCAAGTGGTGTCTGCGTCGGAACAAGCCCGTAGCACCGGTACTCATATGCCAGACCCCCGGCATCTTCAATTGCCTGGATGAGGGCGGGGTTTGGGACATCGGCCCGGGGGATCCCGATCGCCTTTCCCTCAATCCAGTCGCCGAGATAGGGCACAAAATCGCGGGAGTAGTATGTGGGGAGCGTTTCAACAGTCAGCCCTTCCTTCTCCAGCATCCGGGCTGTCTGGGGGCCGATTGCGATAATCCGGGTATCTGTCCTGAGGAGCGGGGCTATCCGCTCGGCAGGCAGCGCGCTTGTGAAGAAGATGCAGTCGAAAGCGCCGCGGTTTGCTTCCAGCACAAATGCCTGGATCTGGTTGTCATAGATATCTGCTGCCAGAGGCGATACAATCCGGCAGGAATGGCCGTATTGCGCACAGGTAGCCTGATCCCTGCCTGCCTTCTCCGGAAGTCTGGTTACCGCGATGATCATTGTTCTCTCTATTTGGACGGATGCATGATATTCTTGTCTTCTCCTGTTCAATGATCATCTTCACATGATGGAAGGGATCCTGATCGGAGCGATAATCGGTGTGGTGCTCGGCACCATCAGCGGGTGTACGCCGGGGATCCACTCCAACACGATGGCAGGTATCCTCCTCGGGGTGCATCCGGCACTCCTCGTCCTCTTTGGCCCTGCAGTCTTTGCGGCATCTGTGACAGCAACCCTGATCACCCATACCTTCCTTGATGCCGTCCCCTCCACCTTCCTCGGCGTGCCTGATCCCGATACTGCGATTGCGGTACTGCCGGCCCACGATCTCTGTATGAAAGGGCTTGGAGAGGAGGCGGTCAGGATCTCGGCACTTGGATCTGCTGCGGGTGCCGCATTCGGGCTGGTGCTCTTCCCGCTCTTCTTCTATCTTCTGCCTCCGCTCCAGCCGTACCTGGACTGGTGGATCGGACTGCTCCTACTGACAGTTGCCGGGGTGCTTGTGGTTCGGTCCGAATCGCCGGAATGGGCGGCTGTTGTCTTCATCGCATCGGGGATCCTCGGGTCATTCACGCTCGCCTATTCATACCTCTCCTGGCAGGTGCTCCCCGGCGGAAGCCCCCTCCTCCTCCCGCTTTTGACCGGCCTCTTTGGTCTGCCGATTCTCCTCAAAGGGGCGACAGGCACAATCCCCGAGCAGATCTATCGTGGTATCAGGATGGAGCGGCGGGAGATCGCCGGGGCTGCTGCTGCCGGGACGGTTGCCGGTGCTATCGTTGGCTGGATGCCTGGTTTCTCAAATGCAACCGCAAACGCGGTACTTGCCTCATTTATCTCGTATACGCGGCATGGGAGGGGGTATATTCTTGCAACCGGTGCGGCGAATACGGCAAATGCATTCCTTGGGATTGCTGCCCTTTATGCACTTTCAAGGGCACGAAACGGGGCAATGGTGGCAATCGCAACAGAAGAGCTGCCGCCGCTTGCCGGGATCATGCTTGCGGCCTGTATCGCTGCAGTGGCAGCGTATCCGCTCACGATTCTCTTCTCAAAAGGCTCAAGGTATCTTGCAACCCTGAATGTCAGGCGGCTGAATCTTACGGTGATCCTCTTTCTTGTGGCACTGACCGCACTTGTAACGGGGCCGTTCGGGCTTCTGGTTCTCGCGCTTGCAACAACAATCGGGTCGGTGCCGCCGATGGTCTCGGTGCAGCGGGTCTTCTGCATGGGAGCGATCATGGTGCCGATCATCTGCTGGTCGGTTCTTGGAATGCCGCTCTTTTAGATGAGTCCTGCCAGTATCCCGATATATGCGAAATACCCGATGAGAACAACCGCCGATATGAGGCGGGTTGCCCGCTCGCCTGCATAGATGATGGGGAGTGCGGCGAGCGAGAAGACTGCCATTATCAGGAGATCGCCGGTTTCTGCAATCGGGATGGGGATGATCAGGGCGATGATTCCCATGACGAAGAGGAGGTTGAAGATGTTGCTCCCAAGCAGGTTTCCAACTGATATTCCGGGCTCGCCTTTCAGAATCGCAGCGGCTGACGTGGCAAGTTCGGGGAGCGAGGTGCCGATGGCAACGATGGTCATCCCGATCACAAAGGCGGAGATGCCGAGGGCAGTGGCGATTCCGACTGCTGAGGTGACAACAAGCTGTGCGCCGATGATGACTGCGATAATCCCGCCTGCCGTCATGAGATAATCGAGGCTGCCTTTTGGTTTAACTGGAAAATCTCCTTCTTCGCGTCCTTCTCTCCAGAGTGTTCTGAGGATCAGGATAAACGCAATCAGGAAGATAGCTCCTGCTGGTGCGGAGAGGTTTCCTGACCATGCAACGGCGATGAAGAGGGCGGTTGCCGCAAGCATCAGCAGGGCCTGCCTCTTCACCCCGCTGTTTGCCGGATGGTGCCGGTTGAGTGCATGGGGATTGAGCAACCCGCAGATCGCTAGTACAAGCGCGATATTGGCGATATTGCTCCCGATGATGTTTCCGGTTGCAATTCCCGGGTTGCCGGTCAGTCCGGCATTCATGCTGACGACGAGTTCAGGGAGCGAGGTTCCAAACGCAACCACGGTAAACCCGATGAGTGATGGGGTGATCCCAAAGCGTGAGGCAAGCCCGCTCCCCCCTCCGACAAAGAGGTCCGCACCTTTTACCAGGAGAATGATGCCGACTACAAAGAGTGCTGCCTCGATGATCATACCCAAAGATTCGGTCGCCGGATATATAGGTGCTGAGGTATCATCTCTTCTGCAATGACGGAGTACTGGTGCGGGAGCATAGATGATGGGGGAGTCCTTGTACCCTGTGTGGGATCTGCCGTCGAGCTGCTGGCGAGAGTGGAGTCTTTAAAGACCAATATGCAGACATTTCGCCCTCTCACGGCTGATCTGATCGAAGGGAGCGGAATTTTCCCCGATCGTGCCGAGTATCTCAGGCGGCTCCGCGAGGTCACCATTCTCCAGGTACAGGGGGTGATCGAGGCTGCGGCATCTGGCAAGGATGCCGAACTTCTCCAGATGGTCCGGATGCTCGACCAGATGGATGAGGTGATCAATCTCCTCTCAGAGCGGCTTGTTGAATGGTATCAGGTGACGAACCCGGCGTTCTCACAGAAGGGAAGGCAGGGTTCGGTGAAACGGGTCCTCCCGAAGATCAAACGAAGCAGATCCCGTCCACTCCGGGGGATGGCTGATGAACTTGAAGGGCTGATCGCCGCCCGGACATCACTTGCCGCTGATGTCTCACGGCTGGCGGCGCAGGTGATCCCAAACACGAGTGAGCTTGTCGGCGGCCTTGTTGCCGCACGAGTCATGGCCCGTGCCGGGGGGCTTGAGAAGCTTGCCCGGATGCCCGGCAGTTCTGTGCAGGTGATCGGTGCCGAGGCCGCCCTCTTCTCGCATATCCGGGGGAACTCGCCCTCCCCAAAACATGGGATCATCTTCCAGCATCGGCGGGTGCATAATGCCCCACGCGAGATCCGGGGGAGGGTGGCACGGGTGCTTGCGGCGAAGCTTGCGATTGCGGCCCGGATTGACTTCTATCGTGGCGAGGCGGATCCCGGCTTCCTCTCCTCGGCACAGGCACTGATCGATGGTGTTACTGGAAGGGGAACAGAATGATCAGGATCGATGGACAGATCGTTTCGCCGGGTGCGGGCGGGGTCTATAATGAGCGGATGGTGAAAGGGTACCGGGTCTGGGATCCCTACCGCTCAAAGCTTGCCGCCCTCTGCATGCTGGATGAGTCTGTAGATCTAACGGCAGATATGAAGGTTCTCTATCTGGGTGCTGCGAACGGGACGACTGTGTCGCATGTTGCAGATTATGTGAATGTGGTGTATGCGGTCGAGTTTGCTCCCCGGCCTCTCCGGGATCTGCTGGTTGTTGCAGAGAAGCGGAAGAATGTTGTTCCGATCGCAGGCGATGCAACCCGCCCTGATAGGTATGCGCCGTTTCTCGAAGAGGTTGACCTGCTGTACCAGGATGTTGCCCAGCCCGATCAGGCGGGGATCCTGATTAAACACCTGCCATTTTTGAAGCAGGGGGCCGGGATCGATGGCGGTATGGCGGCGATTCTGATGCTGAAGACGAGGTCGGTTGATATCAGGAGGACACCTGAAGAGGTCTTTGCGGAGACGATCGAGCGGCTGACAGGTGCAGGGCTATCTATCCTGAACACTTGCTGGCTTGAGCCATATCACCATGACCATGCGGCGATTGTGTGTGGTGTTGGGGAGAGGTGACACCGGAGAGTGGTGGTGAGCCGCTCCTCTTACCCTTTCCTCTTATTTCTGTTGTCTGATCTCCTGTAAAAGCCTGTGATGCTCTTTTAGTCCATTTGTAAGATTTCTGATTGCTTCTTCTCTTGTAGTGCCCTGATCAGCGACGTGAGTACGATGATCGATGGCTACGAAAAAGTTGCCTTCCCTGTGCCTTCCCTGTGAATGGTGATCCGGGTTTTCATGTCTGGATGGATTGTATTGGTGTTTTGTTTGGCCCTTCTGATATTACTCATTGCTTTCCTGTGAACAATTCATTGGTATTCTTCTGGTATGTTCAATACTCTTCTGGTGGTTGTTCTCTCTCTCTCTCTCTCTCTTCCAGTAGTTCAAATTGTTCCTTTTCAGGGCCATTTACATTGTATTTCTGGTTTTCGAGTTGAAATATCGTCGAAAGCATGTGGTTGATCACCGGGTTGCCTTTTCTTCAATAAACCATATGTGAGTTTATGATGGTGGTGAAGAGCCGGATACTGCCCTACTCAGCCCTGCCCTCCTCTCCCTCCGCTCCATCCACTCATGAATTATAGCCTTGCAATCCGGGTAATCTCCGGGTGCAGGTTCATCGCTTCCATCGATACGCTAATAATAGAGCTGATGCAAGAGAATGGAGTACAAGCAAACAGGATCGTCTGCCAATGCCACGCTATGTCTTCTTCAATCCCTTCTCCATTCTGATGCTGATCATCCTCTTCGCAGCCCTTATCCTCCTTATTCCGTTTGTTCTCCTCGGCTTTGTGGGGGGTGCCCTGACGAACCTCGGGTTCTCGTGGTTCCAGGCAATCGGGCTCCTCCTCCTGATCCTGATCGGGAGCCTGGTGAATATCCCGGTAACGACGATCCGGGAAGAGGCCTCTGCGCCGGTGGAGCGGCCGGAGCGGCCGGAGGGGCGCCAGTTTGCCCCGTCTCTCTATAATGGAATGTATACGGTGCAGCCGCCGGCCAAAATAACGCAGGTAGCGGTAAATCTCGGCGGGGCAGTGATCCCGGTCCTGATATCGGTTTATCTCCTCTTTCACGCCCTCATCGGGATGGGTGATGCCCGGCTCTTCACACTCGCCTGTGTGGGGGCACTGGTTGTTACTATCGTGGTGAACCGGTATGCCCGGCTCATTCCGGGTGTCGGTATAGGGACGCCGTTTTTCCTGCCGCCTCTTGCCGCCCTCGTCTGCGGGATCCTGCTTGCTGGTGGCTTTGGGCTGAATGCCGCCATCATTGCGTACGTGAGTGGCACAATCGGGACGCTTGTCGGGGCAGACCTCTTAAATCTCAGGAAGATCGGATCGCTTGGGGCGCCGATCGTCTCGATCGGGGGTGCCGGAACGTTTGATGGGATCTTTCTGTCCGGGATTATTGCGGCGTTTCTGGCGTGATGGAGGGCTTGGTATTAAGAGAGCCATTAATCCCGATGGGGGATGAATTACTGGTATCGGGAGGTGATAGATGATGAACCTCTCACTGATGAGGATATTGCCGAGATCCGGGATTCCCTGGAAGAGATTGAACGGGGTGAGTTCGTCCCCCATGAAGAACTGAAACGTGATCTGGGGCTTGAATGAATTGAATCGAGGGGCAGTTTTCGATATTTTCTGGCTTATATTAATATGTGCCTTCTGATAATAGTATCTTCAAGGAGTACTGCATATGGTATCACTATCCTCCCATGTTAATTCTGGTAAACATGATCTGGATGAGCGGGCGAGGGAACGGATTATCGGTGAGATCGCTCGTGTTTTCGCGTCCGAGTCGGAAATCACTGCTGATGTCGCTTTAGTGTATATTTTCGGCTCCATTCTGAAAAGCAATCAATTTAATGATATTGATATCGGGATCCTTGTGACTGGGGAGAGGAAGCCCTATGACTACCTCAAATATGGTATGCGAATTGCCTCTGTTATAGAACAAAGTATTGCTCCGCGGTGTGAGGTTGATCTTCGCATTCTGAATGGTGCTCCCGTTCGTTTCCTCTATGAGGTGGTACGGAGCGGGCGGATTGTTTTTGCCCGTGATGAGGATGAACGCAGCTCTTTTGAGGCAGATGTTCTGACACAGTATCTTGATCTGCTCCCAATGTTTGAGATGATGGATGGGGCTTGTATTTCACCGGTGAAAGGATGAGGATATATCATCATATTGATGAGTTTCAAAATGCATTAGCCGACTGGAAACGCTATCGCTCCATATCAGAGGATATGGTTGTTTCAGATAGGGATACGAGAAATATGGTCTTGCATGCGATGATGATCTCAATTCAATCTTCAATTGATATTGCGGCTGACATAATCGCAGATGGGAAATTGGAAAAACCTGGTAGTTATCGGGAAGCTTTTGAAATTCTGGGGAGGTATGCCATCATATCGGAAAGATCTGTGCAGGATCTCTCAGATCTGGCGGGCTTTCGGAATATCCTCGTTCATAGGTATGGTGATCTTGATAGAGGGCAGGTCTACGCGGTTCTTCAGCAGGATTACGTTGTACTTGAGGCGTATCTCAGTTCAATCCAACAGTATCTTCGAAAAAAGGAATAGTTAATCTGCTCTAAGCCCTGACCTTCACATCTGCTCCCTCCTTTTCTCATTCTCCTTGCTCAATTGTATCTGCTCACAAACGAACATTCAGTAATTCATTTCTCGTCTTAGATTTTTGTATAAACTCATATGCGGTTTATTGAAGTACGAAGTGGCATCCGCTTTGACTCTCAAATGCCCAGTAAACTATAGAAAAGCACAATTTTGCAGTTATATTTAATTTAAGGGTTATAAAATAGAGAAAGTAGTCCGGAGCAGATTCGAACTGCTGTCGGGGGATCCAGAGTCCCCCATGATTGACCGCTACACTACCGGACTATTGTGCCATAATATGTGATTCCTGATGATTAATGAACCTGACGGAAATCACGAGGACGTTTTGCGTCTTCATGGAGGTGTTTATTGGCAGAGATCCCGTATCCACGCATCAGAATGGATCAAAAACGCAACAATTGAGGGTTAGATCCCCTCTCCTCTCGGGCATCCCCGGCAGGCTGCACAGACAATTCTCACCGGCCGGATCAGCGTTCCTTCGCCGCAGAACGGGGGGATGTCGGCAACATCCCTCTTATAATAGATGTGTGGGACAAGCGAGATGTGGGTGTATGCTCCAACCGGCACGCCGACTGCGTCTGCTATATGGTGCTGGAGGCGTGCCAGTGCATACATATTTGCACCTGCTGCCGAGAGCATATCATTTGACCGGAAGACGACCTTCATATCAAGGAGCCGGGCATCCCCTTCCTCCTCCCCCTCCCTCTCTTTCCGGATGACACACTGGATCAGCTGGAGGCATGGGCAGTCGTCCAGCTCCTCGTCAATGGCCGGGTTCCAGGTGACGGCGACTGCCCGCCTGCTGACCGGCTCGTCCCTAAGCTTCTGTATTATATAGGCGATCTGGTCAGCATGGATGTCGGCTTCATTAAGTTTGAGCCCCTGTCCCCAGTCGAAGAGGCGGGAATGGTAGTCATACTCAAAGACTGCATCTGATCCGTTGATCAGATCGTTGGCATAACAGTCCAGAAAAGATCTTCCGAACCGGGAAGCAGCACTTGCCATTGGTTCTTCTAAAGGATTCTCTACCCGGAGTGCAATCTCGTCGGTCTCAAGCGTCTCCTCGCTGTTTTCGGTTCGCCGTTCTCTCCCTTTCTCAAGGATGTGTTTGATGATGAGTTCGTGGGCACGGCCAAGGCTTGCAGCACGGATGATCTTCATGATCATACTAATGGTGCGGGGGGTAGATAGTAATAGTGCGATAGAGGGGTATCAGGATGAATTTCGGGTGGTGTTTTACTCAACTTTCTGCGGCGTTTCCGGCATGTTAGGGGATGATGATCTCTGTCGGGGGTGGATCTGATCACGAATCTCTTCAGATCGGGGGGCATCATATGTTTTGCCCCGCCCGGTTTTCCCCCGTTCTCTTCCAGGAACGCGCCCGACCACAAAGGATATATTAAGTCTACATCTAATATGGAAGCATATTCCGTTGATCGGAGTATGCAGCACGTTGAAACGAATTTCGGCAACTGTCGAATCATTTCATCTGTGCATGTAAGGTAATTGAATTGTTCAAACTGAACAAAAGGAGGAAATGATTTATGACTAAAAGATTAACGATCGCACTTATTGCGTTCCTTGCACTCGCTATGGTTGTAGTGCTCCCGGCAGCGGCAAATACTGTCGTACCAGCCGGGGGAACAGTCTTCCGTGGTGAAGAAGGAATTGATATTAGTGCTGGTTTGCCAGCAGCTGGAACCCTTGCATGGTTTGCACCAGGTTCCACTCCGGGAATAGATGCACCATCAAAGACGGTGAGTGTAGCTAACCCAGCGAACTTCTATGTAGATCCCTCGATGGAAACAGGTGCTTGGTATGATAATGCTGGTCTCTTTGCTGCTGCAGCAATCCTTGTTGCAGATCCGGCAATTGATATCCAGATCCGCAATGCAGCTAATGACATTATCAATGACAAGACTATCATTCGTGGGGAGGCAATCAATTTCAGGATTGTCTCGAACCTTGATGCATTCACTGCCCGTGGCGCCCCCTCTGCGGCTCCATCCAGGATCCGCGTAACTGATCCCAATGGTAACGTGTATACGTCACTTGTTAGTACCGCACCAGGTAACCCCTTAATTGACCTGTCTGCTGGTGCTGCCAACCCGAACACATTAATTGACAACAACCCCTTTGTTGTTGAGCAAAATGAGGTCGCACCAGGACAAATGTTCTCCTGGAATACTGCTGCTGCAGCCTATTCTCGTGGCACATACACAATCAAAGTTGACTGTAATGCAAACAGCATGAATGACAACTATGATGTCGTTGGCAAGACTGTATCAAAGACCTACTCGCTAACTATTGCAGATGATGACCTTGTCATTACCTCAAACATGGACAACGTTATCCGCAACAACGACTTTGCCGTAACAATCGAGGGTCGTCCAAACAGTAACTATGTCCTCTGGGTAAAAGGAACATCCAACCTCTGGAATGACGGGGTTCCTCCGGTTTACGAGGTTCCATTTATCAAAGATGGTCAGCAGGGTGTCTATAAGTGGAATTTCGTTGAAACTCTTCCTCCACTCGTACCTGCTGGACAATCCGTGCCAGTAATTGCAGCTCCAACCAATGCTCAGAAAGGTGAGGCAGCAGCCAGATATGAATATACAACTGGCATGCAGGTTAGGAATGATGTTCCTCCCAACTCAATTCTAGTACCTAAACCAACGCTTGACTATGCAGCCATGGTTACTGCAGACTCATCTGGTAAGCGTACAGTTGGTTTTGGAACCAATCAGGAGACCAAAGATCAGTCTTTCACCATCCGTGTTCAGGAATATGCTCCTCTTGCAGCAAGTCCGGATTATGATGAAGTAAAGGTCCGTGTCGAGAAGGGTGCAGTTACCATCACCGCATCAGGTGACCGGAGCTACTATATCGGCGAAGAAGTAACCCTCTCAGGTACCAACACTGACTCATCCAATGTGTACCTCTTCATCACCGGTCCAAACCTCGCCAACAATGGTGCACAGCTGACAAACCCGGCAGTTGCCGTTATTGATGGTGCTGGTGGATTTGGTATCAACTTCATCCAGCGAAATGTAAAGGGTGACGACACATGGGAGTACAAGTGGGACACCTCCGGACTTGCACTTGATGCCGGCACCTACACAATCTACGCTGTTGCCGACTCAAGAGATAAGGACAACCTTGCAGACACCAAGTACGAAACCGTCTCAGTTGTGATCCGCAAGGGCTTCGTCTCCGCAAGCGCCTCACAGACCTCTGTCGCAAAGGGCGACAAAATGTTCATCCGCGGTAATGCAGAAGGTGACCCCTCTCCAGGTGTTGCAATCTGGGTTCTCGGACGCAACTTCTATGCACGTGACACTCAGACTGTCGACGATGATGCAAGCTTCGAGTATGAGCTGACAAGTGCAGCTACCCAGAATATGGCTTCAGGCCAGTACTTCGTCGTTGTGCAGCACCCAATGGGCAACAACCGGTTCGATGTTGTTGAGGCTGTAGTCGGAGGCAGTACCTATGCAACCATGCTAGGTGTTGTTCCGGTTGCTGGTCGAGCTTCAACAGACTACTTCCCAGTTGATGGTCCAGGCCGTCTTCAGGGATCTGACGCAGCAGAAGCGCTTATTCAGCTTCTGAACAACCCGAATGTCGATGACACTTACACCAAGCTGACATTCCTTGTTGAAGAGCCATGGATCAGAATTGACTCAATCGGCGACAAGTACATCGGATCAACATTTACCATCACAGGAACCACAAACCTTGGTGTTGATAACGATCTTCTCGTTGAAGTCACCTCCTCTGCATTCCAGCCAACCGAGAAGACATCCGCAACTGAATTCTCAGGCGCATCCGGAACTGTAAAGGTTACGAAGGGCGATGCAGGTGCCAACATCTGGTCGTTCGAAGTTAATGCAGCTGCATTCAAGGCAGACGAGTACATCGTCACCGTTGAATCAATCGAAGCAGATGCATCAACAACCGCCACCTTCAATGTCCTTGAGGGTGTCCCGGTAACCCCGCCACCTGCAACCACGCCACCGGCAACCCAGCCACCGGCAACTACACCACCAACCGAAGTTCCGGCAACCCCGGCATCACCCGGATTTGGTGCACTTGTAGCGATTGCAGGACTTGGTGCGGTAGCGTTCCTCGTTCTTCGCAGGGACTAAACCTAACCAACCCTAATTTTTCTTTTTCTTTGTCAATTGCAAAACAGGTGAGCGGTAGCTCTTCTCCTATTGGAATCCCTGTCCCGGATAGAAAACAGAAAAAAATATGCTGGTATTCTCATGAAAGCTCCAAAACAGATTATTCTCAGGGAGGATATTGTAGAAGATCTCCTCCGTCTGCGAAAACCAGGAATGACGCTCTCCGGGGTTATTGAAGAACTGATTGAGCACGAAAAGAAAAGTCGTCTTGTTGATGATATTAGAAGGATTCAGGAGAGAGAAGAGCTTCTGGAGCTGTTCTAGTTCGGCTGCCGTAGTATAAGGCAGGCTATTCAACAGGAATCGACCTTGCCAGGCTTTCTCGCAACGTAAATGAAGCCTGCAAAGCCATTATGCCCATCTCATATCTTTCCCTTCTCTCTCCTCAACATTCTCCCCTGACAATCACTCTCTTGCCCAAATCCCACCCTCCTCCCCCGGCAACCCTTATCCCTCCTGCAAACCAGATCCTCTTATCATATGCCGGATACCACCGGTATGATTCCAAAAGGTAGTGTGATCTATGGTTCGTCTCTCTGGAAAAGTGCTTGATATCGAATACCGGGGCATCCTCCTGAACCGGGATGACGCCCGCACCATCGGCGTCCTGGACGGGGATCGCGTCGAGGTGATCAATGAAGAGAAGAAGACCGCCGCACAGGCATTTGTGACAACGACCGCAACCATGTTCCCTCAGGGGACTGCAGGCGTCTATCAGGTGACGAACCGGAAGCTCCGGCTTGAAGGGGGGGAGTCGCTTGAAGTCCGTGCAGTCGGGCGACCCGCCTCGATTGACTTCATCAAGAAGAAGATGGATGGTGGCAAACTCTCGATGGAGGAGACACAGTCGATCGTCCGGGAGATCGTCGACGACACCCTTTCCCCCGGCGAGATCAGTGCATACCTTGTCAGCACCTACATCAACGGCCTTGATATGGATGAGATCGAATACCTCACCCGATCAACCGTGCAGACAGGAGAAAAACTCTCCTTTGCCTCGCACCCGATCGTTGACAAGCACTCTATCGGCGGTGTCCCCGGCAACAAGATCACATTGCTTGTGGTCCCGATCATCATGGCAGCAGGCCTCAAATGCCCGAAAACCAGCTCGCGTGCGATCACCGGCGCAGGAGGGACAGCTGACCTGATGGAAGCGATCGCCCCTGTCGCCTTCACCGGATCCGAACTCCAGGAGATGACCGAGAAGGTCGGAGGTGCTATCGTCTGGGGCGGTGCGACGAACATTGCACCGGCAGACGACAAGATCATCCTCTATGAATACCCGCTTAAGATCGATCCGCATGGCCAGATGCTCGCCTCGGTGATGGCGAAGAAGTTCGCAGTCGGCGCCGATCTCGTCGTCATCGACATCCCTGTTGGCAGGGATGCGAAAGTCACCACCGTTGAGGAAGGGCGTAAACTCGCCCGCGACTTCATGGAGCTTGGGGATCGGCTCGGGATGAAAGTCGAGTGTGCACTCACCTACGGCGAAACCCCGATCGGCCATTCTATCGGTGTCAATCTTGAAGTGGCGGAAGCTCTCTCCATCTTAAAAGGCGGCACGGGTCCCGAATCACTCATCCAGAAGAGCGCCGCAATTGCAGGGATCGCTCTTGAGATGGCGGGCAAGGTGCAGGCAGACACCGGGACAGAGGCGGCGCTTGACCTTATCTCATCGGGAAAAGCCGATCTGATGATGCAGAAGGTGATCGAGATCCAGGGCGGCGATCCCGCTGTGACAGCTGAGGATCTCCCGCCGGGCGATCACTCCTTCACCATCAATGCCCCTGAAACCGGGTACGTGGTCGAGATGAATAACCGGGCGCTGATCACCATTGCGCGCGCGGCTGGCGCCCCGCATGACCATGGCGCCGGGATCAGGTTCCATAAGAAACAGGGCCAGCACGTGAAGAAGGGAGAGCCGATCTTCACCATCTATGCAGACCGGGGATGGCGGCTCCAGAAGGCACTTGAAGATGGTCGCCGCCTTATGCCGATAGCTGTTGAAGGTATGCTGATTGACAGGGTGCCGGGGAACCGCTGGCGAACACCGATGCACTAATAGGTGAGAAAACAATACTAACCTGTATATGCGTGCTATACGTCTTCTGCTCAGTCTTATCCTGTTTCTGGCACTCGTCTCTACAGCACAGGCGGTTGTCACCCTCAACATCTATGTCGAGGATTCTGAAGGGTACCGGATCCCGGATGCGGCTGTCTATGTGAGCGAGAGTTATATCGGGAGCACCAGCTCTAACGGTTACATCTCTTACACCCATCCGGGAACAGAGAGCTTCATACTCAGGGTCACCAAAAGCGGGTACGAGAGCCGTTCGGTAACCGTCCAGCGATCTGAGACCAGCCGAACCATAACCCTCACCCGGAGCTCCGCGGTGCTGACCGTTCTTGTCTATGACGAGAACATCGCCCCGCTCAGAAATGCGATCGTCAGGGTCGTTGGGTCTTCATCAGAGAAGACCGAAGAGACCGGATCAAATGGAAAAGCGGTCTTTTCCCTTGCCGATGGGGAAACCTACCAGATCTTCATTTCGGCCCTCGACTACCGTGATGCGGAGACCCAGGTTCAGCTCACGGGAGCATCCCGTGAGATCTCGGTTGTGATGGAACGGGGAGACCGGTTTGCATTCCGGATCACCGATGAGAAGACCGGGAGTCCCATCCAGGGGGCAGAGATCACGCTGGATGGAATTGTCCGTGGCACGACACGGGATGATGGTATCTTCTCCTATAATCTCAGGAAGGGCTATGAATACCTGATAGAAGTGAAAAAACCCGAATACCGCCCGTACTCGATACGGCAGTATATCACCGGCGATCAGCAGGTCCTCTCGATTGCACTCTCAAAAGACTACTACTCTCCCTTCGTCTCCGTCTTTGATCCAGAACGGAAGGTGGTTGAGGGGGCAGATATCTATCTGGATGGCACCCTGCTTGGGAAGACCGATGGGTATGGCAGGGCATCTCTTGGAAGCCTGACCGCAGGAAGCTACCTCCTTGAGATCAGAAAGAACGGCTTCGAACCATATAGCCGCGAGATCACCATCTCGGACGGATCAATCGATTTTGCTGTTGATCTCTCCTATTCGTCGGTGTCTGTCAGGGTGCTGGTCGCCGATGCCTCCCACTCGGTCATCTCCGGAGCAATCGTCTCTGCCGGTGGCGTTGTCCAGGGAACAACAGACGAATCCGGCCTCCTCTTTATAACCCTTCAACCTGGCTCGGAATATCTCCTCTCTGCGGCAAAGGACGGGTACCGTGAGGGGAGCGCAAAACTCATCGTGCCGGTGGACAGTCGTCAGGAATCTGTTACCATCACGCTTGAATCACAGATAAACCCTGTTTTAATCGGCGGCATCGTGCTGGTGTTGATCATCATTGCAGGGGGCGCCTATCTCGTCAGGATGAGGATGCAGAAGGGAAAGCAGATTAAAAAATTCAAAAGCTGGTAACCTTATACACTCATTCTCCCCCCTTTTTTTCTCAAACAGGTCAAAAATCACAAATTATTAAATACCGGAATCGGTGACTCTATGATATGAACTCACCATCCCGGCTGCTCATTCTTCTTCTCATCATCGCAGCAGCCGGAGCAGTTCCGGCAACAGCCCTGCTTCCTGATGAGATCATCATCACAACCGATACGGCATGGGTGGTAGCGGGATCAGGAACGGCCGCAACACTGACGGCAGTGGTCTATAACCAGAGCATGCCTCTCTCCGGTGTTCTGCTCACCTTCTCGGTCCTTGATCCAATAACCGGGTCTCTCACAAACCCCTCTCCCACAACCGATGGTGCAGGGAGGGGCACCGTCTCCTTCCTCCCCGGTACAACAAGCGGGAATGCCACCATCAGGGTGGAGGCATGGTATCCGGCAGGGGATGGGATGGAGTCGATCGAAGCTCACTTCATCCAGTCTATCGATCACGGGGAACCTGTTGCAATCGATTCTCTCTCCTATCCGCAGAAGGCATCTCTTGGCTCAACCGTGCCGATCTCCATTCTGCTCATAGATGCCTATGGGAACCCTGTTGATAACCGGAGGGAGACGGCACTATCGCTTCCTCCAGAGCAGGTGGCATTGACGGTCACCTCACCCGGAGGTGGCGCGGTCTTCCTGCATGCAGGTGAAACCAGCGCAACCGTCTCTGTCCCGGTAGATGCAGAGGGCTTTGTGAATACAAGCCTCCGTCTTGAAACAGAACCCGTTGATCATCTCATCCTGATCGATCCATCCCCACCACTCATCCCGTCCCGGTGGATCACAATCACCGCAATTGCTGATGGGATCCCGCACTCTGTAGTACGTCATCCCCCTACATCTCCCCTCCATGCTCCGGCAGATGGCGCACAGAAGATAGATCTCTCGTATATTTTTAATGATGAATATGGAAACCCTGCAGGAAACCGATCCATTCAGTTCACCGCAACCACCGGCACCGGAACAACCACTGCATTGTATTCCACAAGCAGTGCCGGTGAGATCCGGATCAGCTATGGGCCTATGCTCACCGTTGGGGAGGTGATCATCACCTGCACCGCCGTTGATAACGAAGCTGTCCATGATACCGTGGTTCTTCAGTTCTACCATACCGAGCCGGTGGCGATGCTCCTCACCGCAAATCCCCAGGTGATACCAAGTGCGGACGTGGATTCCGGCATTTTGGCTGATATCCGGGCAAAGGTGATCGATGCACGGGGAAACCCGGTGCCGGGTGAGAGGGTCAGCTTCTCTCTCCAGTCGGTTGATTGTGGCGCCTACATCACCACAAGCAATGCATCCCTGGATGGAACAGAAGCAGTCACCAACGAAGACGGCCTTGCGATCGTGCGCTTCTCCCCCGCAGGATTCACCACCGATCCCGATCACCCCGGGTATAGTAAGAATGCAACCGGCACCGCCATCATAGCAGCAGACTGGGAAGGTGAGGAGAAAGTGGTCTCTGTTATCTGGAAGAACTATCCCTTCCTGAGCATCAGCACCAAGGTCGAACCGGAGACGGTTGCCGTAAACGAGACGATCAATGTGACAGTCACAATTATTGGTGACGGGTGGGCGCTCCAGCCAGATCCCGTCGATGTGGTGCTTGTCATCGATACATCAGGCAGTATGGCGGGAACGGACGTGTCGCCGAACCGGATGGAAGCTGCCAGAAATGCAGCGAAAGAATTCGTCTCGCAGATGGATCTGGAATCGGGGAGAGACCGTGTTGCGGTGGCAT
This sequence comes from Methanocorpusculaceae archaeon UBA456, assembly GCA_002496395.1. Lineage (GTDB taxonomy): Archaea > Halobacteriota > Methanomicrobia > Methanomicrobiales > Methanocorpusculaceae > Methanocalculus. Next base: position 65,761 of record DAJQ01000009.1, read on the forward strand.
CCTTCTCCTCCGCTGTCACCATCCACCAGCCGCTCACCGATGATCAGGCTACCGTGAACGCTGCAATCGATGGCCTGACAGCGAACGGAGCGACCATTATGCGGCGCGGATATTACGAAGGTATCCGGCACCTGAAAGAGGAGGGGAGGCCCGGAGCAGTGAAGGCGGTGATCCTGATGGGGGATGGGGACTGGAACCTCCATGGTTCTCCGCTTGCAAAAGGGATCGGCTATCCGGATACTGATCCAGATCAATCTGTCCGATATCAGAGTTATGCGACCACGTACGGCATCGCCCTTTCAGCATATCCGTGGAGCGGGTCAACATATGATTTCTCAAACGAAGGGTATGAGTGGTACAGCGATCTCCCTGAGCCAAAAGGAAGACCTGATACAGAATACTCGTGGTTCCGAAGGTATCCAGTTAACGACTGGCGGCAAGGCTCCGTCTCCCTTGACGGGCAGTATACCAACCAGAACATGTCAGTCTATGCGATGAGCGGCTCGCCTGAAGAACAGGTGCGGGTGTATACTATCGGGTTTGCCGAAACCCTCAACCCGAGGGTGGTGCAGGATATCACCATCCTCTCGGAAGCAACCGGTGGCAGCTATATCTGGGCAGGCAATGAAGAGGATTTAACAGCTGTCTATACACAGATTGCAGGTGAGCTGATCACAGAAGCCGGGGTAAATACCACGCTTCATCTCTCCCATGACAATATCGTGATTAACATGACCCCCTTCCAGGGAGGCGATCTCTTCGAGTATGTTCCAGAGACCCTGGTATCGCACTACAATACGAAGGAAGAGGATATTGTGTGGGTTGAGGGCTATCCACAGGAGATTGACCAGACCAATGACTGGTTCGGGATCACCCCGCCAGCTGAAAATGCCCCCGCATATACGCTCTCCTTTGATATCGGCACCATCTATCTCCATGATATCTGGCAGGCAGAATACCGGCTCCGCCTCAAAAAAGACGGAACCTTCGAACTCTTTGGACCTGCCGCATCGGTCAGTTTCGAAGGAGATACCCTCACCCTCCCGACAACCCTCATCAGTGTCATACCGCCGATAGAAGTTATCGGGCTGGATCAGCCGGTACTTGAGATGAAGAATCTCAGGTCGACCGCGCCCGGTCCCGTGACCGATATCCTCCCCATCGCCTGGGATCTCAACTATAGCGGGACTGGAAGGGTAACACAAGAGATCAGGTATACGGTCGTCGATCCGATGTTCTATCAGAGATTCCAGGAGACCGGCCCTTATGAGTGGACGGTGGCGGGCACAGTGTATTCGGATAACGGCCCCCTGGAATCCAGAAATCAACAGTACTCAATCGATGTATCAGGGCTCTCCGGTATCTGCCTGGTGAAGGTGCACGCATCGGCGCCGGGATCCCCGGACAGTGACATTGAGATGATGGTGGAGATCGGCCGTGATTTTGATCAGGCATATATCAGAATCGAGTGATCGCACCAGATACACAAAAAACGAACGGATCCACCGGGAATCGAACCCGGGTCCTTGGGTTCGAAGCCCAAGAGGATATCCTCTACCCCATAGATCCAGTTTGCTATAGAGTATACGCAGAAATCCTATTTCAATGCTGAGGAAGAGAAAACCTGCCGTCTTCAACCATGACCTCTGTATCCTCCGGTGGTCTTCCACCCCTCCCCTCATCAATCCCTCACTCTTTTTCATCTCTTCCGCCGATATGATCCTATGGTGTTATCAGCGGGAGTGATCCGAAACAGGCTTGGTGATGACAGCAGAGACGGTGATCTGGTGATCCGTCCCTTTGACGATGCCTGCCTCCAGCCCGCCTCCTATGATCTCAGGGTGGCAGAAGAGTCAAATCTCATCCGGGGACAGTGTACGCTGGTTCCTACACTCGAATGGGTGGAGCTGCCTTCCGATATCGCCGCCACCCTCAGGGGCCGCTCCTCCTATGGAAGGCGGGGTCTCCTCCTCGGCGCAGGATATGTCGATCCCGGATTCCGGGGCCAGCTCACCCTCTGCTGCACGAATATGGGAAATGAAGATATTCTGGTTCCCCGAAACACCCGGATCGTCCAGATGGTCTTCCATGAGGTCATCGGCGGGGACGAACTCTATTCAGGGCGGTACCAGGACAGCGAGGGTATAGTGCATGCGCGAGACTGATCCGGGAACCGAACGCAAATGCCTTGAGATCCTCAGGATTCTCAGGGATTCGCGGGATCCCATGGGTGCAAAACACCTCTCCGAACGGATGGCCGAACAGGGTTTTGTCCTCTCCGATCGGGCGGTCCAGTACTATCTCCATCACCTCGATGAACTCGGTTTCACCCGGAAGATCGGGAACCGGGGGCGGGTCCTGACCAACCTCGGGATTGCAGAAAGCGAAAGCGCACTTGTTGGGGATCGGATCGGCTTTGTCATCTCACGGCTTGAGAGGCTTGCCTTCAGGAGCACACTAGATCCGGCAACATGTACCGGCGATGTCGCCTATAACCTCTCCTATGTGAGAAACGAGGATCTTGACGCAGTCCGAACGGCCTTTGATGAGGTAATCTCTGCGAACATCGGCTTCTTTGGAACCTATGCCGAGACCACAAACGACCCACGGGTTCCAAAAGGGCATACCGGTTTCATGACCGTCTGTAGTATCACGATGGACGGTATCTTCCAGCATAACGGCATCCCTGTCAGGATGGCATATGGGGGTTGTCTCAACCACAAACAGCGCATCCCTCTGGGTTTTAACCACCTGATTGGGTATAAGGGCACAACAATCGATCCGCTTCAGCTCTTCCTGTATGCTGAGATGGCTTCAATAGGCAACCTGATCCGGACAGGAGACGGGGTTGCCCTTGCCAATGTCAGGAATATTCCGACAACTGCCATGGGGAAAGCCGACGAGATCATGGAGTCGCTCAGGCAGAACGGATTCCATCTTCCTGTTGCAGCAGGCGAAGGTGTCATGAATGTCCCAAAAGATCCCTATCAGTCATCCATTGTTATCTACAGCGCGATGAACCTGATCGGCAGGGCATATGAATCCGGTATCAGAATGAAGACAGAGATTGGGGCGGGAACAATACCGATATCCCGGATCCTCTCAGAATAAACCGGTGCTGCACTGCGAACAGGAGCACCAACTTCTTCTCTTCCTGTCCTATATCCAGGTGATCCCGTCATCATCGTCATCGGATTGTTGATCCGTTGACGAACTCCCGCCGATGACCACAAACCTGGAGCGGCTCTTCACCTCATCACGCGGCCGGGGCAGATTTCGGTTGTCACGACCGCCTGCCAGATCATCTTTTGGGGCAGGCTGTTTTCCAACCCTGATCGATCCCGATCGACCGAAGTATGCGGAATCGTCAGGCCTCGCGGTGTTGCTAACACCAACACGCCCCCTTCCGATCAGCGCATCATCATTTGGCCGTGAAGATGCTTTCCTGAGCTTGATCTCTCCTCCCTCAAAGGTGGTATCGCTTGGACGGGAGAAGTGGGATTTCAGGGCGACTGCCTTTGCCTCAAACGAATCATCCCGTGCACGGACATTTGAGGGGAGAGAGAAGGCACCCTGTGCGGGATCAACTTCATACCGCCCCCTCTCGGTTGGGCCATCCTTCATCCGGATGGAACCAGCATCCATCGAACGGTCATTCGGCTTCACCGGGCCACCGATCATCGTCTGGCGCGAGATATCTGCTATCTCTTTTGCCTGCCTGCCGGGGAGAGAGAGCATCTTCTCCTTCGCTGCTCCTCCGCGCTCTGGAAGGATCATTCCCTCCTCCTTTGCTGCAAAAACGCCCTCTGGCTGGCTGCTCCACTCCTGCCATCCAGGTGTTTCTGCTGAAAGAGGCTCACTGGATTGTTCCTCTCGAAAAAACCGTTGACTCTCGTCAGGGATGAACTGTACTTCATCCTCTTCCTCATCCCAGATATCATCTTTCTGGAGAAGGGCTGCACGTTCAGCCCGTTCCCGTGCGACCCGCTCCATCTCTTCTTTCTCCCGCATATATTCCTCCTGCTCTAATCTTAGGGCTTCCTCACGCATCCTCTCCTCTCGCTCCTCCTCGCGGCAGGTATCCCGTATCTCTTTCAACTCATTGATCCTCGGGATATTTTTAATCCCGGCGAGGACGATGATCACGCCGACATATTTTGTGCTCAGCACCGGGTAATCGCCGGCACGCATCTCAAGACCGCTGATGCTCCGGTCAATCCATTTCCTGACATTCTGAAACCCTTTCATCGAGAGCTCTTCTGATGGTCCTGCGATCAGGATGAGAGCTTTGTCTGCACTGGTCAGATCGCAGGGAACTGATATCTCCTGGTAGATCGCCCGCTTTGCAAGCTCAACCACCCGGGATGCCCGGAGATGCCCCTCTTCAAAAGCTGAATAATCTCTCTTCAGTCTGTTCAGNNTTTCTGCTTTGGGATCATCTCGGTTGAGTACCCGATGGCAACCATGCCCATCCCTGAGATAGTATTGATCACCTCGCCTGCATCCAGAACCACCTCTGCAACCGGCCGTCCTCCCTCGACAAACTCTCCGGCACGGAGCAGCAGCCCGAACCGGCGGGCAATACGTTCATTGAGAAGTTCGTTTCGCTCACGTGGATTCAGTGGTGTGCGGCTGAGGTGCTCGTCATCAATCATCTCATATCCATCTGATATCTCATTTGCCGCATGTTCCCCTCCTCCGGCTTCGTTTGTCCGTTCAAGCCTGAGAAGTTCGGTTGCAATCTTTCGGTACCATGTTTCGTTATCAAAGATGATGCATCCGTCAACAACGAGCTCAATCGCCTCGATCTGATCTGCTGCCTTAGCAGAGATCCGTCTCCCCTCATCCCTCATGGGAAGTGTCAGGATACTGACAACAGGTTCATAAAATGAGTCCCTGATCTTTTCGACAAGCAGGGGGATGGCATCGGCATGCCTGCCCCCAAGTCCCGAGCAGATGATAACCGCGTCAATCTCAACGGTGTTGCACTGCTGGATATGCTGGATCATCTCCGCAATATCGAGGATCTCCCCATCGATCTGATCCATGGTATCATCAAGCATGGGAAGAACAATTCGTTGTGTATGAGGAATGAAGTTCAGATCTTTTATGGAGGAGAGATCGGTATCTATTGCGACAGCCAGAACACTACTGGTTCCACTCCTCCTGTCATGTTCATAGAGAATATCGGTTATCCGCGAACCGGCTCCTCCAAGTCCGATGATAAGTGCTTTCATGTCTGATTAATCCATCAATGCATGGAGCAGCTGAGTGCCGGCGTCCATGATACTAGTATTCTCATATTATCCCGAAGACATAAAGCCTTTCACTCCATGTTAACCAGACAATCATCTCGGAAACCTACTTTTCCGACCATTTTGCACCGGGATTTTCCTTCTGTGGAAGCGGTATCAGGGCAAAATGATAATGATTATATGTGTGTGTGTGAAACAACTCACTGAGGTGAATTTACCTTGAGCTATGGAATTGAATTCGTCCCCGGAAACCTCTCTGTCAAACAGGTAGTAAATTACTGCAAACTTGCAGAGACGAAAGATATTGACTATGCCTGGATTACCAACCACTACAACAACAGGCACTGCTACCCGATCCTCGGAGCAATTGCAGCTGCCACAACCGAACTGAAGGTTGGTCCCGGTATCATGAACGCCTTCACCGACACTCCAGCGGCGATGGCATCATTCATATGCACATTAAACGAGATCTCAGACGGACGCGCAATCCTGGGTATTGGTCCAGGTGACCTGTCCACACTCCCAAAACTTGCCATCGACCCTGTAAAGCCGGTTGCACGCCTGAACGAAGCTGTCAAACAGATCAAAGCTCTCTGCGCTGGCGAAGAAGTGAAGAAGACTGGTCTTGAGTTCTTCGACTATGACGGTGCAAAACTCACCGGTGTCCAGCTCCCCGGCAAGAAGGGCATCCCGATCTACATCGGTGCACAGGGTCCAAAGGTCCTTGAACTTGCAGGAACAGTCGGTGACGGTGCACTCATCAACGCATCAAACCCCAAGGACTTCGATGTTGCAATTCCGATCATCAAAGCCGCCAACGAAAAAGTCGGCAAGAAGGGATTCGATATTGGTGCATACACCGCAATGTCCATCGACATGAGCGAGAAGAAGGCGCGCAATGCAGCAAAGATCGTCGCCGCATTCATCGCTGCAGGCTCGCCACCGGCACTCCTTGAACGCCACGGCCTTGACCTGAACAATGTTGCAAAGATCAAGGAAGCCCTTTCAAGATTCGACTTCAAGACAGTCGGCGGGCTCGTCGGCGATGGTGAGATCGACGCATTCACCATTGCAGGTACCCCTGACATTGTCAAACAGAAGTGTGAGGACTTAACGAAATCCGGTGTCACCCAGATCATCTTCGGCTCCCCACTCGGACCCGACATGGTCAACTCGATCCGGCTCCTCGGCAAGTACGTCGTATAATCTTCCTGATAGAGGAATATTCATACCTCTCTCACAATTTTTTCAAAACCTTTTTAGCTTCTTTTGATTACCCTTTAATCGTGTCGCTCTTCTCTACAACAGAGATCCATGTCCCTGACTCTGTGATCAGTTACAGGACGGAATTCGCAACAGGACTCTCCTGCCGGATCAGCCCTTTCCGGGGAACCCGAGGGATCAACACCGGTGCCGCTCCTCCCTCGTACAACTATGAGGATCCAACATGTCCTTTCTGTCGTTCCCGAATCTTCTCATCGACGCGTGGGTTTTCAGATGGTGATTGGATAACAAAAGGTGAGAGTGTGACATTTCCAAATCTCTACCCATTTGCGGATCGCCATACCGTCACGGTGATCACAGAAGCACACATGGTTGAATCTTTCACCTCAGATCAGCTCTCCGATGCACTCATCGGATCAGCTCAGTCACTTCAGGACTATCCCGGGTATCCATCGATACACTGGAATTTCCTCCCTTCAGCCGGAGCAAGCCTCCTGCATCCGCATCTTCAGGGAATTGCTGACAGAAAACCAGCATCACTCTGTAAACTCTATCTGGAGGCATCTGCAAGAACTGCATCCGGGGATTACTGGGAGATTGTTGTTGATGAGGAGGCAGGCGGTCCCCGGCATCTCTTTGGGGAAGAGATCTTCTGGTATGCAAATCCTGTCCCAATCGGAGAGTGTGAGATCCGGGGTATCCTGCCGATCAGGAGAATCGATGAATTCTTCTCACTCACAGAGAGTCTTGGGAGGGATATCGCTCGTATTATTAGTTTATATCGGTCATTTGGCTCATATGCATTCAATATGGGTATATTTTTCCAGAAAACCTGCACATCTGGCTTTGATGGAATGTGCGCGTTCTGTACCATGATTGCCCGCATCAACCCAAACTCTGGATCAATCAGCGATTCAGCATTTATGGAGCGAATTTGCCGGGAACCGGTTGTTATGACCCTGCCGGAGGATATCTGTAAAAAAGCCGGGCTATAAACGGCTCTCTTCCGTATGGAGTAACCCTGTCGCGAAACATCCCTTCACTTCTGATCCCAGGCACAGAAGCTCCGCCCGATGTGAGTATCTGATAAAAAAAAGAAAGAGTATGGTTTTATTCCGGCTTGCTGATCAGCTTTGTCTTGGTGACAATGACGCCGTCTTTCTTATGGGGGCTTCTGATGATACAGTCTGCTCCCTTCTCAAGCTCGCGTGCCTCATCACAGAGGAAAGCTGCATGGCGCATCATTTCGTGTGCTGAACAGACGATAGGGATGTACTTCTCCCATTCCTTTGTCATGAAACAGCCCTTTACGTTGACGCCTGCAACAGACTGTGCAATTTCATATGCTGCACGTGCCTTTGCCATTGCGTAGGGGTTGTTAAATGCGCCCTCAACTGCCTTGTCGGAGGTCATGACAACCTTCGGGAGGACGAGGTCTGCACCCTTCTTGCCTGCCTTCACCTGGTCAATCACCTTGTCAAGCTCCACCTGGAGTTTGGTGAATGCGCCGGTAAGTGCAAGAACCTTCACGAGGTTGCCGTTGTAGTCAGCCATCTCGACGGGGTCAAGGAATTCACGGCGGGCACCGATCATTGCGTCGGCTTTCATGATGATGTAGCCGAAGGTGCTTGCCTTCAGTGCATCGAACTGCTCTTTCTTGGTGGTGATGTCATCGGTGATGACGACGACGGGGATGCCTGCCTTTGCAAGCTCCTCACGTGCACCGGTTGGTCCTGGGAGAACACCGTTTGGTGAGACAACAACACAGAAGTCTGGTCNNCCTTCATGTTGGTGACGACGCGGTCGATATCTTCGGGCTGAAGTTTGGTGCCGGAGGTTGCCATGAAGGTCTGCATGTCTTCACGGTCTGCACGCTCGTCGAGGAGCAGCTCTGCCATGACACCGGAGGCGATATTGCCAAGTTTTGCTATGCCTACTTTTACTACCATAGAATTACACCTCTCAAAATATTTGAGAACACTTCCTTTTTTGATAAAAAGGCATATAAACATTTTGAAACTGCTTTTTCTTTATCGGTCGGGATACTATCGGTTAAGGTAAAATGTTTAAACTTGTGAACCAATATAGTACATTAATGAAAGATGGCCTCCTCACCGAGCGGCAGAAAGAAGTACTCAGGTACAGAAAACAGGGAATGACCCAGCAGCAGATCGCAGATCTGATCAATACTTCAAAAGCAAATGTCTGCACCATCGAGAAGTCGGCAACAGAGAACATCAGGCGTGCACGGGAAACACTTGATTTTGTAAACACCCTTGATGCACAGGAACTCTGCACCATAACAGCCGAAGAAGATCTCCTTGAAGCGATCAATACTATCTATGAAGAAGCTGAGAGATGTGGCATCAAAGTCCGGTATGATACAGTCACGCTCATTAACCGGGTGAAAGATGCAAACCCAAATAAGATACATGCCCGGTATATCCAGGATACAATTCAGGTCTATATTAACGACAAAGGGGATCTCTTCTTTGAGTGATCCGGACCTCCCCAGTCGCCGATCCTCATCACCTTTATAATCTCTTCCTGTCTATAGTATAGGAAGCCGGATCAGGCTGTCTCAGATCGAAGCGGTAACTATCGCTGTTTCTGTCTGTGCGAAGAGATCATTTCAGCCGGTATCCTCACGGAAAACCGGTGGATGTTGCGAAATGCCGCAACGAGACGACCATAAGCAGGTCTGATTACACGCGCCGGGCCAACGCATCGCGAGCCCATTTCCCGATCATCCGGGAAGCGCGGTATGGGTCAGGAACTCTTAGAGAGAAAAAAAACCCGATAAAACGAGCAGAACAACCCAGTTCTGAGGAGAAAATGAGATCTCCGGAAGGAATATTCCGTAGATGGTATTTTTCATCCACGCTCAAGCGTCAGGTACCAGATCTCTTCCCATACTGTTCCTACCAACGTATCCCGCTCATCTGTCTCCATTGGGGCGATACAGCGGTGCAGGATGGACTTTTGAAACGAAGTCCAGATAGATAGACTTGAAGGATTGAAGAATACATGCCGAAAACTCACAGGCCACGCTCAGGCTCACTTGCATTCAGCCCAAGGAAACGAGCAAAGAGTGAAGTTCCAAAGTACAAATCCTGGCCAGAATATTCCGGTTCGCCGGTATTACAGGGATTTGCAGGGTATAAGGTTGGCATGACCCATGTCATCATGGTTGACGACCACAAGAGCAGCCCAAGCGAGGGGAAGGATATCATGATCCCTGTTACGGTTGTTGAGGTTCCGTCAATGAAGGTTGCCGCCATCCGCGCGTACCGCAAAGATACCTATGGAAAACATCCGATGACAGAGGTCTGGGCAGACTCCCTGAGTGAGACTCTCTCAGGCAGGATCACGATGCCGAAGAACCACGACCGCGAAGGAACACTCACCGCGATCAACGAAGCGGTTTCTGCCGATTCAGTCGTTGAGATTATGCTCCTGATGCACACCACCCCGGAGATCATCTCCGGTATCCCGAAGAAGGTTCCGGATCTGATGGAGATCCGTGTTGCAGGTGGTTCAATGGCAGAGCGTCTTGCCTATGCACAGTCCCTCCTTGGAACTGAAGTTGATTTTGCTTCAGTCATGAATGAGGGAGCATATGCTGATATTACTGCCATCACGACAGGCAAAGGAACACAGGGAGCCGTAAAACGCTGGGGTATCAGCCTCAGGAAGCGGAAACATTCCCGCGGCAAGAAGGAACGCCATATCGGAACCCTTGGTCCATGGACTCCTCACCATGTCCGCTGGCAGGTGCCAAACGTCGGTCAGATGGGCTACCAGCAGAGGACAGAATATAACAAGCGGATCATCAAGATCGGCCAGGAAACAGAAGAGATCAACCCAGAGGGCGGATTCCTTCACTATGGACTTGTCAGAAACAACTATGTCCTGATTAAAGGCTCAATTCCTGGTCCCGTCAAGAGGATCATCAGGTTCCGTCCTGCAATCCGTCTCGGTGAACACCAGGTACGGGTTCCGGTTGTCGAATATGTCAGCCAGAAGAGTAAGCAGGGGTGAATGAGAGATGAAAGCAGCAGTAAAAACACTAGATGGCTCACCCCTGAGGGAGATTGAGCTTCCGGACGCTTTCAGCACACCATACCGTCCTGATATCATCAAGCGGGCGGTTCTGGCACTTCAGAGCACCCGGTACCAGCCCCATGGCACCGACCCCTTCGCAGGGATGAGAACCTCTGCGGCAAGTTGGGGTTCAGGCAGAGGTGCGGCCCAGATCCCGCGTATCAAAAACGGCTCGCGTGCAGCGAAAGTTCCACAGACACGTGGCGGCAGGGCATGCCATCCGCCGGTTACAGCGAAACACCTGATTGAGAAGATCAATAAGAAAGAGAAGGTAATCGCCATCCGCTCAGCCATCGCAGCAACGGCAAATCCCGAGCTTGTCAGGGCACGCGGTCACCTCTTTGAGCAGGACGTTATCTCGGTCGTTGATGACTCATTTGAAAAGATTGAGCGCACAGCCGACGTCATCGCTGTCCTTGAATCACTTGGCCTGATGGGTGACGTGATAAGGTCGAAACTCAGCAGAAACAGAAAGCCGGGCCGTGGTAACCTTCGTGGAAGGGGAATGAAACAGAGGAAGAGCCTCTTAATTGTCACCTCAGAGATGCCGCTCCGCGCAGCAGCCAACCTCCCCGGTGTTGACTCGGTATCTGTTCATGAACTCAATGCCGAACTCCTTGCTCCGGGCACCCATGCAGGTCGCCTCACTGTCTGGACCGAATCGGCACTGAAGCAGCTATCGGAGGTGAACTGAGATGGTTCTGAATCATCCTTCTGTTACAGAAAAGGCAATGGCGATCCTCGAAAACGAGAATAAACTCGTCTTCATCGTCAGAAAAGAGGCCAACAAGGAGATGATCTCTCGAGACATCGAGAAGACATTTGGAAAGGCCGTCACCGAGGTTCGGACCCTGATGACGAATAAAGGAACCAAGAAGGCCATTGTGAGCTTTGAAGATGACAGAGCCGCAGAAGAAATCCTAAGCCGTCTTGGAATCGTGTAGGTGATTTGAGATGGGACATAGAATCAGCAGTCAGGCGCGTGGTAAGGGAGGCCCTTCGTACCGCGCCCCATCACACAAGTACAAATCAGATCTCAAACATCCCGGTACCGGCGATAAGACGGTTCGTGGAACGATCATTGATATCGAACACGATCCGGCACGCCATGCACCAATTGCCCGTGTTGCCCTTGAAGATGGTGAGAAGATGTATCTTCTCGTCACCGAAGGCATGGGAGTTGACGATGTCATTGAGATTGGATCTGATGCAACAGTCAGAAATGGAAACACTCTCCTTCTCCGGGATATACCGACAGGAGCTGCGATCTGCAACATCGAGGCACGTCCAAACGATGGCGGAAAGTTCGTCCGCTCAAGCGGTGTGCAGGCACAGGTCATCGGAAAATCCGAAGACCGGGTTGGTATCCGGATGCCAAGCGGGGCAATCAAATGGTTCAACAGCCACTGCCGTGCCACTATCGGCATTGTTGCAGGTGGCGGCAGAAGTGAGAAACCCTATGTGAAAGCCGGAAAAGTCTTCCACAAAGTAAAATCCCAGGCAACCCGCTGGCCACGTGTTCGTGGAGTTGCAATGAACGTCATCGACCACCCATTTGGTGGCGGTGGGCACCAGCATCCCGGAAGGCCAAAGACCGTATCGCGTGGCACATCGCCTGGACGAAAGATCGGGCATGTTGCCGCACGGAGAACCGGATACAAGAGGTGATCGGATATGGCAAAGAAACAAGTTAAGCGAATGCCGAGACGGCGTGAAGAGTTCACCTATCATGGGTATACTATTCCAGCCCTCCAGGAGATGTCGATCAATGATCTCATTCCGATCATGCCATGCCGCGCCCGAAGGAAGATGCAGCGTGGAATGACCCGGGATGAAGAGAACCTCCTTGAAAAGATCCGTTCCGGCGACGAGAAGATCAGAACGCACAGCCGTGCGATGGTCATTCTCCCTGAAATGGTTGGAAAGACGATCGAGATTTACACTGGAAAAGAGTTTCAGCGGGTTGAAATCCCGGTTGAAGGTGTTTTCCATTATCTTGGAGAGTTTGCCCAGACCAGGCGGAAGATCTCACACGGTAGTGCCGGTATCGGTGCAACCCGGTCGAGCAAGTACGTTCCCCTGAAGTGATCTCTATGGCACGAACAGATTATATCATGAAGCTCGAAGGCGAGAATGTCGCACGAGCCAAGGCAAACGAGCTTGGATGCTCCCCAAAACACGCCATTGAGATTGCCAACTTCATCAGGCACAAGGATGTCGATTCTGCACTTGAGTACCTGCATCAGGTCGTCGCGAAGAAGAAAGCGATCCCATTCCGGCGGTTTAAGCACAATGTTGCTCACCAGAAGAGCCTTTCAGGTGTCGTCTGCCAGGGCCGGTTCCCCGTGAAGGCATCAAAAGAGTACATCCGCCTTCTCGAATCGGTGAAGAAGAATGCAGAATATGCCGGGCTTTCCACAGAAAACCTCGAAATTGTCCATGCCGCAGCAAACAGGGGCCGATCCATGAAAGCTATCTTCCCCCGTGCAATGGGGCGTGCGACTCCAAAAGCCCGTGAAACCGTCACCATCGAAGTGATTGTGAGGGAGGTCGAGGAATAATGTCAGGAGAAAAGAAGTTCATCTCAGAAGGTGTCCGGAAGGTCCGTGTTGAAGCTTTCTTACGGAAAGAGCTGAAGAGAGCAGGATACGGAGGCATGGATATCTTCAGGACTCCGATCGGAACCCAGGTTGCAATCTTTGCCGAGAAACCCGGTATTGTCATCGGGAAGGGTGGCAAGCTTGTCCGCCAGATCACCGCCGACCTCCAGACCATCTACGGCATTGAGTCTCCACAGGTGGAGGTTCAACAGGTAGAAAACCCCAACCTGAATGCGCAGATTCTCGCAGAGAGGCTCGCAAATGCCCTTGAACGCGGCTGGTACTTCAGGAAGGCCGGAACAAGCGTCATCCGCCGTGTGATGGAATCCGGTGCTCTCGGGTGCGAAGTGATCATCGCAGGAAAATTAACCGGATCACGATCCCGTGTCCAGAAGTTTGTCGAAGGATACATCAAACACTCCGGCGAGCCTGCAATCAGCATCGTCGAGACCGGATATGCGGTAGCGATTAAGAAACTTGGCACCATCGGTGTCCAGGTGAAACTCATTCCGCCAGGTGCGCGTATTCCTGACCAGTTTGATATCGTCCCGCCGGTAGCTCCACCGGAGCAGAAGGAGATCATCGTTGAAGAAGTCGGCGATATCGGCGACGATATCGATCGCGAACTCGAGGCAGTCTCCTCACCAGAGGATGAATATGAGAGGGAGGCTCTCTGATGGCAATCTTCCGCGCTCGTGAAGTGGCAGAGTTTTCGGATGTCGAACTGATCGAACAGGAGAGCAAGCTCAGAACCGAACTCATCCAGCAGTACGGTAAGGTCAGTGCTGGCGGCGCCCCGGATAACCCGGGTCAGATCCGCGAACTCCGAAGAACTATTGCCCGGATAAAAACCGAGCAGAATAAGAGAAGAAGTGCATGATCACGCCAGAAAACGTTCTTCGTCACGAGTTCATCGGACGGAACGTTCTGGTTGTGCATGCGACAAACCCTGCCCAGGAGGGAATATCGGGTATGATCGTCGATGAGACGAAGAGCATGATTTCAATCCTGACATCCGTCGGATTAAAGCATGTTCCGAAGAAACATACTATATTCCGGGTTACCCTCCCGGACAGGGTGCAGGTGGAACTCTCCGGGTCGACGATTATCGGCCGGCCCGAGAAGCGGATCACCATGCGCATCAAAAAATGAGGGTTGTTAATGGCACGAAACATTGGGTTGAATGTTGCACTCCCTACACAGGAATGCAACGAAGATGATTGCCCGTTTCATGGCACTTTGCCGGTGCGCGGCCAGGTGATTACCGGCAAAGTCGTGAGCGAGAAGATGAAAGGGACTGTTGTGGTCGAGCGCGAATACCTGCACTTCATCAGGAAGTACGATCGGTATGAGAAACGCTCTTCCAAGCTCCATGCCCACATCGCCCCCTGCCTTCACGTGAAGGTTGGAGACGAGGTAAAGGTAGCGGAGTGCAGGCCTCTGAACAAAACGACGCATTTCGTCGTTGTTGAGGTGAAATCAGCATGAAGGCACTGGGATCGAAAGTACCCCGTGCACTCCAGACCGGGTCGCGAATGGTCTGTGCGGATAACACCGGTGCGCGTGTCGTTGAGGTTGTCTCGGTTGACAGATACCATGGTGTGCGAAGGCGTCAGCCCAAACTCGGGCTTGGTGACGTTGCAACCGTCTCTGTCAAGAAAGGAACTCCTGATATGCGCAAAAAACTCGTCAAAGCAGTTGTAGTACGGCAGAAGAAAGAATTTAGAAGGCCAAGCGGCCTCCGTGTCTCATTTGAAGAGAACGCAATGGTTCTCGTCAATGACAATGGCGATCCACGTGGTACCGAGATTAAAGGCCCGGTTGCACGTGAAGTTGCCGCACGGTTTCCAAAGATCGCGTCTATGGCGACGATCATCATCTGAGGTGCTTTATGGTGCGAATAGCAAGCAGTCAGCCAAGAAAACAGCGGAAGATCCGGTACAATGCACCGATTCACCTCCGTGGTTCGCTACTCCATGCGATGCTCTCACCTGAGCTTCGTGAAAAGCATGGCCGCCGTCACTTCAGGGTTGTAACAGGAGATACCGTAAAGGTGCTTCGTGGTGAGCATGCCGGAAAAACCGGTGTTGTCGATGGAATCGATTTGAAGCGTTTAGCGATACAGGTTCATGGCGTTACCGTGAAGAAGGCGGATGGAACAGAGGTTGCCCGCCCGCTCGATCCCTCAAAGGTGATGATCACAAAACTGAACCTGAAAGATCCAAAGCGTGAGGCACGTCTCGGGGTGAAGGAATAATGGCACATATAAAGCGTATAGTTGCTCCAGGCTCCTGGAGTATCGAAAGAAAGGTCAGTACCTACTCCCCGGCAACATCTCCCGGACCTCATAATGCAGGTGCGCTCCCGATTGCCATCTGGATGCGGGATCACATGAGCCTTGCCAGAAACATGAAGGAGGTCAAACAGATCCTTCATGACCGCCAGGTTGTGGTGAATGGCAAAATCTGTACTGATCCGCATATCGGAATCGGGGTCTTTGATATCATCTCATTCCCTGCAATCGGGAAGCATTACATAATGCTTCTTGACAAGCGTGGGCGATTTGCAGCATCCGAGGTCAGTCCAGAGGCAGCAAAGATCCGTCTCTCAAAGATCAGAAACAAGACCACTCTTCCAGAAGGAAAAGTTCAGTTAAACCTCCTCTTCGGAGCAAATCTTATCGCCGATAACTCATATCGGCCAAAGGACTCGGTTATTCTGAAACTCGGCGTCGATGGAGACTCCCGCTTTGAGATCACCGATCACTTCCCGTATGCAGTCGGAAACATTGCAATGGTCGTTGGTGGCCAGCACTCCGGCAGGGTAGCCCGGATCCGTGAAGTGATCCCGGTGCAGGGAAGTGTCCCAAACCGTGTCAGCCTTGAGGAACTCTCAACAGGAGAAGTATTCGAGACGATCGAGCCGTACATCTTTATGGTTGGACGGGAAGAGCCGGCGCTTGGAATATGGGGGATTACCGTATGACCGGGATGCAGGAGCTCTATGTCGATAAGATCGTTGTTCATATGAGTGTCGGCGAAGGCGGAGACAAGCTGATGAAGGCAGAGGCCCTGATAAAAGAGATCTGTGGCGGAGCAACATCTGTCCGGACCATCGCCAAGAGGACGGTTCCTGCCTTTGGCCTTCGAAAAGGCCAGTCGATGGGGTGCAAACTTACCCTGAGAGGAGATAAAGCCGAAGAGTTCCTCCGGACATCTCTGAACATTCTTGAGAATAAGATTGATGCAAGCCGGTTCGATTCAAGCGGGAACTTCACCCTTGGGATTGAAGAACATACGGATTACCCTGGGCAGTCCTATGATCCGCAGATCGGTATCTATGGTATGGACATCAATGTCGTCATCGAAAAGAAGGGTGTACGGATCGCGCGGCGGTCTGCACAGAAGAAGAAACTCCCCTCTAAACAGCATGTGAGGATAGATGAATCCATGTCGTTTATGAAGGAGCGTTTCAATGTCGAGGTGGTTGAGTAATGGCGGAGAAGACAAAGGCTCCTCAGAAGAAAGTCAGCTATGGGAGCAACACCTGCCAGATGTGTGGTCGTAAGCAGGGTCTTGTGCGGAGATACAATATCATGTTCTGCCGCCAGTGCTTCCGCGAGTGGGCTCCGACGATGGGCTTTAAGAAGATGAACTAGGTGGCCGGAGAATGACACAACAGAATATTATTGCCGATGCGATGAGCGCCATCAAGAATGCAGGCGATGCAGGCAGGCTTGAAGTAACGGTTGAACCGGCCTCCAGGCTCTTTGGTGCGATGCTCGGTATCATGCAGGAGAACGGATATATCGCCGGCTTTGAATACATTGATGATGGCCGGGGAGGCCGTTTCTCAATCCAGCTGACAGGCAGGATCAATAAGTGTGGTGCAATCTCGCCCCGCTTTGCAGTAGCGACGGAAGATATGGAATCGTGGGAGACACGGTACCTGCCTGCCAAAGGTTTTGGCCTCCTGATACTGACAACCTCACAGGGTGTTATGTCTCATGAAAGTGCCAGAAAAGCCGGAATTGGCGGCCAGCTGATCGGGTATGTCTACTGAGGTGCACTGAGATGGTACATACAGAGAATATTGTGATCCCAGACTCGGTTCAGGTCTCAATAGATGGTGATATGATCATCGTGAAAGGCCCAAAGGGTGAGCTTCAGCGTTCCCTCTACTATCCAAACATCTCCGTTTCCATTGAAGACGGAGTTGTTGCGATCAGCACACCATCCAACCGGAAGGCGGTGTATGCGATGGTCGGAACATTTGCTTCCCACATTCGCAATATGTGCACCGGGGTAACCGAGGGATATGAACTCTCAATGAAGGTTGTCTACGCTCACTTCCCGATCCAGCTGAAGCTTCACCCCGGTCTCCTTGAGATCGGAAATTTCCTTGGTGAGAAAATGGCACGGAACGCAAAGATTCCAGAAGGCGTCACCGTAAAGCTGGGTTCAGATGAAGTCTTCGTGACAGGCATTGACAAGGAGAAGGTGGGTAACACCGCAGCCAACATCGAGAAGGCTACAAGGATCCGAAAACGTGATCCGCGTGTCTTCCAGGATGGCATATACAGAGTGGAGATGGCGTGATCCAGATGGTTGCTATAAAGAGGCTGATTCGTGATCGCCATGCAAAACGTGGAAGTTTCCAGCGTCAGTGCCTGCACGCAAAATCCAAACTTGAGGATGTCTGGCGCAGGCCACGTGGTGGTCAGAGCAAACAGCGAAAACAGAAGAAAGCAAAGGGCAAAATCCCGTCACCGGGATTTGCAGGTCCGGTTGCTGTCCGTGGCTTCCACCCATGTGGTATGAAGGAAGCACTTGTGATGACAGTTGCAACACTTGAGTCCCTTGATGCGGAGACCACTGCAATCCGTATTGGCGGAACAGTCGGGATGAAGAAGCGGATGGAGATTCAGGAGAAGGCACTTGCTGGCGGGTTCAAAGTCCTAAATCCGAAAGTTATTGCCGCAGAGGAGCCTGAGGTTGACGAGGATCTCGAGGACGAACAGGTCTCTGATGAAGAGGTGAAGGACGATGAGTGATCTCGCATCACAGAGGCGGATCGCAGCCGTGATTCTCAAATGTGGAGAGAACCGGGTATGGTTCAATCCCGATCAGATTGATGAGATTACCAATGCGGTCTCGCGTGAAGATATCAGGAATCTCATCGGTGACGGTGCAATCACAGCCCACCAGAAGAAGGGTGTCAGCCGTGGACGTGCACGTCTCCGGATAGCCAAGCGCGCCTATGGCCACTGCAAAGGGCATGGCCGCAGGAGAGGTGCACAGGGAGCCCGAACACCATCAAAGAGGGTCTGGATTCAGAAGATCCGTGCTCAGCGCACGACGCTCCGCGAGATGCGTGACAACGGCACAATTGACCGCTCGGTATACCGAAAATTCTACAGGCGTGCAGCAGGTGGACAATTCAGGAATGTATCACACCTGAAACAGAACATTGAGCTGTACAAAGAGAGGGTGAACTGATATGGCGACAAGTGCGCGATATTTCGTCCCGTTCAGGAGACGGAAGGAAGGAAGAACCGATTACTACCAGCGGATGCGCCTTATCATATCAAGAAGGCCACGGTTCGTTGTCAGAAAGACATCTCGCCAGATCATCGTTCAACTTGTTGTTGCTGAGATGACCGGAGACCGGACACTTGTATCGGCAACCAGCGGCGAACTCTCGAAGCTCGGTTATACCGGATACACCGGCAATACCCCGGCTGCGTACCTCACAGGCATGCTCTGTGCCGTACGTGCCCAGAAAGCAGGGTATGAGGGTGGTATCCTTGATATTGGTTTGAATCGTGCAGCAAAAGGTGCACGAGTCTTTGCTGCTCTGAAGGGAGCGGTTGAGACCGGATTTGACATCCCTCACGGTGAAGAGATCCTCCCGGATGAAGACCGTGTGAAGGGTGTTACAATCGCCGGATATGCCCCTGATCGGGCAGGCAACCTTGTTGCAAATGTGGAAGAAGTGGCAGATGCCATTATGAAGGAGCTTGAGTGACATGGCATTTGAACATGAGGAATGGATTCCTGTCACCGGCCTTGGTAAAGCAGTAGCTGCGGGGGAGTTTGCATCTCTTGAAGATGTACTCAACAGCGGCCGTCCGATCAAGGAGGCAGGTATCGTGGACGCATTCATCCCTGATCTCAGTGATGAGGTGCTTTCCATCGATATGATGCAGAGGATGACTGACTCTGGCAGGCGGATTAAGTTCCGTGCAGTTGTTGTCGTCGGAAACCGTGACGGCTATATCGGCTTTGGCCAGGGTAAGGATGTCCAGGTCGGCACCGCCATCCGTAAGGCAATTGTTTCAGCAAAACTGAACATTATCAAAGTACGGCGTGGCTGTGGCAGCTGGGAATGTGGATGCGGCAATCCGCACTCGATACCCATGCAGGTGGAAGGAAAGGCAGGGAGTGTCCGTGTCACCCTGAAGCCCGCACCCCAGGGTATCGGCCTTGTGACCGGTGAAATTGGAAAGAAGGTGCTTGATCTTGCAGGTATGAAGGATGTCTGGGTGATGACAAAAGGAAACACCAGAACGACCATCAACTATGCAAAAGCGACCTTTGAGGCATTGAAAGAGACGAATATGGTTCGTATCGGGGGAGGTCGGCACTAATGTACGCAGTCGTGCAGGTGCGCGGCGTCGTCAATACCCGCCACGAGATCAAAGAGACGCTGAAGATGCTCCGTCTCCACCATATCAACCATTGCGTCCTCATCCCTGAGACTCCCGAATATCTCGGGATGATCCGGAAAGTGAAGGATTTTGTGGCCTATGGCGAGGTTGAAGCCGAAACACTTGAGACAATTCTCAAGACACGCGGCCGCCTCCTTGGCAACAAACCCCTCACTGACGAGTACCTGAAGAGCGCATCAGACTATGGAAGCGTCAGTGAACTTGCAGAAGCCCTCGCCGAAGGCAAAGTGAAGCTGAAGGATATCCCCGAACTCAAACCGGTGCTGAGAATGCACCCCCCGAGAAAGGGATATAAGACCATCAAGCGGACCTTTAACCAGGGTGGAGCGCTTGGCTATTATGGCAGGGAGATTAACGCTCTCCTGTATAAGATGAGGTGAATTCGCGATGCCAGTCAATAAGCGATCAAAATATCGTGGTTCGAGAACATGTGGCGGTGGAACACATAAGAACCGCCGTGGAGCAGGAAACAGGGGTGGCCGTGGTGCAGCTGGATGGCGTGACCACAACTTCACCCGGTTCCACCTCCTTGGCAAGCGTGAAGGAAAACATGGTTTTATCTCACCAACATCAGTCGATCTGACTGTCCTTGATATCGGTGAGATCGATCAGATGATTCCCATGCTGGTTGTGCAGGGAATTGCCCGCGAGGAGGACGGATGCGTCACCCTCGATGCAGCCAATCTCGGTATTGAGAAGGTGCTTGGAGGAGGCCGTGTTCATCACAAGATGAATATTACGGCTTTGGAATTCTCTGAGCGTGCAAAGGCAAAGATCGAAGAGCTCGGCGGCCAGGCATTGGCCCTTTAAATTTTTTTGGTGACCTATGGGAGAACTGCTGGATCGAATGGAGCCTCTGCTGGCAAGGATGCCTGCGGTGAGAGCACCGGAAGGGCATGTCCATTTTAAAAATAAGTTAATCTGGACACTTGCTATTCTGCTTCTGTATTTTGTTCTGACAAACATTCCTGTCTTTGGACTTGCACCTGACTCTGTGGATATTTTCCAGTTCTATCGTGCACTTCTTGCAGGTGAGAGCGGATCTATTCTTCATGTGGGTATTGGTCCGATTGTGACGGCATCCATTGTCCTTCAGCTTCTGAAAGGCGCAGATTTGATCCCCCTTGATACATCCGATGCCCGTGGGCAGGTTATGTACATGGGGCTTCAGAAGATCCTCATCCTTGTGATGATCGTCCTGCAGGCAGCACCAAACCTTGTTGGTGGTTTTCTCCAGCCGGATCCAGCCATTGCAGCAGCATTCTTTGGAGGGAGTTTATCAGCGGTTTCATTCCTGATCTTCCTTCAGATCTGCCTTGGCGGTGTTCTGATCTTCTTTATGGATGAAGTGGTGACGAAATGGGGTATCGGCTCAGGAGTTGGACTCTTCATCGTTGCAGGTGTGTCCCAGGGTATTATTAACGGGTTCTTTAACTGGACTCCGGTAACGGATCCCTACCCGGTAGGTTTCTTCCCACGTCTCTTTGCGATCATATTTGAAGGAGGAAATTTCCTTCAGTACTTTACACCTGATATCATCGCTCTGCTCACAACGGTGATCATCTTCATGGTGATCGTCTATGTTGAGTCAACCCGGATCGAGATTCCCCTTGCCCATGCAAATGTCAGGGGATCGAGAGCAAAATTCCCGGTAAAACTCATTTATGCAAGTGTGCTCCCGATGATCCTTGTCCGTGTCCTTCAGGCGAATGTCCAGATGTTCGGTATGTTCCTCTCAAGCATGGGGATTACGATATTCGGGCGCTTTGACGGGACACAGCCAATTGATGGCATCATGTACTTCCTTGCACCCATCAACAGTCCCCAGGACTGGATGTGGTGGATGAGCGATCTCGGCCATGCTCCATGGGAAGTTCTGATCCGTCTTGGCATAGATGTGACAATCATGGTTGTCGGCGGTGCAATCTTTGCCCTCTTCTGGGTGAAGACGGCAGGGCTTGATTCAAAGCATGTCGCCCGGCAGATACAGAACAGTGGTATGCATATCCCAGGGTACCGCCGTAACCCCCAGGTGCTTGAGCGGTACCTTGACCGGTACATTCCGCGTGTGACGGTCATCGGCGGTGTCTTTGTCGGTGTCCTCTCGGTCGCCGCAAACCTCTTCGGTGTCATCGGTGCCGTTGGGGGAACCGGTCTCCTGCTTGCGGTAAGTATCGTCTACCGTATGTATGAGCAGATCGCCAGCGAACAGATCATGGAGATGTATCCGTTCATGAGGCCGTTCTTTGGAAAGGAGTGAAAAAGATCATGGCAGGAAAGAAGATTATCATCACCGGGGTTCCCGGTGTCGGGAAGACAACAGTCATTAATCAGGCAATGGAGGCCCTCACAGCAGAAGGGATCTCCTACCAGAATATCAATTTTGGTTCCTTTATGTTCGAGGTCGCGCAGTCCGAGGGGCTCGCAGAAGATCGTGACCAGATGAGGAAACTCGATCGGACTGTTCAGAAACGCCTCCAGAAACTTGCAGCTGAGAAGATGGCAGCAATTGAAGGGAATGTTATCATTGATACCCATGCATCCGTGAAGACTCCGGCAGGATACCTTGCCGGTCTTCCCGAATGGGTGCTCACCGCTCTCATGCCCGACACGATCGTGCTCGTGGAGACAGATGACGATCAGATCCTCATCCGCAGGCTCTCTGATGCATCCCGTGTCCGGGATCTGGAAGGTGCCGGTTCGATCCGGGAGCACCAGCAGATGAACCGGTCATTTGCAGCAGCATATGCCATGCTCACCGGATGCACGGTTGCTCTTGTTACCAATGCCGATCATCTCCTTGAGCAGAGTGTCAAAGCCCTTGTTGCAGTGCTGAAATAGTGGAAGTGAACGATGCTGAACCTGTTGAAGAAGTACGGAACCTATATTGCCTTCATACTGGCCTTTGGCCTGATGATGGCATATGCAGTGGAGTGGATACGGGATGGTATAGCAGAGGTGATCGATACTGTACTTGGCCCTCTCACTGATACCTTTGGTCTACCGTTCTTTGCGATTCTCCTCTTCCTCTCCTCGGCAACCGGTCTGTACTCTTCACTGATTCAGAAGTACACCATTGACTATGAGAAGATGCAGGAAGTGCAGGCAAAGATGAAAGAGTTCCAGATGAAGTTCCGTGAAGCCCAGCTTGCAGGTGATGAGAAAGCCGTAAAGAAGCTCGAGGCAAAACGTGATGCCATGATGAAGGATCAGCTTGAGATGTCCCAGCAGCAGTTCAAGCCGATGGCATACATCATTCTCATCACGGTCCCCATCTTCTTCTGGCTCCTCTACCGGCTTCACGGGATGGATCTGAGTGCTGCACTCTCGATGGATACCGCCATCGTCTTCCCGTTCATAGGGATCACCAGCTTAAATGAGATGGCAGTCTGGATTCTTCCTGCATGGATTCTCTGGTATATGATCTGTTCGCTCACCGTCAGTCAGGTGATCAGGAAAGCCCTCAATATCGGGGGCATCTGATGAGAATCACCATCAGCGGCCTTCCCGGCAGTGGAACAACCTCTCTTGGAAAGGCACTTGCCAGGGATCTTGGTTTCACCTTCATCTCTGCGGGCGAAGTATTTCGTGCCTGTGCAGAAGAGCGGAAGATGGATCTCGCGGCATTTGGGCGACTTGCAGAGAGTGATCCGGCAATTGACCGGCTGATTGACGAGCGGCAGAAAGAGATCGGGATGAGTTCGGACGATATCATCATTGAAGGGCGGCTTGCAGGAAGAATGGTGGAGAATGCCGATCTCAGGATCTGGCTGACAGCAAGCCCGGAATGCCGGTCAAAGAGGATCGCCGCGCGTGATATCCAGGATGGCGATACCGCAACAGCAGTAACAATCGAGCGGGAACGATCTGAAGCACAGCGGTACCGGACTTACTATGGGATCGATATCGGGGATCTCTCCTGTTATGATATCGTGCTCAGTTCAGAGCGGTTCGGGCGCGAATCTGTGGTTATTATCGTGAAGACGGCAATCAACGATCTCTTAAACCACTGATCACTTTCAACCCTCATCTGACAATACCTTTTTTTGCCTTCAGATCCCCCTTGATAGATGAGGGATTATGCTATGGATATCACCAGGTTTGAAAAATATCTCGCTCTCATCACCGATCATCCTCTTGTCCTGAGTCCGGCTGAGCGAGGCGGGATTATTCTGACACGAAAAGAACACTGTATCTGCCCGGACTGTCCCACATACCGTGAATGTGCGGAGAAAGCAGGTGATCGTGCTTTTTGCACAATCGGGAAGAGCCGGGATGCATGCATCACCGATGAGAGCAGAGGATGTAACTGTTCTGACTGTGCTGTCTACCGGGATATCGGGTTTGAGAAGGAATTCTTCTGCATCAGGGGAACCGAACAGCAGCAACGGATCCTCTCTGTTCTGGAGATGCGTGAAGAGGTTTATTGAGCCTTTTATCCACACCCTTCATCATTTTCATAGATTGAGAGGAGTTCCTGTCCGGCTCTCTTTGATAACCGTTGTGTGACGATGTCAAGGAGTATTGAGAAGAAGAACGGTGAGATGCAGCCGACACTCTCGTTTCCTGATCGCATCTCGTCGATCAGGTACTCAAGCTCTTCATCATTGAGCCGATTCAGGCGACTTTCAAAATCCTTCTCATCTGTTGAGTAGTGGTTGGCAACCGGCGGGATAATGGATCGGAATTCGGTTCTTGAACCATTGCAGATCAGATCCTCACATTCGGGCGCAAGTTTTCTCAGGATATCGATGTCATAGGGTGTTAGTTCACGTGGCATGGCAGATTCTCTTCTCCCTCGTCTCTGTTCGTATCATTACTTTCATGATATCTCGGTATCAGGATACTAAAATGGTTCGGTACACTCTGTTTCTCATCTGTACACAATAGGTGGCTCCATCATAGAGTGCCCCGTATTCGGGTGTCATCACGGCTCTTTCGAGGGCGGTATGAATGGATGACTGTTTGGTACTCTCTGCCCGATCTGTTGCGTCGGCGATCATCATGACACCGGTAAATGCACGGGCGGTGATATCGTTCATCTCCTGGCCGGTCTGTCGAACCATCAGACTATTAACACCGCGGATTATCTGGTCATCACCAAGGCTCTCTCTCCTGAAGACAGAAGCTGCTATAATCCCATCAGAAAAGAGAGCCCCTCTTCGGATGAATGATTCTGATTTCCAGGCATCCCCGAGTGTAAAAATACCATCCGGTGTATATCCTTTTTCCCATATATGCCTCTGAATATCCACCGCTTCTTCTGGCGATCCGGCCGAGACAAAGAGCGGGGTTCCCGGTGCAGTGGCGATGATTACATTGATTGCGGGGGCTATATCTGATCGTTCATGATACGTTGTATCTGCTGAAATCTGGTATCCCCGGGATTCTGCAATGGTGCGGACTATTGCCATCTGTGGATCTTCGATGGATCCTGAGAGGAGAGATAGTGAACGGTTTGTTTCAATTCCCCTCTGTCTTTCAAGGAGATCAAAGCAGAGATTGATATATGCGTTTGTATCGACTCCAATCTCTCGGTTGGCATCTGCTACTCCGCTCGAGAGAGCGGTCTTTCCATCAGGAGTAATGAGAACAGATCCGATGATCTGCACCCCATCCGGGATATCGTCTCCATCATAGATAGCTTCCACGGATGCATCAAAGATAGAGGGTATTCCGGTGGTTCGGGCAAGCGGGAGTGCAATGTTTGTCTGTTGATTGATCACACTGAGTGCAGGCTCCACCCCCCTCTTCACATCTGAAACAAACCATTGATCTGCCCCGCCGGTATTGATAACGATAGAGACTGTTCTTTTTGGTGCGGTTATCTCTCCCACTCCCTCTGTCTCTCCTCTCCGGATCTGCCGGATCTCATATGGATATATTGCTTCTCTTCTCTCATTGAAGAAAATAGTTCCAAGTGCCCCGGTGTATGTTCTCTTCCAGAACCACCCCATGATACATTCCATAGCATCTCCACAGGATGCAATGCCTGATGAGAGGGTATATGTAGCATCATATGCCTCAGCTACTGTTCCCGGCGCCATAAGGGATGGCAGTTCGTCTATACCTGAAAAGACGGGGTGGGCTGGATTTGTTCCTGGCGCAATGACAAAGACTCCTTCTGCCAGCTCCGGAGCTTTCTCCAGCAGCATAACACTCCCACGCTCCCAGACAAGAATGATGGGGTGTGCTCCCCGGCTTCTGATCGCAGAGATGAGAGCCGGAACCTGGGAGTCACCATAGATGATGAAGATCTCAGGCGGCATGACCTGGTGTGGACGTATGAGATCTGAATACTCTTCATCTCCAGGCGTATACTCGATCAGCCGTATACCCTGCCTGACTGGAAGATCCAGAATCTGCTCTGCCATAGCCTTCCCCTCTCCGGTATCCGGGTAGATGAAGGCGATATCCGAATACCCGGAGATGAATGGAGCGATTGCATCAATCTCTGTTGCTATTGGCGGTGTAAAACTGATCCTGCTTCTGCTACTCTCAACTCCGGGTTGTAATGGGGCGGCAATAGCAGCCATCGGGATGCCCCACTCCTCGGCATAGGGGGTAATGGCCAGAACACAATCACTTCCTGAGACGATGAGCGCATGAATGGTCTGGGTGTTTCTCCGCTCTCTGAGGATCGCCACTGCATGGTCGGGATCACCACGTGAATCCTCGATACGGAGAATGATCGGCTGATCCCGGGGTTGTATCATCCCCCGACTGATACCATACTGCTGTGCGGTGCCCAGATCCATATCATCCCCGCTCAAAGGCAGTATCGCGAGGATGTTTAGTGCCTGGGGTGCTTTTTGGTCTGGTTCTACAGGGTCTGCAACTCCCAAAGGTGCCCCGATTAAACCCGCCAGGATGTAGAGGGCAAGGGCAATGGCGATTATGGTAATGAGGCGTTTCATCTCTCTTCACATCCAATCAGGGGAGGTTTCGTCGCCAGAATCTTCCATTGCCAATCCAAAATGACTTTTTTCATCTCACGTCCGTATTGCTTTTATTGCGCTGTTTCGAATAGTGAGCAATTCTTCCAGAGATATCAACTCAGGAGCACCGGGTGCGACTCCGGCATCATCTCCTTTCCTCCCTTCAGGTTGGATCACTCTCTGGTACCGCTCTGCAATTGATAAGGGTACAGCACCTCTCCAGGTAAAAAGGGAGCGATCGATGGTATCAATCTGCTGCTGCAATCCAGGTTCAAGTCCATCTGTTCCAATCCGGTTGAGGAGCAGAGTTTGGATCATCAGGTACTCTTCCTGATTGGGCAGGTACCGGATAGCAGTGTTGATCGCTTCGACGGCTCTCTCATATTTTCCCTGCTGTGCCAAAGCTCTGGCAAGCCCTGAATATGCACCGGGAAACTCCTGACGAAGTGTGATCGCACGATTGTATGCCTCCGCTGCCTTCTTAGGCTGAGCATGTGTTTCATACCAGTATCCGATCTCCGAGAGGATCTCAGCACGCGCCTCTTTTGAGGTTGTTATCCTGAGTGCCTTTCGAAAGATCGGTATTGTATCGGCGATGTCGCATTCGGAGAGCACTTTTGCCAGTATCCTGAGGAGTTGTGCTTTTTCTTCCTGTGGCACCGGCAGGTTCAGAAGAGCTCCGGCGGCTGTATTGATCGTCTCCGAAATAGAGCCTTCTCTCCTCGCCTCAAGGAGGACGAGGATGGCATCATATGCCTCCTCCTCTCCACCACCCGGGATCAAACCGATGAGATCACCGATACTCTCCCCCCCGAGTAATCCGGAGATGATTTTGGTCTCGATGTGGTCATTCTTTTCAGAACGTAAATCTATAGGCGGTTTATTGGCATACCATGCAGCCCTCGCTCTCCAGAGACGGGTTTCAGGGGTTTTCTGAATGGAAACTGAGGTATTGAACCAGGTAAGGGCGTCATCGAACTGGAATGCGCCAAATGCGAGGATACCCCGGAGAGCGGTATACTCTGCTTCTGCTCCTGCTTCCAGATCGGCAAGGAGGGAAAAATCAAGTGTTCCATCTCTTCTCATTGCCCGGTTCAGGGTGTCCAATCGTGCAAAGGCTGCATCGCTGCACCCTTCCTCCCCGATTAGATCTTCAATAAGAGTATATTCGCGATCAAACCATCCTGATCTCCTGCATGATGTGGCTATCTGCATGAGCAGGTGCACCCGCTCTTCCCCTTCCCTATCCCGGGCGATCGAGATGAGGCGATCGAAGATGGTGTCACCCTCAGCCGATAAGCCAAGCTTCTCGGCGGCTTCACAGAGGTAAATCAGCTCATCCTGAAATGATCGGGCGTCCTCTCCTTTCTCACGGGCGGCTTCGAGTGCAGACTGGAACTCTGAGAATGAACGCTCATACTCGCCGATGTTCCGGGATAGAAGTCCCATCTCCCGGTAAGAGAGCTGCCTGATACCCGGATCATCTGCACGACTGCACACATGGGAGTAGAGGCTCCGGGCAGCAACAATTTGA
Source organism: Methanocorpusculaceae archaeon UBA456 (assembly GCA_002496395.1). Classification (GTDB taxonomy): domain Archaea; phylum Halobacteriota; class Methanomicrobia; order Methanomicrobiales; family Methanocorpusculaceae; genus Methanocalculus. Next base: position 94,146 of record DAJQ01000009.1, read on the forward strand.
TGTGTTGCAGCACAGTACCGTGCTCCATCAAGCAACGCCTCTGCAGATGGCTCAAAGATCATGAGTGCAGAGATGAGTGTGTCCCATCCGCCCTCGGGATATCGCCTGTTCAGAATGGAGAGCCTCTCTTCATAAGATAATGCCAGGAAGGAATGGCAGGCTATGGCAGTAATGGCGTCTGTAATTCTTCCCAGAACCGATGGGTCTTTTGTATGTATTGTATGTTCACCCGAGGCTGTCTCCTCGATAAACGAGGTGATGATTGCCTGATCCATCGGGTGGAGGAGTATTGGCCTTTCAGGAGGTGAGGTCTGGAGTGCAGTCTGATACAGAATAGTCCGATACAAAAATCCCGCTCTCTTCGTCTGCCAGTAGTGGAGTGGGAGTGTGGTCTCCTCTGCAAAGAGCATGCAGATGGCATCCGGGTTCTGTTCCATCATACGTAGGCGGAGAAGACCTTCTCCTGCGGGGTCTTCTGTCCCGGAAATGATACTCATGCTGGTTCGGCGCAGCATATCGGATAATGCTTCATCTGAAGAGATTCTGATGCCAATAGTCCATCGGAATGCGGGATCGGTCTCCACCCTCCTGAGGAAGATGGTCTGAAGCAGCATCTCCCCAAACAGTGACTCAACCTCATTTGGTTTTTTCGATCCGATCTCCTCTCGTATCACAGAATAATCCGGGAATACCTCTCCTATGCCTCCGGCCTGTTCCATGTATCAAAGTTAGTTATACAGCTATATCACTCTCTCCACCAGATGGGTGAAGGAAATAGTACTAAAAAAGTATCTGAGGGGATTATTCCGTCTTCACTCAGACTGATGATATGGAGGACAGTTTACTGCATCCTGACGCAGACAGCCGAGCACCCGGATGGTCTTGCCATTGACGAGTGCATCGGCAACTTTTCTCCGTGCTTCATGGAGATCACGCCAGAGCGTCTTTCGTGAGATGCCGATGGTGGTGGCTGCCGCTTCCTGTTCGAGTCCAAGGAGATCGACAAGCCTCAGCACCTCGAGCTCTTCCGGTAGCAAAAGGATCTGCTCCTCCTGTACCGTCTGACTTCCGCAGAGCGGGGCAAAACACCGGAATTGCTCTTCATCATCGATCATCCGGGCAATTCGTGGTCTCCCACGCCGCTTTCCGCAGCATCCTCTTCCCTCCTGTGGTGTCATGGCATATCAAGTTCTGATCTGATCTCTTCCCAGACGGTAGAAATGGCTTTCGATGCAGGACTATCAGTTCTTGTGATTGGAATTCCCCGCCTGACAGCTGAGACAACAGCAGCGTCAAAGGGAATTTTCCCAACGATTCCGATTCCTTCTTCTTCTGCATATGCCTCAATCTCGCTTGTTATCTCATCAAGGAGGTCAAACCGGTTAATGAGCAGGAGAATAGAAAGGTCAAACCTGCGGCAGACAGTCACCAGTCGTTTGCAATCATGGAGGGCTGAAACGCTCGGCTCGGTGACGATCAGTACTGCATCCATCCCGCTGATGGTGGAGATAAGGGGGCAGCCAATACCTGGGGGCCCGTCGACGAGGAGCATCTCGGCGGATGGATCAATTGTGAGTGCCCGTTTCTTGACTTCATGGACGAGGAGTCCGGATGTGCCTGAGCCGGGGAAGAGCCGGGCATGGACGAGCGGCCCATATGCTGTTGAAGAGGTATAGATCTCACCGCAGATCCTCCGTTCCATCACAGCTGCACCTTCAGGACAGACGAAACAGCAGAGACCGCATCCTTCACAATGGAGGGGGTTCACGTTTGCATAGTCCTCTTGCATACGAATGGCACCGAATGCACAGGTGTTGACACAGATTCCACATCCAGAACAGCGATTTGGATCGATTCGTGCAACATCAAGACCGGCAAACGGCTCGGTGGTAAGCCGGGTGGGTGAGAGGAGCAGCTCGAGGTTTGCTGCCTCGACATCGCAGTCTGCCAGCACCTGTTTACTGGTATTGGTATCTGCGAGTGCGCAGGTAACCATCGTCTTTCCTGTCCCTCCTTTCCCGCTGATGACTGCAATTCTGATCATCGTACCTCCTCCCTGATTGCGAGCACAGTATCGAAGAGTTCAATGAACTGCTCTTTCCATCCAGGGAGTTCGCGCGCGATAAGGTTCCCTCTGTTCTGGATGGCCGCTATCTTCCGATCAAATGGTATTGTCATCAGGACTGGAAGTGAATGTTCTGCGCAGAAATCCCGGACTGTTCCATCATCTCCATCGCTGCGGTTTATCACAACACCGGCAGGAATGCCAAGTTCTTCTGAAACACCATATGCGAGGCTGAGATCATGGATGCCGAATGGGGTTGATTCGGTCACAAATATACAAAAATCCACGCCGTCAAGTGTCTCGATGACAGGGCATGCAATTCCCGGTGAAGCATCGTAGAGGACGAGGGGATGTCCTTCTGCCTGTTCTTTTGCCATCCTGATTACGGGTGGCGCCTGCACTTCCCCTTCCTGCAATACGCCTGTAATCAGGGTGAGTCCTGGAGTGGGTTTTCGGATCTGAACGATTCCAATCTGCCTCTCAATTTCATTGATGGCTCCAATCGGGCAGACAATCCCGCACCCTCCACATGAGTGGCAGAGCTCTGGAAGAAAGAGATGGCGATCTTTGAAGATAGTCAGTGCCCCATAGCGGCAGAACTCTCCACATGCTCCACAGTATGTACACCGTGTAGAATCAATCTCCGGGATCTGAACCGTTACCGGCAGATCCTCTGATGGTGCAGGAAAGAAGAGGTGGATGTTAGGCTCCTCAACATCGCAGTCGACAACGGCAACCGGCTGCCTCTCTGCGATTGAAAAGGCAAGATTGGCCACCACCGTGCTCTTACCGGTTCCTCCTTTTCCGCTTGCGATTGCAATCTTCATAAGCAACCAATCAGGAGATTGATGGGAGATTTCCGGTAAGAAATGCCTTCACTGCATCAGTAACTGTGCCGCCGCCGCGGTAGGAGTAGGCTTTAATCCCGCTTGTAGCAAGCGCTTCTGCTGCATTGCCTCCCATCTGTCCGGTGATGAGATACTGTGCTCCATGATCCACGACTGTTGAAACTGACCGTGGACCAACGCCTCCTGATGACTGGGCAAACGCATTTTGAACCGATTCAACCACTCCTGTCTTCAGGTTAAGAATGATGAAGTAAGGAGCACGTCCAAATCGCTCTTCAAAGGGCGCTTCAACGCCTGTAGCCTGCGCAGTAATGCAGATGATTGCTCCTTCTTTCTCATCATGGCCGCATTCGTCTTCAGGGCCGTGATGGCATGTGCTCTGTCCGGTGGTGAGATCTCCGCGGATATATGCCTGTGCTACGGCATCGATGTCTCCTGAGGCACCGAGTATGACATCGATCCCGTTCTCATGGAAGAGATCGATTGCACGGGGCCCCATCCCACCTGCGATAACGAGGTTTGCGCCATGCTCTGCAAGGAATCTGGGAAGCTTTCCCGGTTCATGTCCGGGGCTGTCAAGGTCTTCGCCCCGGATGATCATGTTATTCTCAACATTGAAGATTGCATACTTCTGGCAGTGCCCGAAATGTTCAGACACTCGTGTTCCATCCATTGCGATTGCGATCTTCACTCTTGCACCTCCGTCTGGTTTGCGGGCTGGAAGAACCGTCCACCACGCATACGCCCTCCTCCAAAACCTCTGCCGCATCCACGTGGCAGACCGCCTCTTCCGAGTCCGTAGATTGGTCGTTCAGTCTGTACCGCACTCTGTGCATCTGGTGCAGGGGCAACGCAGCGCCCCATGCGCCGTCCGGTCATTTGCCCCATACCCTGGGGCCCTGTTCCATCTAATCCTGGCATTCTTGATCACCTGTTTGTGGTAATATGTACTCATATGCGCAAAAATACTTAAATCTTGTGGTTGTACTCATGAAACCTCATATCTTTTGGGTTTCATTCTACGTGAATGAAGAGGGGAGTGAAAGGGCAATCAATAGTGATCCTTCAGAATGGTTCTCTTGTGTTCCTCTTGGTTGCCCTGAAAATTGGAGGTTGATTAAAACCGTCTCTGTACCCATCCTCTGCCAAATCCCCTGCCGCCTCCGCGTGGGGTTCCGCCTCTTCCAAGTCCGAATATTACTTGTTTTTCAGTCTGTACTGCATTCTGTGAATCTGGTGCAGGGGCAACGCAGCGCCCCATGCGCCGTCCAGTGAGTGGCCCCATACCGCGGGGCCCTGTTCCATCTAATCCTGGCATTATGTATCACCTGCTTTTGGTAATAAGTACTCATATGCGCATAATCACAAAAAGGTATTGATCGTGACGTACAACCCGGATTGTTTATGCTTGTGTCCTTTCAAATAATCCAATACTATGAGGATCAAGGTCATCTCTCCGGATATCATCACCTATGGCGCCATGGTGATCGGCGGAGTGCTCAGGGAGAAGGGGTATGATGTCTCCATTTCGCGTTTCATCGAAGATACAGATACGGATATCCTGCTTTTCTCTCTTTACTCCACCCAGCATCTCTTTGATGATCGGATAAAAAAGGCGATTAAGTCGCAGAAGGAGCGGGGCGGCAGGTGTTATATTGGTGGTCCTGTATCTTCGCATCCGGCAATGGTATTGGGTGAATTATCGCCGGATGCAGTTGTTGTGGGCGAGGGTGAAGTGACCACGCCACGCCTTGTGCGTGATGGTCCGTCTCCCGGGATACAGGGGGTTGCTTATAGAGGAGAAGACGGGATGTTGAATTGCGGCCCTTCTCCTCCTGCGCCGATGGAGCGTCCTCTCCCCCTGATCCCCTCCGATATCGGTGCACAGAATGTCAGGGGTGCAAATGTCTATATCGAGACGCACCGTGGATGTATCGGCGGATGCGGGTTCTGCCAGGTGCCCCGGTACTTCGGGCAGGAGATCAGAAGCCGAAGTATTGAGAGTATCCTGACTGAAGTGCAGGCATTCAAAGATGCTGGTGCGCATCGCATCTCGATCTCCGGTGGTACCGGATCACTCTATGCTTCAGAGCAGGGGAGGATGAATGTCCCGGCATTTGTCGAATTATTAGCTGGTATTGCCGGGATCATGGGACGAAAGAATCTGTCATCTCCGGATATCCGCGTAGATTGCATCACTGACGAGGTGCTTGATGCAATCCGGGACTATACCATCGGCTGGGTCTTTTTTGGCATAGAATCCGGAAGTGAAACGATCCTGAAGAAGATGCGAAAAGGGGCGACTGTTGATCAGGTACGTGAGGCAGTGACCCGCTGTCGCGATCATGGGCTGAAGGTTGCCGGAAGTTTCATCGTTGGATATCCTGGTGAGACTCAGCATGATTACCAGAAGACAAAAGATCTGATCGAAGAACTCTCACTTGACGATGTCTTTGTGAGCGCAGCAGAGCCGATTCCAGGAACTCCGCTTGCAGATCTAGTCCTCTCCACACCCTCGGATGAAAACCCTGTGTATGTGCCGCATACGGGTGAATATAAGGCTCTTGGACTATCTGTTGCAGAGGCACGTGCCTTTGACCTGATGCTCCATGCCGATCTCAACAAGCCGGTTTTTTCGATGGCAGATGATCGGACATTTGATCTCTACCTCGCAGAGGTACGGAAACAGGGATCTGATATCAGAAGAGCAACCGAATGCATTCTTCGGTACTCTGAATAAAAAAAGGTGGAATTTCTCCACCACCCATGATGCTTGCTTTATACAAGTTTATTCAGTGGGTGGTTTGCTTCCTGCAGATCTCCACCGAGTTCACGGCATGCCTCAGCAAGCACAATGTCTGTGAATGCAGTTGCAGTTGCAATACCTTCACAGTTCTCGATTGGACCGAACATGATTAAATCGGCACCAAGAGTCATTGCCATGATATTGCACCCGATATCGGGGCTCGACCATGCAGCCTGCTTGATACCATCCATTCCACCAAAGTGGTGATGTCCCATCTGCTCGAGGAGGACATCCTTACCCTCGTACTGGCTTACAAGCACGGAGGGATTCTTTGCAGTTCCTCTCCAGCGTTTCAGCCAGGTCCATGATACTGTCATGTTGTGGTATGCACCACCGGTTGGGAGACCGTGGATCGCCTTGCATGCAAGAATCTCACGGAATGAACCGCCTGAGCCGAGGCCGAGCGGGGTTGCTGCGGTATCGAGAATCGGGCGGGTGATACCTGCCTCTTCTGCGATCTGGAGCATACCTTTTGCCTGACCGGCAACACCACCCTCAACAAGCACCTTCTCACGTCCGGGAACCGATGGGTCACCGGGGTTGAAGGCGAGGACGATTGCGGAGGAAACATCCGATGCTGCAATAGCGTCGATGTTCTCCTGTGGAATCGAACCATTAATCGAGTTGTAGATGGCACGGTCTGCAAGACCGACTTCCGTGACATATTCGCATGCGTGTGCGAGTGCGGGTGCTGCGGAAGAGTCCATAAGGAATGGTGTTTTGTTGTCGATACTGTCAAACCAGCTGAAGTAGCTCTCGAACGCCTCGCCGTATTCGGCGATGATCTGGATGAAGTATGGGTTGCCGGTAATGTCGGACAGCTCCATACAGCGGTTCCAGAGTGCTTCTGCCTTTGCTTTGTCAATCTTTCCTGTGTGATCGTCAAGCACGGTTTCGTGCTTGTTGTAAAAGATGGATGCACCGAGTACCCTTGGGTATTCGCCTGGCTGTCCACCGATCTTGATTCCATTAAAGTCGAGAACGGTCTGTTCTTTCTCAAACCTGAACATAGTTGGAACACCTCATTTAGAGCATACTAATTTTCGGAAGGAGCATGAGTAGCATGATGAAGACGATGACCCCTGCTACAAGGCCATAGAGTATGCCGATGTCACGTCCGATCTTCCTGCCCACCCTCTGGGCAATCTCTGCGTCTGCAAATTCGATCTTCTTCTCAATTGCGTCGAGCTTTCTCTCAATTTCAAGGAACTGAGGGTTTGCTCCGGCAACAGATGTCTCAAGACCAGCTCCGCCTGCTTCTTTGACCTCGACAATCATCGGGTCTGCGGCAAATGCTCCCGGGTCACGGCCTGTGAGCTCAGCGATCTTGGCTTTGATCTGACCGAGATCCTCGGTTTCCATGATGTTGACGAGCTCGACCTGTTCCTGGAACCGCGTAATTGCAGCATCGTCGAGGTTCTCGATGAAAGGAATTGCTCCCTCTGCCCCGACGATCTTTCCACCTGATACGCCACCTTTATGGAGTGCATCAAGTGACTGGCCGCTTAAGTGTCCTTTGACCTCTGTACCACAGAGGAGGATGAATCTGATGTTTGGGTTTGCAATGATGTTGGCGATAACCTTCTCAAGTCCGAGGTTCTCGGTCTTGCATGATCCGCACAATGCAGCTCCGCCTGCGCAGATGCCCGCTTCATCCAGGTGAGATCCCATGGTGACGACAGCTACACAGCTGTTTGCGTCACCTGACTGGAAGTCTCCTTTGACGGTTGGCCATCCGCTTGC